>JANMHB010000081.1:0-19661 GCA_031374935.1 Gemmatimonadaceae bacterium | reverse complement strand
GTTCAGCTGCTGCGCCGCTCGCGTCAGGTTTCCCTCGTGTGCCACGGCACGGAAGTAGTGCAGGTGGTGGTAGTTGAGCCGAAGCGCGGAGGCGGTCGAAAAGTGTTCCATAAAACAGAATATATAAGACTGAAAGATGTATTTTACAGAATGAACCTTCGCTTCTAGCTTCCGGGTTGTCCACCCTCACCCGGATGCCGATGCCTGTTCAGACCGTCCTGCTGCTGCTGGTCCCATTCGTCTACCTCCTGGCGGCGCTGCTCCCCGAGCCGCTCTTCGCTCGCCAGCCGGAGCGCCGCTGGACCGTGTCACTGGGTGTGACCGCCCTCGCCCTGCTCCTCGCCCTCCTCGCCGCTGCCGTGCTCGTCGCCCGGGGGCCGAGCGTCGAGACGGTCGCCCTGCCTGGCGTTGCGACACTCGCGATCAGCCTGCGCCTCGATGCGCTCACGGCGGTCATGCTGGTGCTGATCACCGGCGTCGCCGGGCTCATCCTCCGCTTCTCCGATCGCTACCTCGGCGGTCAGCAGGGTCGCTCGCGGTACGTGCGCTGGTTCCTCGCCACCATGGCGGCGGTCTCGTTCCTCGTCGTGACCAATGACCTGATGCTGCTGGCGCTGGCGTGGATGGCGTCCAGCCTCACGCTCCACCAGTTGCTCACCTTCTACGGTGACCGCGCGCCGGCGCTGGTCGCCGCCCACAAGAAGTTCCTGCTCAGCCGAGTGGCGGATGTGGTGATCGTCGCATCAGTGGTGATGATCTGGCGCAGCATGGGCACACAGCGCATCGACGAGCTGCTGGCACAGGCTGCCGCACTCACCGTCATCCCCACCACCGTACAGTTGGCGGGGGTGCTGCTCGTCACCGGTGTCGGCATTCGCTCGGCGCAGCTCCCTTTCCACGGCTGGCTGATCCAGGTGATGGAGGCGCCCACGCCGGTGTCGGCCTTCCTGCACGCCGGCATCGTGAACGTCGGCGGCTTCGTGCTCATCCGCTTGTCAGGCCTGCTCGGTCGACTCGATACGGCGCAGACGCTGCTGGTCGTCGCCGGCACCTGCACTGCAGTGCTGGCAGCACTCGTCATGACGACGCGCGTGAGCGTGAAGGTGTCACTCGCCTGGTCCACCTGCGCGCAGATGGGCTTCATGCTGCTCGAGTGTGGACTGGGCGCGTATGGTCTGGCCCTGCTGCACCTCGTCGCGCACTCGCTCTACAAGGCGCACGCCTTCCTTTCGTCAGGACGCGCCGTCGAGCAGCAGCTGCTCCGTCGCATGACACCCACTGCAACACGCACCACCGCCTGGCACTGGGCGTCCGGCGCCGTTGCCGCCGCCGCCATGGTGCTCACACTCGGCCACGTGCTTGGGCTGCGAATCGATGGCGAACCGGGTACGCGCGCCGCGGCGCTGATCCTGGCGCTGGCACTTGCTCCGCTCTTCGTGAGCGGCGTCGCGAACGGTGGTCGCTCGATGCTTCGCGCGATCACCGGCGCGGGGCTTCTCGTCGCGAGTTACGCGCTTGGCCACGCACTGTTCATCGCCCTCGCACCCGACGTGAACGGTTCGCCAGCCATGGATGCGGCGCGACTCGCCATCGTTGCCATCGCGTTCGCTGCGCTGTACATCGTGCAGGCGTCCATCGCGATCCAGCCTTCCGGCCGAGTCGCCCGCGCGCTCTACCCCGCCTGCTTCGCCGGCTTCTATCTCGATGAGATCTGGACGCGCCTCACCTTCCGCATCTGGCCTCCACGTCCACTGCCGCTGACACCACGCGTCGCGACCACTGGCGTGTCGATGCTGCGCGAGGTGAACGCATGACGCCCGCTACGATGAACAATCAAATGACCAGCGCCGCGCCCATTCCCACCGACGTCGAACAGGCCATCACGCACGCCTGCGATCGCATCGCACCCTCGTGGCCACTCGATCGCATGATCGCCGTGAACCCGTTCTGGGGCTTCGTGGATGCGCCCATCGAGCATGCTGCCGCGGAAGTGTCGGCCCTGTCAGGAGCGACACTGCTGATGCCGCGGAGCTGGTATCGCGAGCAGTTCGACGCCGGGCGTGTCCACGAGCGTCACGTCGCACAGGCCATCGCGATCACCGGTGCCACGCGTACCGTCGCCGCGGTGATGGCGACGCTCGGGCGCAATGAGTCGGTGCCTGCGCACTGGCGACTGATGACCGATGCCGCCGACGTCGGTCGTGACCTTGGCCATGCCATGCCGTGGGTCGAGTACGTTGCGCGGCACATCAGCCAGACCTGTGCCGCGTACTTCGACGAGGGTCAGGCACGCTGGACACCTGATCGCGAGTGGGGATTGTATCCGCTCTGGCGTGAGCTCGCCGTACACGATGGCGGTCCGCGACTGCTGATGAAGTTGCACGGCTTCCGTGAGGCGGCCGCTGCGCTTCCCGTCGATCCGCGGGCACTGATCACCGAAGCGCTGGACGCGCTGGACGTGCCGCGCGAATTCCGCGAGCAGTATCTCGCTGCACTGCTGCTGTCGGTGAATGGCTGGGCCTCCGTCTGCGCGTTTCGGCGCTGGGAAGCGCGGCTTGTCGCAGGCGACGATGATCAGATCGTGCATCTGCTTGCGGTGCGCCTGGCGTGGGAGGTGCTGCTGCTGCGCCTCTACGAGTCGACGACCACATCGGACGCGTGGCGTGCAGCGACAGGCGGCTGGGCATCGGCAGCGTCGATGGCGCAGACGGCACACAGTGACGACTGGCTGCTGCAGCGCGCGTGCGAAATTGCGTATCAGGAGCAGGTGACACGGGCACTCTCGACCTCGATGCGCGCGCCAGTCGCAGCCACGTCAACGCCGACTGCACAGGCCGTGTTCTGCATCGATGTGCGCTCCGAGGTGTTCCGTCGTTCGCTGGAGCGCGTCGCGCCATCGGTGCAGACGCTCGGGTTTGCCGGCTTCTTCGGCCTGCCGATCGCGTATCAGCCGCTCAGTGGTCCCGCGCGGGCGCAGCTGCCTGGCCTGTTGTCACCGGCAATGATCGTCGAGGATGCTGGCACCGCTCGCACCGCGGCCCGCGACGACGTCCGCCGGTCGCTCGCCGACAACGCATCGTGGAAGTCGCTCGGTGCGACTGCGGCTTCGGCCTTCTCGTTCGTCGAAGCCACTGGCATCGCCGCAGCGGCCAAGCTCCTGCGTGATGGATTCGGCCTCGGCTCGGCCACCGGCGATTCGCTGCGGCCCTCGGCATCGTCGCGTGCCGCGCTGCGTCCTGAACTCGCGCGCGGCGCCGACGGCAGCGCCGTGCCGCTCGACGCTCGCGTGGCGCTTGCCGCCGGCATTCTCGGTGCGATGAGCCTGAAGCGCGGTCATGCCCCGGTGCTTGCACTGATCGGTCACGGTGCATCGACCGAGAACAACCCGCTCGCGGCCGGTCTGCATTGCGGCGCCTGCGGTGGTCAGACGGGTGAAGTGAACGCCCGTGCGCTTGCCGCGCTGCTCAACGACGTCGAGGTGCGCACCGGCCTCGTCGCCGCTGGCATCGATCTGGGTGACACGCACGTGGTTGGCGGCTTGCACGACACAACCACCGACGACATCACACTCTACGATCTCGATCGCGTCCCCAAGTCACACACCGCGCTGATTGACGCCCTGCGTGCACAGTTTGCCGAGGCCGGTGTCGGCGCACGTCGTGAACGGGCGGCGGCGCTGGGCCTTGCCGGCACTGCCGATGAGGCACTGGATCGCGCCGTGCGTCATCGTTCGCGCGATTGGGCCGAGGTGCGTCCCGAGTGGGGGCTGGCCGGAAATGCCGCATTCATCGTCGCGCCGCGTGAGCGCACCAGGTCGATCGATCTGCAGGGACGGAGTTTCCTGCACGATTACGATTGGCGGCAGGACACGACGTTCGGGGTGCTCGAGCTGATCCTCACCGCGCCAATGGTCGTGACGCACTGGATCAACCTGCAGTATTACGCCTCCGTGGTGGACCCGCTCCGCTATGGCAGCGGCAACAAGGTGCTGCACAACGTCGTCGGTGGTCGCATCGGTGTGATGGAAGGCGCCGGCGGCGATCTGCGCATCGGTCTCGCGCTGCAATCGGTGCACGACGGGGAGCGGTGGATGCACGATCCGCTGCGCCTGTCGGTGTTCATCGAGGCGCCGGCCGAGGCCATCGACGACATCATCGCGCGGCACGCGACGGTGCGTCAGCTGGTGGAGAACGAGTGGTTGTTCCTGCACCGGATCGATTCGGAGAGCGGTGTCATCACGCAGCGGCGGCGTGGGGGGTGGGTGGTGGTCGAGACGGGTGAATCGGGCGCGGTTGACTGAAGTCGTGCTTCACGCTGGCTGCGGCTCGGCCTCATGGCGCGCGTCGCGCGGACAGTCGTCCGACTCCGCACACCGCAAACTCATCTCACGGCACCGGGGCGCGGGATTCCGACCATGGGGACGGAGTCCTTGAAACTCAAGGACTCCGTCCCCATGAACCGCTGCGCTTGTCCACCACCACCGCACCGCCCTTCATCACCCACACGACCCGGGTGATCACGACGTCGATGTCCTTCAGCGGATCACCATCCACCGCGACGATGTCCGCGAAGTATCCCGGTGCCACGCGGCCGAGTTTCGTCGGCATGCGCAGCAACGCCGCGGCGTTGGTGGTGGCGGTCTGCAGCGCCTCGCGCGGCGTCAGCCCTGCCTTCACGAACCACGCCAGCTCACGCGTATTCTCGCCGAACATCCAGTACACGGCATCGGAACCCATTGCGAACGTCACGCCTGCGCGATGCGCGCGCGTGGCGGTGGCGAGGTTGAGCAGCCGGAACGAATCGAGACCCGCCACCTGAGCCGCGTCATAGCCGAGCGGTGCCGCGTTGTCGGCGTAGAACCGGTTGTGATCGATCGTCGGCACGTACACCGTGCCGCGCCTTGCCCACGCCTGCAATGTCGAGTCGTCGACGCCCGCCGGATGTTCGATCGACTCGGCGCCCGCCAGCAGCGCGCCCCGCGCACCGGATGGTCCATATGAATGGATCGCGATCGGCTTGCCGTAGCGGTGCGCCGTCTCGGCCGCGACCCGCATCTCTTCATCGGTGAACGTCTGCACGCTCGTGACGTTCTGGAAGCTGCCGGTGGAGCCGTACATCTTGATCCAGTCCGCCCCCGCCTCGACCTGGATCCGGATCGCCTCCTTCATTTCGATCGTGTCGCGCACGCGACCACGCGGCACCGTTGACGGCGCGCCGGCCACTGGTGGGGTGGAGAGCTTGCCCAGTCCATGTCCCGAGACGAACAGGCGCGGCCCGATCATCGCGCCTTTCGCGATCGAGTCGCGCATGGCGATGTCGGTGAAATTCGTCGCGCCGAGATCTCGCACCGTCGTCACGCCGGTTTCGAGTGTGCGCCGGGCGTTCTCGGCCGCCATCATCACCACCGAGTCCTTCGTGCGCGGCGGCGTGTTCGTCGGGTTTGCCTTGTCGCGCCAGTAGGTGATGTGGGTATGGACGTCGATCAGACCAGGGATCGCGGTGTAACGCCGCAGGTCGATCACCGTCGCACCCGCTGGTACGTCGCGCGACCCATGTCCCACGCGGACCACCGTGTCGCCCTGCACCACCACGACCGCGTCACGAATGGTGCGCCCGGTGGGGTCGATCAGTGCCTTGAAGCGGAGGGCCGTGAGCGTGGGTGCCTGCGCCGTGGCGACGGATGCGACCGGACCCGCGATGGCCGCCAGGACGAGACTGGCGACGGCTGCACGCAGCGGGGGAGACGATCGGGGGCGATGCAGCACTGGATGGTCGGGTGAGAGGCGTGTGCGGGAAGCAAGGTCGCTGCGTTCACGCTCGGAATGTGCGGTCTGGAAGATCAGACGGACAGGAACGAGGCCCCGCGCGTCACCACGTTGGTGCAGCGGCGGCTGCCGACACATCGGCCGCCGACCCATCCTGGCGAAATGCTGCTCGAAGAATTCCTCAAGCCGCTGGGGATCTCGCAGTCGGCGTTTGCCATTCAGCTCGGTGTTTCCTTTCCGCGGCTGAATGAGGTCGTGAATGCGAAGCGCAGCGTGACGCCGGACACAGCGTTACGGCTGGCCCAGGTGACGGGCATGAGTGCCGACTTCTGGCTCGGACTGCAGCAGGATTGGGGACGCTGCGACGGCGTGGTGCCTTCGATGGGTCGGTCTGTTCTTCGTGAGCTTTCTGCTCCTCGATTCCCTGCATCGCGTCGCCTAACGGTTGCCATTCCACTGCCAGCGAACGACTGTGCATGCCTGACTGCCGCACCCGAACGTTGCCGTCCCGCCTTCACTCGTCGCCACCTGGAGCACATGCGCACCGCGCACCTCTTCACCGTCTGGAATCCCACGTACGAGGCCGACGCGCTGCAGCTGCATCTCGAAGTCCTGCTGGCGACGATGCGCGAGGCGCGCGAAGGGACGCGCGAGCACGACGACGTCTTTGTCTGGTGGGGGAAGGTGCGGAGCGTCAATCGCCAGGCGCCGTTGCCGCATCTGCACGATGTGCTGGCCGTCGACTTGCAGATCGAGACCGACGACGCCGATGCGCCCGAGGTGCAGATCTACCTCACCGACTATCGGTCACTTTACGTGGCACACGTCGGCGCCGTGAAGAGCGGGAGTGACTTCACGCCCGATGCACAGGTGCCGGCCTACTACGCCGCAAATGGACTCACGTGTGACTGCTGGTTCATGCTGTGGGACATTCGCCAACTGGTCTCGGACGACACGACCGCCGTCGCCACCACGCTCGCGACACTGCGCAACACACGGTACAACGACCGCCCCGTGTCGATCTACGGTGGGGTTGTGGACCTGCCGCTGCTGGTCACCTGCGCGGACGAGACCCGCTGGTTCGACGATGCGACCCGCGAGCGCTACACCGGTGGGCGTTTCTGGGCCGAGTACGACGCGGAGCAGCGCGGCGTCGGGGAGATGCAGCGTGAGCTGCGCCTGAATCGGTTCGGCACCGCGGCGTGGACGGCGCTCGACCCCGGTGTCCGCCGGTTCATTGCGTCGGCCGAATCGACCTTCCGAACACATCGGGATGACATGGCGTTCGAGCTGTCACCGGTGATCGTCTCGCTCGCGAATGCGATGGAGGTGCAGGTGAATCTGCTGCTGCGCGCGGCCATGCGTGGCGCGTCAGTTGATGTGCGGTTCACGAACATCGACGGGCAGTCGGTCGATCTGTCGCATTCGGGCGCGCTCAGTCTCGGCGAGCTCGCTCGCGCCATTCCGGAGACGAAGGCGCGGTGTGACTGGCTCAGGTCGAAGCTCGAACAGGGTGAGTGGTTCGTGTCGTCGCTGCCACCGATGCTTGCCGAGCTGGCGGAGCAACGCAATGATGCGGCGCACGGGAAGGGGGTGGCGCGTGAGGTGGTCATGCGCGTTCGCGAGCGGATGGTGGGCGTGGGGTCGGTGGGTACGCTGGTGCAGCTGGCGCACGTGCGGCCTCGGTGAGCGCCGGGGTTCGCAGTCTCCTGTGGAACTCGGATGGACTGACATGAACACCGAAGGGGCACCGCAGATCGCGGCACCCCTTCGGTTTTGTCATTGGCCAGGGAGGGAATTGAACCCCCGACGCTTGGATTTTCAGGCCGTTGTAGAGGGTGTTCCCCTCGGAACGACTCGGCCGGCTTGACCTTACATGGCGAAATCAGCCGTGCTCAATCCCTCTATCGTTCGATTTTGGTCCCTCTACTTTTCGGTCACGTGGGGCGCTGACCACGTGCGTCTGAAAGGCGCGCGCGGACGGTACTTCCGGGTCGTCTATTGTTCGTGAGCGTGGAAGTCATAGACGGCGTTCCTGGCATGCGGGACCGGCATCCGCCTGACTGGCGGTCTGTCGGTCCCGCTCGTGCCGACGGCTTATGACCGCGGAGCGTATGGCTTTCCGCAGCCGCGGCACCACGAGTGGCCCGAGGAGTCCAGCCGACAGAGTCGGTAGAATTCGCCCAGCATCAGATGCACCGCCTCACTCGCATAGTCAGTCAGGACGACGGCACACATGGATTGGGTATCTTACGGCAACTACCGTGGGACACCGGTCAGGAATTCATGCTTTGCTGAGTGCAGTCTTCATCGCCAATCTGGGGTGCGGCCATACGCCGAGAGGTTTGTACCGAGCTCCAATGTAGTGTCTTCGTTTCACAGGTGGCGATTCTGCAAGCCTTGGAAATACGATCTTTGGGCAAGCGCGCTCAACGCGGCGATTTCGCAGCGTTGGTCATGGCTATTCGCTTCACTGCGACGAACAATCCCCGGAGTAACTCGCCCGGTCTGGCGCCCTCCCCGAAAGAACGGTAGCATAGGCGACGTTGCATCTTGTTCATTGATTGGTAATCTCAGCGTTTCCGCGCCGGGGGTGTTGGTCTGCCGAGGCGCTCGGCGCGAGCCCGAAGCAACCACCGCGTTGTCCCACCTAGGGTGTCACCTGCGATGGTTCCAGCGAAGTACTCTCAAGGTCTCTTCGCGACGTTGCGGGCTCTTCGTGCCGCCACGGTGGAACGAGCAGAAGACGCAGTTCGCCCTAGTCTCACGCTGCCCAAGACACATCTGTGCGTGTCTCACGCACTCTGGAGGTAGTAAGAGCGCATGTCGATCCAGATCATCGGGGATAGGTACGTCGCCGACCTCGCAATTGCACCGCGTGTTGGCGGCATGGGCGAGGTAGTCCGGGCACTGGACATACGCACTCAGAAGCCAGTAGCGATCAAGTTCTTCAACGAAAACTTCGCTTCAGACAAATACACTTCGGAAGCCTTCAACAGAGAGTATCGCATACTGACCGAACTAGAACACCCTCATATTGTGCGTGTCCTAGATGGCGGGAAGGCGGCTGATAAGCGAAGATATCTCGTTCTAGAGTGGCTTGAGTCGCCGTTGCAGGAGCATCTGAGCGCGCGACCTCTGGGCGGATGGGATGATTTCTATGAAGTGGTCGGCCGTCCAGTCCTACATGCACTTGCGTACGCATTTGGGAAAAATATCGTACACCGCGACTTGAAGCCGCAGAATATTCTAGTCGACTCTGACGGAGTGCTCCGAGTAACAGACTTCGGGATCGCGAAGTATAAGGCTGATCCACAGCCCGGCGTGACGATGGCCGATTTCAAGTCGGTTCCTTATGCTCCGCCAGAAGCGGCGCACGGTCGCTACGCAGATACACGCGACGTATACAGTTTTGCGGTACTCGCGCTCTTTTGTCTTGGACACGGTCCGCTTGACTCATACGACGATGTAGACCGAGCAATCAACGAGTTGGACGCACCGTCGCACATTGTCGACCTGCTAGTCTCGTGCCTGGATCGTTCGCCTGATCAGCGCCCAGCAAACATCGCGACCTTAGCCGAATCTGTGGATCGCTTTCAAAAGGCGCGTGCGAGCCAGTGGATCAGTGCCCCCCAGTGTCATTTTAGGCTGACGCGCAAGGTGGAGGACTGGCTGACGAAGCGTCACGCTCATCGACAGCAGTCTGATCCCGGCGCGCTCTTTCTGAACGATCTGCGTGATGGCTGTCATTTCCTTGGTCCCGCCCCTTCGTCAGTGGCGCTGCCTCCCAGTGGACGCGTCGCCGCTGTCAGCTTTCGTCTCATTGGCTCGCGATATCAGTATGACGTTGTAGCCGAAAAAGGGCTTGATCAGCTAGTTGTCACGAGCATTGCCATGCCTTCGCAGAGGCAACTTGATCAACTGAGAGAATTAGCTTGGCTCGCGCAGATTGACGCAAAGCTTGGCCGGCCGCTGGCAAACATCGGTGATGGTTCCGTTGTTGAATGGCTGCTTTCGGGCCTGGCTAACCATGAGGCCGAAGTTGAAGAGAGTCAGTTCAATGCTAGGAGGGATCGGGTATTCAAGGATTGGGAGAAATTGCTGAACATCCGCGAAGCAACGGAGCGCAGTCAGCGTCGCATACTTCAGTTTATCGGCGCCAAGCAGAATGGCGCTCGAATTCGTTTCGAAGTGTCGGCTTCGGTCGCTGATGACCTCCTCGGACAATCGTGGTACGTTCAGCTGGAGACTGGCCGCGTTGTCAGTGGAGAAGTGGAGAGCGTGGGAATGGGCTTCGTCGTCCTTTGGACCGATCATGCGATCGATGAGCGAATTCCCACCCGCGGGGAGTTGCGCTTTGATACTCGGGCAAGTCGTAAGGCTATCCAGAAGCAGCGAGGAGCTTTGGACGCCATTCGCTTCGAGCGGTGTGCTAGGCCCCAGCTGAAGGAGTTACTCGCGGATCCTAGTCGCTGCACTAAGCCATCGGCGCACGAGCCTCTGAGCTTCTTTCAGGACAACCTTGACACTGACAAAAAAAGAGTGGTTGCGACGGCGCTTGGAACTCCGGACTTTCTCTTTGTGGAAGGCCCGCCCGGGACTGGTAAAACCAAGCTTATTTCCGAACACATCCTTCAGGAGCTCAGCCGTAACCCATCCGCACGCATCCTACTCGCGTCCCAGACCCATGTAGCGCTCGACAATGCCCTCGAGCGTGTCCGGACAATCGACCCCTTGCTCAAAGTGGTGAGGATTGGGCGGGAATCTGACCCAAGGGTTTCACCATCCGTTCACAGCGTTCTCCTCGAACGAAAGGCAGAGGCGTGGCTTGCGGAGGCAACGGAGAAAGGGCGGTCATTTATTAACGCATGGGCGGCCGCGAATGGGGTCAGTACGAAGGATGTCGGTCTCGGGATGCACATCAAACGCCTGCGCGCGTCGCTTCTCGAAGAACAACACACCGCATCGAAGTCCGCGCAGGCTGCAGCCGAAAGCGCACAGCTCCGTGCTGAGTTCGAGTCCCGAGAGTCGTCAGGGCGTAATACGACCTTTCATGAGCTCTCGGAACGTGTGCGTTTGGCCGACGACCAAGCCAGCGACGTGCGCAGTGTGCACAGTCGTGCACTTTCGCGGCTTAAGGCTGCTCAACAAGCCGTAAGAGAGGCAGACTCGCTTGGGCCTGAGTTGGCTGGTCTTACAACGGAGGAGCTGAGTGAATGGGAATGCGAGTACTTGACTCGCACGCCTGCGGCCGATAGGTGTCGAGCGATGATTGAGCTTGCGGAGGAGTGGCAGCTGCGCTTCGGCAAGTCCAGTGACTTTTATGGTGCTCTCCTCCTTGATTCACAAGTTGTGGCCGGAACCTGTATCGGGTTCTTGGGCCCCAAAGGTGTCCAGGAAATTGAATTTGACCTTTGTATTGTGGACGAGGCTTCAAAAGCGAGCATTCCCGAAGTACTCGTGCCTCTGGCGCGTAGTAAACGTTGGATCGTGGTCGGCGATCGCAAGCAGCTGCCACCGTTTCTAGACGTGGCTGACGATAACGTACTGGACGACTACGACGTAACAAGGCGGGAGCTCTCGACCACGTTGCTTCATCATCTCGGCGATCACTTGCCGGTAGAGTGCCGCGCGATACTCACGCAGCAGCATCGTATGAGGCCGGAGATCGGACGGCTTATCAGCGATGTCTTCTACGATGGCCTACTGACCAGTCCGTCTGCACCAACGGAATACATCTGGGACTTGGCCGTGTCAAAGCCGGTGACGTGGTTTAGCACGAGCGCTCTTGCATCGCACTCTGAGCTTTCTGTGAAGCCCAGTTTCAAGAATATGTCCGAAGTTCAGGCGGCTATGCGGATCGTGCGGCGCTTAGACTTTGTGGCCAAGGCCCGCGGCGTGCGCTGTTCTGTAGCGTTTCTCACTGGGTATAGCGCACAGAAGACTGAGTTTGAGCGCGAGTACGCTAAGGCAAAGCAGGATCTGACCAATCTTGACGTACTTGCAAACTCAGTCGATGCTTTTCAGGGTCGGGAGGCTGATGTGGTCATGTACTCAGTCACACGATCGAACGATCAGGGAATGATTGGCTTCCTCAGTGAAACCCGACGACTTAATGTCGCGCTTTCACGCGCGAGATCCGCGCTCGCAATTATTGGGGACCAGTCATTCTGCCAGCGTATTACCGGCAACAATCCGTTTCAAGACGTCATCTCGCATATGGCTCGTCACCCCGCGGAGTGTGCGACTGTGGAGCTAAGTTATGACGCCTGAGGAGTTAGCTGCACGTTTTGACGATCGGCCTGGGTATCGGATTGTTAGTTACGGCACGGTTGGATTGCCAATGTTTCGGGTCACGGCGATCGGGCTAACGCTTCAACGAAAGAAGCTTGATCCGATCGAAGAGTTTATCCTTCGAAGCATACGCATCGGCATTACGAATGCGGTTGAGATCGCGGGCCTTCTTGGCCTTCCGCAGAATGTTGTTGACGTAGTCATCGCGTCCTTAGTGGGTGCCGCGAATGTCGTTGTCTGTAACGGCGGCGACACCTTAGCGCTGACCGATCGCGGCCTGTGGATGATTGAGGAAGAAGCAGACATCAGACCGGCCGAGCAAACCCTGCCGTTCATTTATGACGCGATTTTGCGTTTGCCAAGATGGTACGGTGACGCACCACTGATCGCGCCGCGGGAGCTCCGTGATTTTGAGATAGCTCCGCTTCGCGCTTACCCAGACCGCGGGCCGGAGCTTCACGAGGTCAATCCTCGCGAGGTGGGAGAGGTCGTGGCCCTCGCCGCAGGCCGCGGGCATGAGGGATTTACTATACTGAAGCTGCTTAGCATTGAGAAGCGTGTCCGGCTTTTCAAAGAGGCCGTGGCATTGCTTTATCAGGCCGATGACTCCAAGGAACGACAGATCGCCTTTGTAATTGATGGACGGCTTTCCGAGCCACACGAGCGCGCATTTGCGAACTCAAACGGCGCCAGCCGGAACGACATCTTCAGCGTCGACGCGGACGATCGGGAGTTGACGCAAGTCAGGGATTCTCTCGGCCCCTCGATCCGCCAGCAATTGGAGTCTCCAGCAGCGCACACGGTTCGTGCGCATCTGGCCACCACACGAGCGCGACAGTTGGCGCAGCGAAATGCGACCGTGGCGCCCACAATTGCAGCGAGTGTGTCGCGCACTGTACAGCAAGGTTCTTCAGGTGAGCGCGAAGTGAGTGGGCCGATGCCGCATGGCAGCTCGCCGATCGTACGACATCTCGAGGTCTATGAGCATCCGTCGGCGCTCCATGACGCATTAGAGAACGCGAAGAGTCGCCTTCTCCTGATTTCCCCGTGGATTCGCGCACAAGTGGTAGATAAGGGTTTTCTTTCTGCGATTGAACGCCTTTGCCGCAACGATGTAGTTGTCACTATTGGCTACGGAATCGGTTCTTCAGACGCCGATGAACGCCCTCGGGACCGTGTCGCTCGAGAGGCGTTGCACGCTATCGCGGTGCGGTGGCAGTCTTGCACCGTCGAACGTCTAGGTGATACGCACGCGAAGATCCTTATCAAGGATCAGGAGCATTACATCGTCGGCAGTTTTAACTGGCTGTCATTTCGCGGAGACCGTGACAAGCCTTTTCGCGAGGAGATCGGTGTCCTGGTGCAAGACCCAGCCGAAGTGGATGCGCTCTATGAGCGGTGCATCCGCCGGTTCAGCTCGATCACGTAGCTTGCAGTATAGGTGGCCACATCTCCAGACGAGTTATGACGGTGTCGGAGCTATTTGAGGGCCGAGAAGCGCAAGCTTTCCCGTCAACTGACGTCCCCCCAAGAAAGGTGGGCAGGTTGCAAGTAGGGAACTGAGCGGTAGCGTTGACGGTCCAGCGCCCCCGGACGGGGGAGGGAGTTGGATCGATGAAGAAATCGAAGTTCAGCGAAGAGTAGATCGCGTACGCGCTGCGCCAGGCCGAGAGCGGGACGGCCGTGGCGGGGACGTGTGCCGGCAGCTGGGGATCAGTGACGCGACCCTTTACGTCTGGAAGAAGCGCTTTGCGCACCTCGGGGTGAGCGAGCTGCGGAAGCTGCGGTCGCTCGAGGAGGAGAATCGACGCCTGAAGCAGGTCGTGGCCGATCTGACGCTCGACAAGCACATGCTGAGTGAGGCGCTCCGAAAAAACGTCTAACGCCGGCACGGCGGCGACGGGTGGCCCAGTGGTTTCGCACCACGTTTGGCGCCAGTGTCGGCCACGCGTGTCGGCTGGCGGACTTCAGTCGCACCGCCTGGTACCGGGCATGTCGTGCGGTCGACCAGACCGCCGTGCGCCTGCGCATCCGCGAGCTGGCGTTCACGCGCCCGCGCTTTGGGGCCAACCGAATCTGCGTCCGGCTCCGGCGGGAAGGCTGGGCGGTCAATAGGAAGTGCGTCCGCCGCGTGTATCGCCTCGAAGGGCTGCAGGTGCGGATGCGGGTGAAGCGGCGGATGCACATGGCGCTGCATCGGGGCCCGGCCCCGGTGCCGACGGGTCGTGGCGAGCGGTGGAGCATGGACTTCGTGCACGACGCGCCGATCGACGGCCGGGCGTTTCGGGTGCTCACAGTCGTCGATCAGTGGAGTCGCGAGAGTCCGTTACTGGAAGTCGGTTTCTCCCTCACGGGGCCGCACGTC
The DNA here is from genome assembly GCA_031374935.1 of Gemmatimonadaceae bacterium. Lineage (GTDB taxonomy): Bacteria > Gemmatimonadota > Gemmatimonadetes > Gemmatimonadales > Gemmatimonadaceae > JACMLX01. The sequence goes on along the minus strand of JANMHB010000081.1, from coordinate 5,237 downwards.
GTCGGGGCGTTCGACGACCAGATCGGCGAGCACGGACTGCCGAAGTCCATCACCGTGGACCACGGCACCGAGTTCACCTCGAAAGCGGTCGAGGCGTGGGCGTTCTATCGCGGCGTGGAGCTCGATTTCACGCGGCTTGGCAAACCCACGGACAACGGGCACATAGAATCCTTCAACGGGCGCTTGCGCGACGAATGTCTGAACGTGCATCAGTTCCTCTCGCTCGACCACGCGAAGCGGATCATCGAAGCGTGGCGTCGCGACTACAACGATCACTGGCCCCACAGTGCCCTCGGCGACCTGACGCCGACGGCGTTTGCGCACCGCCCTCAGGATCAATTGACCGTCACAAAACGCTGAGTTTCTCGTTCAGACCTGTGTCATTTCGGGGCCAACGTCACACAGCTGACCTGTCTCACTTTCAGCTGTGTGCTTGACGGGGAAGCTTACGACTGCTGCTGGGACCACCCGGCTTCGGCAAGACGCACTTGAGCGTCGCGCTCGGCATGGAAGCCTGTCGCCTCGGGCTCCGTGTGATGTTTACCACCGCCACCGCGCTGATCACCGCGCTCGGCAAAGCGCTGTACGAGAATCGCCTCGAGGAACGGCTGAAGCTCCTCACGCAGCCAAAGCTCTTGATCATCGACGAGATCGGCTACATGCCGATTGATCGACAGGGCGCCAATCTCTTCTTCCAGCTCGTCAGTCGGCGCTACGAACGCGGCGCCATCCTGCTGACCAGCAACCAGAGTCTCGGGGCCTGGGGCGAGGTCTTCGGCGACGCCGTGATCGCGAGCGCCATCCTTGACCGGCTGCTGCACCACGCCACCACCGTGAACATCAAGGGCGATTCCTACCGGCTCCGCGAGAAGCGGAAGGCCGGGCTCGTCCGCTCGACCCTCACGGCTCCCTCCGAGCCGTGAATCACCCGGGTGAGGAATTTGAGACGATCACTCCCTGAGGAATTTCAGACGATCATTGATAGCGCAGATCCCTTTGACCAGCCGCCAGTCAGTCCCTCGCAACCACGGTGTCGTAGAGCCCATAGTGGGTCAGACCCTCGTGGCTCTCGATGCCCGTATAGCGGAGTGAGGCGTCCTCGTACCGGCGGAATGCGAACACTGCCTGATTCATATGCTCAGTGTTGAACACCTTGAGCCGAACAAGCAGGTGGAAATCCTTTACCGTCAGACCTGTCACGGTCAGAAACAAGTCGGGTTCGATCTTGGTGATTACATCCTGCAGCGTGTTCTCCCGGAAGTCCGTCAGATACATGAACGCCGGAATGCGCGTGGCGAACTTGATGAGTTTTTCCTGCACCATCTTCCGTTTGGACTTGTACTCCCTCTCCTCGTCAGTGAGCTGCTTCTTCTCTTTCGCCGACAAGTCCTTCGTCTTCGCCTTGTCCTTCAGACCTTTAACGGTGTCGCTTTGGTTGATGATGGTTTCGATGATGTTGTCGCCGAGCGCGCGCCAGCCTTCGATGCGCTCCACGGCGGCCATCGCCTCGGGGTTGTCGAGGATGCGGCGCAGAGTATCGTTGTCGACGTTGACCAGCATCGCCGATTCCCACTTGCGCGCCAGCAACGTGGCAGACGTTCCGGCCATCGCGATGTCGAGAATGCCACCCGCATCAATCTGCGTCATGTTAGCACCGTCGTATGCCAGCACCGGCAGGAACGACACTAGCTCTCGGACGGCGCTCTCCGGGTTCGGCTCGCCGGGCGAAAGCCCAATCCCATATTCGGAAAGCTGGCGCAGCGCGCGCGTGGGTGCGAAGTCGAACACGAAGCAGACAGGCTTGAGGATCTCCTCCTCGTTCGGGTCGTCGCCGTTGGGGTTCTTGATGGACCATGGCGACTGCACACGAAACGCGGCCTGAAAGTAGGTCTCCGGCGACTTGAGGTTGCGCAGCATCAGGATAGACGACCACTGCCCCACAGTGATGCCCGTCGTGAGCTTTCCGCACGAGAGCGTGATGGTCTTGGTGTCGAAGCCGCTGCCGATGGCCCGGCGCACGGGCGGCAGCGCGTCCAACCCGATTCCAGCCGAGGCGCCCGCGGCGACGAGCACATCGTAGTCATGCCAGAAGACGTTTTGCTTCTCCGCCAGCAGGTTCGACATCGCACAACATGCCGCGACGTTGGGTAGGAACCAAAACGAGTGCTGGAGATATGGCAGCAGCCGCACGTCTGAATACGGGAACGGCGGTCGCGTGCCGCTCTTGAGGTATTCCACCGCCTTGGAGACGTACCCACCGCGGATGATGTCCAACCACTTCTGCACGTCGTTCTTGTGTTTGAAGTGTGCTTTCGCACCGGTGCCAGACGCCTCGAAAAATGCGTTGAGATCGAACTCATCGAACTCCCCGGCGCTTGCGATGGCTACCAGTTCTTCCGGCATCTGATACGTGAGCAGCCGCATTTGCGGCAGCGCGCCATAGGGATTCCACTTGCCCGGGTTCTTACGCGCGAACTCTTCTTTGGCGCGCTGTTCGTCAGTGTATGTCCAGTTGAAAATCTGTTCTTCAATGAACTCGCCAGTTGCCAACGCCTTGAACGGCGTGCCGGACAGGTAGAGGTACGCTTTGGTGGTGATGGGCAGGAAATCGGTCTCTTTCTCCAAGAGTTCGCTCAGGTCCGAGTTCACGCGTTCCAAACCGGCGGCATACTCGAGTTTGGCCTCCTTCTTGGCGACCGCCTCTTCCTCGCCCTCGAACAATTCCTTGGCCGTGTCGCGCCACGCGCCGAAGTGGTATTCGTCGAAGACGACCAAGTCCCACTTCACTTTATGGAGCCAGGCGTTCTTCACCTTTATGTTCCCAACGTCGTCCCGTCCTAGCAAATCTTGGAAGGACCCGAAATAAACGAGCGGCTTTGTCGCGGAGACGCTTGTCGGATCGCTGTCAGAATTGCGGGAGAGGTATTGCCAGCCGTCGAAGTCCACATGGGACTCGAGGTCCGTCTGCCACGCATCCTCCACAGCGGGTTTGAAAGTCACCACCAGCACGCGCTTCGCGCCGAGTTTCCGGGCGAGCTGATAGCTGGTGAAGGTCTTGCCGAAGCGCATCTTCGCGTTCCAAAGGAAACGCGGGACGGCGTGCATATCCTCCTTCCAGATGGAGTGGAAATATGCGTGGGTCTTCTCCACGGCGGCGCGCTGCTCGGTACGCATGGCGAACGTCAGGTCGTGAGTGCCAGCGAATCGCTGCCCGGTGCGCAACTCGGTTAGGACAGTCTTCACGTCCTTGAGCGTGCAACGCATCCATTCCAATTCGATGTTCGCGTAACCCTTCTTACCGAGGGCGGCGCGCACCTCATGATCAGTCAACGTCGTGCCGTCGTCGCGCTCGGCGTACTCATCGAGAACGATGGTGTAGTTCTTGATGTTGGCGGTCTTGAGTTGCTCGGCAACGCGCTGCTTCACGTTGCGCGTGGTCTGCCCCACCTTGAGCAGACCCGCGTGCGCCTCGTCCGCGATGGAATAGGCGTAAATGCGTGGTCGGGCCTGGGGCTTGAGGACAAGGATCTCTTCGATGGTGGGCTTACTCATCATTTCCGTTGTCGAGGCTCATCTCCCTGACCTGAGACGCGATGTATGCCTGCTCCTCTTTCGTGATGCCGTATTTTGCGTAGAGGGTTTCGTCCGTCCAAGTTTGATCCCATGTCTGTATCGGCACCCATGCGTACGTGGATGTCAGCGCGTCTTGAGTAATCTTGCGCAATGAAGTCACGAAACGAAAGAATCGCGTCGTGTAATACGACTGAAGGCTCTCGGCCGCCTTGCGTGATTCAACGTGAAAGAAAAGGAACGACTGGGTGCAGACTGACGGAGACGGAGCAATCAAAGGTTTGCCGACGATCTGATGAGGCAACCCGTCGCCGCCGTTAAATGCTTTAGGAACAAGAACCTTCCAAGTATCAATCAAGTGAGGATTCTTGGTTACGGATTTTCGCGCTATGTAACCGATGTCGCGCTTCATTGTGCGGATGTAGTTTGGGCCTATCAGAAATTTTGTGTGTGAGGCATATCATGATATCTGACCGGAGTCAGTATGCCTCGAAGCAAAGCAGCAGGAGGGGCGGCGGAAGCAGCCCCGACCGTCGAGATCCCCTCGGCGTTATTGGATGCGTTGGTCACAGGCCCGATGTCCGCAGCGGCGGTGCAGGCCGTGTCGCTGGCGTTCAAGAAGGCGCTGATCGAGCGGGCGATGGGCGCGGAGCTGAGCCATCACTTGGGCTACCGCGCCGGAGACACGCCCCCACCCGATCAGCCCAATCATCGCAATGGGCACTCGGCGAAAACCGTGCTCACCGAGGACGGCCCAGTGCGGATTGCGGTGCCGCGTGATCGCGACGGCGCCTTCGAGCCGGTGTTGATCCCGAAGCATGCGCGGCGCTTCACCGGGTTCGACGACAAGATCATCGCGATGTATGCGCGCGGCATGACGGTGCGCGAGATCCAGGGCTTCCTCCGCGAGCAGTACGGCACGGAGGTCTCGCCGGACTTCATCAGCAGTGTGACCGATGCCGTGCTCGCCGAAGTCACGGCGTGGCAGCAGCGGCCGTTGGAGCCGATGTACCCGGTGATCTTCTTCGATGCGCTGCGCGTGAAGATTCGTGATGACGGTGGGGTGCGGAACAAGGCCGTGTACGTCGCCCTGGGCGTGCTCGCCGATGGGTCCCGTGAGGTGCTCGGCCTCTGGATCGAGCAGACCGAGGGCGCGAAGTTCTGGCTCAAGGTCTTCAACGAACTGCGCACCCGCGGCGTGCAGGATGTGCTGATCGCCGTCGTCGATGGATTGACGGGTCTCGTGGATGCGATCGAGACGGCGTTTCCGCAGACCACGGTGCAGACCTGCATCGTCCACCTCTTGCGCACCAGCCTCGACTTCACGAGCTGGAAGGACCGCCGCGCCCTCGCCGCCGCCCTCCGGCCCATCTACACGGCCGTCTCGGCCGATGCCGCGCGCGAGGCGCTCACGGCGTTTGCGGCGGGGCCGTGGGGGCAGCGCTTTCCCACGATCGTGAGCCAGTGGGAGCGCCACTGGCCGCAGATCATTCCCTTCTTCACGTTTCCCCCGGAGGTGCGCCGCGTGATCTACACGACCAATGCGATCGAGAGTCTGCACATGCGGCTGCGCAAGATCATCAAATCGCGGAGCCACTTCCCGAGCGACGAGGCGGCGATCAAACTCTTGTGGCTCGCCCTTCAGAACCTGCACGGCCACACCGTTC
>JANMHB010000080.1:0-6036 GCA_031374935.1 Gemmatimonadaceae bacterium | reverse complement strand
GAGATCAATGTCCGCGCCTTTGCCGAGCACTGGGCTCGTTGGATTGGGCTTCAGGTTGGCGTCCAAGTCCAGCGCCGCGACACTCGCGTAGGCCGTGTCACCGGGGATCACCGACGCGCCGCTCACGTTGGCGACGGCGTTGCCAGACCACGCGCCGCCGCTCTTCGTGCGCGCGGCATAGTTGACCGCTGCCGTGTTCGCGCTGCCCGCCGGCACGTTGTAGTAGGTGTTCGGCGTCCCGGCCGCCTCGGACGCGATGATGTTGTTCTCGATGCTCCACCGATCGGCGTTCCGACTGATCTCATCGAAGAAGAACGACGCGTTCGCGCCGCCACCGAAGCCGCACCGGAACGTATTTTCCCGCATCGACCACTCCTGCAGGAACTCGGCGGGCAGATCGGCGTTGCCGAGATCGTTCATCAGGTTGAAGAACTGATACCCGCCGCTCACGTCGCCCGTCGGGGCGAGCACGACGTTGTGCGCAACTTCCAGCCGAGAAATGCCCGCGCCCGCGCCCTCGGTGTTGTTGTCGCCTTCGTTCTTGAGGTTCAGGAACGTCGAGCAGTTGACGAACCGATTGAGCCGGAACGTCCAGTCCCGCATCCGCCACTGCGACGTTTTGAGCGTGACCGGGTGATACTGGTTCCCGAACTCGAACGACGCGCCCGCGAAGAAGTTGCTGAACACGTTGCCTTCCAGCAGCACGCGCTCGCCACCCTTCGTCTCAAAGAGGTTTTTCGTCGGCCATCCGTTCGTGCGGTACGCGGCCGGGTAGTCGAAGGTGTTGCGGCGGACCACCATGTCCTTCATGGCCGTCGAGTCCGCGAGCGTGCTGCCACCGCCGCCGATGAAGAGCGCCTCGCCGTACGCCGCGGCAAAGTAGTTGTTGTCGAAAATGCCGTTCCGAGTGTTGTTGTCGACCACGACGCACTGACTGTCAGTCGTGTGATCGTGCGCGTCCGCGAAGTAGCACCCGAGCAGCGCGTACTTGTCGGCGTGCAGCCGGACGAGCCGCAAGGTCCGCTTGCCGGTCGCACCACGCACGCGGCAGCGGTCCATGATGAACTCGTTCACGAACGCGCCGCCGAAGAAGCACGTCACGAACCCGAAGACGCCCGGCGTCCCGGTGCCCGTGCCCACGTTGCTCAACGACGACGCGGCGAAGGCGCTATCCCATGTGATGTCGAGCCCGACGAGCCGGACCTTGCTCGTGCCGCTCACGAGATCAATCGCCGGGATGTTCAGCGCGTTGACGCGGAGCGGCGCCAGTCCAGACGTTGCGGCACTCACGCGCGCGCCTTCCGCCACCGGAAACGTGCCGTCTTTGACCGTCGCGGGCTCGATGACGAGCCCAACGCCTGACCGATTGTGATTCGGGATGGTGAGTGCGCTGGCGCCCCAGTCGGTCGAGACAGGTGCAAGCCGCACCCGAGCGGCATCACTCCCGGCATTTGTCACGGTGGTCTGCAGGAGCGATTCGTTCGAGCTTCGACTGCCCTGATCGGTCAGCAGGACTTCGTTCGCCGCGACCTGATACGCCGGGTTCCACGCGGTCGTGCGTTCCACGAGTCCCGTGGCCGAGTTGTACGCCCATCCCGTCGGGAGCGTGTAGCGCGGCACGTACCGCGCACTCGCGTAAGCGGCGAGCAGCGCGCGAACGCGACGCCGGAGCAACCGGCTGCCCATCATCGCAGCACCAGCCATGTCAAGAGGGCGACGAGGTTCATGTGGCCCGCCCGATGAGAAACGCGAGCCCGGCCACGGCGGTCACCTTCGCCCCACGCGCCACGAACCCGCCAAAGCGCCGATACCACCGTGGCCGAACCAACGCGCGCGCGGCATGCACCCCGCGCTCCGCCGAGTCGACGGCGGCAATGCCACCGCTCGACTGCGCCGCAATCGCGCCGTAGCGGACCGAATCATCGGCCGCGTGCGTGATGCCAGCGGTCTTGATGTCGGCCGCCGTCTGCTCCCACATGTCGGCACGGGCCTTCTCGTCATCGCGCTCTTCCGTCAGCGTCGTGATTTCGCGGACGACAGCGAGCGAGTCGCCCACGTCCACGAGCACGGGGAGACGCGGTGCGCGGCGGCGGGCTGCGATTCGGGCATTCCCAACCGCCCAGATCGAGTCAAGCGTGGCCTTGTATGCGGCCGACTGCCGAACGCCAGCGCGAGCCAGAACTTCCGAGCGAGAGAGCCGCGCGCGCGCGCTGTCGAGATGCATCGTCACCTTCGCCAGCGTGTCGGCGGCCGACTGCTGCCGTGCCGCATCCCCGCGCGAGTGGATCGCTCCGACCAGCAGCTTTCCGAGAAGCAAGACGAGCAAGACGAGCGCCGCTGCGCGCCATGCGTTGGCGCTCACGCCGATTCCTCGAGCAGCGCGTATGGAATCGTGCGCGTCTGCCACTCGGCCCCGAACAGCCGGCGTGCCTCACTCTCGAGCAGCCCGATGAACGCCGGCCACTGGAGTGGCGGCACGGTCTGACAGCCTTCGCTGCTGGTGCTCTTCGCCCCACCGCGGTGGATGTTGATGCCGAAGAATCCGGACTCGCAGACGCCACCGTCACGACTCACACGCACAGGCCCATTCTGCTGCGACAGGGCCCGGTAGCCTTTGTGCAGCCCGAGGCGATGCGCGCGGTATAGCCCCGGCTCCAGCGTCGCGATCGCTGGGCGGTACACACTCGGGTCGGTGTTGCCGTTAAAGGCCACCGTCGCGTTCGGCGTCTGCACGAACAGCGCGTCATCGTAGATGCCGCGATCGTTGGCGCCGGCCTTGCCCATGGAGTCGCGGTAGTACCCGCGGATTCCGACCACCACGATCGGGAACCGCGCGCGATCGATGCGGTGGCCGGCGTTCGCGATGCGCTGCGCGAGATCCGCGCTGGACAGGCGTGGCGTCGTCGCTGGGATCGTCATGATTCAGACTCCGGCGGACGCTGCTTCGCGGCCGCGAGGCCGGAGCGCCCAAGCCAGGCGATCGTGACGCCGACGATGATCACCACGGTCTCCGTGTCCGGCGGCCAGACGAGCAGCTTGCCCTTCGCCTCGAGCGCCGCCCAGACCGTCACGAGCCAGCCCAGGAACGCTGCGCTGCGCGAGTACGTCAGGATGCGATCAATAAATGCTTTCACTGGTCAGTCCTCGTCAGAGTCAGAGCGAAAGTCCGACTGCAAGTCGGACAACGGGATGTTGAGCTTCTCGGCCACGCGCGTGATCGCGGCCTCGAGGTACTCCATCGATCGCGTCACGCGCTTGAAGCGCTTGTCATCGGATCGCTGGCGCTCTTTCAGCGCGCCGCGCATGTGGCCATAGCCGATGCCTGCCGCGATGATCGTGAGAATCGCTCCCCATTCGAGCTGCGGCGACGCAATGAGTGGCGCCTCGGCCAGCGCCGCGGTGATTGCTCCTACCACGGCAACGCCGAGTGCCGCCGTCTTGCCGGCAATGAGTTCAGAGGTCGTCACGAGAGGATATTGATTGGGAGAGCACGCGTCGCGACGATCGCGCCACCATCGAGCATCTGCAGCACCCCTTTGATCTGCGCCGGTGTCGCACTGCCAGAGGTCAGCACTGCACCGCTAGTGACCGGGTTCAATCCACCAGGCGTCGTGCCTTGCACCCACGAGACCTGATAGGTGGCGCCCGCCGGTGCGTTCACGCCGGTGAACGTCAGCACCACGTTGAACGGCGAGCTGAGGTCGACGGTGAGCTGCACGCCGGAGAAGCTCGGCGTCACCAGGTAGGTCGGCACTGACACCGGCAGCTCAGACCGCGCGGTGTTCGTCGGTTCCGAGATCAGACGGATGCTGTATGCGTCACCAGCGACCCGCGTGATCGTTGAGGTGAACCAGCCGTTGATGGTGTCGCGCGTCACACCCGGATCGGTCTCTGCCGGGCTGCTCCCCGGGATCGTCCGCGTGCTGCGCACGGCAACGTCAGACGCGCTCGTCACCTCCGTGCCGTCCGCACGGTAGCTGCGAAAGCGCACCGTCCAGTCAGCACCACTCTGCGCCGGTGTGAGCACCTCGATGCGCCCAGGTACCAGCGCGCGCACCGGTTCAATCTTGATGGGGAGATACGCACTCACACGGTTCGCATTCGACAGCGTCGCGCCGACGATCGCCGGCTCGGACGTCTGCGCCGGCTTTGTGATCGTGATGTCCGTCGGCGATCCACTGGTGAGCGACAGCGGGCCAGTCGGCGAGACGGCCGCAGTCGATGCGAGCAGTGTCAGCGTCAACGTGCCAGCGCCCTGCGGGAAGGGGTCTGTCGGGAACAGGCGCACGACCTCGGTGCTGCTGGTGCCGCCAACACGTTCTGCTGTCATAGACAGGGGCACGGTGTCGCGGCCTTGGTCCGGGATCTCGACACTGGCTGTGGCAATCTCGAAGCCTGGCGTCCGGCCGCGGAAGAACGCGGCACCCGTGCCGAGCCGGAATGCCTTGCGCGGCATGTTCCAGACGCTTCCGCTCACCACTTCGACGTTGAGCGTGGTGCTCGCTGAGCCGGCTTCTGGTGTGTCGGTAAACGCCGCAATCCACACGCGCGACTCACTCGTCGCCGGCGTGATATCGACCTGCACGATCGCCGTGTCCGCATCACCGCCGATGATGCGCGCGGTCAGTGAGGCGACGGGCTGCCGTTCGCTGTCCTTCAGCGACCGCCAGTTGATCTTCGCGACGCGCCATGTCACCGCGGCCGCGTCGCTCCCCGTCAGGTAGAAGAACCCGGTCGAGCCGAACGTGCCGCCCGAGCCGATCTGGAGGCGCAGCACATACTCCTGATACCCACCAGTGCCGGTGACCGGGGTCAGCCACTCCTGCGACGACCCAACGCCGAGCGGGTTCGTCGTAAACACCAGCGTGAAGCCAACCGGGATCGACGCACGCAGTGTGATCAGGTACAGGCCATCTTCGCGGTAGGCATCAGCCACGAAGTTGAGTGCGGTGGTGCGCGACAGATCGACCGTGAAGCCACCAGAGCCTGGCGTCGTCCCCGCGCCTGCGGCCTTCGTGATCTGCAGCGCGACACCGCTGGTGTTCTGACCACCCTCGGCGGGGTAGCTCAGCGTCACCAAGCCGGACGCGGCGTTGTCGTACACGAGCACACGCCGCGGCAGCTCGTCGCGGAACTCCGGGTTGCTGAGGACCTCGACGCCGACACCGGTGAGATCGCGCGACGGGATCGTGCGCTGCTGCGCGGCGCGGCCACCGCCGGTTGCCAGGCAGTCGAACTCGACGACGCCCGCGTTCTGCGCCAGCGGTCGGATGATCTGCACCGTCTGGCCGTTGCTCAACGCGTGTGGCCCCCCACCGGTGAAGCCGATCGCACTGCAGCCGGTGAGCGTCATCCGGCGAGTGAGCGTCAGCCCGCGGCCGCTCGGATCGGTCGCGCTGATCGTAAACGCCACCGTATCACGCAGCTGGCCACTGCTCACGGGCAGCACCACCAGATCCGGCGTCACGGTGTCGACGCCGATCGGATACACCGTGACCGTCTCGCTGGCGACCAATCCGTTACGCGTACAGAACAGAGACACCACGATCGGCACCGACAACGCGGCCGGTCGCGTGATCGTGATCGGCGATGACGGCAGCGCCGTCACCACATCGTTCACGCGATACGTGAGCGTTCCGATCCCGGCGTAGGTGATCGTGACCGTGGTGCTCGTCTCCGATTGGCGCACCTCGAGCGATGGCCCTTGTGCGGCGTCGGCCGCATCGGCGGCGTCTGTCAGCTGGAGCAGGCGAGTCCCGACACCGCTGCGATAGGCCCGCACCGCGATGTACACGATCACGCCAGGGGCGAACGGCCCCGCCGCAGTCAAGGCGGCCACGTCGACCCCGTCCGCGAGCAATGATCCCGTCGCGGCATCGACCGTCGCAACACTCGGCATCCCGCTCGTGCTCACGGCCGCGCGCAACGAATCGGCGCCCTCGGGACCGACCACCAGAATCGTCAGCGCGCCCGCCGCATCGAACGCTGTGCTGGCGTTTAGATCGCCGGCGAGCACCACGATCGGCGCATTCGGCA
>JANMHB010000076.1:0-27433 GCA_031374935.1 Gemmatimonadaceae bacterium | reverse complement strand
CCAACGGCCTGCACCATCGCCTGAACGACACTGAGACGTCCGGCGTCGAGATCGTGGGGGGGGCAGAGCACCCACAGGGCAGACTGGTAGAGCAGCGGGTCAGAGGCACCGAGTCCCGACTTCTCGGAACCAGCCATCGGGTGTCCACCCACGAATCGTGCGCTTCCAGCAGCACGCTCGGGGAAAGCGGCAGCTCCGTGCCGGCAGATCTCGACCTTCGTGGAGCCGACATCGGTGATGATGGCGCCCGGCGCAAGGCGATGCCTGCACCCTGCGATCGCATCGATCTGGGTGTGCATCGCGGAGAGGGGTGTACAGAGCACGATGAGATCTGCATCGAGGCAGGCCTCGGTGAGCTGCCCGTGCCCGAACACCGCGTCGCACCAGTCGAGGACACGGAGCGCGTCGCCAGTGTCGGCACTCGAAACGGCCGTCAGGTGATGGCTGCCACCATTGCGTGTTCTGTGCTGCTGCAGGGCGGCCAGCAGGGAGCCGCCGAGCAGTCCGGCACCGATGACGACGATTCGAGGCATGCGTGCAAGCAACCCTGTCCGGATCGCCATCGGAAGGCCAGCCGTCGCCGTCACGATGGCGAGAGCTGCCGGCTGCCGGCACCGCGAAGCGCTCAGTCGATCCGGAAACTGAGGGGAGAGGGCACGTCGGTCGCGGCGGTGACCGGCAATGAACCGGTCGCTGGTTTCCGTGGACTCTCCGCGCGGACCGACACAGCACGGTGGCACCCAGTACGCAGGCGACGTGACCGCGACAGATCGATGGCCATGAACAGTACACGTTCGCTCGAACGCGTGTCAGTTGCACGGGATGAACGGCCTGTCTGCTGTGATGAGTTGCGCATAGGATCTGGCGGTCGGTGCAACGCGGAGGTGCCGGACTGAGATCTGTGATTCTGGTCGATCGACCGCTGCACCGCGATTCGTTGCAGCAGTGCTTGTGCGGCGTGTATGCGGTCATCATCATCGGGGCGATGCGAAGTACGATCATCCGCGCCGTGCCGGAGGCACCTGTGACGAGACCTGCAGAGGGCCGTGTCCGGCACGACCCAAACGGTGCGGTGGGTACGGTATTCCCCACGCCGCCGTCGATCCTGTTGAATTCCGCGCTGGTTGCACTTCGGGTCGGCACCGCCGCCCTGTTCATGTTGCACGCGCTGGTGCGCGTCCTGAAGCCCGGCGCACTGTCCCAGTTCGGCCTGTTCCTGGAGAAGAGCGGCGTGCCGCAGGGGGTGGCTGTCGTCTGGATGATCACCGTCTTTGAATTGGGCGCCGGACTGCTGATGGCGATCGGCTATCGCACCAGATACGTGGCGATGGGCTTCGGCGTGATTCTGGTCGGCGGCATCGTGCTCATCCACCGGCATCTGGGTTGGTTCGTCGGTGAGCACGGCACCGGCGGCAGTGAGTACAGCGTGTCGCTGCTCCTCGCGCTGCTGGTCATCGCGGCGGCGGACCGCAGCGGTGCGGACCGCAGCGGTGCGGACCACAGCGGTGCGGACCGCAGCGGTGCGGACCACAGCGGTGCGGACCACAGCGGCACGGACCACAGCGGCACGGACCACACCGGTCTGCCAGACACGGCACGATGAGGGGTTCTGGCATTCCCGGTTGTCGCATGCTGCATGAACCGTCTTGTCCTTGCGGCGTTGGTGACCGGAGCGCTCTCAGCGTGCGCCTCGCCTGAGACGGGGACAATTGTTCCCACTGGTGCCAAGGCGGGTGATTTCGTCGGTTGGACACCCTGCGCCAACCATGACGCTCCGGCCAGCTGCGGTACGCTGGTTGTGTCAGAGCGTCATGGCGCGACCGGTGCCCGCCTGATCGCACTGCCGGTGGTCCGCTGGCGCGCGCGCCATGTGGTCCACGAGGAACCGATCTTCTGGATTGCAGGAGGCCCGGGCCAGAGCCATCTCCGGACGACGCCACCGGCCGCGATACGCGAGCGTCACGATGTCGTGCTGGTCGGCTACCGGGGCGTGGACGGATCCACCCGGCTCGAGTGCCAGGAAGCCCGTGTCGCCATGGCCGGTATTGGCGGCGGGCTGCTCAGTCGGGAGACGCGGTCGAGCATCACTCGCGCCATGCGCACCTGCGCGAGTCGCGTCACAGGCGACGCCGTCGATGGTGCCCATTACACCGTCGACGCCGTGATCGAAGACCTCGAGACCGCGCGAGTTGCGCTTGCCTACGACCGTGTGAGTCTGCACGTCGAGCCAACCGGCAGACTCCTCGCGATGCTGTACGCACAGCGGTATCCCTCGCGACTGGCGCGTTCGGGCACCGGCATTCCGCATGACCGCTGATGAGGCCGGGCTTCGCCGTGCTGCTGGCAGAGGTCGCCATCATGTTGCACATACTACCATTGGTAGTATCATACGGCCTGCGCGGCGCCGTCGTGCACCCGTTGCACCGACTCGGTGCGAGCTGGTGCACCGTGGTGACCCGGTGCCTGCGTGTCGGGTACTGCAGGGGCAGCGCCACTCTGATGATCGCAGTGGCCTCGGGTGCGACGCACTGGTGCGAAACCGTGAGGCCAACGTGACGTACGCACCACTGATGACCCTCGTCGTACATCCCGAGTCCGATCATGTACCAGAAACACCTGGCTCCACGCTCGCGCGGATCCGGGCAGGCGACGTCGCGGCATTCGAAGCGGTGTTCCGTTCGACGCATCCGGCGCTGGTCGCCTTCGCGGCGCGCTATCTCGAGAACCGTGATCGCGCCGAGGAGCTGGTGCAGGACCTCTTCCTCGATCTGTGGCGCACCCGCTCGTCATGGGACGTCCGCGGCTCGCTCCGCAGCTACCTGTTCGGCGCGCTGCGGAACCGGGCATTGAATGTCCGTCGCCGTGCCGCCATCGAGCGTGGCTGGACCGACGACGAATCACACGACGCGGTGCACCACCTGCACGCGACGCCGATCCGCGTTGATGACCGCCTGATTGCAGAAGAACAGCACGCGATGGTAAACGCAGCCTTTTCGCAGTTGCCCGAACGCTGTCGCCTGGCGATGCATCTGCGATGGCGCGAAGGGATGCAGTACGGCGAGATCGCCGAAGTGCTCGGCATCACGGCGAAGAGTGTCGAGAACCATCTGGCACGCGGATTGAAGGCGCTGCGTGCCCGAGTGCTGTCGCCATGACTGCACGCATGCTGCGCGAACCCGCGACCTTCCAGCTGCGGTCTTTCTCCCTCGGCTTCAGCCCGCTCAGCTCATGACTGATCCCCGTGACATCGCTGCGGCGCGACTCGATCACGCACTCGATCGGATGTGGGCGGGAATGGCGACGCCCGACGACGCAGCACTGGTTGCGGACTGGGTCGCGACAGACCCCGCCCGTGCCGTACTGATCGACGTTGTACCTGCTGCCGCTGCCGGCGACGTGCAGGTGACCCCAGCCGAGACGGCCGCTGCCTGGGCCGCGGTCGCCGCTCGTCTGGATGTCGACGTCGTCCGACCGATCACGAGCGCGCCTTCGTTGCAGACGGCGCCGACGCGGCCAGGCGCGGTGCGGCCCTGGTTGCTGCGCGCCGCCGCGGTGATTGTGGTGATCGCCGGAGCAGCCAGCGCCCGATTGCTGACGTCGCGCGGCATGAGCGAGCTGGTGGCACCGCGAGGTCAGCGAATCAGCGCCACGCTGCCGGACGGCAGCTCGCTGACGCTGGCCGCTGGCAGTCGCGCGCGCTGGTCGCGTGATTTCGGCGCGACAGAGCGCACGCTCCTCCTGGATGGCGAAGCGTTCTTCAGCGTCGTCCACGATACCACACGACCGTTCCGGGTACGCGCACGGCACAGTGTGATCGAGGATATCGGCACGCGTTTCGCGGTCCGCGCGTGGACAGAACTCCCGGATGTCGAGATCATCGTCGAGGAAGGCCGTGTGTCGGTGCGGGACACCACGGTCACGTCTCGGCCTCTTGGCACGGAGCTGCAGGCCGGACAGCGTGGGCTGTTGCCGGTCCGGGGCCCGGTGGTCGTGTCGACGTTGCCGGCAAGCGCACTGGCCTGGGTCGATGGCACGCTGCAGTTCGACAAAGTGGCGCTTTCGGAAGCGCTGCCAGTGCTCGAGCGATGGTACGATGTGACGATTGTCGTTGATGCGTCGTTGACGCGCCGTCGCCTCTCCGCGCGATTCGAAACGCAGCCGATCGCACAACTGCTGGTACCACTTGGTGTCGCACTCAACGCCCGTGTGCAACAGACTGGCAATGTGATCACGATCGCTCCACGCTGACTTCCCGCGTCACACAGGGCGCTGCGCGAGAAGGCAATACGGTGCGGCAACGCGCGCAGCACACCACAGCGTGTGAGGGGATACGATGGCCTCCAGGTGTCGTGTGCTCGAATCCGACATCGCCACACGCGTGTGGTGAGTCCACCGCGATGATGTCTCACATTGATCCCGACCGACGTGCTTTTCCATTCTCGACCAGGTCTCACGCGGCGTGTCATCGCTCTGGCCTTCGCGGTATCGCCAGTGAGCCTGCTTCACGCGCAATCTGCCGTGCCACGTGATTTCGTCGCGCTGGACAGCGCAGCCACACTGCGCGGTGCACTGGCGGTGATGGTCACGCTGAGCGATACGGAACAGCCGATGTCGGCCGTCATCGCCGAGATTGCCCGGCAGGCGCGGTTGTCGTTCATCGTCGACGGCGCGCTGCCAGCCATGTCGCGCCGGGTCCGCATTCGCGCGACGTCCTCACCCGCCGCCGCAGCCGTGCAGCGCGCACTGGCAGGCAGCGGACTGCGCGGCTTCGTCGGCCCGGCCAACCAGCTGCTGATCGTGCCGATTCCGGCCGCACCGCGTGACTCCGCCAGAGTGCGAGCGCCTGCGGTACGATTGACCGGCTATGTCCGCAGCGCCGCATCGCGCGAAGTGATCCGGAATGCGGTGCTGACCGTCGGTGAGCTTCGCCTCTCCCGCGAAAGCAACGAAGAGGGCTACTTCGTGCTCACGCTGCCGCCGGGGGCGCATCGCCTGCGGGTGCGCGCGATCGGCTTCACGCCGTTCGACACGACGGTCACACTGTCCGCATCTGCGATTCGTGATGTCGTCATGAAGCCGCAACAGACCACACTGGCCACGGTGGTCGTCAAGTCGGACAAGAGTGAGGAACGCGCGGACCTCGATCCAAAACTGCCCGACATGAGCGTGGTCCGGCTCGACATGGCCACCGTCCGGCTGGCGCCGCCGCTGCTGGGTGAGGTGGATCCGCTGCGATCGATCTCGCTGCTGCCGGGTGTGGCGACAGTCAGCGATGCCTCGACGGCGTTCGTCGTGCGAGGCGGCGGTGTGGATCAGAACCTGATCCTGCTTGATGAAGCGGTGATCTACAATCCATCGCACATCCTCGGTTTCATCTCGACGTTCAATGCCGACGCGGTGGACAATGTGACGCTCTACAAAGGGGCGATTCCGGCGAAGTTCGGCGGCCGTCTCTCGTCGGTGGTCGATGTGCGTCAGCGCGAAGGCAATGCCAACGAGTATGCGGGCAGCGCATCGATCGGTCTGATTTCGAGCCGGGCGACCTTCGAAGGCCCGTTGCTCGGCAAGCGTGGCTCGTTCCTGGTGGCGGGCCGTCGCTCGTACGCGGACGCCTTTCTGCGGCTCTCGAGCGACAGCACACTGAATGACAACACGGCATACTTCTACGATCTGAACGCGAAGGGCAACGTGCGGCTCGGTGAGCGTGGTGCACTCATGCTCTCGGGATACGCGGGTCGCGATGCGTTCTCGCGCCCCAATCTCGGCGTCGGTACCAGTTGGGGCAACCGCGCTGCCACGCTGCGCTGGAATCAGGCCGTCGGTGATCGCCTGTTTTCGAAGGTGACGGCAACGGGCAGCAACTATGACTTCCGCCTCCGCTTCCCGTTTCCCGGCATCGACTCGGCGCGCTGGAAGGCGGGCATCACCACCGCGACGCTGAAGGCAGATGAGACCTGGCAGCTCACGGCCAGGCACCGCCTGGAGTTCGGTGCAGACTGGACGGCCACGACATTTGACCCCGGTGCCGTGCGCGGAAAGGCGGACTCCAGCGGTCAGCAGCCGTTCAGGGTGGAGCCGAGACGCGGACGGGCGCTGGCCGCCTACGCCGGTCACGAGTTCGAAGCCGGTCCGGTCGCGATTCGGTACGGCATGCGCTACGCCGCACTCACGCGGATCGGTCAGGCGACGCGATACCGCTACCTGAATGACGCGCCCGTGGTGTACAACCCGGCGCTGGACCGGTACGAAGGGGGCACGGTCATCGACAGCACGCGGATCGGCCGCGGCCGGACGCTCGTGTCGTATGATGGCTGGGAGCCGCGCGCCTCGGCGCGGTACGCGATTGGCGAGCAGTCGAGCCTCAAGGTCAGCTACGCGCGCACACAGCAGTTCCTGCACCTCGTGAGTCCAATGAACTCGCCGACACCCCTTGATCTCTGGGAGCCTGCGGGACCGTATATCAGGCCGATGACGGCCGATCAGTACGCGTTCGGCTACAGCGGTCAGCTGGCCGGGTACGAGTTCACCGCCGAGTCGTTCTTCAAGGCTATTGATGATGTGGTGGACTTCATCGACGGCGCCGAGATCATCCTCGTGCCGCGCCTGGAAACCGCGGTGGTGCAGGGGTCGGGTCGGTCGTACGGCCTCGAACTGTACGCCCGTCGCACCACTGGGCGATTCACAGGGTGGGGGAGCTACACACTCTCGCGCGCTGAACAGCGGTTTCCGGTGCCGAGGAATTCCGGGGCGACCAGCGGCGGTGGCGTGAACAACGGCAACTGGTACGCGTCGCCCTACGACCGGCTCCACAACCTGAGCGTCGTCGGAACGTACCGCTGGAAGCCGAAGTGGACGGTCGGTTCGAGTTTTCTGCTGGCCAGCGGACTCCCGACCACGCTGCCGCAGTCACGCTACACGCTGGATGGCTTTCTGGTGGCCGAGTATGGTCCGCGCAACGGCGCACGCCTGCCGATGTACCACCGGCTCGATCTCAGCCTGACCCGGCTGTTGCGCCGCGGCGAACTGCAGTTCGGCGTGTTGAATGCCTACAACCGCTTCAACGCGCAGTCGTTGCGCGTGCGCCAGGAGAAGGACAAACCGCTGGTGGCGGAGGCGGTGCAAACATCGATCTTCGGGATCGTCCCGAGTTTCAACTATGTCTTCCGGTTCTGAGAGTTGGTGATGCAACGAATGTTTCAGTTACTGGCCGGTGCGGCGCTGCTGGTGGGGACGCAGACAGGCTGTGAGCGCGTGGTGGGGCTGAAGGTGACAGAGGGGCCGACGTTGCTGGTGGTCGAGGCGCGTCTCGAGGTGCGGCGCGCGCAGGAGAGCCCGGCGGGACCAACCCGCAGTCCACAGCGCATCCACCTCACCACTACCGCACCCTACTTCACCAACGCCGTCGCCCCCGCCGCGCGCGGTGCGGTGGTGCAGGTGGTTGACGACGCAGGTCGCAGCGTGGCGCTGACCGAAGTTGCCGGCTCGCCGGGAACGTATGTCGCGAATGATCTGCCGATCGAAGTCGGGCGGCGATACACGCTGCGCATCCAGTGGGAGGGGGATCAGTACGAAGCCTCCGAAGTGGTGCAGACGGCGGTGCCGATCGACAGCCTGTACTTCGTGGCGCGTCCGAATCAGACGGCAAAGACGGATGGTGTGCGCGCCACGATCGACGCCGTCGACCCGCCCGCCAGAGCGAACTACTACCTGTGGGAGCAGTGGGTCGATGGCGCGCGGCAGGTGTCACCCGACACCGCCACGCGCGCCCGCGCGGTGGCCGACGATGCGATTCTGAATGGGCGCGCCGTGCGTCGGTACCAGCCGTACGTCGATGTTCCGGTGCGTTCAGGGCAGGTCGTGCAATTGCGACAGTTCGGCATTTCGTCGGCGGCGTTCGCCTACTACTTCGCCTTCAACGGCGAGATCAGTGGTGACGGATCACCGTTCTCCTTGCCGAGCACGAATCTGCGGGGCAACGTTCGCAATGTGACGAACCCGCGCAAACGCGCCCTCGGCTACTACATCGCGGCGGAGTACTCGGAGCGCATCCGAACCGTGCCGTGAGTGACACCACGTCGGGGGGAAGGAGGCGCGTCACCTTGGCGGAAAAGTTTCCGCAGGTTACACTCCGCCGATGCCCGCACACCGTCCGTATCACCATGGCAACCTTCGCGATGCAGTGCTCGAGGCAGCGCGCGTGATGGTCTCGAAGGAAGGTACGGCCGGCGTCAGTCTCCGTGCGCTGGCGCGCGAGGTTGGGGTGTCGCATCCGGCGATCTACAACCATTTCGCCGATCGCGAGGCGTTGCTGGCGGAGCTCAGCACCGAGGCGTTGCTCGAACTCGGTCGCACCCAGCGGGTGGCGCTCGCGAAGGCGATGTCGCCGGTCGATGCGATGGTCCGACTGGCGGTGGCGTACTTCCGATTCGGTGTGTCGGACCCGGCGCGGCTTCGCCTGGCGTTCGCGCCGGAGTTCGGTCGCTCCGCCGGATATCCGGAGCTCAGGGCGGCAGCGGATGCAGCTGAAGCGCCAGCCATCGCAGCCGTGACACGCGCGGCGGATGACGGACTGTTGCCACACCGCGAGATCCGGGAACGCACCTTGGCGCAGTGGGCGATGGTGCATGGTTACACGGTACTGGCCATCGATGGCCGGCTGACGGAGGGCAAACTCTCGGTGGCGGGGGCCGGTTTCGCGCCACTGGTGCGCACCTTGAGCCGGGCGGTGCGCCTGTTGTACGAACCGGCGTAGCGGAGCGTCGCTGGCGTCGGCTCGAGGATCTCGTCGGCCGGTTGCGTGGCCCGTTCACGTCGACGGAGCAGCAGAGTCACCTGTCAGCCCGGTGCGAGCTTGAACCCAGCGAACACCAGTCCGCCGAGCAGAATCAGTCCGCCGAGGAGGGACAGCTTGACCATGCGTGAGAGCTTCCACTTCACGCGGAATGTCATCGGCGCGTAGTGAAAGCCGGTGGTGTCGACGGCCCCGGTCGCGAAGAATCCACCGACCAGCGAACCATACGCGTCGCCCTGAAACTCCATCAGGTTGGCGTGACCCGCATCACGGAAGATCACCTGATGGCCGCGCGACAGCAGCGGCAACAGATCGCGCGTGGCATTCACCGTCGGCGTGGACACATCCAAATTGCCGCCGATGAGCAGCGTCTCGACGTCCGATGGCGCGGCCTTCCGCGTGTCATGTGTCGCACGCACCACTGGCCAGCCGGCGGAATCGCCGACCGGTGCCCAGAACAGTGACGAGATCGGTGATCCGATGACTGTGCCCGGCGGATCGAAGGCGGTGGTGTAGTTTCGCGACGCGTCGTAATCGGTGCTGCCCTTCGCGAACAGGTCGCCAAACACCACGCCCGTGCTGATGGAGGAGCGGGCGAACCGCGAGAGCAGCGCCAGTCCACTCGCGTCGCCGTTGTCGGCGTCGATGAACGCGTCCAGCGCCATGGCCGCCGAGCCGCGATCGTAGAGCATGCCGAACGTCGCGGCGAGGACGACACCACGGTCGATCTGGAATGGTCCCCAGCGACTGGGCATGTTGTGTGCGACGCGCGTGATGGTTGCGGCCAGATTGGGCGTTCGTTTGCGGCACCAGGCGTCCTGCGCGCAGAGCCGGCTGAACTCGTGCACGAGGATGGTGTCGAGTTGGTCTGCCTCCCAGACGAAACGCCCGGGCGGGTTCACCCCCACCATCACCGAGCGCGACACGCGGTTCGGGTGCACGTTGGCGTAGATCTGTGCCAGGCGTGTGCCATAACTCAGGCTGTAGAGGTTGAGGCGCTCGTAGCGCAGCGCTGCGCGCACATTCTCGACGTCCTCGATCACGTCATCCATGGTGAAGCCGCGCAGGTCGATGCCGTCGTTCTGCAATCGGGCGGCGCACTGGTTGAGTGCCGTACGCCGCAGCGCCACACTCTCGGCGTTCAGCAGGTCACCGGTCTTGTGCCGGATCGCTGCCGTCATCTCGGGGCAGTCCAGCCGTTCGCTGCCATCGACGCCGCGATAGCCGACCAGCACGAAATCATGGTCGCGGCGTGACCAGACCGGCGGACGGAGTCGGAGGTTGGATGCACCAGGTCCGCCGGAGAGGTAGAAGATCGGCTCACGCGGGGCGGCTCCCGTCGCCCGCACGCGAATGACCGGAATGCTGATCATCCGTGATCCGGCCACGCCGCGGCGTTCAGGCACCGTCAGCGTGCCGCATTCGGCTGGAATGCTGTCACGGTGCAGGCAAGGCTGGAGGGCGAGCACGCCGGGCACATCGCCGATGGCCGTGCGTGCGGGTGCGGGCGCGTGCCGGCACGCCAGTACCAGCAGGAGCACGGCGGCCGTGCGGAATGCATGGCCCGGGGGCCGAGTCCGTGGCGGTGTGGAGGCCGCGGGCGAGGGAAACAGCGGCTGCGGCATCAGGGTGCGGCTCCGGGCAAGGGTTGTCCGGCGTGCACGGGCACCCGGCAGCGACAATGTTACCCACGGTAAGTTTGTCGCGCCAGTTTCAGGGCGAACATGAAACTTCCGCCACGGCTGGCCGTACCAGACCACCGGTAACATCGAAGCCACCGTCCGGGACCGCGAACGAAAGCGCGCCGATCGCGGCCGCCGACAGTGCCTTGCCTATCCCCACCTTTCGCCCAGAAACCCATGCCTCCGCGAACCAGCTACCGCCCGACGTTCTGGCACCATCTCTCTGCGATCACGCTGCTATGCCCACTGCAGGTTGCCGCGCAATCCCCGGAATCGTCGGCGCATCTCAGGATACCGTCCAGTGTGACGCCGATCGTCAGGCTCGCAGTCGGCGGCCGCGTCCGGATCATCACGAGCGACGATCCGTACCTCGACGTGACCGCGCATGTCAGCCTGCGTGGCCGAACCATCGGCATGTCGAATGGACGCAACCGACCGCCCTATCGGCTGGTCAGCGCACACACAGGTGACACGATCGTCGTCACGCCGGCACCTCGGCCCTCGCTGCGCGCGGTGGGGCTCTCATGGGAGCGTGAGCAGCTCGACCACGTCATCCTGCTGCCGGCTGGCAGTCATCTGCTGGTCGAAGGGAATCCGAGTGAAGTCGAGATCGATGGCAAGCGCATCCCGCGGTGCAAACATGGTCGCGCCAGCTGGACGAGACTGACGGGTGCTGTCTGTCCGGTGACGGTGGCAGAACGGCGCTCGACGAAGGATGAAGCGTTCGTGTATGAGGGCATGCTGCGACTCGGGACCGGGGCCGGCGCGTACCCGTTACGTCGCGCGCCTAAGGACCGGACACTGGCCCATGCGCGAAATCGTGAGCCGCGTGCGGATTGATCGATACGCCTGCCAACACGCGCCCGCCTCAACGTGCCATTCCACTCCGTTCAACACACCGACCCGTATGCCGCTCCGCCGTCTGTCGCTTGCCGCCGCAGCGCTCGCCGTCGCAACGACGAGCGCCAAGACGCACCCCAACGCTCCGGTCGACGCGGGCGCAGGCAGCGCCAGCGCAGCTGCTGTGGCGTTGTCGGCCGATAGCCTGACGCCGCGCTCCATCGCAGCCCTGGAAGCGCGCATCCGGCGAATCCTCGACTCGACTCATACGCCGGGGGCGGGCGTTGCGATCGTCAGGCACGACTCCGTGATCTACACCGGGGGGCTCGGGCGCTCACGCCTCAGCCCAGCACGTAACGCCACCGCAGCGACACTGTTCCGCATCGGGTCGACTTCAAAGATCTTCGTGAGCCTTACGGCTCTGGCACTCGAACATGAGGGGAAACTCTCGCTGGGTGACCCGCTCAGCCGTCGGATGCCCGGCTTCTGGTTCAGGAACCCGTGGGAGCAGACCGACACGCTGCGCCTGGTGCATCTGCTCGAACACACCAGCGGCTTCGACGACAATTCGATCAAGGCCTACGCCAACAGCGATCCGACACCGCTCTCACTCGCCGCCGGTCTCGCGCTCGACTCGACCACCCGCGTCTCTCGGTGGCGCCCTGGCACTCGCTTCGCGTACTGCAACACCGGCCCTGGAATCGTCGCCCTGATCACCGAACGCATCGAAGGGAAGCCATTCGAGACCATCGTGCAGCAGCGGTGGTTCGACCGGATCGGGATGCGCACGGCGACCTATCTGCTGCCCGACACGTTGACAGCTGATCTCACGACACTCTATCGCGCCGACGGCGTGACCGCGGTGCCCTACTGGCACCTGTTCGCGCGACCCGCCGGAGCGATCAACGCATCAGCGCACGACATGGCGGCATTGCTGCGTTTTCTCCTCGGCCGTGGGGTCATTGGGGGCGATACCCTGCTGCCACCTGGCACGCTTGATCGCGCGGAACATGCGAGCACCTGGATCGGCGCCCGAACCGGGATCCGGGATGTCGGATACGGGCTGGGCTTGTACCGGCAAGAGGATGACGATGGCCGGGTGTGGACGGGCCATGCCGGTGGTGTCGAAGGCGGCATCTCGGACCTGAGTTATCTCCCAGCCGAGGGCGTGGGGTATGCGCTGCAGATCAACGCTGCACACGGCGGGGCGATGCGGGAAATCTCGAAAGCGGTGCGCGCGTATCTGACGCGTGACCTGCCGAGGCCTCGGGCGGTCCGCGCACTCCCGCTGTCGCCAGTCATCGCGCGCGAGTTCGCGGGGTGGTATCGTCCAGTGTCACCGCGGCCACAGATCGTGGCCTTTCTCGAGCGAATCGTCGGTCTGCAACACCTCGGTGCATCAGGGCAGACGGTGCGCCTGTCTCCACTCATCGGTGCCGCGGCCAGCTACGTGCCGGTAGACTCGCTGCTCTTCCGCACCGAGCGCGGCGCCGTGACGACGATGAGTCTGCATCGTGATGCGGCGGATGGCCGCGCCCATGCGATGGATGGTCCAGGTGGCGGCACGAGTTTCGAAAGAATCGGCACTGCAACGGCGCTGACCACGCTTGCGGCCACCGCGCTCTGGGTGATGGCACTGATCGTCAGCGTGCTGGCGGCGGTCTGGGGCTCACTGCGTTGGGTGGTGCGGCGTGTAGGACGCGGCGTCGATGCAACGAAACCCGGTGCAGCAGCTGGCGCCGTACTCTGGCGCATCTCAATCGTGGCAACGGGCTGTGGGATGCTCTACCTCGTCGGGCTCACGCTCGGCTTCCAGGATGTGCACGCAATGGGCACAGTCTCGGCAATCAGCTTGCTGGTGTTCGCGACGCCGATTGTGTTTGCCGTCTGCGCAGTGGCGGGGCTGGCGCTGATGTTCCGGGGCGGAACTCCGATCGTCAACGGCCGCCAGCGCGCGTCACTGTGGCTGGCGCGGTGTGCGACCTGCCTGCACCTCCTGACGGCGAGCTATCTCGCACGGCACGACGTGATCGGCTGGCGGCCGTGGGTGTGATCCAGGCTGCGTCGAGCGACTCGAGGCGTCGTGCCCAACATCGATCGGCATCGGCTGAACGCCAAGGCGCAGAAACGCAAGGCCGCAACGGGTTGGCGCGCATTCGGTCGATCGAATTCACCGTGAAGGTCTACTGAAAGCGTTGTGCCTTCGTGGCTTTGCGGCTTTGCGTCACGCGGTTGATTTCATGGTTGCCAAGCACGTGACTGTGGCGGCACCCGTAGGTGCAGGCAAACACCCCCAGACCGCGTGCACGCAGTCGGGGCGTCAGCGCCAGAGCATGAGTGGCAGCAGCTCCCACGCCGCAAGCACGATGCACCACTGCAACGCACTCGCAAGTGCGAAGGTATCGGCGATTCCCGTCGCGGTTTGCACACCGGCACGCCACCGATGGAGGAGCGCCTGTAGCAGCGCCAATGGTAACACGCCCGTCGCTACCGCCACCGCGAGGTTCGCAATCATTGGGTCGCCGATCGCCAGCGCCGGCTGGCTGAGGTAAAGGAGCGGCGTGAGCGTCAGCAGCAAGATCGCCGCCACCGCCCAGCGCAACGGTTCGGCAGGCAGTGTGCTGCGACGGAGTGCGCGGACGACGCGGAAGCCGCCGACGAACAGCAGGTAGAGCAGCGCGATCATGCCGCCAATGGCGCTGGCCAGATAGAGGATGATCCGACTGCGTGAGACTCGCTGATACGTACGCCGCCCATCGGTGACGATCCGCGCGCCGTCGGGCGCGATGGCCAGCACATGTGACGCGCCGCGTCTGTCCTGCAGTCGAAACAGTGAACCACTCACCGGTGACAGCAGTCGTGTTGCGCCTTGGAATGGCTGTAGTCGCAGCACTCGGCCATCCCAGGCGATGCGCGTGACACCGGTCACTTCATCGAGATACGCGAATTGCGCAAAACGATTCGGACGCACCACGTACCAGCCATTCCACGCGGCGGGGTCGATTACGGGTGCCGCCTCAGGCACTGCCGGGGTGGCCGGTACGCCAAGCGATGCCGCCAGCAACGAATCGATGGCATCGAAGTTGGCGTCCTCCGGATCGGTGTTGTACGACGCGAAGAACGCACGCTGGTGCTCCGGGTACAGGCAGTGAATCGCGCGGAAGGTGCCATTATTGCCGTCGTGGCATTTCCCCGTGATGCCCCACCGCTCGCGTCGCGTGAGGCCGAATGCGTAGCCGCCGGGCAGTCCGGCTCGCACCGCCTCGGTGGTGGTCGGCACGGCCATTGCCTGCAGGAGTGTGCTGTCGATCAGCCGGCGACCCTGCACCAGACCGTTGCTCATCAGGAAGCGATCGAACGTTGCCATGTCCTGCGCCGTGGTGGCGAACTGTGTGGCCGGCCGAACCGGCACCGCGTACGATGGGTTTGGCGTGAGGCCATCGAAGTATCCCATCGCCATGCTGGTATCGGCGTCCGGGCCCTGCTGCGACACGAAGACGAAGGTGCTGCGGGTCATGCCGAGTGGTGCAAGCAGCTCGCGGTCGAGCCAACGCTCGTAGCGCATCCCGGTGACGCGTTCGATCAGGAGGCTGGCGCGATGATCTGTGACATGAGCCACTGGCGCAGCGCAGCGCTCATCACTCGCAGTCCGCAAGGTGTATGGCGTGCGCTACGGCGTTCAGATGCCCAGCGCCGCCTGAACTGCCGCCCGATACGTCCGACCGCTGGTCAACCGACGTCCGGTGGAGAGGAACAGCACGTATTCCCCCGCAAACAGCGATTCGGCTTCCACGATCCGTGACGTCTGGACGATCAGCGACCGGTGTACCCTGACGAAATGCGCCGGATCGAGCTGTGCTGACAGGTTCGTGAGGGTGTCGCGGATCAGATACGAGTGATCGCCGACGCGCAGCCGCACATAGTTGGACTCGGCCTCGAAATAGTCCACGCTGGCCACCGACACGAACTGCGTGCGGGTGCCGTTCTTCACCGAAATGCGCGCGAGATACTGCGGTCGACTCTCGAGCCGGTTGACGAAGGCCAGCAGTCGATCATCCACCGTCTGTCGCCGGACCTGCCGCCGGGCGCGCTCGAGGGCGTCGTCGAAGCGCGCACGGTCGTAGGGCTTGAGCAGGTAGTCGATGGCGTTGGCCTCGAACGCCTGCAGGGCGTACTGGTCGAAGGCGGTGGCAAAGACCACCACCGGCATTTGCGCCACACCAATCGTCCGCACCACATCGAAGCCGTCGCTCTCAGGCATCTGGACATCGAGAAACACCAGGGCCGGTCGGAGCGCCTGGATCGCCGCGATGGCCTCGGTGCCGTTCCGTGCCTCACCAACGATGTCGATGTCGGCCTGCTCCTCGAGCAGGGCACGCAGACCGCGCCGTGCCGGTGGCTCGTCGTCGACGATCAGGACGGTGATGCGCTGCGTGGACACGGGGGCAGCGGGTCGGGCGATGTCGGCGACGGTCATACGATCGCTGTCTCGTGATAAGGGAAGGCGATATCGACGCGGAAGCCATGCGGCGCGAGTGCGTCTACGGTGAGCGTGTGCGCTGCACCGTAGAGCTGGCGCAGGCGATCGCGGGTGTTCGTCAGCCCGACACCGCCGGACTGCGCCGGTGGTGCCGCGCGCGCCACGCCATCATCAGCGACCGAGAGATGTAGCGTACCGTTCTGTCGGTACGCCGCAATCTCGACCGTACCCGGTGCGCTGCGGGGGCCGATACCGTGGCGAATCGCATTTTCGACCAGCGGCTGCAACAGCAGATGCGGCACCTGCGCGCCCATCGCATCGGGCGCCACGTTCCACACCACCGCCAGTCGATCCTCGAAGCGCAGTTGCTCGATTTTGACATACGCGGCAAGAATCGTCAGCTCCTCCTTGAGTGTCACTTCCTGCGTACTGGCGCGCTGCAGGGCATGGCGCAGGAGTGTGCTCAGCTGCGCGATCATCTGCGTCGCCGTTTCAGGGTCCGTGCGGATGAGCGAGCTGACCGTGTTCAGCGCGTTGAACAGGAAGTGCGGGTGGAGCTGCGTCTTGAGATGCTGTAGTTCGGCGCGGGCCAGCTGCTCGTCGCGCTCTTGCACGCGGCGCGCATTCACAATGGCATGACCCACGCCCACGACAAGCCAGAAGAGGAAAAGGTTGTTGGCGACGCTGGCGAGCAGGATCTCGCCGAACGGTGGCAGGGTGGTGTACCACCCGACGTACGCATTGAAGGCGACGACGATAATCGCCTTGACGAAGACCAGTGCCGCCGCGACGAGCATCGTCAGCGGCATCGACCAGCGCCAGTTCTGGCGATCGACCGGCGCACGCTCGGCCATCCAGAGCGCGAGGATCGTGAGCGGGACCCACTGCACGACGCCGAGGCCGGTGAGCAGGAAGATCTTCTGCCAGCCGACGCCGGTCATGCCGCGGTACGTCGTGGCGGTGGCGATGCCCTCGAGGGTCCACCAGAGCAGCGCCAGTGCCCACAGCCGAGTCCAGTGGCCGCGGAGCACGGAGCGCTGCTGGTCTGCGGTGTTGCCCGGTGTCGCCATATGCGAATGCTACACTGCCCCGTGTTCGCCGGGGGAAAATGGGGATGAACGGATGATTGTGGTGGACAGACGGCAGCACTTCGTCCGCTGACTGACAACAGCCGGCCGGCGGCGATCGTCGCACACAGGTGCTCGGCCCTCCGCCAGCCGCTGTCAGCAGGACGCCCAGCCTTACACTTTCCGCATCCGCCAGCCGCCGCGCCGGAACATCACGAAACTCACGGCCGCCAGCGCCGAATAGGCGGCGGTGATCGACACGAAGATCGCGTGAAAGCCGAGTGGCGAGTACTGTGCCAGCGCCCACGCCAGCGGAATCTCGAAGACCCAGAACACGCCGATGTTGATGCGTGTGGGTGTGGCGGTGTCGCCCGCACCGTTGAACGACTGTGTGAGCACCATGCCGAACGCGAACAGCGGAAAGCCGACCGCCATCAGCCGCAGGCCGTCGACGGCCACGGACGTCACACCCGGATCGCTGGTGAACCCGCGCACGATGGCCGGTGCGAAGACGCCGAAAATCAGCCCCATCAACCCGAGGAATGCCACGTTGTAGCGCGCCGCCGTCCACACCGCCCTTTCGGCGCGATCGGGATCCTTCGCACCGAGTGCCTGTCCGACCATCGTGGCGGCTGCGTTGCCAAGTCCCCACGCCGGCAGCATGGCGAACATCACCATGCGCACCGCGATGGTGTAGCCGGCCATCGCCGCGCTGCCGAAGACCGCCATGAAGCGCACCAGCACGATCCAGCTCAGGCTGCCCACCAGCACCTGGAACGTACCGTTCACGGACAAGCGCAGCATGTGCAGCATCGTCTGTGGTTCGAGCACCAGGTGCGACCGCCGCACACGCAGGTTGCCGCTGCCGCGCACCAGGCGGAAGATCGCGTACACGAGACCGGTGCCTCGCCCGATTGTGGTGGCGATGGCCGCACCGGTGACACCCAGCTCCGGAAACGGACCCAGGCCGAAGATCAGCATCGGCCCGAGCGCGATGTTGATCGCATTCGCCAGCCACATCACGCGCATCGAGACGGCGGCGTCGCCCGCACCACGGAAGGTGGCATTGACCACGAACAGCAGGAACGCCGTCACACTGCCGCCAAGCATCACGCGTGTGAACATGGTGCCGGTGGCGAGGACATCGTCGCCGGCGCCCATGAATCGCAGCAGCGTTGGCGCGAGCAGTGCGCCGGTGATGGCAATCGCCGTGGCGAGCAGGCCGCCGAGGAGAATCGCCTGCACGGCGGCGCGACCCGCACCGTCGGCATCCTTCTCCCCGATGCGCCGTGCGACCACCGCCGTCCCCGAGATCGACAACCCCATCGCGAGGGTGTAGACCACGATCATCATCGACTCCGTCAGCCCCACCGTGGCGACGGCGGCGGCGCCCAGGCGGGCGACGAAGAACACGTCGGAGAGCGCGAACAGGCTCTCCATGACCATCTCGAGGACCATCGGGATCGCCAGCAGGAAGATCGCCTGTCCGATGGGGCCGGTGGTGTAGTCGTGCTGTGTGCCTCGCAGCGCGTCGCGTACATCGCCCGTGATGCGGCTGAGCGTGGACGCCGCTGGTGCGGTACTGCGTGTGCTATCGGTCATGCGGACTCTCGTCGTGCCGGAATGAAAAACGCCCCATCTGCGAATCGAAGCAGGCGGGGCGTCGGAAGGACGAGGAGCGGCGAGATGCTCGCGGCTGCTACCCGATACGCGCTGCGTCGATGGTCCGGTGCGACACGACGACCGTCATCGCCGGTGTGACCGGGACGGCGGGCATCGGATATCGCAGAGCGAGGGAAATCATCGGCGCACCAGAGGTGTCGGAGGACATGTCGCGCAGGCCACGACGGGAGTCTGGTGCGCGAGTCAACCGTACACGGACAGTGTCGCAAGGTCAAGCCAACCTGCCGGAGCCCTGCATCGGCCTGACCGGCTGCCCTGCCGTGGCCCGTCGCATACGTTCCGTCGTCTGGCCGGCCCGCGGGCCCGCCGCAGGCCTCTTTTCACCGTCGGGAGTGTGCGTCATGACGATCACCGGTGTTCGTCGCCCATGGCAATCACGGCGCATGCAGCGCTCGGGCGCGTTGCTGCTGTCGTGGACACCGTTGCTCATTGCGGCGCCGCTCGCCGCACAATCGGTCCAGTATCGCGCCCCATCGCGCGCCGAGTTTCGCGCGCAGGCCGATACGGGGCCGATTGCACGGGCGCAGGCAGCCCTCGACGCTGATCCGCGCAACGTGCAGAAGTTCATCGCGCTGGCGGTGTCGCAATCGGGGGCGCGACAGTTCCGCGAGGCGATTGCGACGCTGACCCGCGGGCTGGTCGTCGCGCCGAACGATGTGATGCTGCTGCGCTGGCGAGGGCACCGCTACATCTCGGTGCGCGAGTTCGCCAAGGCACGCGCTGATCTCAGCCGTGGCTTCGCACTCGACAGCACGAACTACGGCATCCTGTTCCACTTCGGTGTGCTGAAGTTCATCGAACACGATTTCGCTGGTGCGTCCGACATGTTCGCACGCGCACAGCCTCAAGCGCCGGATGGTGGCGAACGGGCGGGGAGTACCGACTGGTTGTGGATGTCGCTCTCACGTGCGGGCCGTTCGGCGGACGCGATGGCGATGCTGGCGCGCCGTCCCGATTCACTCCCGGCGCCACCGGGCTACGCTTACGTCACTCGACTGCGGCTGTATCGCGGGGAGCTGACGCCGGAGACACTCATCGGGCCCGGTGACACCACCGATGTCCAGGTTGCGACACTGAACTACGGACTGGGAAACTGGTACATGGTCCGTGGCGATACCGCGAAGGCTCGGGCGGCGTTCGAGCGCGCGGTGGCGTCGGGCGGGTGGCCGGGCTTCGGGTTCATCGTCTCGGAGGCGGAGCTGGCGCGGTTGAAGCGCAGGTAGCGTCGCGCGGTGAACCTGCGTGTCGCCGAACGCGCTGCCTACGGTGCGTTCGGCTTCTGCCGCTTCGGCATCACGCCACCGGTGCCGCGCCGCGTCCAGACCACCACCACGCCACACTGGTTGTCGATGGTGAGGAACTCCGGCGGCACCAGGTTGGGACGCGGATACACTTCCATCGCGGCGATGTCGGCGAGATTCACGTAGTCGTCGATCCCGGCATTGGCGCTGGCCGACGGCGCCATCCGCTGGCCATCAACGACGATGTTGGCCACGCAGTACGAGCCATCCGCACTTGCCACGCGTCGCATCAGGATCTCCTGCCCGTTGCCATTGGCGGCTCGGGTGACCGTCACGCCGGCCATGCCGCGCACCGCGTCGGTGACGAACAGCGTGGAACGTTCGCGAATGGTCGCCGCGTCCATGATCGTGCCGACGCCTGAGTTCATGCGCCGTTCGATGGCGCGCACTTCCGGCGCCAGTTGCTTGCCGGCCACGACTCGCACGGTGTCGAGTTGCACCCGCTGTACCGCCAGGCGCAGGACGATCGACGTCGGCTCGCTTTCCCGCAGGCTGATCGGCAGCCGGTACGGCGAGTAGCCGATCGCGCGCGCCTCGATGCTCTGTGTGCCGGAGCCGGCATCGGCAATGGTGAAGGCACCGGTGGCGGTGGTGCGCACCTGCGAGCCGCTGCCCAGCACGCGCACGACGGCGTTCACCAGCGGCCGACCGTCGAGCGTGCGGACAAACCCGCGCACGGTCGCTCGTCCGCGACGGATGGTGGACGTTGGTGTTGCACTGACCACCGAGTCATTCTTCACCACCACGCGCTCGACGGTGCCGACCGAAAAATCCTGCACGGCGTACCCCGCCGCGGGGATGGCGACTTCAACGACGCCGGTCGTATCGGCTCCACTCCAGGCGTAGCCGCGCATCGAGCTGCCCGATGGGACGCCACACATCGCGTACCGACCGTTGGAATCGGCGCGCGCGGTGAGCCGACGCATCTCGGTTGCCATCCGGCCCTTCTGCAGCACCCACTCTGGCCATTCGACCAGCACCGTGCCGCCGAGCAGCGGTGCGTCATCACTCGCGCGGCGGATTTCTCCGACCACCAACCCGACGTCGGCCGGCAGCGCCGCGCGGCAGGTGCTGGCCATCATGCTGCGCGGCGACGCTGTCGCCAGCGGCAACTCGATCTCACCCGGCTCGGTGACATCGATCCGAAGAATGCCTGGCTCGACCCGGAGCGAGTCGAGCAGCGGGTGCAGGAAGGTCGCCAGCCAGCTGCCGTTCTCGACCGAGTCGAAGGCAAAACGGCCGAGCAGGTCTGACGTCGCCGTGCGCCCGATGGCCGGGTTCTCGGCGCGGACCATCCGGATCGTCGCCGCGCCGATCGGGCGCATCGTGATGCTGTCGAAGACGGTGCCCCGGATGCGAGCGACGGTGAGCGGTTTCGCTGGCTGTTGTGCCGCCGGCTGCAGCGTACCCGGGCGCACCGGGCGCACCGGTCGCAGCTGTGCGCGGGCTGGCAGCGGTGCCACCGCCACCGTCAGCAGCGCAGCGGCGAACCAGGCGGCGCTGCGGGTGGTGCATGCGATTGGGCTGCTGCTGGTCATGGCGACGTCACTCATACCCTCATACCCTCTACCCTGGTCACTCAGAACGCGAACCCGATGTTCACGCGGGCCGTCGGCAGGTCGTTGACGTCCAGTGGACGGTTGTTCCGGTCATCGCCGAGCAGTCGCTCGAATCCACAGCCGAGGCCCGTGACTGCGACGGCGGATGCCAGTGATGGGAAGCGCATGCGTGACCTGAGGGGTCGGGGGGCGTGTCGCACCGGAGGTGCCGGTCACGAGTGTGTGAAGAATAGTACCGATCCTGCAGCCGGGTTGGTTCCGCGACACGGGCAGCGGCTCGAGGCTTGCTTGCGTGCTCCGCGCCCCAGAGCTTCCGCGGACCATGCCCCTCGACATCGATCGGCTCCGGCAATTCGCACTGCGGCGACAGTTCCCTGCGCCAACGACCCTCGGCCGCGCCATTGCCCGGTTGGGGTTCGTGCAGGCCGACCCGATCCGGGCGCCCGCTCGCGCGCAGGATCTCACGCTGCGCCATCGCGTGACAGGATACCGGGTCGGTGACCTCGAACGGCGGTATGCCCGACTCGGTATCGAAGAGGATTTCTTCGTGAACTACGGATTCGTCACCCGCGAGCTGCATGCGCTGCTGCATCCGCGCACGCCGCGCACCATGTGGTCTGCTGCCGAACGGAAGCGGGCGGAGAAGATCCTCGCGTTCGTGAAGGCGTGTGGTGTGGTGCACCCACACGACGTGGACGCCGAGTTTGCCCACGGCAAGGCACTCAACTGGTTTGGTGGACAGTCGAACGTCACCACGCAGGTGCTCGATGCCATGCACTACCGTGGGCTCGTGCGCGTGGCGCGTCGGGAAGGCGGTACACGGCTGTATGCGGCGCGGACGCAGACCCCGGCCCCGGCCGACACGGTGGCGGCGATGGATGCGCTCGTCGATATGATCGTGGCCAAGTATGCGCCGCTGACTGGCGCGATGTTGAGCGGGCTGGTGCAACGCCTGCGCCACGGTACGCCGCAGTGGACGAGTGCGCGGTCGGCCGCCGTCGCTCGAGCGAAGGCCCGCTTGCCGCACGCGAAGGTGGATGGTCTCGACTGGTTCTGGCCCGATGGCGAAACGATGCCGGTGCGCGACTTGATACCCCGCGATGTCGTTCGCCTGCTGGCGCCCTTCGATCCCTTCGTCTGGGACCGGGCCCGCTTTGAACTGTTCAACGGGTGGCCCTATCGTTTTGAGGCGTACACGCCGGCGCCCAAGCGCATCCGCGGCTACTACTCGCTGCCGCTGGCGTGGCGGGATCAGGTGATTGGATGGGCGAACCTGTCGGTGCGTGACGGTTTGCTGCTGCCGGAGCTCGGCTTTGTGGCCGGGGCGGCGCCAACCGATCCTGCGTTCCGGAATGCGCTCGATGCGGAGTTGGCGCAGTTTGCGACGTTCATGGGACTCTGACCGGGCCGCGCGGTAGTTTGTCCGCAGCGCGGAGCTGCCGTAGCCGCGCGTTGCGCGGCGCCTACCACCGGAGAACTGCACGTGCTGCTCATTTACGGTGCCAACGGCTACACGGGCCAACTGATCGTCGACGAGTGCCTGCGTCGAGGGATTCGTCCGATCGTCGCGGGTTGGCGCGCAGAAACGCTGGCACCGTTCGTCACGGCTCACGGTCTCGAGGCGCGCGTCGCAGCCCTCGACGACACCGCCGCGGTGCAGCGCGCGCTGACCGGTGTGCAGGTGGTCCTGCATGCGGCCGGGCCATTCTTTCGTACCAGCGCGCCGATGCTGCGCGCCTGTCTGGCAGCCAGGGTGCACTACCTGGACATCACCGGTGAAATCGCGGTGTTCGAGGCGTGCCGCGCGCAGCATGCGGCGGCGACGGCGGCTGGGATCGTCGTGATGCCAGGCGTGGGGTTCGACGTGGTGCCGACCGATTGCCTGGCCGCGCGCCTGTCGGAACGACTGCCAGATGCCGAGATGCTCGAACTGGCGTTCGCCGGCGGCGGTGGATTCAGTCGTGGCACGCTCAAGACGATGGTGCTGGGCTCAGGCGACGGCGGCGCGATCCGGAAGGATGGTCGCATCACCCGTGTACCCGCCGGCTGGAAGACGCAGCGGATTCCGTTCCGGGACAAGCCGCGATTTGCGGTCACGATCCCGTGGGGCGACGTGTCGACGGCGCACTGGTCGACGAAGATTCCGAACATTCACACCTATCTCGCCATGCCGCAGAACGCGGTGCGATCGATGGGGATGATGCGGCTGGTGAGCCCGCTGCTTGGCATTCCGTTCGTACGACGGTTCGTCGAATCGCAGATCGACGCACGGGTGGATGGGCCGAGCGCCGCCGTGCGGGCGACGGCACGGATGCAGGTGTGGGGACGGGTGACGCACGCGGATGGCCGCAGGGTGGAAGGGACGGCGGTCACGCCGGAGGGATATCGGCTGACGGCAATATCGGCGGTGGAGAGTGCGCACCGAGTGCTCACCGGTGCGCCGTCGGCAGGGTACCACACACCGTCGAGCGCGTTCGGATCCGGCTTCCTCGAGTCGTTGCCGGAGTGCGACATCGTGATCGGCGCATGAGCGGCGCGCGACGCTGTCGGCACCGGTGTGTGAGTCGTGACGTCCGTCGTCTTCTACGCTGGGGAGCGTCTGATGCGTGACAAGGTGGTTCTGATTACCGGTCCGGCGCGTGGTATCGGCGAAGCGGTGGCGCGTCGACTGGTTGCCAAGGGTGCGCGCGTGGCGCTGGTCGGGCTCGAGGGCGAGCGATTGGCACAATTGTCGGGTGAGCTTGGTCCCGCGGCGGCCTGGTATTCCGCCGATGTGACGGATCAGGTGGCGCTCGACACGGCGGTCGCCGCCGCCGTGAAACACTTTGGCCGTCTGGACATCGTTATCACCAACGCCGGCATCGCCAACATGGGCACGGTCGCGATGGTCGACATCGAGGCGATGGCGCGGGTGATCGACGTCAACGTGATCGGCACCATGCGGACGATCAAGGCGGCGCTGCCGCACATCATCTCAGCCAAGGGCTATGTGCTGATCGTGTCGTCGGCAGCCGCGTTCACGGCGCTGCCGGGCATGTCGGCGTATGCGGCATCCAAGGCCGCAGTGGAGCAGCTCGCGAAGGTATTGCGCATCGAGATGCTGGTGCATGGTGTGGACGTGGGCAGTGCACACATGTCGTGGGTGGATACCGATATGGTGCGCGACGTGCAGCAGGATCTGTCGAGCTTTCGCCGCACGCTGGCGCAGCTTCCGGGGCCGTTTGGTGTGGTCACGCCGCTGGCGACTTGCACCGCTGCCTTCGTGCGTGCGTGCGAGACGCGCGCTCGGACGGTGTTCGTGCCGGGGTCACTCGGTGTGGCGTCGGCGTTGCGACAAGTCCTGAACAGTGGATTTCTGCAGCGGTTGATGCAGCCGAAGATGGCGCCGATGCTGCAGGACGCCGAGGCGGAGATGCGGGCGGTGGGGCGGGCGTTTGGGGCGAACAGCGTGGGGATGGGTGAGCCGTCGGCGAGCGACCCGGCAGAGGCTCCCGAGACTGCGCGCTGATTTCCGATCAGGCGTCGGGGTCTTCGCCAAGCGCCTCGACGTCAGCAAGATCCTTTCGCCGACCCGAGGCCCGCTTGTTGGCGAGGAGTTCTGCGCGGCCGATGAACGGTATCGACCGTCCTCGCAGCTCGTGCATCACGCGTCCTGCCCAGACCGCCTGAAAGTCCGCAACGCCGCTGATCGATGTCAGAAAGTCGATGCGATTGGGCGGGAGGCCGAACTGGACGACCATGTCCGGATTGACCAGGTCTTCACGGGAAATACCAAGCGCCGTCATCGGTGCGCCGAACGCCGCCATCGCGCGCCACACACGCTGGGCATTCTCGGGCGTCGGGTCCACCAGAATGTCGATATCCTGCGTACCACGAGGCACGCCGTGCACCGCAAGCGCATGCGCACCGACCACGACGAAGCGTGCATCGGCATCGAGCAATGCGCACAGCATCGCAAACCAGTCGTCGTTCACAACCGGGGCACCACGCGTACCGGAATGGATGATCGGGTGTACGCCGCGTGACTCTGGCCAGTCAGCTCCCACATCCGGGCGCTCAGGATGGCGACCATCGCAATGCGCTCTTCGGCCGTAGACGCCAGCGACAGATCGTCGCCCGGTTCGCGGCCCAACGGGAATACCCTGACGGGGAAGGCGGTCGCCGTCGCGGCGGGGATCTGCCGTTTTGTCATGTGGGAAATCTACACTGAAAGGCAGCCGGTATCACGCCCGCGCCCCCCCGCCCTACGCGAACAATCTGTCGATCATCGGCTGCGTGATCAGGCAGATCCCCTTCTCGCTTCGCCGGAACCTCTTCGCGTCGAGCGCCGCATCTTCACCCACCACCAACCCCGGCGGAATCACCACGCCGCGATCGATGACGACGTTGCTCAGTCGCGCCGACCGGCCGATGTCGACATACGGCTGCACCACCGCTCCATCGAGATAGGCATAGCTGTGAATCTTCACGCCCGTGAAGAGCAGTGACTTGTGAATCCGCGCGCCCGACACGATGCACCCACCGGAGACGAGCGAATTCAGTGCCAGGCCGCGGCGCCCATCTTCATTGTGCACGAACTTGGCCGGCGCGGTCAGCTCGCTGTAGGTCCAGATCGGCCAGTTGTGCTCGTACAGATCGAGCGACGGCACGACGGACGTCAGGTCGATGTTGGCCTCCCAGTACGAATCCACCGTGCCGGCGTCACGCCAGTAGGCCTCGCTCTCCGTCTCCGACTTCACGCACGACGTGCTGAAGCGATGCGCCACCGCCTTGCCGTTCGCAACCACGAAGGGAATGATGTCCTTGCCGAAATCGCGGCTCGATTCGGGATCGGCCGCATCACGACGCAGCAACTCGAACAGGAACTCCGTCTTGAAGACGTAGATGCCCATGCTTGCCAGTGCCATGTCCGGATTGCCGGGAATGCCAGGTGGATCGGCTGGCTTCTCGAGGAAGGTGACGATGCGATCGGTGTCATCGACATGCATCACGCCAAAGCCCGTGGCTTCCATGCGCGGCACTTCCAGGCAACCCAGCGTGACGTCGGCGCCCGAGTCCACGTGCTGCTGCAACATGACCTCGTAGTCCATCTTGTAGATGTGGTCGCCGGCCAGCACCACGATGTACCTCGGCGCGTGGCTTTCCACGATGTCGATGTTCTGGAACACGGCATCGGCGGTGCCGCTGTACCAGGAGTCTTCCGACACGCGCTGGCTCGCCGGCAGGATGTCGAAGCTCTCGTTGCGCTCGGCACGCAGAAAGGTCCAGCCGCGCGTCAGGTGCTGGATCAGGCTGTGCGCTTTGTACTGCGTGGCCACGCCGATGCGGCGGATGCCGGAGTTCAGCGCATTGCTGAGCGCGAAATCGATGATGCGCGTCTTGCCGCCGAAGTAGACGCCGGGCTTGGCGCGGCGGTCGGTCAGCTCCATCAGCCGGCTGCCACGGCCACCGGCCAGCACGACGGCCATGGTGTCGCGCGCCAGGCGCGCGGGTCGGTGGGCAAGCGTCATCGTCTCTCCTTGCGGTGGGGTGGGCCGGGCCGCGGCGGGGTTGCAGCGTCCCCGACAGCGCCGGCTCGACGCTACACCCCCGGGCGGCCGCGCACATTATTGAAAGCGCTTTCAGGCTTGCCTATAGGGTTTCGACCCATGCCGGCAGTCCGGTGCCGGGGGGGCCAAGCGGCCAAAGCGGCGCCGTTGCGCTTCAGCCTCCGAGCCTGAATCGGCTACGCTCGGGCCGCGGGTGTCGCGCCCGGCGTGTTGCCGCACCAGGATGCCGGGGCGCCGCATGCCGGGGCCCTTGGAGCTGATACCACTGCGCCACGCCAAACCATGCACCCTTTGCGCCGTCTGTTCGGCTACGCCCGCAAGCACCGGCGCGACGTCTGGCTGGCCACCTTCTACAGCGTGGCCAACAAGTTCTTCGACGTGCTGCCCGAACTGCTCATTGGCGTTGCGGTGGACGTCGTGGTCAACCGCAGCGCGTCCTTCCTGGCGCAGGTGGGCTGGGTCGACCCCATGCAGCAACTGC
>JANMHB010000199.1:0-2740 GCA_031374935.1 Gemmatimonadaceae bacterium | reverse complement strand
GCGTCGTCCTCGCCCGACCCCTGGCTCGGACCGCTGTCCGGCAAGCACAAGATGTACTTCGACGCGACGAGTGCGGCCGGCGGCTGGGTGCTCGTCTATGTGATGAACTGGCTCAGCAGCGCCGCCGCCGCATACGGCGAGAAGGAGTCGGATTTCTCGGCCGTGATCGGAGCCCGGCATTTCAGTGCCGTGATGGCTCTCAACGACAGCATCTGGGCCAAGTACCCGATTGGCGCGATGGTGAATGTGATCGACCCGCAAACGAAGGTGGCGGCGAAGCGCAACATCTTCTTCAGGAGCCAGACCGGCGACCTGATGTTTGCCGATTCCGCGATCGACAAACTTCAGGCGCGCGGCGTATACATGGTCGCGTGCGGCGTGGCGCTGGGCGTCGTCGCCGGAATGGCTGGTGCGCAAGTCGGCGTAACACCGGAGCAGGCCAAGTCGGAGTTCATGGCCAACCTGCTGCCCGGCGTGAAGGTTGTGCCGTCAGGCGTGTTCGCAGTGGCACACGCGCAGGAGAAGGGCTGCTCGTACTGCTACGCTGGTTGAAGGAGACGGCGGCAGGCCGTGACGGATGATCGCGTGGCGCCAACCCGCGTGCGGCGGACGCACGCGGGCCCGTCAGGATTCGTTCCCGACCCGGCACACGTCGAGAGTTCTTCTGCAACCTCGTCAGAACACTGGCCCCCGCGGCCTCACCGACACATTCGCCACGCCGCGCTGCTTGAGGAGCTCATTGAACGCCGCCAACTCCTTGTTGAACAGACCATCCAGCGCCGTCAGACTCGCCTTCAGCTCGGTGTTCAGGATTCCCTGCACTTCCCCATGCTGCGTGGTCGGCTTGTAATCGCTGGTCGACAACCCCTGCGCCAGATATCCCAGCTTCGCGATCAACTTGGAGCCGAAGCGCACGCCGTCCTGCCCGGTACCGGTCTGGCGCAAATCCACCAGGTTCATCTCGAGATCGACGAGCTGCGCACCAAGAGCCTGTGCGGCACGCTTCACCGTGGAATCGTTCACCGCACGAATGATCCCCTCGATCTGCACCCGAGCCGACTCGACGCGATGCACGGCATCGGCCGCCTCGTTCAGATCCTTGTAGATCGACAGCGCCATGCGCGTCTGCTCCGCGATCTCTGCGTCAGTCCCACCAGAGTTCGGATCCTTGAGCACCACCAACGGCTGCGACTGCTCGATGCTCCCAGCCTTGATCCGCACGGTGTACTTGCCCGGTGGCGCCAGCACGCTCAGGCGATTGGTGCCCGGTGCCACACGACCCGTAGGCCCCGGAATGATGTGATCGGCGTACAGTGGACTCGTCAGCAGCCGCACTTCCATCGACGGTTCATAGCGCAGGTCCCAGTACTGCCGGTTCACGCCTGCCGTGTTCGTGCCGTTGAATGACCGCACCACCCCGCCCTTCTCATCCAGGATGGTGACCTTCACGCCACCGGCGACGGGTGCCTTGAGGTAGTAGTTGATCGACGCACCGTACTTCGGGTTCTCACCGGTGGTTGGATCGTCATACGTCGTCGACGGCGCCGTGATCGGCCGGAAGCGATACGCATTGCGCAACGGGAACAGATGCGCCTCCGACGCCAGCACCGCGGGCGTCACGTTCCGCAGCGGCGTGATGTCGTCCATGATCCAGAAGCCGCGACCATAGGTGGAAATCACCAGGTCACTGAAGTGCTCCTGCACCACAATGCCCGACACCGGGGCGGCGGGCAGATCGTTCTGCAACGGCTGCCAGAGTTCACCGGCATCGAAGGAGACGTAGATTGCATTCTCGGTGCCGGCATACAGCAACCCACGACGCACCGGATCTTCGATGATGATGCGCGCATAACTGAGCATGCTCTTGGGAATACCATTGACGATCAGCTTCCAGGTGCGCCCGTAGTCGGTGGTACGATAGATGAACGGGTCGCGATTGTTCATCTGGTGGAAGTCCACCGTCAGATACGCCGCGGCGGCGTCGTACTTCGACGCGACGATGCTGCGCACCGAGCCCCACGCCGGCAGCCCGAGGATGTTCTTCGTGAGATTGGTCCAGGTGGCGCCGTTGTCGCGCGTGAGCTGCACCTGCCCGTCATTCGTCCCCGCCCAGATGGTCCCCTTTGCCAGCGGCGATTCGGCCAGCCCATACACCACACCGGCGTACTCGACACCGATGTTGTCCGGCGTCAGACCACCGGAGCTCCCCATGCGGCTCCGGTCGTTCAGCGTCAGATCGGGCGAGATCACGTGCCAGCTCTGCCCACCGTCCTGCGTGCGGTGCACGTGCTGACTGCCGGTGTACAGCGTGTTGTGATCATGCGGCGAGATCAGCAGCGGCGCATCCCACACGAAGCGGTACTTCACTCCACTGGCCGGACCGTTCGATTGCTGCGGCCAGACTTCGACGTTGCGGAACTGCCGACGATCCTCCTCGAAACGCACCACGATGCCGCCGACCATACCGGAGCCCGACGCGGTGGACCAGATCAGCTTCGAGTTGGTGGGATCGGGCGTGGCCCACCCGCTTTCGCCACCACCCACCGAATGCCACATGCCGCGTGAGATGCCGCCGTCACCACCAAAGCCCTGCACGCGACTGTTCGACGGCCCGCGGTACGACGGCTCGTCCTGCTTGTTGCCGAGGACGTTGTACGGGATCTCGTTGTCGACCGTGACGTGATAGATCTGCGCATTGAGCAGTCGCTGACGGAACCAGGTCTTGCCGCGGTTCTGCGAA
>JANMHB010000200.1:0-14313 GCA_031374935.1 Gemmatimonadaceae bacterium | reverse complement strand
GCGGATCACATCGCGCAGGAATCGACCCATGACGCGTGTCGCCTCGTCGAGGACCGCACCAGGCGCAAGCACGGACACCGCGTACGCCCGAAAGTCTGGCATCTCCAGATCGCGAAGAAGAAGGCCGCCATTGGCGTGCGGATTCGCGCCCATGCGCCGCGCTCCGACTGGTGCCAGCGCCGCCAGTTCCGGACGCAACGCGCCGTCCGCCGAGAAGAGCTCCTCGGGTCGATAGCTGTGCAGCCACTCTTCGAGAAGTGCCAGATGCTCCGGATCATCGGCCAGTCCAGACAGCGGAACCTGGTGCGAGCGCCACGATCCTTCCGTTTGCTTGCCATCCACCGTCGCTGGCCCGGTCCAGCCCTTCGGTGAGCGGAGAACGATCATAGGCCATTGCGGCCGGGCCTGATTGCCCAACTCTCGCGCGTCGTGTTGGATCGCCCGGATTCGACACATGACCGTGTCCATCACCTCGGCCATGAGCACATGCATCTGTGCCGGATCATCTCCGCTCACGTAATGCGGTTCGTAGCCGTAGCCGTGCATGAGCGATGTCAGCTCCGACTCCGGGATCCGGGCGAGTACCGTCGGACCGGCGATCTTGTAGCCGTTCAAATGCAGAATCGGCAGCACGGCGCCATCGCGCGCTGCGTCCAGAAACTTGTTGGAATGCCAGCTCGCGGCAAGCGCGCCGGTTTCCGCCTCGCCATCGCCAATCACACAGCAGACGAGCAGATCCGGGTTGTCGAAGGCCGCGCCGAAAGCATGCAGCAAGGCGTACCCGAGTTCGCCGCCCTCGTGAATTGATCCAGGCGTTTCCGGTGCCACGTGGCTCGGGATACCCCCCGGATATGAAAACTGTGTGCACAGCGCGGTCAATCCGTCCAGGTCACGCGACACCGCCGGATACACCTCGGAGTACGTTCCTTCGAGATACGTATTTGCCACCACGCCCGGTCCACCATGCCCGGGCCCGGCGATGAACATCGCGTTGGTGTCCTGCTCACGGATGACACGATTCATGTGCGCGTAGATGAAATTCAGCCCCGGCGTCGTACCCCAGTGTCCCAGCAGCCGAGGTTTCACATGCGCCAGCGTCAGTGGCTCACGTACCAGGGGATTGGCACGCAGATAGATCTGGCCAACGGAGAGGAAGTTTGCCGCGCGCCAGTAGGCGTCGATCAGGAGCAGGGTCGCGTCGCGTGTGAGGACAGGGTCAGCTGGCTTGTGCACGACAGTTGTCACAGTGGATTCCCTG
Organism: Gemmatimonadaceae bacterium; assembly: GCA_031374935.1. Lineage (GTDB taxonomy): Bacteria > Gemmatimonadota > Gemmatimonadetes > Gemmatimonadales > Gemmatimonadaceae > JACMLX01. The sequence continues at coordinate 13,055 of JANMHB010000200.1, read as the reverse complement.
AACAGGTTGGTTCGACCACGGAGGCGATGTGCGCATGCGAGGAGAGCGCAGGCGCAGTGTGAACATGTGCGGTGAAACCGGCTGCCGTGCTCGTGTGTGCATTTCCTGCAATTTGGTCGCGCTCGACGAAACTATAGCCAATTGATCGTCCACCACGCAGATCTGTCGCCAATCGCGATCAATACGGGCAGCAACACATGATGCGGCACGATCTGTGCTCCGTCAGAATGATGCACGGCAGAGGTCAGCGCACTTGGCGCAGCGACCTCGTACGTACCGCATCCACACTACCGAGGTCTTGTGAAAGCCCAAACAGCTCAGCGAATAGTGAGCGTGGTGTTACCGCTTCTGGTCGCTATGACGAACACACGATTGGCAGGCGCGCAGGTTCGACCCATCGTCCGTGACACGACAGGTCAGCGTTCCGGCGCCACGCCTGCGGCCGCTGGCATGCAGGGCATGATGGCAGGTCCGCACCACGCACTGGCGATGGCCTACGGCGAGAACCTCGCAACGTTCGCTCGAGCCGTCCATGCGGATGCGAGTCGGTCCAACATGGTCAGCACAGATCTCGCCCGACCGGCGACCGCTGAAATGCGACGGAGCTTCGATCAGATGAAGGCGCACCATCAGGCCCAGATGTCGAGCGTTGGCACCACCATGCGTATGCCGATGGCAAAGGATTCTGCTGCCGCCATGATGCGCCCGGCGCGACCAGACTCCATGATGCCAAAGCCCATGTCAAAGCCAATGCCAATGCCGACACCGACGCGCACCGATTCCATGCCGCCAATGAAGATGGGTGACATGCAGGCGCAGATGACCGCAATCGAAAGCCACCTCGGCATGCTCGAAACCGAAGTCAGGGGCAGCGCGCCGAACGCCGCCAAGGTTGCTGAGCACGCTGCGGAGATCCTGAAGCTGTGTGACTCGCGTATGCGCTCGCCGGGCGATTCCAGCGGCAAGATGGGACGGCCGGACGCGCGCTGAGACGACAGGCGCAACGGTTCACGACGGGATCATGACGTGACGCGACCCTGATGCCGGACGCTACGTGGCACTCGCGGGAGATCGACGATGTCGCCCGCGAGCTTGGCGCGAGCACGGCAGACGGGCTGAGCGGCGCTGTTGCGGCTGCGCGACTGATTGAGCACGGCGAGAACGTGCTCCCGAATGCGCGACAGCGTTCCTCGCTCGCGATAGTGATACACCAGTTTCGCAGCCTGATCGTCCTGCTGCTCGTGGTCGCCAGCGCCATCGCGTTCGTGGTGGGAGATACCACTGAAGGCGTTGCCATTCTGGTCGTGATCGTCCTCAACGCACTGATCGGGTTTGGCACCGAGTGGAAGGCCGCCCGTGCGCTTGAGTCTCTGCGCACGCAAGCCGTGCCCGTGGCTCGGATCCGTCGTGACGGCAAAGAGGCGGAGATACCGGCGCGAGAACTGGTGCCCGGTGATCTGGTCCTGCTCAGTGCGGGAGATCGCATTCCCGCAGATGCGCGAGTGACTGAGTCCGTCGAGATGCAAGTCGACGAGTCGTCGCTCACCGGCGAATCGCTGCCGGTGGCGAAGACGACGGCGGCGGTGGCCGAGCGCGGTGCTGCGCTCGGCGACCGGAGCAGCATGGTGCACATGGGCGCCACGGTCATGGCCGGTCGCGGCACCGCCTTGGTGACAACCACCGGTGTGGCCACTGAACTTGGTCACATCGGGTCGATGCTTGTCGACGTGACTGATCGCGCCACGCCGCTTGAGAACAAGCTGTCGCAGTTGAACCGCTCCATCCTGGTGATCGTGCTGGTGCTGAGTGCGGTGATCGTCGTCGCGGGCTGGCTGCGAGGGAACGAGCTCCTTCGCATGCTGGAGGTCGGTGTCTCACTGGCCATCGCCGCCGTCCCTGAGGGGTTGCTGGCCGTCACGACCATGACGCTGGCCGTGGGTATGCAACGCATGGCGCGCATGCGCGCACTGGTGCGAAGCCTCCCGGCCGTTGAGGCGCTTGGCTCGACGACGGTGATCTGCACCGACAAGACAGGCACGTTGACGCAGAATCAGATGACCGTCCGCGTGCTTCTCGCCGGCGAACAGCGGGTCGAGGTCACAGGCAGTGGCTACTCGACCGAAGGTACGCTGCAGAGCGGAGCGCAGGTGATCGACCGCACGGCACTCGCCGTCGCGGATGATCCCGTCGCCCTCGCCATTCGCATCGGTGCACTCTGCAATGACGCCACCATTACGCGCAACGCTGCCGACGTGAAGGTTCTTGGCGATCCAACCGAAGTGGCGTTGATCGTGCTGGCCGAGAAAGCCGGCATGGCACATCCGGAGCTCGAAGCGGCATTCCCACGAAGCGGCGAGCTCCCGTTCAAGAGCGAAACACGGCGGATGCTCACGTTGCACCGTGGCGCCGACGCGTCACGCGTCGTGTACGCGAAAGGCGCACCGTCTGCGATGCTCGACGTGAGTGCCTGGGTGCTCGATGCGCAGGGGCGCTCAGCGATGACCGACGCGACCCGCGCCCGTTGGCGTGAACGGAACGATGAATTGGCAGGCAAAGCGCTGCGCGTCCTCGGACTCGCCTATCGTCCGCTGACGGATGCCGACGGGGAGGACGTCGCCGCCCTCGCGGGCGAGATGACCTTCGTGGGCCTTGCGGGTATGATCGACCCGCTCAGCGATGGCGTCAAGGAAACGATCGATACCTGTCGCACCGCCGGCATTCGTGTGGTGATGATCACCGGTGATCAGCTGGCCACCGCAACGGAGATCGCACATCAATTGGGCCTCGATGTCGGCGTGGACGGCGATGCGATGCGGGTCGTGCACGCCAAAGAGCTCACCGGTCTCGACGACGGCGGCTGGCAGAAGATCGTCTCTGATACCTCCGTGTTTGCACGGGTGACGCCAGAGCACAAGTTGCAGATCGTGGGGGCATTGCAACGCCAGGGCGAAGTGGTGGCGATGACCGGGGATGGCGTGAACGATGCACCGGCACTCAAGACTGCCGACATCGGCATTGCGATGGGTATTCGCGGGACCGACGTCGCCAAGGATGCCGCCGATATCGTCATCACCGACGACAACTTCGCGACCATCGTCGGCGCAGTGGAGCAAGGTCGTGTCATTGTCAGCAACATCCTGCGCTTCATCCGCTACCTCTTCGCGTGCAACTTCGCGGAGATTCTGACGGTGTTTACGGCGATCATGCTGGGGTGGCCGTTGCCGTTGGCGGTGTTGCAGATTCTGTGGCTGAACATGGTGACCGATCTGTTCCCCGCACTGGCGCTGGCCATGGAGCCTGCCGGGGATCAGGTTATGAGTCAGCCGCCGCGCGATCCGCGCGAACCGCTGATGACGCGGTCGATCGCCTGGCTGATCGCATGGCAAGGCATGCTGCTGGCGGCCTGCACGCTGGTGGCATTCCGTGTTGGATTGCAGTGGTACGGCGACACAGGTACCGGGCTCGCGCATGCGGTGACACTGGCGTTCATGACCCTGTCGATGGTGCAGATCGCGCACACACTCAATGCCCGTTCGCAGACCAGATCCCTTTTCAGCACCAGCGTGCTCAGGAACAGGTGGCTATTGGCGGCTATTGGTTTTAGTGTGGTGGTGCAGTTGGCTACGGTGCGAGTTCCCCTCCTGCGGCGCGTGCTGGGCACTGTCCCGCTGTCGTGGCAGGACTGGGAACTCGTCGTTGCGTGTACGACAGTGCCGCTCGTCGTAGTGGAGTGCGTCAAGCTGATCGCTCGAGCATCCGCCCGCAGGGTGCCATGAACCTCCCAGGGCCTTAAGAATCTCGATTCGATGACGACCGTGCAGGCCGCGTGCCCGCTTCGTCAGCGCCCGGTTCTCTGCGGGTCACGTCGTCGGCCTGGCCTCCACGTACCGGCGCCCACGGTTACCCTTCCCCAGCATGAGTGCCTCCCGCGACCGAGACCTCGGCCTGTTCCGGGACATCAGCCGGCGCGACTTCATCGGGGCCGTCACCGTGGGCCTCGGCGCCGCATCCGTGCTCGGTTCGGGTGAACTCGGCGCCGAAGGCCTCGGTCAGGCGGGCACAACTGCCGACGCCCCCTATCCGCCTGCCCTCACCGGCCTGCGCGGCGATCACGCCGGCTCGTTCGAAGTGGCGCACCGCATGCGCGACGCCGGCTGGGCACTCGGCGATGCAATCGAGACCCACGAGACCTACGACCTGATCGTCGTCGGTGGCGGCATCAGCGGACTCACGGCCGCGCACTACTACCGCGAGCAAGCCGGCGCCGCTGCGCGAGTGCTGATCCTCGACAATCACGATGACTTCGGCGGCCACGCCAAGCGCAACGAGTTCAGCCATGACGGCCGCACCTGGATCGGCTACGGCGGCACGCAGTCGATCGACAGCCCGCGGCCGTACTCACAGAATGCGAAGGCCCTGATCACGGACCTCGGCATCGATGTCTCGCGCTATGCCACCGTTCTCGATCGCGGCCTCTACCCATCACTCGGCCTCGGACCGGCGACGTTTTTCGATCGCGAGACCTTCGGCGACGATCGATTGGTGGTCGGCGCATCGCGCACACCATCCGCGGAGTTTCTTTCGCGTACGCCGCTACCCGCCGACATACAGGCGCAGATCATCCAGCTCAACTCCGAGATGCGGGATCTGATGCCCGGCCTCGACTCGGCGGCGAAGAAGGCGCAGCTCGCCCGCATCAGCTACACCGACTTCGTGACGAAGGTGTGGGGATTGGACCCGCGTGTGCTCGGACTCTTTCAAACGCGCACACACAGTCTGTTTGGCTTCGGTGTGGACGCGGTGCCGGCGCAGGATGCGTTCGCACTCGGGCTCCCGGGCTTTCAGGGCATGGCGCTCGATCAGGCCGATGGACCCGGGCAGAACTACGACTCGATGCACAGTGCCGACGCCGACGCGTACTACTTCCACTTCCCCGATGGTAACGCATCGATTGCACGACTGCTGGTGCGACGGATGATCCCGGAGGCCGTGCCAGGCAGCACCGCTGACACCATCGTCACTGCGCGTGTCGACTATGCGAAACTCGACCAGCAATCCTCGCGCACGCGCATCCGGCTCGATGCCACCGTCGTTCACGTCGCGCACGAAGGCCCGGTGGAATCGGCGCGGGAGGTGACCGTCCATTACGTGCGCGACGGCAAGCTGTATCGCACGCGAGCCCGCAACACCATCCTCGCCTGCTGGCACCACGTCATTCCGCACATTGCTCCCGAGCTGCCGGTACCGCAGCGTGCCGCGCTCCGGTATGCGAAGAAGGTGCCGATCGTCTACACCAACGTATTCATCCGGCAGTGGACTGCGCTCCAGGCGCTGCAGGTGAGCAGCGTGTCGAGCCCGGGGATGTGGCATGCATCCACCACGCTGGATTTTCCGGTGAGCATGGGTGGCTACGCACACAGCACATCGCCGGCTGAGCCAGTCGTGCTGCACATGAATCGGGCCGCCTGCAAGCCTGGGTTGGCTGGGCCGCTCCAGCACACGATCGGTCGCGCCGAGCTGCTGGCGACGCCGTTCGAGACCATCGAGCGTGGCGTCCGCGATCAGCTCGGGCGCATGTTCGGCGGCGGTGGCTTCGATCCCGCGGCGGATATCCTTGGCATCACCGTGAATCGCTGGCCGCATGGGTACGCCTATCAGTACAACTCGCTGGCGGACCCGTTCTGGGTTGACGGTGGCGAAATGCCGTGTGAGGTGGCGCGGCGACCATTCGGGCGGATCGCGATCGCGAATGCGGATGCGGCGGCGTACTCGTACACTGATGCGGCGATCGATGAGGCGCGGAGGGCGGTGAACGAACTGCCCTCGTAACCGCAGGGCAGCTGCTGTCGCTTTCACGTCCACGCGTCGAGCACAGCGTCACGCGCCCAACCCGGTTCCACTGCGGCGACAGAGCGTACTGCACTCCGTCGAACTTGGCGACAACCTATCCGAATTGATCGGGCGGTGCGGCCTGAATCGCACTGTAGAGCTGCAGTTCGACAGCCATCTGTCTCGCTCCTGCAGACATGACGATCCACGAATCTCGCGGCACTGCAAGGATTGATGCGAGGACCAAGGCACGCCGCTCAGGCGCCCGACTGCGCTCGAGCACGCCTGCCGTGATCCGACGGCTTTCCATGGGAGGAGGCATGCAGCGGTTCGCTGGGCCGATCGTCCAACTGCCCCGCTTGCCAATCCCCACCCACCCACGAGATTCTGGCCAACCTCCAAGACCGGGACTTCCGTGCTCAGCTTCACTCGAATCGTCTTCGCCGCGGTGTCGCTCGCCGCCACCCTACCCGCCATCGACGGTGCAAGCACCGCGCGCGCACAGGCGACCTTCCCCGCCGGCGCCATCCAAGGCCCCCGCTGGCGCCACATCGGTCCCTTCCGCGCTGGCCGCACCAAGAGCGCCGTCGGCGTCCCGACGCAACCGAACGTGTTCTACATGGCGGCGACCAACGGCGGCGTCTGGAAGACCAACGACGCGGGTCGCACCTGGAATCCGATCACCGACGCCCTGGCAACCGGCTCGATCGGCGCGGTGGAGGTGGCACCGTCGGATCCGAACATCCTCTACATCGGCAGCGGCGAAGGCCTGCAACGCCCCGACCTGTCAACCGGCGACGGCATGTACCGCTCCAACGACGCCGGCAAGACGTGGACGCATCTCGGTCTGCGGGACGGGCAGCAGATCCCGCGCATCGCAATCGATCCGCGAAATCCGGAGCGGTTGTTCGTCGCCGTGCTCGGACATCCCTATGGTCCCAACACCGAGCGCGGCATCTACCGCAGCGTCAACGGCGGACAGTCGTGGGAGAAGGTTCTCTACAAGGACGAGAATACCGGCGGCGCCGACGTCGTGCTGTCACCAGACGATCCGAACACCGTGTACGCCGTGCTGTGGGAAGCACGACAGGGACCGTGGGAGAACGCCGCCTGGAGCGGTCCCAACTCGGGGCTCTTCAAGAGCACTGATGGTGGCAGCACGTGGACGCAACTCGCCGGCGGATTACCCACGACCGCCGACGGACTCGGTCGCATCGGCATTGGCATCAGCCCGAGTGAACCGAAGCGGATCTACGTCACTGCCACGGCGGGCGAGAAGAGCGGCATTTACATGAGCACCGATGCCGGCGCCACCTGGACGCGCACCACGACCGATCAGCGGTACTTCGGGCGCGGCGACGATTTCGCAGCGATCACGGTGCACCCCACTGATCCGAACACCATCTTCTCGAGCAACGTGGTCGCCTGGAAGAGCACCGATGCCGGACGCACCTTCAAGTCGTTCCGCGGCGCTCCCGGAGGTGACGACTACCAGCGCCTCTGGATCAACCCACTGCACCCCGACGTCATGCTGCTGGTGGCGGATCAAGGTGCCGTGGTCACCGTGAACGGTGGTGAGACGTGGAGCTCATGGTACAATCAGGGCACAGCGCAGTTCTATCACGTCACCGCCGACAACGCCTTTCCGTACCGCGTCTGCGGCGGTCAGCAGGAGTCGGGCTCGGCCTGCGTCAACAGTCGTGGCGACGATGGAAGTATCACGTATCGCGATTGGCGACCGGTTGGTGCCAGCGAATACAGCTACGTGGCGCCTGATCCGCTGAACCCGGACATTGTCTACGGCGGAACGGTCACTCGGTTCGATCGACGCACCGGTCAGACGCAGAACGTGAGCCCGAATGCGGGCCGGGTACGAAGCTTTGGTGCCGCAGCGACCGGCGCCGGACCGGAGTACTTCCGTGGCATCCGTACGATGCCGATTCTCTTCTCGCCGATCAACCCGCGCAAGCTGTTCTACGGTACCAACGTCGTCTGGCAGACGGTGAACGGTGGCACGTCATGGACGCGACTGAGTGACGACCTCTCCCGGGAGACGTGGGAGGTGCCGCCGAGCGTGGGGAAGTACGTGGGCACTCCCAACGCACGTCCAACGCGGCGCGGCGTGGTGTATACGATCGCGCCGAGTTACGTCGATTCGAACACCATCTGGGCAGGGACAGACGACGGACTGATCCACGTCACGCGGAATGGCGGAAAAACGTGGACGAATGTGACGCCGCCACAGCTCGGGCCATGGTGGAAGGTGTCGATCATGGATGCCTCGCACAGCGACGCCGGCACCGCCTACGCCGCCGTCAACACCTTCCGGCTCGACGATCTGCGGCCGCACATCTATCGCACTCGCGACGGCGGGAAGACCTGGACCGAGATCGTCAGCGGCATCGCGACCAACGCGCCTGTCAACGTGGTACGAGAAGACCCGAAGCGCCGCGGACTGTTGTACGCCGGAACGGAAAACCAGGTGTGGTTCTCGCTCGATGACGGTGACAACTGGCACTCGCTGCGCGCCAACATGCCGGCGATTTCGATCCGGGACCTCATCGTCAAGGACGATGACATCGCCGTCGGCACACATGGCCGCGGATTCTGGATCCTCGATGGCGTCTCCGCGCTGCGTCAGTGGACCTCCGCCACTGCCTCTGCGCCGGCGACGTTGTTCAAGCCCGGTTTGGCGACGCGCGTGACGTACTCGATGTACACCGACACGCCGGTGCCGCCAGACGAGCCGCGCGCGGAAAACCCACCCGACGGGGCAATCATCGACTACCACCTCGCGCAGGACGCGCGTGTCGTGACGCTCGAGATCCTCAACGCAGCGGGACGCGTGCTGCGGAAGTACTCGAGCGAGGATGCTGCACCACCGCCGACCGATCAGGGCAACTGGCCGTGGTACTGGTTCAGGCCACCGGTCAATCCGTCGACGAAGGCCGGACTGCAGCGGTACGTGTGGGACCTGCACTATGCGCGACCCACCACCCAGTGTTCTCTGCCCATCTCGGCCACGCCATTCAACACCAAGTGTGAACCCGAGGGGCCGTGGGTGATGCCGGGCACGTACACCGCACGGCTGACGGTTGATGGTACCGCGCAGTCGCAATCGTTCACCGTGCGCATGGATCCGCGCGTACGGACGCCGCAGGCGAAGCTGCAGCAGCAGCACGATCTCTCGGTTGCACTTCACGATGCGATGATCGAAGCCGCGACGCTCGCGGCCGAGGCGCGCACCAAGGGGCTGACCGACTTCGCAGGTCAGAGCGGCTTCGGTGGCGTAGCAGCCAGTCACACAGCGTTGATCGACGTATTGCAGGGCAGCGATGCGTCGGCGACGGAAATGGTCGTGAAGGGCGCGACCGAGCGGTTGGCCGCGTACGCCGCACTCAAGCGGCGGTGGACGGCGAAGTTCTGAACGCGGCCCGGCATCCGCGAGGTCGAATCGCCCTCGCGGATGCGGACTCGGATACGGACGCGGATGCGACGGCGTGATCGGATGCCGATGCGCCGATCGAGAAGGCGCAACAGGCGATGGAACAGCTGCAAGCAGGGCGGCGGGAAGGCGTTTGGCGGACCTGTCGAGCGGATCAGAGAACCGTAAGGTCGAGACCGGTACGTTGGGTGAGAATGCTCCCCTGACCGGCACGTTCAGCTCTGTACACCCTCGGCGCGTGAGTGCGCCAGGAAGACACTCTGACAGCAAGGGACCAAACGATGACGAGTCGCATGTTCCGCAGTTCTGGCTTCTCACGGCTGCTCGCAGGCCTCGCGATAGTGCTGAGCGCGCCGGCAGCAATCGCGCAAACCTCCATCGGTTTCGAGGAACTTGGTCCAAGCCTCGGCAGCGGCGCCGCCGTTGCGAATGGGTACAGGGGGCTCAACTGGACCGTGGTGAACCCGATGGGCTACATCACGCAGGGCAACACCAACTACACCGACATCGTCTGCCGCTCAGGTGCCAACACCAACTGTGGCTACAACGGTTTCGGCGGCATCACCGGGCTCACCTCTGCTGCGCCAATTACCCTCAATGGCTGGATCCGGCGCTGGAACTGGAACAACAATGCTGGTTCCGCAACCAGCGTGCTGATCGAGGCGCTGAATTCCGGTGGCTCCGTGGTCGGTTCGCAATTGCTGGCGCTGACCGGCAGCTATCAGGCGTTCAGCATGACCACGCTGTTCACCACGCTGCGGTTCACGCCAACTGGCGGCACCGGCCTGCAGTGCAGTGGTCCAACCAATTGCGGCTATTTCCTGATCGATGATCTGACGGTCAACCCGGCGAATCCGAATGTGGTGCCGGAGCCGTCCACGTACGCATTGCTGGGAACGGGCCTGGCTGGGCTGCTCGCCGTCCGACGCCGGCGTCGGACGAGGTGTTACGCAGCGCCACCGAGCGGCTGGCGGCATACGCGGCACACAAGCGGCGGTGGGTGGCGAGGCGCTGAGCATCCGATTTTGAGCGCCACCGCATGCGCGGTGGCGCTACCGAGCGAGGTGTGCAGCGCTTCAGCGCTTCGGCGTCAGTTTCGTCGGGTTCGGCGCGTGCTCATCCGCCGTCAGCGTGACCGGTGAACTGGGGACAAACCACGTCATGGCCCCCATCGCCATGCGACCCGTGAACGAGATGGCCGGGCCGGCCGCCCCGAAACCAAGAAGCGCCACGTTGGCGGCGAGTATGCGCCCGGTCCACCGGTTCACCAGGGTCCGATCGCGTGTCATCGCGGCAGCTGCAAGCGCCGCGATGTCGATGACGAGCAGTGTGGCCATGGACCAGATGAAGACGGTCCAGCCAACGCTGTTGAGCCAAGCCACGAATGCGTCCAAGGGCAACCTCCCGAAGGGCTGGAGCAGACGGCACAAACCGAGCCGAACACAGACGAGCAATCGCCGACACGATGACGCTGCTCCGGGGACCGGACCGGCGCAAGGGCAGCGCACTGGTACCCTTGCTGGAAACGCATCGAGTGGCGCCCCGGCACCCGCCGAAACGCCACCCGTGATCGCACCCGTTAACTCCCACCGAACCTCACGCGATCTCGAATCGATCCGCGTTCATCACCTTGTTCCACGCCTTCACGAACGCGGTCACGAACACCCCGCGCGAATCATCCTGCGCGTACACCTCGGCCAGCGCCCGCAGCTGCGAGTGCGACCCGAAGATCAGATCCACCCGAGTCGCCGTCCATTTCACGTCACCCGTGGCGCGATCACGGCCTTCGAAGACATCGCTGCCGCCACCGATCGGCGACCACGTCGTTCCCATGTCCAGCAGGTTCACGAAGAAATCATTCGTGAGCGTCTCCGGCCGGCTGGTGAACACGCCATGCCGCGATTGCGCGTGGTTTGCATTCAGGACGCGCAACCCGCCCACCAGCGCGGTCATGTCCGGCGCCGTCAGGCCGAGCAGCTGCGCCTTGTCGACGAGTAATTCCTCCGGCGTCAGCGTGTACGCGGCCTTCTGGTAGTTGCGGAAGCCATCAGCGATCGGCTCCAAGACGCCGAATGATTCGACATCCGTCTGCTGCTGCGTGGCATCCATCCGTCCGGCCGTGAACGGCACCTGCACGTCATGCCCGCCCTGCATGGCGGCTGATTCGATCGCAGCGTTTCCGCCAAGCACGATCAGGTCGGCCATCGACACACGCTTGCCCGACGTCTGCGCGCTGTTGAACTCCTGCTGGATCGTCTCGAGGATGTCGAGCTCGCGCGTGAGCTTGGTCGGCTGATTCACCTCCCAGCCTTTCTGCGGTGCCAGACGCAGCCGGCCGCCGTTCGCACCACCGCGCTTGTCCGAGCCGCGGAAGGTCGAGGCTGAGGCCCACGCCGTCGACACGAGCTGGCCAATCGACAAGCCAGACGCAAGAATCTTGGCCTTGAGCGCGGCGATGTCGTGCGCGTCAACGAGCGCGTGATCCAGAGAAGGAATCGGATCCTGCCAGAACAGCTCTTCCTTCGGCACCTGTGCGCCGAGGTAACGCACACGCGGGCCCATGTCACGGTGGGTGAGCTTGAACCACGCACGCGCGAACGCATCCGCGAACTGATCGGGGTTGGCGTGGAAGCGCTTCGACACCTCGAGATAGGCCGGGTCCATTCGCAGTGACAGGTCGGTCGTCGCCATCATCGGCAGATGACGCTTGGACAGATCGTGCGCGTCCACGACGGTCGTGGCGGACTTGTCGGTGGGTGTCCACTGATACGCGCCGGCGGGGCTCTTGGTCAGCTCCCACTCGTAGCCGAACAGCGTGTCGAAATAGCCGTTGTCCCACCGCGTCGGGTTCGGCTTCCAGGCACCTTCGAGGCCGCTGGTGATCGTATCGCCGCCCTTGCCAGTACCGTAGCTGTTCACCCAGCCAAGGCCCTGCATCTCGATCATCGCCCCTTCAGGCTCCGGACCGACGTGCGACGTCGCCGCCGCCCCATGCGTCTTGCCGAACGTGTGACCACCGGCGATCAGCGCCACGGTCTCTTCGTCATTCATCGCCATGCGCGCGAACGTCTCGCGAATGTCGTGAGCCGCGGCGAGCGGATCGGGCTTGCCGTTCGGGCCTTCCGGATTCACGTAGATGAGCCCCATCTGCACCGCCGCCAGCGGGTTCTCCAGTTCACGCTCACCCGCGTAGCGCTTGTCCCCCAGCCACTCGGCCTCCGGGCCCCAGTAGATGTCGCCTTCGGCCTCCCAGACATCCGCACGACCACCGCCGAATCCGAATGTCTTGAAGCCCATGGACTCCAGCGCCACGTTGCCGGTGAAGACGAACAGATCGGACCACGACAGCTTGTTGCCGTACTTCTGCTTGATCGGCCAGAGCAGGCGGCGCGCCTTGTCGAGGTTCCCGTTGTCGGGCCAGCTGTTGAGCGGCGCGAAGCGCAGCGTGCCGGCGCCTGCACCGCCGCGTCCGTCGCCAGTGCGATACGTGCCAGCCGCATGCCACGCCATGCGGATGAAGAAAGGACCGTAGTGACCGTAATCCGCGGGCCACCAGTCCTGCGACGCCGTCATCAGCGCGGTGAGATCCTTCGCGACTGCGTCGAGATCGAGTGTCCGGAATTCGGCCGAGTAGTCGAACCCGTCGCCCATCGGATTCGAAAGGGACGAATGCTGATGGAGGATGCTGAGGTCGAGCTGATTCGGCCACCAGTCACGATTCGAGCGGCCGCCGACGATGGCGCTCATGCGCTGACTGTGCGGTGCCGTCTGGGTTCCGCCA
>JANMHB010000192.1:0-3259 GCA_031374935.1 Gemmatimonadaceae bacterium | reverse complement strand
TGCGGCCGCCGTCACCAGCGAGCCGTATGCGGCGCGGCGCTTGCTCGCCGCATGCACCACTTCACCTGGCTCGGTGGTCAACTCGGTTGCTGGAACGTTCCACTGCTTCGCGGCGGCTGCAATCAACATCGCACGCGCCGTGGCGCCGGCCTGCCGATGCTGCATCCACGAGTTCGCAATCGCGCTCGAGCCGCCAGTGCCCTGCATGCCACCGATGGTTGAGTTGCCGTACTTCTTGTCATCGGCCCCAGCGCCTTCGACGGTCACCTTGCTCCACTCGGCATCCAGCTCGTCGGCGATGATCGTGGCCAGGCCGGTGTAGGCGCCCTGCCCCATCTCCAGATGTTTCGACGTGATGCGAACGTTGCCGTTCACGTCGATCGAGACGAAAGCGTTCGGCGCCAGCGAACCATCGGCGGGTGCGTCACCCGGCTCCTCGCCCTTCGGCCCACAGCCGTATACCGACACCAGCAATCCACCGCCGACCACCAGACTCACCCGCACGAAGTCGCGGCGGCTGACGGCCGACTCGGCCTGCATCAGAAAGCGCCTCATGTCGTGGCCCTCTTCATCGTCGCCGCATTGTGGATCGCCGCGCGGATCCGCTGATAGGTGCCACAGCGGCAGATATTGCCCTGCATCGCCGAGTCGATCTCGGCATCCGTCGGTGAGGGCTTGGCATTCAACAGCGCCACCGCGGACATGATCTGACCGCTCTGGCAATAGCCACATTGCGGCACCTGCGCCTCGATCCACGCCTGCTGCACGGGATGCGAGTTGTCGGGCGAGAGGCCTTCGATCGTCGTCACGGCCTTGGTGCCGACGGCTGAGAGCGGCGTCGAGCAGGAGCGGACCGGTGTGCCGTCGAGGTGCACCGTGCAGGCGCCGCACTGGCCGATACCGCAGCCGTATTTGGTGCCGGTCAGGCCTACGATGTCGCGCAACACCCAGAGCAGTGGTGTGGACGGATCGGCGGTCACGTCTCGTGTCTGCCCGTTGATACTGACGGAGGCCATCGGTCTGCTCCTCTTGAATGCCCGAGACAGTGAATGCCTGACAGACACTCGCCTGTCGGTGGATCAGGTTTCTCGCTGCGGCCGGACCGTGCCGGATGCACGCAGAATAATGTCATGCGTCGCAGGCTTGGGCAGCGCGACATCGATGCAGGCTGACGCTGGTGGGACGAGAGGACCCGGCACGGCTCCTCCCAGCGCTCACCCCACCCTCTTCGAGGCGCCATTCCGGGCGCGAATCCGGTTGCCAATTCAAGCGCCGCTCGCATCTCCGATACCATCTCCAACACCAGCGCAATACATGCCCCTTCACTCTGAACTGCACCGGACCGAGCACATTGGCTGGCTTCGCGCCGCCGTGCTTGGCGCGAATGATGGCCTGATCTCGACCAGCAGCCTCGTCGTCGGCGTCGCTGCCGCGCAAAGCGAACGCGCGCCAGTGCTGCTGGCCGCCCTCGCGGGCCTCGTGGCTGGCGCTCTGTCGATGGCGGCCGGCGAGTACGTCTCGGTCAGCTCACAGTCGGATACCGAGCAGGCCGATCTCGAACGGGAGCGCCGCGAGTTGGCGGACAACCCGGAGTTCGAGCGCGCGGAGCTGGCTGCCATCTACGAAGCGCGGGGCCTGACCCCCGAACTGGCGCGACAGGTGGCGGACCAGCTGATGACCAGGGACGCGCTCGGCGCGCACGCCAGGGACGAACTCGGGATGTCGGACATGACCCGGGCCCGGCCGATCCAGGCCGCCCTCTCGTCGGCGGCTGCCTTCGCGGCAGGCGCGACGCCGCCGCTGCTGCTGGTGGTGTTCCTGCCGTTGGCCAGCGTGGCGTGGTCGGTGACCGGAGTGACGATCCTGCTTCTGGTCGGGCTCGGTAGCCTCGCCGCGCGACTCGGTGGGGCGCCGCTGCTGCGTGGCGCGCTGCGGGTGACCTTCTGGGGTGCGGTGGCGATGGCGGCGACTGCACTGGTGGGGCGCTTGTTCGGTACAGTAGCCTAAGGGCACTTCTGCCAAGGCTGTGCTGCATGTCAACGACACCGGTCGAAACCAGATCGCTCCGCCGGATCGACGCTGCCGATCGCGACCGAACCGTGGCGCGACTGTCGGACGCGTACGCCCGCGACGCACTCACCATGCGCGAGCTGGAGTTACGCATGGAGGCGGTCTATCGTGCTGTCGATCAGTCCGACCTGACCCGACTGACGTCCGACTTGCCGAGCGACGGCGCACCAGTCGCGCACGCATCGACTGGGCTGATTCGCGGGGCGCGTCAGGGCGTGAATGCCACCTTCAGCACGGTGGACGGCGTCCGACTCACTGTGATGCCGACGCTGTTCGACATCCGGGCGCTCTTTGGTAGCGTGGAGCTCGATTTTCGTGACACGGAGTTTCAGCCGGGCGTGACTGAAATCAGCATCCATGGGACCCTCGGCAACATCGAGATCAAGTTGCCGGCGCACGTGGAAGTGGAACAGACGGGTGATCACACCTTCTGCAGCGTGAGCGTGAAGGACAAGCGCTTCAAGGACACTCGCGGATGGAACCCGACGGCGCACCGATCCATCGTCCGCTTCACCGGGCATTCGTTCATGAGCAGCATCGAGATCCGACGCGAGAAGCCGTAGCGGCGGCGCGCCGATCGCGTTGGCGATACGCCCATCTCTGACCGCCGCGCAACTCTGCTCACCGCGGCCTGGAGTCACCTTCAACGGAGCGGACGTGGATGCCGCGCGTCGGCCGTTTTCGTAAGACGCTGTTTCGGTATCCCGGGAAGGGTGGGTGGACGTTTGCGCCGATCCCTGCGCGCTATGCCCCACCGGTCACGCACGGCTGGGGACTGTGGGGACGGACACCCACCCGGATGGGGACGGACACCGGTCGAGGCGACGGTCGATGGTCACACCTGGACGACGAGCGTCTGGCGCGGACAGGACGGGCGCACGCTCCTCGCGGCGCCGAAGCACGTGCGTGGTGAAACAGGCGACGGTGATGACGTGATGGTGACGATCAGCTTTGTGCGCGCTGACGACGCGTGCCGACCGTTCAGGGAAAGACGTCGGCCGCGTCGATCTGACCCTCATGCAGCCAGCTCACCACGGTCAGTTCGGACGCCGCCGCTGCCATCGAGCAGTGCCTCTGGTCGCGATCGGGCGCGCAGTGCAGTACGGTTCAACTTCACCCACCGTCTGCAGCCCGTGCCACCATCCCGGAGTACTCTGATGCACCTTTGGCTTGGCATCGTGTGCCAGCT
>JANMHB010000173.1:0-36963 GCA_031374935.1 Gemmatimonadaceae bacterium | reverse complement strand
CGCATCATGCTGGACAACGAGCGCTGCATCATGTGCACGCTCTGCGTTCGCTTCACGCATGAGGTGTCGAAGTCGCATGCCCTCGGGGCAGTCAATCGGGGTGACCACGCGCTGATTCGCCCGGCCGAGGACGCGAACTTCAACCACGACCAGTACTCAGACAACGTGATCGACCTCTGTCCGGTCGGCGCGCTGCTCTCGCGCGACTTGCTGGATCACTCGCGGGTCTGGTACCTGCAGCCGACGCCATCCGTCTGCCCCGGCTGCGAGCGCGGGTGCAGCATCAACATCTGGCACCGGAAGCAGGCGTGGAAGCTGGCGGCGCTCGATCCGCGCATGAACACGTCGATCGACCGGGTCACTCCGCTCGAGAATCCGGCGGTGAATGGACTGTGGGTCTGCAACAAGGCGCGCGATCTGGCACAGCTGTTCGAACGGCCGCGCGCCGAGCAGGCGATGCAGCGGGGATCGGCGGTCGAACTGCCGGTCGCGATCGCGGCGGCGGCGCGCCTGATTGCCGAAGCGCGGCACCCGGCGGCGCTCGTGTCGAGCTGGGGCTCCAACGAGGAGTTGTCAGCATTCCACGCGGTCTTCGCGGATCGCCTGCGCGCCTGGGTCAAGGTCGACCACACACCGCAGCCGGGTGAAGTGCTGGAAGATCATCTGCTGATCAAGCCGGACAAGAATCCGAATCGCCGCGGCGCGCTGGCGTTGTTCCCAGCGCTGCCCGACGATGCGGCGCAGGCGCTGACGCCCGACACGGACCTGGTGCTGGTGTGGGGAGAAGGGTTTGACGATGCGCTGGCTCCGGCTGGCGCCACCGTCATCCGGCTCGACGCGTATCTGCATGACGCCAACGCCCGCGCCGACGTCTTCATCCCGATCAGCATCCAGACGGAACGGAGCGGCCACTACACCAATTTCGATGGTGTGGTGACGCCGTTCTCCGCCTGTTTTCCGCTCAAGCCATCGATCGCGCACGCCGTGTCGGTCTTTGCCGGCATCGATGCGGCGCTGCAGGCCGCGGCTGCCGTCGTCGTCGGGCCACCGGCATGATGCCCGATCTGGCCGTGTCGCTGGTGTTCATCACGTATGCGATCGTCGTGCTGCTGACCTTCGGCGGCCTGCTGACCTGGGTCGAGCGCAAACAGGCGGCGGTGATGTCCGATCGGATCGGGGCGAACCGTGCGTACATCCGTATTCCATTCACCAACATCAAACTGATCTGGCTCGGCCTGTTTCACGGAATGGCCGATGGTCTGAAGATGCTGCTGAAGGAGAACTTCAAGCCGAATACGCACGATGCCGTTGGATACTTCCTGGCACCGTTCGTGGTGTTCGCCCCGGTACTGCTGGTCTTCGCGGTGGTGCCATTCGGCGGGACGATGGATCCAGGGCGCCTGTTTCCGTCGCTGGCATCATGGTTTGCGGGGCGCACCTATCCGCTGCAGATCGCGCGCCTCGATGCCGGGCTGCTGATCGTGTTCGCGTTCAGCGGCCTGACGATCATCGGAGCGATGCTGGCCGGCTGGTCGTCCGGCAACAAGTTCTCGCTGCTCGGCGGGTTGCGGGCGGGATCGCAGATGATCTCGTATGAACTGGTGATGGGCCTGACGGTGATGGGGCTGATCCTGGTGTATGGCACGGTTGATCTTGGTTTGATCGTGCAGCAGCAGTCGGGCGTGGTAATGGGTGTGCTGCCGGCATGGGGCGTGTTCATGCAGCCGTTCGCCGCCTGTCTGTTCCTGACGGCGGCGATCGCCGAGAACAAGCGGATTCCGTTCGATTTGCCTGAGGCCGAGTCTGAGCTGGTGGCGGGGTACTACACGGAATACAGCGGCATGAAGATGGGCCTCTTCATGTTCGCGGAGTTCATCCAGATCGCGATCGTCGGCGCGCTCTTCACCACGCTGTTCCTTGGCGGGTACAACCTGCCGTTCATGAGTGATGCGGGCTTCAGTCTGCCGGGTGGGCGCGAGATCGCGCTGAGTCATGGCGTGGTGCTGATGCTGCAGCTGCTCGGATTTCTCGCCAAGGTGATGCTGATGTGTGTGGTGCAGATCCAGATCCGCTGGTCGCTGCCTCGGTTCCGCTACGACCAGATGCTGACCTTCGCCTGGAAGCTGCTGCTGCCGCTGTCGCTGCTGAACCTGTGTGTGACGGCGGTGGTGATGTGGCTGCAGAACGGAGGCACCACGTGAGCACACCGCAGCAGCACGGCGATGCGCCGACGGTTCGTCCGGTGCGCTACCCGCGGAAGCAGTACTGGAATGAACCCACGATGACGCTGTGGGAGCGTGCGTACCTCCCGGAGATTTTGCGCGGGCTTGGTATCACGACCGGCATCTTCCTGCGCAACATGTGGCGCTGGATCAGCGGCCGGCGCGGGGCGGTGACGTCGTACTACCCGGAGGAGAAGCGCACCGACTTCGCGCCGCGCAATCGCGGGAAACACATCCTGACGCAGCGCCCCGATGGATCGCCGCAGTGTATCGCGTGCAACATGTGTGCGACGGTCTGCCCGGCCAAGGTGATCGAGATCGAGGCCGGCTTCGACGAGAATGATCCGGCTCATCCGAAGTATCCGATCCGGTTCGAGATCGACTACTCGCGCTGTGTGTTCTGCGGGCTCTGCATCGAGGCCTGCCCCGAGGACGCCATCCGCATGGAGACGGACGTGCCGGATCTGGTGTCGGGCGATCGGTACAACATGTGGCTGACGATGGATGAGATGCTGACGTGGAATCCGCGTCAGGACGTGGCGAAGCCGTATCCGCCGAAGCCGGTACCTCCGGCCGGCGGCCACGTGTCCACAGGAGGATCCGGCTCATCGACACCGTGATCCTCGTTGCGATGGGTCTTCTGGCGCTCGGGTCCGCGGCGCTGATGCTCTTCCTGCGGCAACCGATGCGGGTGGCACTGGCATTGATCACGACAATGATGGCGCTCGGCGGCATTTACGGCCTGCTGGGGGTGCACTTCATCGCCGCCTTTCAGGTGCTGATCTATGTCGGCGCGGTGATGGTGTTCATCGTGTACGTGATCATGCTGCTGGACGTGAAGGAGGCGGAGGGCAGTCCGCGATTCTCCAGCTGGCGCGTGCCGGGGGTGGTGGTAGTCACGCTGCTGGTCGCAGTATTCGGCGTGAGCATCTGGAACAGTGGCTCTGGCGCACTGCCCGGCGGCACCAGTGCCCCCTTCAGCCTGACGCAATTCTCAGCCGAATTCCTCAGCCGGTACTGGCTCGTGTTCGAGTTGACATCGGTATTCCTGGTGGCGGCGATCGTGGCTGCACTGGCAGTGATCAAGGTCAGCCGGAGGGTGGATGGATAGGGTCCAGTTTCTCCTCGGCCTGTCGATCGCGCTCTTTTCGCTCGGGCTCCTTGGCCTGATCATCCGGCGCAATGCACTGGTGATGCTGATGTGCATGGAGCTGATGTTGAATGGCGTGAATCTCAGCCTGGTGACGTTCTCGCAGCGCCATGCCGACGCTGGTGGCGCGGTGCTGGTCTTCCTGGTGTTCATCGTCGCCACGGCGGAGATTGCGCTTGCCATCCCGATCGTGCTGCTGCTGGTGAAGCATACGCGGTCGATGGATATCGGGCGTTACACGGATCTGAAGGGATGATCGCCATACCGCATGCGCTGGCCGCGATCGTCCTGCTGCCGCTGGTGGGATTCCTGCTGAATGGCGTGTTCGCCACGGCGCTCGGTGGGCGGAGGTTCAACAATCGCCTGGCGAGCATCATCGGATGCGGTTTCCCGCTTGCTGCGTTCGCGCTGACGGTGAATGCGCTGTTGACGCTGCAGGCGGGCAATTTCACGCCACTGATCGAGCCGCTCTATCGCTGGGTCACGATCGGTGACAGCAGTTTCGACGTGGCGTTCTACTTCGATCGGCTGAGCGCGATCATGACGCTGGTGGTGACCGGTGTGGGTTCGGTCATTCATCTGTACTCCACCGGGTACATGCATGACGACAAGAGCTACGGACGGTTCTTCGCCTACCTGAACCTGTTCCTGTTCTTCATGCTGTTGCTGGTGCTGGGTCGATCGATGCTGGTGCTGTTCGTGGGCTGGGAAGGCGTCGGGTTGGCATCGTATCTGCTGATCGGCTTCTGGTTCGACGATCTCGCCAACGCCAGGGCGGGGAAGAAAGCGTTCATCACCAACCGGATCGGCGACGCCGGATTTCTGCTCGGGATGTTCCTTCTGTATCGCGCCTGCGGCACGCTCGACATGGACACGATCAACGCCGCCTTCATGGGCAGCGCGGGCGGTGTCCCGATGGTCTCGGCGAGCCTGGTCGGCCTCCTGCTGTTCGTGGGGGCGACCGGCAAGTCTGCGCAGATTCCGTTGTTCGTCTGGCTGCCTGACGCCATGGCAGGCCCGACACCGGTCTCGGCGCTGATCCATGCGGCGACCATGGTCACGGCTGGCGTGTACCTGGTGGTGCGGATGTCGGGCGTGTACATGCAGGCGCCGGAGGCGTCGCAGGTGATGGCGATCGTCGGTGTGGCGACGGCGTTCTTCGCCGCCACCATCGCGCTGGTGCAAACCGACATCAAGAAGGTGCTCGCCTATTCCACCGTGTCTCAGCTCGGCTTCATGTTCCTGGCGCTCGGCGTGGGTGCCTATGGCGTCGCGATCTTCCACGTCGTCACACACGCCTTTTTCAAGGCCTGCCTGTTTCTCGGGGCCGGCAGCGTGATTCACGCGTTGGGCGGTGAACAGGACATCCGGAAGATGGGCGGCCTGCGCACCCGGATTCCGATCACGTTCTGGACCTTCGTGGTCGCGACGGCGGCCATCGCCGGCATTCCCGGCCTGGCCGGATTCTTCTCGAAGGATGAAATCCTCTGGTATGCATTCGCCAGCAGCCGCGGCGGGTCACCGTGGCTGTGGGGTGTCGCGGCGCTCACGGCGCTGATGACGGCGTTCTACATGTTCCGCCTGCTGTGGCTGACCTTCCTCGGGCCCTCGCGCATGGAGCCCGAGGTCGAGACGCATGTGCACGAGTCACCATTCTCGATGACTGGTGTGCTGCTGCTGCTGGCGGTGCTGTCGGCCGTGGGCGGGTACTTCTCCATCCCGCATTTCCTCGAGTCGCAGGTGCCACTGCCATCGATTGTGGTGGAGCGTGAACACTATGAGCGGACGCTGCTCATCGTGTCGGTGGTGATGGCCTTTGCAGGACTGGCACTGGCGGCCGTGATGTTCGGCGGCCCGGCGACGCGCCCGGAACGCATCCGGCAGGCCGTGCTGCCACTGCATCGGCTGCTCTCGGCGAAGTACCATGTCGATGAACTCTATGACCGTCTGCTCGCGCGACCGCTGGTCTGGGTCTCGGAACACGTGCTGCTGCGCGGCGGCGACCGGGTGGTGCTCGACGGGTTGCTGCATGGCGTGGCATCGCTGGCAACGCGTGCGGCCGGCCTGTTCGGTCGCCTGCAGACCGGCAGCCTGCATCTGTATTCCCTGTTCGTGATGGCGGGGATCGTTGGAGCGCTGGTGTGGAGCTGGCGTCATGGGTGAGTCGCTCGTGCTCAACCTCCTGCTGTGGCTCCCCGTGGTCGGTACGGTGCTGCTGCTCGCCATGCGCGGAAACGCGTCGCGCGCCCGGGTGATCACGCTTGGCGTGATGCTCCTCCAGCTGATCATGGCGGCGTGGCTCTATGCCCGGTTCGATAGCAGCGCCACCGGGCTGCAGTTCGCGACCTACCTGCCGTGGATTCCGCAGTGGGGCGTGTCGTACCTGATCGGAATGGACGGATTCAACATCCTGCTCGTCGCATTGACGGCGTTCCTCGGACCGTTGGTTGTGCTTGGCGCCCATCGTTCGATCGACAAGGACGTGACGCTGTTTCATGCGATGGTGCTGCTGCTGCAGTTCGCCATGATGGGAGCGTTCGTCGCACAGGATCTCTTCCTGTTCTACCTGTTCTGGGAAGCGATGCTGATCCCGATGTTCCTGATCATCGGCATCTGGGGCGGCAGCCGGCGGATCTACGCGACGGTGAAGTTCTTCCTGTACACCGCGTTCGGCAGCATCCTGATGCTGGCGGCACTGATCTACCTGGTGCAGTCGCTGGCCCAGACGGGCGGCATCACCTCGTTTGCTTTCGCTGATCTCTACCGCGCGCGGCTGCCGCTCCCCGCGCAGACCATTCTGCTCGGCGCATTCGCGCTGTCGTTCGCGATCAAGGTGCCGATGGTGCCCTTGCACACCTGGCTTCCGGATGCGCACGTCGAAGCGCCGACTGCCGGTTCGGTGATCCTGGCCGGCGTCCTGCTGAAGATGGGCACGTACGGGTTCATGAAGCTCGGATTTCCGCTCTTCCCCGATGCGGCGCGAGTGTTCACGCCAGCGCTGATGACTCTGGCTGTGATCAGCATCGTCCATGGTGCCTGCCTTGCACTGGTGCAGACCGATATCAAGAAGATCATCGCCTACTCGTCGATCAGTCACCTTGGCTACGTCATGCTGGGGTTGCTGAGCCTCGAGTTGGTCGGTATTCAGGGCGCAATCATCCAGATGGTGAGCCACGGGCTGGTGGCCGCGGGCCTGTTCCTGCTGGTCGGCATGATCTACGAGCGGTGCCACACCCGTGAGCTGAGCGCCTACGGTGGCCTTGCCCGACTGCTGCCGGTGTTCTCGGTGTTCTTCATGGTCTTCACGCTCGCATCGGTCGGGCTGCCGACGACCAGCGGGTTCACCGGAGAGTTCCTGGCGCTGCTGGGTGCCTTCACCGCCGCCTGGCCGCTGCATGTGGCCGGGCAGAGTTATCCGCTGATTCTTGCGAGCGTGGCGGTGCTGGGTGTGATCCTCGGCGCGCTCTACATGCTGCGCTTCGCGCTGACCTTCCTGTTCGGTGCAGTGAACGCACCACACCAGCCGCTGCATGATCTGTCATTGCGCGAGCGCGGAATTCTGGGCGCGCTGGTCATCGCGATCTTCGCTCTTGGTCTCTTTCCAGAAGGCGCGATGGCGAAAACCGAGAACGCTGCCCGAGCCTATCGGGGGCTGGTGACGACGTCACGACTGCCGCAGCCGCCCGTGCCGCAGGAAATCAATCGCGGGGATCCCGTGCCATGAGCGGGCTGACGACGACACTGGCGGTGCCCAATGCCAGGTGAGGATGCTCTGATTGCCATGCTGCCGGAGCATTTCCTGCTCATCGGCATCGTGCTGCTGATCGTTCTGGAAGTGCTGAACCTGCGGGTGCGCGCGGCACTCTGGGTGGCAGTTGTGGCGGTGTCGGCGGCCGCTGGTGCCGCACTCTCCTTTGGGCAGCTGGGCTACGCACCGCCGGCGCCATTCCTCGGGCTGTTCTCGGTGACTCCCGCCATCTTCATGGCCAAGGGGGCCCTGCTGGCGCTGGCGGTGCCGGTGCTGCTCATGTCGCGCAGCGAGTTCAAGGATGGAGAGTTCTCGATCCTGCTGCTGTCGTCGCTGTACGGCATGTGCCTGCTGCCATCGTCCGACAGTTTCCTGGTGATGTTCATCGGCCTCGAACTGTTGTCAGTGCCCGTGTACGCGCTGGTGCTGCTGGCGTTCCGCCGGCCGCAGAGCGCCGAAGCCGCATTCAAGTATCTGGTGCTGAGCGGGGCGGCCTCGGCGACATTCCTGATGGGTGTGTCGCTGTTGTACGGTGCGACCGGTTCGATGAACGTCGAGACCTTTGCGCAGGTGCTGTCGGCCGGCGACGCGATGTCGCGCGCGGCCACGGTGCTGATCGTGGTGGCGCTCTTCCTCAAGGCGGCGATCGTCCCGTTTCACGCCTGGGCCCCGGATGCGTATGAGGGCGCCAGTGTGCCGGTGACTGCGTACATGGCCACGCTGATCAAGGGCGCGGTGCTGCTGGCTGCGGTGCGCGTCTTCGGCGTGGCGAACGTGAGCGGGCCAGTGGCTGACCTGCTGCTCGTGCTGCCGCTGGTCTCGATCGTGTGGGGGAACCTGGCCGCCATCAGGCAGAACAGCTTCCGTCGCATGATCGCGTACTCGTCGATCGCACATGCGGGCTACCTGTTCTACGCGTTCCTCGGTGCTGGCGGCAGCCGCCAGTCGGCGGTGGTGTTTTACGTCGTGGCGTACTCGGTGGTCAACCTGCTCGCCTTTGCCGTGGTGCCGGAGCATGCGCGCGACGACGAGCGGGACAATCTGCAGCACTTCAGGGGGTTGTATCGGCGGGATCCACTGGCCGCCGGACTCATCGGCATTGCGATGCTCTCACTCGCTGGCCTCCCGCCGTTCCCGGGGTTCGTCGCGAAGTTTCTGGTGTTCCGCAACGTGTTCGCTGCCGGCCACACCACGTACGCGGTGCTCGGCCTCATCGGCAGCTACATCGGGATCTACTTCTACTTGCGCGTGCTGGTGCTCATGTTCATGAGCGCTGACGACGCGGTGTCGGCTGGGCGTCCGGCGAGCAGGCTGTCGCGCATGGCCGGCGTGCTCTGCATCGGTGCCACGGTGCTGTTGTCGATCATGCCTGGCTGGGTGATCGCTCGCTTCTGATGCGCGAGAGTCTGCCGGCGTCGCGTTGGTGCCGTCGCAGCATCCGGGATCGCGTCTCTCACCCAGCTCAACGCAGGAATCACCGTGAGCCCACTCGAACGTCGGTCCAAGCGCGGCGCCGAGATCCTGAACGATCCGGTGCTGAACAAGGGCACGGCCTTTTCGCACGCCGAGCGGGATGCGCTGGGGTTGCGCGGGCTGTTGCCGCCCCGCGTCATGTCGCAGGATGAGCAGCTGGCACGGATTCTCCCCGGTGTGCGCGCCAAGGCGACGCCGATCGAGCAGTACGCGTATCTGGTGGCATTGCATGATCGAAACGTGACGCTGTTCTATCGGCTCGTGATCGATCACCTGGAAGAACTGATGCCGGTGCTCTACACGCCGACGGTCGGCCAGGCCTGCGAAGAGTTCGGCCGCATCTTCCGCCGCAGCCGCGGGTTGTACATCACGGCCGAAGATCGCGGCCGGGTGGCCGAGGTGCTGGCCAACTGGCCGGCAGACGACATCCGCATGATCGTCGTGACTGACGGCGAACGCATTCTCGGCCTGGGTGACCTCGGTGCCAACGGGATGGGGATCCCGATCGGCAAGCTGACGCTCTACACGGCCTGCGCCGGTGTGCCCCCGCACCAATGCCTGCCCATCACGATCGACGTCGGCACCAACAACACGACGCTGCGTGAGAGTCACTCGTACCTCGGGCTCCGTCAGCCGCGGCTGCGCGGCGCCGCCTATGACGAATTGCTTGACGAGTTCATCCTCGCCGTCCAGGCGCGGTTCCCACGCGTCTGCCTGCAGTTCGAAGATTTCGGGAATCACAATGCTTTCAGCCTGCTCGCACGGTGGCGGGATGAGATCTGCACGTTCAACGACGATATTCAGGGCACTGCAGCCGTCGCGCTGGCGGGGCTCTATTCCTCGAGCCGCATGACCGGTGTCCCGCTGCACGAGATGCGGCTGCTCTTCCTGGGCGCCGGCGAGGCGGGTATCGGCATCGGCGACCTGGTTGTCGAGGCGCTGGTCGAGGAAGGGATGTCGCTCGAAGACGCGCGATTGCGGTGTTGGTTCGTCGACTCGCAGGGCCTTGTGCAATCGTCTCGCACCGGGCTGCCGGAGCACAAGCGGCGGTTCGCACATGAACACGCGGCCGTCGGAAGCCTGCTCGAAGCGGTGGAAACACTCAAGCCGCACGCGATCATCGGCGTCTCCGGTACCCCGGGGATGTTCAACGCGCCGGTCTTGTCCGCGATGGCCAGCCAGCACGCTCGTCCGGTGGTGCTGGCGCTGTCGAACCCCACGTCGAAGGCCGAGTGCACCGCGCAGGAAGCGTACGCCGCGACGGAAGGTCGCGCGATCTTCGCCAGCGGAAGCCCGTTCGCGCCCGTGACATTCCGTGGCAAGACGCACGTTCCCGGTCAGGGCAACAACGCCTACATTTTCCCCGGCGTGGGACTCGGCGTGCTGGTCAGCGAATCATCGCGCGTGACCGAGGAGATGTTTGCCGCCGCGGCGCGCACACTGGCCGATCTGGTGACGGATGACGATCTGGCGATGGGGCGGCTCTATCCGAGCCTGTCGCGTATCCGTGAAGTCTCGCACGCGATTGCGGTGGCGGTGGCGCGGATCGCGTTCGCGCGCGGGCTCGCGCAGTGTGATCCGCCGCCGGATCTGGACGCGGCCGTGACGTCGGCGATGTACGCACCGGACTACGTGTCGATGATCTGACCCACGCGACTGCATAGACCGCTGCGTCACCGACGGCACACCGGTCCCGGGGTCAGGCCAGCGGCGGCATCACGACGGCCTGCAGAACCCGCGCACCGAGCAGCTGCGCATCGTCCGACGCCGTACGCGCTCCGGTGTGCTGCGCTTGCGCTCTGGCAAGCGCGAGCAGTTCATGGCGCATCGAGGGATCCCAAAACTTCGTCAGATGATCGCGAATGCCTGCCACGGCATCCACTTCAGGATACGGACCAAAGAAGTCTCCGATCTGGTTCGCCATTCGGATGAGGTCCTCAGCGCGCATCAGCGACACCCGCGTCGAAGTGCACGACCCGCCCGCCCTCCGGGCCGCCAACCCGACAGACCACAGGCAGCGAGAGTGCCCGCGACCACTCCAGCGCCATGCTCGTGGGCGCCGAGATGGTCGCAAGGAGCGTCGCGTTGGTCGCGGCGGCCTTGTAGACCAGCTCATAGCTGCAGCGGCTGCTCATCACGATGAAGCCCGCGTCGGCCAGCAGGCGCTGGCGAGCCATGCCGCCAATCAGCTTGTCGAGGGCATTGTGTCGCCCGACGTCTTCGCGCACCAGCGCAATCGTACCATCCGGCATGCACCACGCGGCGGCGTGGACCGAATGGGATTCCCGGTTGATCGGTTGCTGCGACGGCAGCATTGCAAATGCCCGCAGGACGGCGGTGTCAGGCACAGTGGCTTGGGTACTGGCGTCCAAACCCGACAGGTCATTTCGCGCCAGTGCTCGGGCGTCGGCGACACGATGCACATCGGCGAGTGATTCGAGACCACACAGTCCACACGCCGAGTTGCCGGCCAGCGAGCGAGACCGGATCGCACTCGACGTCAGTCGATCCGCGGGAATCGAAAGGTCGATCGAGATATCCTGCAGATACGACTCGACTGTGATCCGTTGCACCGCCGCCGCCGCAGTCACCACCCGTTCGGTGAGCGCGAGCCCAAGAGCGAGGTCCTCAACGTCGGCCGGCGTTGCCAGCAGCACGGTCCAAGGCGTGCCGTTGATCGTGATGGCAATCGGACGTTCGACGGCGATGCCCCAGGTCGCTTCCACCGGTGGTGATGCCAGCGCACCACCGACCGGGCCGAGTCGGATCGTCGCGCGCGCGACGGGCGCTTGCCCCATTGGCTCTGCGGTATCGGTCACCGCCAGCTCAGTCAACGGGGCGCACTTCCACCGCCGTCACTTTGTACTCCGGACAGTTGGTCGCCCAGTCCGAGAACTCCGTTGTAATCACGTTGGCCGCTGTGTCGGGGTGATGGAACGTCGTGTAACAGACGCCGGCCGGTACACGCTCGGTCACGACGGCATGCAGCGTGATTGACCCCTTTCGGCTCGAGAGGAGCACACCGTCACCCGTGCCGATGCCGCGCATTTCCGCATCATGCGGATGGATTTCGAGCACATCCTCGGCGTGCCACGTCGCGTTCTTCGTTCGACGTGTCTGCGTACCGACGTTGTACTGGGTCAGTGTGCGACCCGTCGTCAGGAGCAACGGGTAGCGCCGGTTCGATTTCTCGTCGGTCGGCACATACTGCGTCAGCATGAAGCGACCCTTGCCGCGCACGAACCGATCCTCGTGCATGATCCGCGTGCCGATTGGCATCGCCGCCGTGCATGGCCACTGCACGCTGCCAACCCGATCCAGATGTGCGAAGGACACACCAGCGAACGTCGGGGTCAGCGCCGCGATCTCGTCCATGATCCCGGCCGCATTGTTGTACGCCATCGGATACCCCATGGCGGTGGCCAGCCGGCAGACCGTCTCCCACTCGAACTGGCCGGTCCGCGGTGGCATCACCGGCCGCACGCGGTTGATGCGTCGTTCAGCGTTGGTGAAGGTGCCATCCTTCTCCAGGAAAGCAGTGCCGGGCAGAAAGACATGCGCATACTTCGCCGTCTCGTTCAGGAACAGATCCTGCACGATCACGCACTCCATCGCACGCAGTGCGTCAGTGACGTGTTGTGTGTTGGGATCGGACTGCGCCAGATCCTCGCCCTGGATGAAGATGCCGCGGAACTGACCGGCGACGGCAGCCGCCAGCATGTTCGGAATGCGCAGGCCGGGCTCCTCGTCGAGCGTCACCTGCCACGCCTGTTCGAACGTTCCGCGCGTCGCGCCGTCGGAGATGTGGCGATACCCGGGAAGCTCGTGCGGAAATGATCCCATGTCGCAGGCGCCCTGCACATTGTTCTGCCCGCGCAGCGGACTCACGCCCACACCGTCGCGACCGAGTTGCCCCGCCGCCATTGCGAGGTTGGCGATACCCATCACCATCGTGCTTCCCTGACTGTGTTCAGTGACGCCAAGCCCGTAGTAGATCGCTGCGTTGCGCGCGCCGGCGTAGAGTCGCGCCGCCTGCCGCAGTTCAGTCGCGGGAACCCCGGTGAAAGCCTCGGTCGCCTCGGGGGACTGTTCCGGTCGTGCGATGAAGGCGCGCCACTGTTCGAACGAGGCCGCGTCGCACCGCTCGGCCACGAATGCCTCGTTCGCCAGGCCTTCCGTCACCACCACATGCGCCAGCGCGTTGATCACCGCCACGTTGGTGCCTGGCTTGAGCGCCAGATGATGTGACGCCTGGACGTGGGGGCTGCGTACGAGATCGATGCGACGGGGGTCGATCACGATCAGCTGCGCGCCCTGGCGCAGCCGACGCTTCATCCGCGCCGCAAACACCGGATGTGCGTCCGTGGGATTCGCTCCGATGACCACGATCACGTCAGCCTGTGCCACCGACCTGAAGTCCTGCGTCCCGGCCGACGTCCCGAAGGTCTGCTTCAGGCCGTAGCCGGTGGGCGAGTGGCAGACACGGGCGCAGGTGTCGATGTTGTTGTTGTGGAACGCCGCACGGACCAGCTTCTGCACGACGTAGACTTCCTCGTTCGTGCAGCGTGACGACGAGACACCACCGATGGCACCGTGGCCGTACTGCGCCTGAATCGAGCGGAAACGCGCCGCCGCGTAGGCAATCGCCTCGTCCCAGCCCACGGTGCGCCATGCGTCGGCGATGCTGTCGCGGATCATCGGCGCGAGCACACGATCGCGATGACTGGCGTAGCCCCATGCGAAACGTCCCTTCACGCACGAGTGGCCCTCGTTGGCACCGCCATCCATGTCCGGCACCATCCGCACCACGTCGTTGCCTTTCATCTCGGCCCGGAACGAACACCCCACGCCGCAGTACGCGCAGGTGGTCTTCACCACCCGATCCGGCTGGCCGGCCTCGATGACGGTTTTCTCGGTCAGCGTGGCTGTCGGACAGGCCTGCACACACGCACCACATGATACGCACTCGGATTCCAGGAACGACTCGCTCATGCCGGCGCTCACCTTGGCCGCAAACCCGCGGTCGGTGATGCTGAGGGCGAAGGTGCCCTGAATCTCCTCACACGCCCGCACGCAGCGCGAGCACACGATGCACTTCGACGGATCGAAGGTGAAATAGGGATTCGACTCGTCCTTCGCGAGGGCGAGATGGGTGGCGCCCTCCATGCCATACCGCACTTCGCGCAACCCGACGGCCCCCGCCATGTCCTGCAGCTCACAATCACCGTTGGCCGCACAGGTGAGGCAGTCCAGCGGGTGATCGGAGATGTAGAGTTCCATGACGTTCCGCCGTACGCGCGCGATCTGCTCGGTCTGCGTCCGCACGACCATCCCGTCGTCAACCAGCGTAGTGCAGGAGGCGGGCAGGCCCCGGCGACCGGCAATCTCGACCACGCACAACCGGCAGGAGCCGAAGGCGTTCAGCGAATCCGTGGCACACAGCTTGGCGATGTTGATGCCGGCGTCACGCGCAGCGCGCATCACCGAAGTGCCGACGGCCGCCTCGATCGCGATGCCGTCGATGGTCAGGTGGACGCGCGTTGCCGAGGGTGAGGCCGGTGGCGGTGTGCCAAGATCCCGGCGACGCAGCGGTGTGACGTGTGGGCTGTCGATCATACTGCTACCTCGGCCGGCGCACCAACTCGCGCCGACGACAGGAGATCACCTGGAAAGTGGGACATGATGCTCCGCACGGGCATCGGCGTCAGCCCGCCCAGTGCACACAGTGACCCCAGTTCCATTGTTTCGCACAGCTCGTCCAGCAACTGCCAGTTCTTCTTCGATGCTTCACCGCGCCGCAGCCGACCGATCACTTCGACGCCGCGGGTTGACCCGATCCGGCACGGCGTGCACTTGCCACACGACTCGTGTGCACAAAACTCCATCGCATACTGCGCCTGCTCACCCATGTCCACCGTGTCGTCAAAGACGACCACGCCGCCGTGACCCAGCATCGCGCCAACCGCGGCAAACGCCTCGTAGGCCAGCGGAGTGTGCCACTGTGCCAACGGAAGATATGCGCCGAGCGGACCGCCGACCTGAATCGCCTTGCCGGGGCGTCCGCTGGCTGTGCCGCCACCGAAGCCTTCGACGAGCTCAGCGAGGGTGATGCCGAACGGCACCTCGATCAATCCGCCGCGCTGTATGTTGCCGCCGAGCTGAAAAGGCATCGTTCCCGTCGAGCGGTCCACACCGAGACTGGCGTAGTGTGCACCGCCGCGTGCCAGAATGCCGGTGGCAGCCGCCAGCGTGAGCACGTTGTGCACCAGCGTCGGCTGGCCGAACAGTCCGGCGACGGCCGGCAACGGTGGCTTGGCCCGCACCACTCCGCGCTTGCCTTCCAGGCTTTCGAGCAGGGCGGTCTCCTCGCCACAGATGTACGAGCCACCGCCGATGCGCAGCAGAATGTCGAAGCCGTGCGCGGATCCCAGCACCGACGGGCCGAGGATTGCCGATTCGCGCGCCAGCAGCAACGCACGTTCCATGATGCGTGCCGTGTGTGGATACTCGGAGCGCAGGTAGATGTAGCCCACCGTCGCACCAACCGCGATGGCCGCGATCGCCATCCCTTCGATCAGCTGAAACGGATCGGCATCCATCAGGAGGCGATCAGCGAACGTCCCCGAATCACCCTCGTCGGCGTTGCAGACGATGTAGCGCTGGTCGGCAACGGTGTCGTGCACAGTTTGCCACTTGATGCCGGCGGGAAACGCCGCGCCGCCGCGCCCACGCAGCCCGGAGGTTCTGATCTCGTCGACGATCGCCTGACCGCCGAGGGTCAGCGCGCGTTGCAGGCCGGTGAGGCCACCGTGTGCGCGATAGTCGTCCAGCGACAGTGGGTCGATGATCCCGACACGAGCGAACATCAGCCGCTGCTGATCGCGAAACCACGGCAGGGACTCCACCAGGCCGATCGACAGCGGATGCGACGTCGAAGGCATCACACCAGCTCCGAACAGCGACAGCGCCTGTTCCGGCGAGACCTTCCCGAATCCCACCCGCCCATCGGCGGTGTCGATCTCGACCAGCGGCTCGAGCCAGTAGGCCCCGCGTGATCCGTTCCGCACCACGACTGCATCGACCGAGTGCGCGTGAAGCTGCGTCTCGATCGCCTGTGCAACGTCATCGGCACCCACCGAACGTGCGCCGGTATCGTTGGGGACGTAGATGCGAACTGTCATGAATGGCTCGGCAGTGCGGCCATCAGTGCGTCGAACCGTGCCGCACTCACGGCACCGTGCACCCGGTCGCCGATACGAACCGTCGGCCCGAGCGCACAGTTACCGAAGCAGTATGCCGCCTCGAGGTGGACGCGTCCATCGGCCGTCGAGCCACCAAGTGACACACCAAGCGTCGCCTCCGCATGCCTCGCCAGCGCCCGGCACCCGACGGCCTGACACGCTTCGGCCATGCACAGCTGCACGACATGTTCGCCCACGGGTGCTTCCCGCAGATCGTGATAGAACGAGACGACGCCGTAGACTTCCGCTCGGGACTGGTTGAACGCCGCCGCGAGCTGACGGATCGCCTCCGGCGAGACGAATCCGAAGCGCTGCTGCACACGCTGCAGGACCGGCAGCAGATGGTCCGCCGTGGTCGGCGAGTCCGCCAGCAGTGCCTGCAGCGCCTCAGCGTCGGTCATGGCGGATCGCCCGCTACCGGTACCGTTGCATCAGCTTGTCGAGCGCCGCCTTGCCCGGACAGAGCTTCTCGTACGGGACGTCCACCAGCGGCGTTGGCACGGTGCGCATCATCGCATGCATGTCCTTCCCACTTTCGTCCACGAACAACAGCCCGGTCGCAATCTCGTGCCGGGACTGACAGTCACGGACATGCGCATATGCTGACTCGCGATTGGTGGGATCGTAGTCACTCGACGTCGAGCGGAGGCGCACCGTGGCACCGTCGTGCATCGTCACCACCCGTACCGCCGCATCGGAATCAGGCACCGTGATCTCCCGCTGCAGCGGCACGAAGTCGGCCTGCACCGCTTCGACCTCGTGCTCCCGGGTGAACGCATAACTCTTGGTCGAGCCTTCATGGTCATTGAAGGACACGCACGGCGAGATGACGTCCACCAGGGCCAGCCCGTTGTGCGACATGCCGGCCTTGAGGATCGGCACCAGCTGCTTCTTGTCGCCGGAAAAGGAGCGCGCCACGAAGGTTGCGCCGAGCGTCAGCGCCAGCAGCACGGGATCGATCGGGGCCTGCTCGTTCGACTCGCCTTTCTTGGACGTGGAACCGATGTCGGCAGACGCGGAGAACTGCCCCTTGGTGAGTCCGTAGACGCCGTTGTTCTCGATCACGTACAGCATGTTCACGTTGCGCCGGATGGCGTGTGACAGCTGGCCGAGTCCGATCGACAGCGAGTCGCCATCGCCGGAGATGCCGATGTAGGTCAGGTCCCGGTTGGCGGCGCTGGCGCCGGAGGTCACCGAGGGCATGCGGCCATGCACGGAGTTGAACCCGTGCGACTGCTTCATGAAGTACGCGGTGGTCTTCGACGAGCAGCCGATGCCGCTCATCTTCGCCGCGCGATGTGGCTCGAGCTCGAGTTCCCACGCCGTCTGCACCAGCGCGGCGGTCACCGAGTCATGACCACAGCCGGCACAGAGCGTCGACATGGCACCTTCGTAGTCGCGCAACGTCAGCCCGCGCCCGTTGGTGCGCGAGCCGGGGTGTCGGACCGGTGGCTTGGCGATGGATGTCATGCGGGCACCTTGGCCGGATGGGCCGTCACGGCATCCACCACCACCTGCGCGGTGAGTGGCATGCCGCCGTAGTCGAGAATGGATGCCAGTGTGGCCGGCGCGACCCCGAGTTCGATGGTCAGCAGCGACTTGAGCTGTGCGTCGCGGTTCTGTTCGATCACGAACGTGCGGTCATGCCTGCCCAGGAACGCCCGGACTTCGGCACCGAACGGGAAGGCGCGGATGCGCATCACGTCGACGACGATGCCCTGCGCGCGCAGGATGTCGGCCGCTTCGCGCACCGCGGCATCGCAGCCGCCGATCGTCACCAGGCCGATGTCGGCGCCCTCGTGCGTGTGGATCTCGGGGCGGGGCATGACGGTGGCGGCGTGTGCGAACTTCCGCGTCAGCCGATCGACGACTTCCTGGTAGGCGTCCGAATCCTCGGTGTAGGCCGCATGCTTGTCATGGCCGGAGCCGCGCACGAAGTACGCGCCCTTGCCGCCAACGCCAGGCAGCGTGCGCGCGGCGATGCCGTCACCATCGACATCCAGGTAGCGCGAGAATTTCTGCACCTGCTCCAGCGCCGCGGCATCGAGCACCTTGCCGCGATCCGGGCGATAGCTGTCGTCCCAGTCGAGACGCTTGACCATCCAGTCGTTCATGCCGATGTCGAGATCCGAGGCCACGAACACCGGCGTCTGGAAGCGCTCGGCGAGATCGAACGACGTCACTGCCATTTCGAACGCTTCGTGCGGATCGGCCGGGAAGAGCACCAGGTGCTTCGTGTCGCCGTGTGAGGCATACGCCAGGGACAGCAGGTCGGCCTGCTGCGTGCGCGTCGGCATGCCAGTGGCGGGGCCGCAGCGCTGCACGTCGAAGAAGACGGCTGGGATATCGGTGTAGTACGCCAGCCCGATGAACTCCTGCATCAGTGAGATGCCCGGGCCGGACGTATTGGTGAAGGCCCGGGCTCCCGCCCACCCGGCGCCAATCACGATTCCCGCCGCCGCGATCTCATCCTCGGCCTGCAGAATCGCATAGTTGTGCAAGCCGGTCTCGGCGTCGACGCGAAACTTCTCGCAGAACGCCTTGAACGCCTCCATCAGCGCGGTGGCCGGTGTGATCGGATACCATGCACCGACGGTTGCGCCGGCGTACAGCGCCCCCAGTGCACAGGCCGTGTTGCCATCCATCAGGATCGAGTCGCCGGTCGCGTCCATCGCCTCGAGATGGAAGGGCAACGGACAGGTGTAGTGCGCGTGGGCGTAGTCGAAGCCGAGCCGGATCGCCGTGTGGTTCGACGCCAGGAGCTTGGGCTTCTTGCCGTACTTCTCGGTCAGCATGGTGCCGACGATCTCCATGTCGATGCCGAGCAGTGCCGCCAGCGCACCGGCGTAGGCGATGTTGCGCAACAGGGTGCGATCGCGATCACCCTCGAACGCATCGACACAGAGCTGGCCGAACGGAATGCCGAGAATCGTGATCCCTTCACGCACCAGGTCGGGATCGAGCGGCCATGTCGAGTCATAGAGCAGGTAGCCGCCGGGGCGCACCGTGGCGACATCCTTGGCGTAGGTCGACGGGTTGAGTGCCACCACCAGATCAACCGCCGCCGGCCGGGCCGTGTAGCCATCCTTGCTGACCCGGATCTCGTACCAGGTGGGCAGCCCCTGGATGTTCGACGGGAAGATGTTCTTGCCCGTGACCGGAATGCCCATGCGGAAGATCGCCTGCATCAGCAAGCCGTTGGCGCTGGCGGAGCCGGTGCCGTTGACCGTGCCGATCTTGAATGCGAAGTCGTTGATGCCACTCATCGTGTCGTCACCTGCGGGCCGGCATAGGGAAGCTTGAGATCGAAGATGCGCATGTCCCATGCCGCCGTGGGGCAACGTTCGGCGCAGAGCCCGCAGTGGACGCAGACGTCCTCGTCCTTCACCATCACACGCTGGGTCTGCGGCAGTGCCGGTGAGACGAACACGTCCTGCGCCAGGTTCAGCGACGGGGCCGACAGCCGCGTGCGCAGTTCGTCGATCGGGCCACCGTTGGTGGTGATGGTCAGGCAGCTCGTCGGGCAGACATCGACGCACGCGTCACACTCGATGCAGAGTGGCGCGGTGAAATGTGTCTGGATGTCACAATTCAGGCAACGAGCCACTTCGTGTGCGGTCTGTTCCGCCGTGAAGCCCAGCTCCACTTCGACATCGATGTCACTGAAGCGCTTGACCAGCTCCTCGTGCTGCATCGTGGCACGCTTCGACGTGTCGTAGTCGTTGGCGTAGGCCCAGCTGTGCATGCCGACCTTGGCGCTCACCAGGGTCATGCCCACTGGCGGCCGCTCCTCGACCGAGCGGCCCTGACAGTGGGCGTCGATCGAGATTGCGGCCTGATGACCGTGGGCGACCGCCCAGATGATGTTCTCCGGTCCCCACGCGGCGTCGCCGCCGAAGAACACGCGTGGATTCGAGCTCTGGTGGGTGATCTTGTTCACCACCGGCATGCCCTTGGCGTCGAATGCCACGCCGGCATCGGCTTCGATCCACGGGAACGCGTTGTCCTGGCCGATCGCCAGGATGACGGCGTCACAGGGAATGATGACGGTGTCGATGACCGCGCTCGACTGGCGACCATTCGCATCCTCCGACCATTGGAGGCGCTCGAATTCCATGCCCGTCAGCACGCCATGCTCGATGATCAGGCGCTTCGGGGCATGGTTTTCAATGATCTCGATCTGTTCTTCTTCCGCGTCCTCCAGCTCCCATGGCGACGCCTTGAAGTGCTTGCGGCCGCGGCGGGCGATCACCTTCACGTCGGTTGCGCCAACGCGCTTGGCTGTCCGGCAGCAGTCCATCGCCGTGTTGCCGACGCCGATGATCAGTACGCGCGGTTCGATCGTCTCGAGGTGGCCGAAGTGCACATTCGCCAGCCATTCGATGCCGATGTGTACCTGGCTCGGCGCGTCCCAGCGGCCCGGCAGGTCGAGTTCCTTGCCCTTGGGTGCGCCGCTGCCGACGAAGACCGCGTCGTACCCTGCCGCGAGGAGCGCCTTCAGGCTGGTGACCTCGGAGCCGTACTGCATCGTGGCACCCATGTCGATGATGTAGCCACACTCGTCATCGAGCACTGAGGCGGGCAGGCGAAACGACGGGATGTTCACCCGCATCAGGCCGCCCGGCTGCACATTCTTTTCGTAGATGGTGACGTCGTAGCCAAGCGGAAGCAGGTCGTTGGCCACGGTCAGCGCCGAGGGGCCCGCGCCGACAAGGGCGACGCGTTTGCCGTTCTTCGTGTCGGGCGCCTTGGGCAGCCGATCGCGGATGTCACCGCGCAGGTCAGCCGCCACGCGTTTCAATCGGCAGATCGCGACCGGTTTCTCTTCGACGCGGGTCCGGCGGCAGGCCGGCTCACAGGGCCGGTCGCAGGTGCGGCCCAGAATGCCCGGGAACACGTTCGATTCACGGTTGAGCAGGTACGAATCGTCGTAACGCCCCTGTGCAATCAGCCGGAGGTATCCGGGGACGTTGGTATGGGCCGGGCAGGCCCACTGACAATCCACAACCTTGTGGTAGTAGCGCGGATCGGAGACATCGGTCGCGGCCATGGGGCGGGAATTCTCCTGATTGGTTACCGCTAGCATGGCGTGATGCGCAGGGAGCGGCAAGTCGGGGCCGGTGCCGCGTCGCGAAATCGCCAGGGCTGATCGATAGTGATACCCGTGTGAGAGGACGTCTGGTCCGATGAGGGCACCCTTTGCCGTGACGTGCCGGCACTCGGCCACTTCGCCGAGCGCTTCCTCTCGCATATGGTTCGCCGGCGAAGGCGGTGAGGATCGGCCTGCTGACGTTGCTCGGCGCCGCCATTCCACCTGCTGAAGGGTATCGAAGCCCATGGCCAGTTCTTCCCGACGCGTGCGTATGCACACCGCCCTCAAGCAGTCCGTCTTGCGCAGCGCGCTGATCCTGGCGGGCCTCCTGTCGGCATGCGATTCGAATCCGTTCGACGCCACACAGGTCCCGCAGATCACCGTGACGCCCGTGCTGGCGATTCCGGTGGTACGCTTCCGCTGGCAGCCAGCGGGAGCGCAATTGGTGCGGGTCTATCGTGGCGCTTCCGCCGGTGACGGCTATTCGGATGCACTGGTCTGGTCGATCGCCGCGACGGGGAACAACACGCTCGTCTCGGGACTGGAATACGGCGACACGGTGCTGCAGGGGGGGGCCACCGACGTGCCGGCGAAGCCGTTGATTCCCGGACAGACCTACACGGTCGAGGTGACGCGGCGGGATCCGAAAGGAAAGGGCGACGGGTTCACCAACACCAGCAACCGCTATGTGAACACGAACACCTTCGCCCTCCCGGCCAGCATACCAGCGCCGTGAGGCTGCGCACCCGGCGGGCAGACAGCCAACACGCCGTCGTTGCGCCGCCTTGACCGAACGCGATCAGATGCCTCTCCCGACCTCACGACCGCCATGCCGCTCATCCTCGATGATTTCTCGCGCAGCGCCTCCCTGGTGCGCTGGACCTGCTTCACCGACCAGGTGATGGGTGGTGTGTCGCGAGGGACGATGTCACTCGCCCCCGTGAACGGTCAGCAGGCGCTGCGGCTGCGCGGTACGGTGTCGCTGGAGAACAACGGTGGATTCGTGCAGATGGCACGGCAACTCGGCGACGGGAGGGCGGATGGCCTGGACGCGCGCGCGTTTAAGGGCATCGTGCTCACTGTCTGTGGCGAACCGGGCTCGTACTACGTGCACCTCCGCACCTCGGATACGAGGGCACCGTGGCAGTATTACGCCGCTCCGTTACCCGTCACCCGGAGCTGGACCGACGTCGCCCTGCCGTGGGAGCGCTTTTCGCCCGCGTCGCTGAGGGCGCCCCTCGACGTCGCGCGCCTGGTGCGCCTCGGCGTCGTGGCGGCCCAAGCCGCATTCGAGGCCGATGTGGCGGTGGCCCGGATTGCGCTCGCCCCCTGACGTGGCGGTGACACAGGCGCAGGTGAGATGCTCGTGCTCTGACCGGGTGTGGCCCCGATTCCAACCCGCAGGCCGAGCCGCGCAGACGATCTAGCGGGCCCGGCCGTTACCTCGCGACCGGGTCTGGCGTCAATCGGAGGCAGACCCCCTCCCAGCCAGGCTCGTCTCGTTCGTCCCCCTCGCCACCAGTCGCATGGAACCTGTCGAGCACGCGGCGCACGAGATTCTGGCCGTCATCGAGGCGACCTATCAGCCGACGCATCACTACGTCACGGTGAAGCCGTCGGCATTCCGGCAC
This sequence comes from Gemmatimonadaceae bacterium, assembly GCA_031374935.1. Taxonomy (GTDB): domain Bacteria; phylum Gemmatimonadota; class Gemmatimonadetes; order Gemmatimonadales; family Gemmatimonadaceae; genus JACMLX01. The sequence continues at coordinate 14,406 of JANMHB010000173.1, read as the reverse complement.
CTCGATATCGCGTACTACGAGAAGGCGACCCGGCTGCTCACCGCGCGCGGCTTCCGCGTGCTCGCCGACGTGGAGGATACGACCATCACCGCGACACCGGGCGGCGTGCTGATGCCGGTGATGATTCGCGCACTGCTCTCGAAGGACGGCACGGTGATGGCGGCGCTCTACCATCCGCGCATCAAGCCGCTCGTACTCCGCCTGCTGCTCTGGGTCATGCGCAGGAGTCCCGGCAAGGTGGTGGACATGGAGACCGAATTTTCCGACGGCTCGTTCGTCGTGACCAGCAATGCCGCGAGTGCCGCGGCCATCGCCTTGCCAGCGCTGATTGCGGCGGAGTACCTGCCGATGACTGCCCGCGTGCATGATGTGCATCAGCGCCACACCGAGCACGTCGCCTCGCACCTGCGGGCACGATCCGGCATCACGACCCGGTCATTCCGGACGCATGACGAACTGATCGCGTCGCAGAACCGGATGAATGCGATCAAGGCGGCGTTCCGCGGTGAGATTGGCGCGGTGACGAAGGAAGAACTGGATCAGCTGGCGGTCTTTGGCACGTCGCTGACCGGCGATGTGCATGCGGCAGTGGTGCGTGAGCAGATGAAGCGAGCCGGCTGATCACGCGGCGCGGGCCTCAGGCCACCATCATGCGCATCGCGGCACGGGGACTGCGGCCCGTCCATCGCTTGAAAGCCCGGGAGAATGCCGCCGGATCGGAAAACCCCACCAGCACCGACACCTCGTTCACGGTTGCCGCCGAGGTGGCCAGGTGGTGCAGGGCCATGCGATGCCGCAAGGCGTCGAGCAGCTCTTCGAACGTCACCCGTTCTGCCTTCAGCTTTCGGTAGAGCGTCGGTCGGCTCATCGCAAGATCGCGTGCCACCCGATCCATGCTCACATCACCAGTGTGGAGCAGCGGCAGCAGCACCGCTTCGACGCGCCCACGGGTCGACCGCGAATTCTCGAGCCCCTGGAGCAGTGCGTCGGCCCGCGCGGTGAGCACGCCAAGGACGTAGCGCGGCGCCGTCGCAATGCGGGCGGAGATCACCGAGGGGTCGAGGAGGATCGCATTCTGCCGGCAGCGGTACGTCACCGGTACGCCGAACACTGCCTCGCACTCCGCCTGATACGCCGGTGCCGGTGCCTTCAGGTGGACGGCGCGCAGCGCGCTCCGACCGAATGCTTTCGGAATGTTCGTCGCAAAACGCGCCAACGTGGTCTCGGTCAGTTCCGGGAAGAGCCCATGATGCTGGCGATTGTCGATCAGCCAGACCCCCGCTCGCGTGTGCTCGATCGGGAAATGATCCGGCCCCTCGATACCATCGACATCGAGCGAAATTCGTGCGTATCGGTTCATCAGGTCGAATGCCATCTGCACCGATTCGCACGAACTCGCGATCATCGCGACCAGCGTGAGGTCGGCGCAGTTGCTCGATGCGCCGAAATGCAGGGCGATCGCCGGATCATTGCAGAGCGCCTTGGCGCGGCGCATCAGCGCGATGTATCGCGCGAGCGGGATCCGATTGAAATGGTCGCTCAGCTCGGCCTCCTGGATGCCAGACTGCGCAAGCAACGTCTCTCGCGCTGCCCCATTCACGACAGCGTACTCCAGCAGCCCGTGCGCGAAGCCGGCTGCCATCGTCGGTTCACTCATCACGCGATTCCGCCAAGTCATCTGCGATCATGCAAGTGATCCTTTCGGTCATGGTTCCGGTGAACCGCGCGCCATAGCATTGGGTCATCCTTGCCTGGCGTCGCAGTTGTGTCCTGCCGGACGTACGGGGCCGCCGCGTGCCGGTTTCACGACATGGTGTGCTCCAGTCGGGCGTTGCGAAGGTCCCGTCAGGCATCAGTCAACCGAGGGAAAGAATGGATTCCGCCGATACGCACGTCATCGGACACGAGTCGGCAGTGCAGCGGTCGCCGACGCCGCGCATCGGTGCTCCGGTTGGATCGGACGCGGCTCCACCCGTCCGTGTCCGCAGTGACCGATGGCTGCCCGCCGCTGCCGGGTTCTGGTTTGTCGTGACCGTCGTGGGTCAGCTGCTGTTTGCCCTCTACATCATGGTGCTCTACGGTGGTGGCGCGATGCGTGGCGATATCACGGTGCTCGACTCGGTCATGCCCAAGGGGTATGAGCCTGGCGATACCGTGGGCAACGTCACCATCATCGTCCACCTCGCCCTCGCGCTGCTCATCATGCTCGCTGGCGCCATGCAGCTCGTCCCGCAGATCCGGCGACAGGCACCGTGGCTGCATCGGTGGACCGGCCGATCATACATCACCGCCGCAATCCTGGCGTCGTTTGGCGGGCTGTACCTGGTGTGGGTCCGCGGCACCGTGGGCGACAATGCGCAGCACGCTGGCTCGACGCTCAACGCCGCACTGATCGTGCTCTTCGGGGTGCTCGCGTGGCGGGCGGCCCGTGCACGGAATTTTGGCGCGCACCGCACATGGGCCCTGCGACTCTTTCTCGTTGCCAGTGGCGTCTGGTTCTTCCGCGTCGGCCTAATGCTCACACTGCTCGTCTTTCAGCGGCCGGTGGGTTTCGATCCGAAGACGTTCACGGGGCCGTTGCTGACGTTCCTGACCTTCGCCGAGTCGCTGCTGCCGCTGCTGGTGCTCGAGGGGTATCTGTGGGGGCAGCAGCGGGCGACTGCGCGCGGGCGCATCGCGATCGCCCTCACCCTCGGCCTGCTGACGTGCGGAATGGCCGTCGGTGTGTTCGGGGCAATGATGGGCATGTGGTTGCCTCGGATGCAGTAAGGTGGGTGTCCGCCGCGCTCCGGCGCCACGCAGTGCGATCATCTCTCATGCGACGGCCGACTGAAATGCGGTGCTCGTGTCACATCACGCGCCGCCGTCTGGCAGGTCAGCGTCCCGACGCGGACCTTTCGTGGCATGAGCCGACGCCATATTTCGTGCCGTATCCTGATCGTCGCCGCAACGACCTGCGGTGTCGCTGATTCGGTGGCCATTGCACAACCACTGCCGATCAGCCGGCTGCAGCTGGCCACACCACCGTCCACCTGGCGGCTCACCGCCACCGGTGAATTCCTGCCGGCCAGCGACGTGAGCAGCGCTGCAGCGCGGGCGAGCATCTCGCGCCGTGCGTCGACCGCACGACAGGCACTACGGCTCGGTGTGCCGGTCTGGAAGCGCGGGCTGTACCGCACCGTCGTCGCGAACGAGTTTGCGTTCGAGAACGGCACGCTCGATTTCGCAGGTCCGGCCAGCGGCCCCGGTCTGCTGACACCGCAGCTGGCCTCGGTCGGATTGCGCACCTTGCAGCATGACCTGCTGGTGTCGCAGGGACTCGGCCCCCGCTGGCGGATCTCCGGGGTGCTGCAACACGGATTCTTCAGCAGTGCGTCCGTGTCGCCAGCGGCCAGCAACTACCGCGCTGCCGGTGGTGCCTTCCTCTCTCGCACCTATCGACCGTCACTGCAGGTCGGTGCCGGCGTCCTGGCGCTGAACGTCTCACCGTGGGTCATTCCGACGATTCGCGTGCTGCACGTCGGCAGGCGCACGCGCACCGACATCCTCTTGCCGCGCGCCGAGTTCTGGTACGACTTCGGCAATCTCGTGGAGGTGGGTGGCACACTCCGGTTCCTCGCCAACCGATGGGAGCTCGATCAGCGCGGCAGCAACAACGTCGGCGTGTTCCAGTCAGCAACGTACCGACAGACGACGCTGGGGCCAGCGGCAAACCTCAAGCTCGGCACGCATGGCTTGGTGCAGCTCGAAACCGGCGTCGCGCTGCGCCGGATTCTGCTCGAGGGCGCTGGGTCGCTGATCAGTTCCGTGCCGTCCCGGTTTGCGAACGATCTGGATACCGAGACGACGCCGTTTCTGAGGCTGAGCGGGCGTCTGTCGTTCTGACGCCGCCGCCTGCTACTTGAGCTTCTCCAGCGCCGCTTTTGCTGCGCGTGACTGCGGGTACTTCGCCAGCAGTTCGACGAGCAGCAACCGTGCCGAGTCGCGCTGGTCCAGCGCGACATAGGCGTCGGCCATCAGCGTCCCGCGGCGGGTCGCGAACATGACCTGATCCATGGGCCCCTGGACGATTCGCGCGGCCGCCAGAGCACCGGCAGCGTCCTTCGTGTCCTTCAGCTGCGACTCGATGGCGAGCAGCGACACCATCGGGTCGTTCGGCCGCTGGCGCTTGAGCTCCGCGATGAGCCGCGCAGACTCCTCCAGCCGGCCAGAGTCGCGCGCAATGCGCGCCTCGTGATACAGGCCGGCGATGAGCAGGCGCTGGATGTCCTCTGCCTTGCCCGTGCGTGTGCCGACACCACCGGCGTACTCGTAGACGAGTTCACCGCCATGTTCGGCCGTTTCGTAGATCTGATATGCGGCAACCAGGCCGACGACGGCCGATGCGGCCATCAGCCCTTTCACGGCCGATGGCTTCTTCCGCAGCAGCAGCGCGCCGACTTCGAGCAGCGCCACCACGCCAAGAATGTTGCGCGCACGTTCGCCGTCATGCTCGTGTTTCTGAACCGCCTCACGGGCACCAGGAATGCGTTCTGCCGGCCCATGCGCCTCGGTCCCCGATTTCACCGCGACGACGCCAGCCGTCGCCGCGATGAGCAGCAGGGCGGTGGCACCGTGTTTCGCCCATTGCCCGAAGGGAAAGAGGCTCACGATTCGCAGTGCGACGCCGACGACACCAAGCGCGATGACGAAATGAACAATGACGGGATGCAGTTCAGCGAGCGGCGGCATTGTGGTACAGTGCGGGGGGGGGGCGCCTCGACCGGGATGGCGAAGCTGCTGTGGAGGAGTACGTGCTGTGATGCGCGGGCGTTTGTCGCCGACGGTCAGTCGGTGCGATCCATATCGACCTGGCCGGTGATCTTTTTCGACAGCAGCGACCAACTCATCCCAACGCCGAGCATCAGCGCGGTGCAGACCTCGACGACGTAGGTGATGCCGCGTGCCGAGTTGGCGCTGACGACGCCAAAGTCCATGAGGGCCCAGACCAGGCCACCTGCGATCGCCAGCACCAGCAACGCGCCGCCGATGCCCAGGGAGCGGCGGGTGGCACTGAGGAAGACCACCCAGCCGGCTGCGAGCGCGAGGCCAAGGAGGAACTTCACCGACATCGGCCCGGCCGTGGTGCTGCCATTGATGAACGGTGCGATGGCCCAGTGATAGAACGACCGGCCTTCCGGATTGTACGTCGCGAAGACGAGCACGAGGGCTGCGATCACGCGGCCGACGATGCCGCCGACGCTGGGTCCGGTTCCGTTGGCCATTATGGTCGAGGAAATGTGACGTGAAACAGAGCGGTCAGAAGAGGGGCTACCGTCTGCTGAGGGCGGACTCGGCTGTTGCGCCGCTGACAATATCGTGGATCGGGCTGGAAGATGCCAAGACAGAGCGCATCCCGGTCCCGCAACCGATCCACATCGATGCCGTGCGGTGCGCCGCCCCGGCGTCGGGAGCAGTGAACACCGTCCAATGGACCGAACTCTCAGTTCACTCCCGGGCAGGCGAGACCCCTGCTGCCTTGCACCGGTTACTCGCAGGTGCTCCGAGCCGTGTTCGGTCGTTGGTTTCTGCATTGCCGTCGCGCTCTTGCTGCGGTGGCAGTACTCTGTGAAAGCGCCTCGAACATGGGTGTTCAGGATGCGCAGACGTGTATCCCGATCTTCTCGAGCGAAGAATGAACAGCGGCCTCCTCAGCGACTCACTCACCGGAATCGTTGCGCACCTCATCCACCTCGGCATCGCAGCCGCGGCAGTCCTCGTCTTCGTGGCGATCTATGTGACGATGACGCCACATCGTGAGTTCCGGCTCATACGCCGGGGCAACTCCGCCGCAGCCATCTCCCTCGGTGGTGCGATCCTCGGCTACACGATTCCGCTGGCGAAAGCGGTGGCGCAAAGCGAGAGCATCCTCGACATGTTGATCTGGAGCGGTGTGGCGCTGGTAGCGCAGCTCGTCGCATACGGCATCTCCCGTCTCATCCTCCCGCAACTCTCAGCGCATGTGGATGAGGGGAAGACGGCATCGTCGATCCTGATGGCCGCCATTGCCCTCGCGGTCGGGATGCTCAACTCGGCGGCAATGACGGCGTAGCCCCTGTCATGCATCGGCGTCCGGGAGCCCTGAAACGGAGCACCGCAGACGATGGCGCGGGCCGTGCACGACCGCTAGACTCGCTCGCCTGTACCACATCGACTTCGACGCCGCCGATGACGCCGCCGATGTCGCCTTGGATGATTCCGCCGCTCGGAGAACACAACCATCCGCCGCGTACCCGTCGTTCCGCTGTTCGCGCTGCTTGTGACCACGGCCGCGCGGGCGCAGGGTAATCAGGCCGTCGGCATCTCCGCAGACGTCGGCGCCGCCGTACCACTCGGTGCGTTCGCCAGTGACGGTGCCAAGGCCGGCCTCGCGCTCGGCGCCACGGCGACCCTGCGTCTGACGTCGGTGCTCGGAGTGTACGCTTCACTCGAGCGCACCGCGTTTCCCGTGAAGCAGTCTGCCGCGTCGCCTGGTGATGGGACCTGGACGGACATGGGGGTCGGTGCCGGCGTGCGGCTCTGGGTTCCGTCGCGCGAAGACCGTCGGCTGCGGCCCTGGGCGCAGATCGGGCTCGCCCTGCACAATCTCGATGCGCCGATCGCCGGGGTCGAGTACGCCGTGATCGATACCAAGGGGCTGCTTACGATCGAAGGCGGCGCAGGCCTCGACATCGCGCTCGGCACCAAGCGGGTCTGGTTCCTGAGGCCGATCGTGCGCTACCGGCGCTATTCGTTCAAGGTCGAGGCGCCCAACGCGACGGCAACCAGCCGGAGCTCGTATCTCACGTTCGGTGTCGGTGTCGTGATGGCGATCGGCCGAGGGAACGAGACGCGTTAGTCGGCGCGGGTGACTCGTTCAGGATCGTTCCGGCGTCTGCGCCGTACGATCGTGACCGCTGCTATCAGCCCCATGCCCGACGCCAGCAATCCCACTGAGCCAGGCTCCGGGACGACCGCAGTGGTGGCTGTCGCGGTGGCACGCGCCACGGAAGTCGCACCGGCGAGTGGCGCCAGCGCCCAGAGTGGCGCGAGGACTTGTGTGGGCACTGGCACTGGCGCGGGTGCGAGACCTGCGGGGGCTGTCACCATCTGCAGCGGTGACGAACGCAGTGCCGTGGGCTGGGTCGTGACCGTGAGCGTCGAAAGGTTCCGTGCCGACTGCGAATCGGGGAGCGCGAGCGGCTCCATGTCCGCACGCGTCGGCCGGCGTCCCGAACCACTGGTCGCATACGCGGCGGCAGAATCGGCACGTACGCCGCCAGGACCGTTGCGGAGTACGGCTTCGATGGAGTCCAGCCGTCGGATCTGTCTCTCCAACTGCGAGGCGGTCAGCTCAGTCCCCAGCTTTCGGTCATCCTTTCCGGCGCTGCTCCGGCACCCTGTGATCAGCGCAACGACGCACACGAGTGGCAACGGTCGCAGCACTGCGCTCCGCCGATCGTTTCGTGTCATGAGGTGCCTCATTCGCGGAAGAAGCCGATCCGTCCGGGCGGCGGACGTGGTCACTTCAGAAGGTACGTGTCGAGCACGGATTGCGCACGAGCTCGATCATGTCGACGCCTGCCGAACTCGACCGTATCGTCGATGCGCAGGCTGCTGGTCGAAGCGGCGTGGACGATCCCGCGCTCAACGTCCGCGGAGACCGCCGCCCTGCGCGTGTGGACGGTCCAGATCGCGCAGCGACGTGGCAAACGGATCGCGGTGGTCGCCCTCGCACGCCGCCTGGCCGGCATCCTGTCTGTGTTGTGGCGCGACGACGTCGCGTACGATGCGCACCGGATCCGTCCGCGAACGGCGGCCGCACCACCGGGTGCGGCGTGAACCGCGGAGGACCGACGCGCGCATCGAGCTGACTGCATCAGGAGCGGCGAGCGCGGGAGTTTCCTTGACGCAGCACGCACGACCAACAGGCATCACATCGACGTCGTGGGATCGTCGGCGCCGTCCGCTCTTTCGTACTACGCAACTGCGCCGGGACCACCGCGTCCCACTGACGAGCGCGAACAGAAGGCTGAGCAGCACCTCGAGAATCGCTCGGACAATCGAAAAGCTGCTACGTCAGTCCCCGCAACAGCATGTGGGGGCTTGACGCGGGACGGCGCTTCACAGAAGGAACGTCGATTGGGGTCAGTCCCGTGTGTGACGTGCTCGCCGACCTCGCGCACCTGCAGTTGAGCGGTGGCGGAATCATCCCCAAGGATCCGGGCGACAGAACTCCGTCCCCGACGCCGGGGGAACTCCGTCCCCACCGTCGCACGTCCCCACCGTCGCACCGTCGCAGTCGTGCGTGGTCCCCACGTGTGACCACGCGTTGCCGCTGCTTTTCGTCTCGCTCGACTCAGCGGACTGAGCGAATTCGTTCGCCGACGGCATCCCGGAAAACGGATCGCAGATGCAGCTCAGACGCGCGCGGTACACCTGTGAAGCCCGCCCACACATCGAGGCCCGGCACATACAACGCATCATCGGCGACGCGGAACATGTCGTACTCGAGCCCTGCACCGATTTGCAACCGGAGGCCGCTGGCGGTGGTGCTGATCACGATTGAATCGAGCCCGGTTGCGACGTACGTCCCGGCTGCGTTACGCTGCTGCGCGGAATCGAGCTTGGCAAACGCCATGACGCGGGGTGCTTGCTTCGGTGTGCCAGAGAGCGCGTCGATCAAGTCGCGCGCAAGCTGCGGCCGCTGCCACTGCGGTAGCGAGCTGTTGCTCAGATAGACAATCGACTCGTTACGCGTGCGGTCCCAATAGACGAACGAGAAGAAGGCGTTGAGGTCACCGGTGTAGTAGCAACGAGTGCCTGTCGCGTCGCAATACCAGTTCAGGCCTGAGATGGCCGACGGGGCGCCACCGATCACCGGTGCCGCACGCCCCGCCGCCGATACCGCCGCAGGAATGGCCGTGCCGGCGGCGTGCGCGCTGGCCCAGCGACTGAGGTCGCGCGCGGAAAAGTAGATGTTGGATCCACCGCGAAACGCCTCCTTGTCGAACACGTCGAACAGTGTCCACGCCGAGTCTTTCCACCGATATCCGAGGGTCCGCACACCGGTCCAGTCGGCGAATCGTGCCGGTCGCACGAAGCTCGCAGTCATGCCGAGCCGCGTGAAGAAGCGGTCGCGCAGAAAGTCTTCGTACGACTGTTCGCTGACGCGTTCGATCAGCGTCGCCGCCACGTCATACCCGAGATTCGAATACTCGAACCGTGTGCCCGGCGCGAACATCGGTGTCGGGAAGAGTCGTGACACGACGGCCAGCATGGCCTCGGTCGTGTGCAGCTGGTCCTTCCCGAAGTGCGGCTCGAACCGTTCGTAGTCGGCGGGCAAGCCGTTGCTGTGTGCGATGAGCTGCCGTACCGTGGTCGTCGCATGCGGATAGGCGGGCAGGTAGCGCCGGACCGGCGCCTCGGGATCGATCCGTCCATCCGCCACCAGCCACCAGATTCCCGCCGCCGTGAAGGTCTTGGCCATCGAGCCACCGTCGGCGGGAGTGTCGGGGGTGAAGGCGGTGCTCTCCGCGCGATTGGCCATCCCGACGCCGCGCTCGTAGAGCACCGTTCCGTTCCGCGTCAGCACGACGGCACCGCTGAATTCGTGGGCCGCGACACGCGTGGCAAGGAGCGTGTCCACGCGAGCCGTGAGCGTGGCCCGTTCGTCGGCCTGGGCGCACCCGGTGTGCAGCAGTGCAGGCGCAAGGCAGAGCGAGAGCCACGCGCCGGTGTGCCGCGATCGACGTCCGGCGGGCAACAACGTCGGACACGTCGTCATGGCAGCGGCTCCGCGCTGAAGTGTGTGTGGCGCACGCACGCTGCCGTCCTCCGGTTGCCACGGGGAGCGCGGCGACGGGTGAATGGAACGGTAACCCGACGCCACCGAAGTCCGCGAGCATGCGCCGGCGGCAGCGGCGGTGACCGGCGCGCAGGCCCGCATCGCGGCAGAGGCGCACAACCGAATCGCCGCAGGACTGGACAACCGCAGGGCCGCAGCACCGCAACGCCGCAGAACTGCAGAACCCACTGCCAGGGCACTGCGACGGTGACCGTCGGAGGTATTGCAGGGCCACGAATCACGAGCGATCCTACCGTACTCATCACAGACTCCGTCCTCGGGACCATCGCGCCATTTACCTTCACGGCAGAAGGTGGAACGGCGCCGTACGCTTGGTCACTCGCGCAAGGATCCAGCTTCAGCAGCGCACTTCTCCCATCCAACGCTGGTGTCCTGAGCGGAACGTGCCAGGCCTGCGTCACGGGGAGCACCCTCCAGCTCTTGAGGGGCGGAAATGTTCTCCGTGAGCCAGTCGTGACGGTGATCGTACGCGACGCGAACAGGCTCATTGGGTCGGCGGAGATTGAGGTCAAGTACAGACGAGGCTTCTGACACACACCGTCACGCCTCGACCGACGGCTGTCGGTCGATACGAGAGCGGGGCAACGCCATTTTTTGGGCGCTGCCCCGCTCGTCGTTTGTCACCTCCAGCCGGAGGCACTGCTGCTGTTCATCGTTCCAGCTTGAATCCGGCGTCGAGTGCCGGCCGCCTCGGCGCATTCGCCACATACCACCCCGTGAGAAACATCCACCGCGCCATTCGAGTCAGCTTGCCGTAGTCGATCCGTTCCGGAATGTCCCCAGCAGTGTGGTAGTCGTCATGCAGGTTGGTGGTGTACATCAACGCAGGCACGCCCATACGGGCATACGGCAGATGATCGCTGCGGAAGTACCATCCTTCGGAGTGTGTCGGCCGATCCCAGAGGGTATCCAGCACAAACTTGCCGGTGGCCTCGTTCGCCTTCAGCGCCATCGCCACCAGCTCGGCTGAGCTGCGATGCGGCGGCTGGGTGCCGAGCAGCGTGGCGGTGTCGGGATGGTTACGGCCGATCATGTCACCGTTGAGTACTGCCACGATCTGCTGAAGCGGCACCACCGGATGCGCCGCATGATATCGCGAGCCGAGCAGGCCGCGTTCCTCCGATCCGTGATGCACGAACAGAATCGAGCGCTTCGGCTTGTGCGCCATGAAGGCACGCGCGGCCGCGAACTCGGCCACACTGACACTGGCGTTGTCATCGGCGCCGGCGAGCACCGAGTCGCCGGGTGCGAGTAGTCGTACACCGTTGGCGTCCTGATGAGAGCTGTACAACACATATTCGTCGCGCAGGGCGGTGTCGGTGCCGCGCAAGGCGCCGATCACGTTCGCTGATGGCGTCTCGAAGCGTTCGAGGCGGATCGAGAGCGATGCGTCGACTCCCGGCTGCAACACCGACGCCATTGACGCGCGCAGCATAATGGCCGGCGTGATGCCCGTGCCGAGTGCGGGCGGCGGCGCGACACGATCCGGTGCGCCGGCAGCGCGCGGCACGGCGCGGTCCACGTCGTAGTCACCGCGCTCGCGTTGCACGGCGAGCGACGTGAACGCGCTGTCGACCGCGGGGTTCGCCACCAGCAGCACGGCCGCGGCACCACGTCGTACCAGTCGCGGCAACGTGGCGGCAATCGCTGCGGTCGCATATCGCGCGGAGGTGGGGTAACTGTAGGGGCGGATGGTGCCAGGAAGCGGCGCGCGCAGTGCGGTGGCGACGATGCGTCCGCGCACATCGATCGTGGTGTCACTCGGATCGGCGAGCCAGAGCACCGCGCCCGATGCTTCGACAGGGACGGTGTTGAGCGGGATGGCGTCGCGAAAGAGCGAAATCGATTGTCCCGCGATGGTCACGCGGCTGGCGGTGGTCGAGACGCGGGTGCGGACGATGTTGAACCACTGGAACCAGGTGCCTTCGTCGCCCGCCGGTTCGAGGCCGAGCTTGTGGTACTGCTCCGCCACCCAGATCGACGCGCGCATTTCGTCGAGGGTGCCGCCTTCGCGTCCCCGCATGCCGGGTGCCGCCATGGCGAAGAGGTCGCGTTTCAGGTCGCTCTCGCGGATCGACGACATCGCGCGGGTGACGGCGGGCGGGAGGGGTGGCGTTGGGCGCTGGGCCGGGAGTGCGGTCCCAGCGCTGAGGAGGGCGACCGCCAATCCCCGGCCGGTCGAGAATCGTGCAGTTGGCATAACGCGTGGAGGAGAGTGCGTGGGCGTGCTTCAGCGTGTCGAAAGGATAGCGGTCTCTCGCATCGTGCGCACGCCGCGATGCCGCCGGAAGCTGAACGAAACGCGCGTGCCCACCGCACCGGCCCGTCACCAAACGCCATTCTGATTGCGTTCAGCACAACTGAACGCAAAAGCAGTGGCACCTCCCACGGGTACGTCTATGCCGCGAACACCTCACGAATCTGCTCCACCGCCCACGCCAGATCTTCCCGCGACACCACCAGCGGCGGCGAGAGGCGGATCACGACGTCGTGCGTCTCCTTGCACAACACGCCACGCTGCTTGAGCGCTTCGCAAAACTGACGTGCGGGTTCATGCAGTTCGATGGCCACCATCAGCCCGCGGCCGCGCGCGGCCTTGATCCGAGGGTCACGGATCTGTGCCACCTGCGCCAGCAGCCATGCGCCCTGGTCTGCCGATCGCTGCACGAGCTGTTCATCCTGGATCACCCGCATCGCCTCGCGCGCCACGGCGCAGCCAAGCGGATTGCCTCCGAAGGTGCTGCCATGTGATCCAGGGCCGAAGACGCCGAGCACAGCACGCGTCGACACGACGGCCGACACGGGATAGAATCCGCCGGACAGTGCCTTGCCAAGGATGTACATGTCCGGCGTCACCTGCTCGTGATCGCAGGCGAACATGTGTCCGGTGCGGCCGAGGCCTGTCTGAATCTCGTCGGCGATCATCAGCACGTTGCGTTCGTCGCAGAGCGCGCGCAGCTGACGCAGGAAACCATCGGGCGGCATCAGCACGCCGGCCTCACACTGAATCGGCTCGAACAGCACGGCGCAGGTATTGTCGGTCATCGCGGCACGCACGGCGTCGATATCGCCGAACGGCACCAGCCTGAAGCCCGGTGCGAACGGCCCGAAGTGCGCGCGATACGCCGGCTCCGACGAGAACCCGACGATCGTCGTCGTGCGCCCGTGGAAGTTGCCGTCGAACGCGATGATGTTCGCTTGACCGTCTGGAATGGCCTTGGTGGTATAGCCCCACCGACGGGCAGCCTTGATCGCCGTCTCCACCGCTTCCGCGCCAGTGTTCATTGGGAGCACCATCTCCATGCCGCAGAGCGTGGCCAGCTCTTCGCAGAACGCACCGAGTTGCTCGTTCCGGAATGCGCGCGACGTGAGGGTGACACGTGATGCCTGCTCGATGAACTTTGCCAGCAGACGGGGATGGCAGTGCCCCTGATTGACGGCCGAGTAGGCGCTCAGGCAATCGAGGTACCGCTTGCCCTCGACATCCGTGACCCAGGCGCCACGCGCGTCCGCGATCACCAGATCGAGCGGATGGTAGTTGTGCGCGCCCCACATCTCTTCGTGTTCGATGAACGTTTCGGTGGCGGTCAGCATCGTCGCAAGGTCCGTCATGATCCGGCTCCGGTCAGAGAATGCGACGCCCGAAGGCGCTGGCAATGAGTTCGGCGGCGAGTTCGGCGGTGTGATTCTGCCGGTCGAGAATCGGATTGATCTCGACCAGGTCCATCGCAATCATGGCGCCGGAGTCGTGGATGATCTCCATGGCGAGATGCGCTTCGCGCAGTGTCGCGCCACCGCTCACCGGTGTGCCGACGCCGGGCGCTTCGCGGGGATCGACCCAGTCGGCATCACAGGAAACGTGCACGCCGCCGGTGCCGCGCGTGGCAATCGCCACCGCTTCTTCCATCACGTGGCGAAGGCCACGCTCATCGATATCGCGCATCGTGAACGCATGCAGCCCGCGCGAGCGGATGGCGTTCTTCTCGGCATCGTCCAGATCGCGCAGGCCGACGTACACGAGGTGTTCGGGCAGCACCGCGGGGAAGACACTGGCGAGGTGGGACATGCCCGGGTCACCCAGGCCGAGCAGGTGCGCGACCGGCATGCCGTGCACGTTGCCGGTGAGGCTCGACTCGGGGGTATTGAGGTCGGCGTGGGCGTCGAGCCAGATCAGGCCGACGCGCTCGCCCCGCTCAGCCAGCGCCGTCGCGGTGCCGGCCACGGACCCTGCGGCCAGCGAGTGATCGCCACCGATGACGATCGGCCGCATGCCGGCGCGGATGGCGCCCGCGGTATGCTGCGCGAGCTCGGCGCAGACGACTCTGATCGCCTCGAGCCGGGCGTCGAGGCTTCCGCCAAGTGCCGTCCGATCCGGCGCGGGGAGGTTGCCGGTATCCTCGACGGTGAGTCCGAGGCGCTGGAGGAGCGGGGTCAGGGCCGACAGCCGCATCGCCGACGGACCCATGTCGACGCCGCGTCGGCTGGCGCCGAGGTCCATCGGGACGCCGATCAGCTGGACG
>JANMHB010000153.1:0-11957 GCA_031374935.1 Gemmatimonadaceae bacterium | reverse complement strand
GCTCAGCATCCTTGGCACCTTCCTCACGCGCAGCGGCGTGATCGAGAGCGTGCACAGCTTCGCGCAGAGTCCGATCGGCAACTACTTCTCGACGTTCCTGATCCTGATCTTCGTGGTGACGACGATCCTCGTGATGACGCGTCTGAAGGACATGGAAGCGAAGGCGCAGCTCGAAAGCATGATCAGCCGCGAAGCCGCGTTCCTGTACAACAATCTGGTGCTGGTCGGCATCGCGTTCAGCGTACTCTGGGGCACGCTGTTCCCGATCATCAGCGAAGCGGTGCGCGGCACGAAGATCACGGTCGGTCCGCCATTCTTCAATTCGGTGAACGTGCCGCTGGGCCTCGGGCTGCTGGCGCTGACCGGCATCGGGCCGCTGATCGCGTGGCGCCGGGCAAGCGTGGAGAATGTGCGTCGGCAGTTCATCTTCCCGGTGGCGGCGGGGCTGACCACGGGCGCGGTGCTGATCGCGCTGGGCATGCGCGCTTTCTCGCCAATCGTGGCATACATCCTGGTCGGATTCGTGGTGGGGACGATCGCGCAGGAGTTCTTCAAGGGCACCCGTGCACGGATGCGGATGTACGCGGAGAACGTGGTGCTGGCATCGCTGCGGCTGATTGGCAACAATCGCCGTCGCTATGGTGGCTACATCGTACATCTCGGTGTCGCGATGATTTTTGCCGCCTTCGCCGGCTTTGCGTTCAAGAAGGAATTCGACGTCTCGCTGAAGACCGGTGAGGTGTTCCGCGCGACCGATCCCTTCGGCCACAAGTGGACGTTCACCAGTCAGGGCGTGAGCGAGTTCAAGCGGCTCAATCGGTACGTGACCGCGGTGGCGTTGTCGGTCACGCGTGATGGCAAGCCGATGCCGGTGCTGAGCAGCGAGAAGCGGCAGCACGTGGACAGCAACGATCAGCCGACGTTCGAGCCAAGTACCGAGGTCGGGCTGTACGAGACCACCATGCAGGACGTGTACATGGTGTTCTCCGGCATGATCGGTCCGGATCAGGCGGAGGTGCGTCTGAGCTTCAATCCGCTCGTCTGGTGGGTGTGGTATGGTGGCATGGTGATGGCCATTGGCGGACTGATCGTGATGTGGCCGCAGGCCGAAAAGAAGCGGCAGGGCGGCTATGTGACGGTGCTGACGCCGGGCTCAGAGGCGCTGGCACCGGCAGGTGTGCCGTGAGCGAGCGAATGTCGACCCGCCGTGATTTTCTTCGTGTTGGCGGTCTGCTGACGGTCAGTGCGGTGCTGGCTCCGCGGCTTGCGGCGCAACAGTCGCCGGCGCAGGGCGCGGCCAACATCGAGATGCCGCAGACGGCGTACAAGCCGGTGTCGCTGCCGAAGAAGCCCGGCGCCAAGCCACTGGTGGCGCAACTGGAACGCGATGAGCTCGAACGCGGGCTCAAGTGCGCCTGTCCCTGCAAGCTCGATGTGTTCACCTGTCGCACGACCGACTTCCAGTGTGGCATCAGTCCCGCGATGCACTCCGATGTGGTGCGCCTGATCGAGGGGGGCTACAGCGCCGACGAGATCATCGCAGCGTTCACGACGGTGTATGGTGAGCGGGTGTTGATGGCGCCGGTCAAGGAAGGCTTCAATATCGCCGGTTATGTGGTGCCGTTCATCACGGTCGGCATTGGCGGCACGATGCTGGTGTCGTTGCTGCGTCGGTGGAAGCGGGAGACCGACGCACAGGCGCCGGCGCTGGCGACCAAATCGGTGCTGCCGATTGCCGGTGGCATGCCAGCGGCAACCGACGAGGAGTTGCGCCGACTCGAGGCCGCCGTCCGCGGTACCACCAACCGATGAACGAGCTGTTCGCGAGCAGCAGTGCACCCTTCATCGTCGGTATCGCACTGGCAGTGATTGCACTGGCCATCGTGCTGGCTCCGGTCTTCAGCGACGAGGCGCCGGCCGAGATTCGTGCGGAGCACCGCACCGCGCCGAAACTCGAGATCGACGACGAGCCCGTACCGGGCAGCGCAATCGAGGCGCTGCGCGAAATCGAGTTCGATCGCGAGACCGGCAAGCTCTCCGACGACGACTACGACGGCATGAAGGCGCGGTACACTTCGCAGGCACTGGTCGAGCTGCGTGCGCAGGATGCGGCGAGCGGCGCGGGGACGGGTGTTGCCGCGCCGGCCGATCTCGCCGAGCGGATGGTAAAGAAGTACCGTCCCGGGTCCACGATTTGCCACACACATGGATTGCGGCCCGAGCCGGATGCACTCTTCTGCTCGGAGTGCGGCGCGTATCTGCCCGGGAAGTGTGAGCGGTGTGGCACGGTGGTCACGGCCGCCGGCGCGCATTTCTGCACTGGGTGCGGGCACGTACTGGCGGCGTAGCGGTCGATCGCCGCTGACGCCACTCCCCAGGCTGCGCTCCCAATTCGCTACGACGCCGCGAACCGTTGACGCTGCGACGGCGTGGATGCCGACGTGCTCCCGCGCCCTCGATTGAAGAACCATTCCGCGACGACGAGATTCGGCACCCAGGAAAGCCAGGCGATATATGGGTATGCCACGTCGAACGGATAGCCGCTGACGTCCGCGAGTGGCAGCCAGAGCCGCAGCGTGACCGCGCCGAACGTCAGGGCGAAGTTCCGCACCATCCATGTGCGGTGCTCTGCGATGGCGCCGCGACGGATGGTCGCGTAGGCGCGCAGCCCCGTGTACAGCCACAGCGATGCCATCAGCGCGAAGCCGGTTCTCGCAGGCAGACCGCCACGGGCGTTGAAGCTCATGTAGAGCCCGGCGAGTCCCCCGACCAGGACACCGACGCCGAGATAGAGCCGGCCAGCCCAGCGATGCGCACGCGGCAGCTTTCGCCGAAGGGAAGCGGAGAACTGGAATGGCCCGAGCAACAGCGCGACAGCCGCGGCGAAGATATGCAGGTAGATGCCGACGTGTTTGCCGGCGTAGGTGGGGCTCAGCGACGACGCTGGTGCCGTTGCGAATGCCTGCACGAGCAGAACAGACATGAGGACTGAGAGCAGCGCGAGCAGTCCGAAGCCAAGTTTTTTCATGACGGTCTCGGTGAGTGTGTAGACGCGGCACACGGGCGGCGGGAACCCGTGTTCCGAGGACAATATTACCAATGGTAATACGCCGTGCGCACGCCACTGTTCCGCCGGTGGGCCGGTTCGGGGCGCCGGATGCGGAGGGCCCGATGGGCCGCCGCAGCCCTTGCCAAGCCGCGCGTCGCGGGCGCACTCTCCGCCGATGCCTGCCACTGCTCGTCCCGCCGAGGGCAATCGCCATGGCCTCGCCAGCCGCTACCGCGTGCTCGCACGTGTCGTCATCGTGAGCGCGATTGGCGCCGCAATGCCGCCCTCCCGCGTGGTGGCGCAGGTACCCTTCGCCACCGTCGCCGACTCGGCGCGACTGGCGCCCACCGCTGACGCGCGGATCGCGTATGGCGCGGATCCCGAGCAGTTCGTCGAACTCCGGGTCCCGCGCAGCGGACGACGGCACCCGGTGGTGATGCTGCTCCACGGTGGCTGCTGGTTGTCGCAGTACGACGTGACGCATCTGGCCGCGGCGGCCGAAGCGTTTCGACGTGAAGGAATCGCGACGTGGCTGGTGGAGTATCGCCGTGCCGGGAATGCCGGCGGCGGCGACCCGGGCACCTTTGACGACATTCGGGCTGCCTACGATCTGCTCATCGCGCAGGGCAAGGCCCGGGATCTCGATCTGTCGCGCATCGTGCTCATGGGCCATTCGGCTGGCGGGCACCTGGCGCTCTGGCTTGCGTCCGAGCCGGGGGTGAAGGTGCGCGGGGCGGTTGCGTTGGCAGCGGTGACGGACCCCGCAGCATTCGCGCAGCCGACCGGTTGCGGGGCGGGGATCACCCGGTTCATGGGTGGGGCGCCGACTGCGCTTGCCGAAGCGTATGCCGCGCGGTCACCGGTCGTGCGGTCGGGGCCGCGCGCGGGCGTGACGCTGTTTGTCGCGCGCGACGACCGGATCGTCCCGAAGTCGCAGCTTGACGCGTATCTCGCGCGCTTTCCTGCCACCGTGGTAGAGGAGGTTTCTGGCGGTCATTTCGATCTGGTCGCGCCGTGGACCGAGGCGTGGCGTGCGGTCGTATCGGCCGCTCGCAGGCTCATCGACTGAGTTGTTTCGCGCCGGCCAGCGAGTCCTTCGTCTTCGGGTGCGCGCTCAGTCTTTCGCGCCATCAGGACCGACATTGCGGGGGGCGTTGGAGACGGCCTCGCGTCGAGGCCAGGCCCCGCTCGCTTGTCGTAGCGGACTGACGGCTTGACTCGGCATATTTCGGCTACGATACTGTAGCAGACGTCTTTCCCGGAGCTTTCCATGGCTGAATCGCCCATCGTCGTGCCCCTGACGTATCGTGAGCTCAGGAATACCCCAGGTATCGTCGCCGAGCGACTGGCCGAGGGCCGTCCTGTTCCCCTGCTGCTCGACGGCGAGGTGAGGGGGGTGATTTTTCCCACGTCTGCCTCGGAGCTCGGCGCGCTGCAACAGGTCTGGGCCCGTCAACAGCTCTGGGCTGCGGCGCGCGAACTGCAGCTCTCCTCAGCGCGTCTCGGTACCGAGCTGATGACAATCGATGGCATCGATGACGTCGTGGCCGACGTGCGCGCCGCTGCCGCGAGAAGAGAGACGCCCGCCGGTGAATCGGTATCCGGGGCGCTCGGCGAGAGCCCGCCGCGGAGGACTGGGTCGGTGCCACGCACGCAGCGCTGAGGGGGCCGGCGCGTGCGCGTTGTGCTCGACACCAACGTCGTCGTGTCGGCGATGCTCACGGCGCGCGGAACCTGTGCTGAAATCGTCGAGCTGATCCGGGATGGTCTGCTCACGGTATTGCTCTGTGATCGCATCGTGGAGGAGTACGCGGCGGTTCTCGCGCGGCCGGAGTTCGGGTTTCCAGCGGCGACGGTCCGGCGCGTGTTACGGAGCATCATCGATGGAGCCGAATTCGGCCCTGTGACGGCCATCGGGCCAGTGCTGGCTGATCCCAATGATCAGGTGTTCGTCGATCTGGCATTGAGTGCAGACGCCGATGCGATCGTGACCGGGAATCGGCGGCACTTCGCCGCATGTGCTGACCAAGTGAGACCGGCGGTGCTGTCGCCACGCGAGTTGGTCGATCGCGTGCGTTCAGGGTGATCGCGGTGCCAAGCTGAGAGGAATGAACGGCGCCGCATCCCTTTTGGGACGCGGCGCCGCATCACATCTGCCGGCGCGCTACACCGCGCCTTGCGCCTGTTGAGTTTTGCGTCACACGCGGCAGCTAGACTCTCGGCCTCACCTTTTGCCCGAGGCTGTCGCATGGCTCGATGGATCTGCACACTGTTCGCCGCCGCGCTGCTCGCTCCACTCTACCAGCTGAGCGCCCTGCGGCCACTCCCAGCGCCGCCGCGCGTCCTGCTGGTCGTCAGCGGCGCTGGGCGCGATCAGGGCAAGACGCGCCCCGGCTTCGAGATGGGCGAACTGGCACAGGCCTACCTGGTGCTTGCTGCCAATGGCTTTGCTCTCGATATCGCCTCGCCGCAGGGCGGGGCTGTTGATGCCGACAAGTTCGATCGCGACGCTGACTTCATCGCGGCCTTCCTGGCAGACAGCACCGGCGTTCAGAAGCTGCGTGCCACCATCCGCATACGAGACGTGCGCGTGGCCGACTATGCAGCGGTGTTCGTCATGGGCGGGAAGGGGGCGATGTTCGACCTGCCCGCTGATACGGCATTGCAAAGTGTGGTCCGAGCGATGTCGGCGCGAGATGGCATCGTGGCTGCTGTCTGCCACGGGCCGGCCGCGTTTGCCCTGGTCCGTCGCGCTGATGGCACGCCATTCGTTGCGGGCCGCCGGATGACCGGCTTCACCAACGAGGAAGAGGCAGTCTTCGGCAAGCGCTGGACGAAAGAGTTT
The DNA here is from genome assembly GCA_031374935.1 of Gemmatimonadaceae bacterium. GTDB lineage: Bacteria > Gemmatimonadota > Gemmatimonadetes > Gemmatimonadales > Gemmatimonadaceae > JACMLX01. The sequence continues at coordinate 6,063 of JANMHB010000153.1, read as the reverse complement.
CCGTTCGCGCTCGAAACGGCGCTCAGCGCCGCCGGCGCCCGCTGGGAAGAGCAGCCGCTCATGCTGCCGCACCTGGTGGTCGATGCGAAGCTCATCACCGGGCAGAATCCGTCCTCGACCGTTGCAGTGGCCGAAGCGCTGGTCCGCGCCACCGGACGCACTCCGGTGGTGCGCGTCCCATGGCGGGATGAACGCACACTGGCGTTGGTGACGCGATTTCTCAGCGGCGATTCCGCCACGGCGCGTCACGCCTTGCGCGATGCAACTTCCACCCATCACGTTCAGCTCATCGGGATGCTGGGCTTCTACCAGAGCCAGCATGCTGGTTCACCTGACGCGATCCGCCGTGGACTGTCACTCATGTATCTGGCCGCCGAACACTGGAACGCGCCTCAGCTCACCATGGGCATCGCACGCGCGCACGTCAGGCTCGGTGAGACGCCACAGGCACGGCAGGTTCTGACGACGCTGCTCACGTCCAAGCCTGATCTCCGCGAGGCGCAGGCGCTGCGCGATTCCATCGGCCGATGAGCGCGTGACCGACGCGCTGCGCGTCCTGGTGATCGAGGACCACCGCCCGCTGCGCGAGATGATCGTCTCGACGCTGGCGGCCCACGGTCTCCAGGTCGACGCGGCCGCCGACGGGCGTGCCGGACTGGCGATGGCACTGGCCGAGCCGCCGGATGTGGTGGTGCTCGATCTCACACTCCCCGGGCTCGATGGCCTGCGTGTCTGCGAGCGGCTCCGCGACAAGGCCGACCGGCACGTGCCGGTGCTCATGCTCACCGCGCGAGACACGCTGTCCGACAAGCTCCGGGGCTTCGACGCTGGTGCTGATGACTATCTCGTCAAACCATTCGCAGGCGAAGAGCTCGTTGCACGGTGCTTGGCGCTGGCGCGTCGGCACCGTGCCGGCGGCGCACATGTATTGCAAATCGGCAGCTTGTGCATTGATCGACGCACCGAGCAGATCACGCGCGCGGGGCGTCCGCTCGACTTGCGTCAGACGTCGCGCCGGATTCTGCTGATGCTGGCTGAGGCGTGGCCGCGCGCGGTCACCCGCAGTGAGCTGATCCGGCGCCTCTGGGGCGACGCTCCGCCCGAGTCCGACCCGCTGCGCACGCATCTCTATCTGTTGCGTCAGGCGCTCGATCGCCCGTTCGAGCATCCCATGCTGCGCACGCTGCACGATGTGGGCGTCCGGCTGGAGGCGGATCAATGATCCGTACACGGCGTCACCTGCGGCGTCACCTGCGGCGGCGCCTGACGATCGTGTTCGCAACCTTCGTGGCGGTCGTTGGCCTGGTCTATGGGGTGTTCGTGCTGGGGGTGGCGTACGGAATCGAGGACCTCTTCTTCGAGCGCATGCTGACCGAGGAGGCCGCGGTCGCGGAACGCGACTTCCGGACGCGGGGAGCGTGGCCCGCACCGCGCCGTGGCTTCATGCGCGTGTACGCCGACACTCGCGAACTCCCGCCGGGCATCGCCCACGTCCTCGCTGAAGAACCCGAACGAAGCGAGATCGCCGGCAACGACGGACGGTACTATCACGTGCGTCGGTTGAACGCGTCGCGCCCCGCGTGGCTGGTGGCGGAGGTGAGCGACGAACTGGTCGTACGTCCGTTGCGAGGCAGGCTCATTCGACTGATCGTCATCGTCCTGCTGCTGCTGATCACCATCGCCGTGCTCTTGGCGATTTGGGTGGCTCGTCGTACGACGGCCCCGCTCTCGCGACTGACGACGCTTGTCGAAGGGATCACACCCTCGGCGCTGCCGCGCGAAATCGCGCGGGACTTTGGTGACGACGAAGTGGGCATCCTGGCGCGTGGCCTGGACGGACTCACCGATCGATTACGATCGTTCATCGCGCGGGAGCAGGCATTCACGCGCGATGCCAGTCATGAGCTCCGTACGCCGCTCGCCGTCCTACGCGGTACCACCGAGCGCCTGCTGGCCGCGCCGGCGCTTGATCCAGCACAGCGCGCGCTGGTGGTGCAGGCCGCACAGATGGTCGGGCACCTGAACCAGACCGTGCATACGCTGCTCACCCTGGCCCGCGAGGACGCAGTACCGGCGAGCGACACCATGACGCCACTGCGTGCGCTGGTCGAGGAAGTGGTCGTCGAGCTCGCGGTCCTGCTGGACGGGAAAGCCGTGGAGGTTTCTACCACCGTCACGGCGGAAGCGGCGCTGCCAGCCCCCGAAGCCGTGGTGCGCATCCTGCTTGCCAACCTGATCGGAAACGCCTTCGCTCACTCACATGCTGGCACCGTGACGATCGCGGGTGAGGGGCGATGGCTCCGCATCAGCAATTCGAGTCATGGACACCCGACCGACGGCGAGACGCTCGTTGCTCCGTTCGTGAAGGGAGAGCATAGCGCGGGGTGGGGACTCGGCTTGTCGATCGTCGAGCGGCTCTGTGAGCGCTACCACCTGGTGCTCCAGATCGACGCCGACGCGGATCACTTCATCGCGCAGCTCTCAGCCAGCGATGCTCGCGGACCGACCGCGTTCGTCGACGCGCCATAGCACACGGCGCCACGACGCAAGCCGGCGCGCTCCCCCTGTGTTGCACCGGCAGGCGATGGTGCAACGCGCACAGTCGCCCAGGGCAATCCTACGCCGCGCCCTGCACCGGCATCGGCAGTTGCGCCCGCGCCGCCAGATATGCCTTCGCCTCACGATACGTGTACCACACCTTCTTCTCGTAGTCGTACAGCTTGCACTGGTTGAAGACCATGCGCACCGTCGAGAAGCGAAGCTCGTACTCGTGCATGTACTGCCCGTACTCCTTCCGCAGCTCGCCGTACGCGCGCTTCAGCCGATAGAACGGGATGTGCGGCTCTACGTGATGTGGCACATGGATCAGGATGTTGTGGATCAGCATCTCGCTGATGCGCGAACACCGCCAGACGATGCTGCAATACACCTGCCCGATCGTGTTGCTCCACTCCGGCCGATGGTCGAAGTACGGCACATCGGGGTGCGTGTGATTCAGGTAGACGAAGAACGCGATGAAGTAGTTGAAGACCACGAATGGCAGTGCGACCGCCGCAATCACGCCGACGACACCACCGGCCCACTTCCACGCCGCCACCGACATGGCGATCGCGAACACCAGCGTGATGATCTTGTGCACGTTGTAGCCGAGGCGCTCGCGTGACTTCTTGTCGGGCTGGTACATCACCATGCCGGGCCACCACACCTTGTTGATGTAGTGCAACGCACAGCCCCAGGGCGTCCGCTCGGCCCGGTACACGAGCTTCGTGTACCACGGCGACTTCGCGTACTCGGCTGGCGTCATCGGCCGCCAGATCCAGTCCACTGGCGTAAAGGACGTGAAGCCATGGTGCACACGGTTGTGGCCATGACACCAGAGCCGGTACATGTTGAGCGACGGGAGCATGAACATCGTGCCGAGGATTTCGGCAACCCAGTCGTTCTCGAAGAGCGCGCCGTGCGCGGCATCATGCGCCCAGACGAACATGAAGGCGACCGCACAGCCGGCGCCGAGGCCGCAGAGGAGCCTGGCCCACCAGGCGTCGAGGGCGAACACGCCCCACATGAAGCCGAGGTAGAGCGCGAGGTCGAAGGCGAATGCCCCAAAAGTCCGCAGGGCGGAACGCTTGAACGACGCCTCGGAGAGGGCCTTCCGAACCGTGGTGAGCTTGATGTCCTTCAGGCCCTGATAGAGCGACGACGCCGTCATGCAGTCTGAATCCTTGAGGCAGTAAGCACGGTGGAGAATTCCTGAATCTAATGGCTTCGGTCGCCGGTGCGGTGGGCGCCGGTGCGGACAGCATGACTGTCGACTCTCGGCGGCGCGCACCAGGCGGCGTGGGCAGCCACCGCGACCGGCGCAATCACCCTCGCGAGCTCTCCAACGCTGCAGCCGGGAAATTTGCTCCATATCCACCCACGTCGCCCCGGGCGCAGCATAGGCAAGCGCCTGATGATCGCCCCACAGCAGCGACTCCCTCGACACGCAGGACCGCCCGCGCCAATCGTCAATCCTCGCCCATCTCCAGCTTCTCGAAGCGAGGGTGATCGACAATTGGGGCGTGCATTCTGGCGCCGGTATTGCTCATCGCGTCGCTCAACGCACCGACGAATCGGGCCACCAGGTGATTCATGTGCCCAACTTCGCTGAGTGGCCGCGCGGTGTCACGCGTATCCCAGAAGTGCCCTTCGTCGCGGACCACGAGCTGCAGCCCGAGCTGCGCCGCGTGATCGAGGACGATGCAGAGCGACGTATGACAGGTGATGAAATGCGCATCGCTCACCGTTGACGCGTATTGCGTCTTGCAGCTGCACTGCCAGAACCAGTCGACCGGCACACCGGAGACATCGTGCCGACGCAACAGACCAAAGGACGCTGTCTCGCAGCCTCGCCCAGGGTAGACGAAGAATCCGATGGCGGAGTCGGGATTGCCGGTGAGTGGCGGCAGGTCATCGTCGTACGGCATCGCAATGACCCCGGCATAGCGCTGCAGTGTCTGCCGGCGCGGGGCGGTTCGTGCCGCCGCAATCAACCGTGTGCAGCACGAGTATCCACGGTCTGGTGTCCGCCGGGTTCGGACCGGTGATGCGCTCGCGAAGGAGCGGACCGGCCGCGACGTCCCAACGCCAGAGCGCGTGCAGATCTCGAACCATCCGTCGGACGCTTTGGGTGAGGACGTGTGCACGCGAGTGGCTTCTGCTGTGCGCACGGCTGGGCCCGCGGTACTCCCGGTCACGTCCAGACCGTCGTAACGACAGAACGGAGCACCGTGAGGGCAGCCTCCTGGCCCTGCCTCGCCGCCCGCGACTGAACTCGCTACACCTTCACGCGTCGCCACTACAGCGAAGAGTGTGGTCAGCCCGTCATCGAGCAGCGCAACGGTGGCTGGTTCCGGCCCTGTCGACGCGCCTTCCGGCTCTGCATACAATCACAAGGGCATAGACTTCCCGCCAGCGGGTGCCCACGGTAGTTACGGATCAGGTAGTTTTCGGCTATGCCAACTCCCGTCGGAACCACTGAACACCGCGCCGCCGGTGACGCCCGCGCCGCTGTGCAGATCGCGATCGTGATCGTCACCGACAGCCGCACCGTCGAGACGGACGAGTCGGGCCCGTTGGCGCGACGTCTGATCACTGAGGCGGGTCATAGCGTCAGCGATTTTGCGCTGTTGCCGAACGATGAGCTGCGCACGCGCGCGCATGTGACCGCACTGCTCTCGCGCGATGATGTTGACGTCGTCGTGCTGAGCGGCGGTACAGGCCTCGGTTCGAAGGATCGCACGGTCGAAGCGGTACGCCCACTGATCGAAAAGGAGCTGCCCGGATTCGGGGAGCTGTTTCGGATGCTCAGCTATCAGGAGCAGATCGGCACCGCCGCCATCCTGACGCGGGCGTTGGCGGGGGGCGCGAACGGCAAGCTGATCGTCTCGCTCCCTGGATCCAAGGCGGCCGTCGATCTGGCGCTGACCAAGGTGCTGCTGCCGGAACTGAAGCATGTCCTGCACGAGTTGCGGCGCTGAATCGTTGTTCTTCCGCGTGTCAGCGCCGCTGACCCTCCGCTGTGCAGTTGTGCCAGCCGCGTCTCGGCGCTGAGCGGGAAGCACGTCGGCAACCCGCTTCCCGGTGTATCATCGCGGCTGCAAATCAGCCATCCAGCGCCGCGACCCGCTTTTCCGCCTTCAGCAGCCAGAACACCGTCAGCCCGCTGCACAGTGTGAGCGCGAAGACCGCGCCGCGCAGGAACCGCCACCAGTTGAGCGGCTCGTGATACGCAACCGTCCGGGCGTACCAGTACATCGCCGGCGCCAGTGCGAGCGCAATCACCATCGTCAGCATGCCCGCGGACAGGAGAAACAGAATGCCCTGCCACGTCACCGTCTGGTTGACCGCCGTCTCGGCATCGAACCGCGGTGAGATCGATCCGATGTAGAGCGCCAGCGCCGCCTGCGCGAACATGAGCGAGGCCACCGCCGCCATCGACAGCGCCATCACGACCGGTGCGGTTCCGAGCAGCAGTGACGTGAGCCCGACGATCCCCACCGCCACGATCGCCAGCGGACCGGT
>JANMHB010000142.1:0-19916 GCA_031374935.1 Gemmatimonadaceae bacterium | reverse complement strand
CGGGCGCATCGTCGAGCGCGGCGGAATGGCACGCAGCGTATCGTCTTCCGGCAGCTCCGGCGCCTGATTGAAGCGATCCTGCCAGGTGCCGATCTTGGTCGCATTCGGCAGCCGCACCAGCAGCCACGCCGTGAACAATCCGCCCAGGTGCGCGAAGTGCGCCACGCCACCGCTGGAGCCAGTGACGCCAAGGAACAGGCTGATCAGCGTAAAGCCGAAGACGTACCAGCGGATCTGCATCGGGATCACGCCGAAGAACAGCAGGATCGTCCGAGGCCACGCGTGCGCAAAGGCGTACATCACGCCGATCACCGCCGCACTCGCGCCGACCATCATGCCGCCGCGGTTTGCCGGCCACGCCCAGTGCAACGCGGCACCACCCAGCGCACAGAGCACGTAGAATCGCACGAAGCGCGACGTACCGAACAACCGCTCGACGCGCGGGCCGAACTGCCACAGCGCGATCATGTTGAACAGAATGTGCCAGATGTCACCATGCACGAACGCATAGGTGACCGGCGACCACCAGCGCTGCAGCACATTGGTGCTGGTGAACGCGAAGATCGACGCCATGTCTTCCGGACGGACCACGGTCTGCTGCAGGAAGTAGATCGCGATGTTCGCGACCAGCAACCACTGCACCGCCGGCGTCAAACCGGCAGGACCTTCTTCCGTCTCGGTATAACTCGACATGCTACGGGACCGCGGCAATAGGGCGTGAACGACGGCGTTCAGACGATGAAACACACAGCCGACAACGCGGTTCCGGCTTTATCTCCGCCCCGCCTCGCCGTACCCGAAAACCCCTCCGTCCACCCCTCGACGATCCGGCCTGCCGAGGGTGACGTGTCCCTAGAAGGTCGGCCGGGAAGTCGGTTCGGGCAAGCCCGATCTCCTGCCAGCTATCCGGGCGCATCTACTGGCTTCGAATCGCGTGGGAGTCCGGAACTCCGTCCCCAGCAGAGCACTCGAACGTTCCACCGCCGCCGAACATCGCCCGCGCGCACCGAACGCCCGAAAGATTCCAACCCGATACAGAACCACGCCTCAGCCTACCGAACCGCGTCCTGCACCAGCCTGTCACAGAACTCCACGAACGACACACCTGCCGCCGCCGCACTCTGCGGCACCAGACTCAGCGCTGTCATGCCAGGCAGCGTGTTCGCCTCCAGACAGGCCAGCGTCCCCTCATCCGTCAGCCTGAAGTCAATCCGGGCGCACCCGCGCAGCTTGAGCGCGACATACGCCCGCTCCGCATACCGCTGCACCATGACCGTCATCTCCGGCGGCAGGTCGGCCGGAAACACCTCCCGCGCCATCCCGGGCGTGTACTTGCACTCGTAGTCGTAGATCTCCTTCACCGGGATGATCTCCCCCACCGGCAACGCCACGCCGGCCAGCACCGGCACCGTCAGCTCCCGCCCGGGCACGAACGTCTCACACATCACTTCCCGGTCGAACCGGTGCGCCTCGGCCACCGCCCCCTCGAACTGATCGCGCTGCTTCACGATCGTCAGCCCCACCGTACTCCCCTCACGATTCGGCTTCACGATCAGCGGCAGACCCAGGTAGCCGATCGCCGCGTCGACATCCACCGGCGTCATCCGCCAGTGAGCGGTCGGCACGCCGGCGTGCACCAGGATCCGCTTCGTCATGTCCTTGTCCATCGCGATCGCGGTCGCCATCGCCCCGCTGCCGGTGTAGCGCACCCCCGCCACGTCGAGCAGCGCCTGCACCGTTCCGTCCTCCCCCTGACCGCCATGCAGCGCCAGCACGACGCACGCGGCATCCCTCACCAGCGGATGCGTCGGCAACGTGGGCGTCTGATCATTCAGCTTGAGCGCCGCCAGTTCGCCGACCGACGGCGGCGCGGTACCAACTGATCGCTCGCGCAGCAACGCTTCGACATCAGCCGAAATCGGGCCCGTCGCCGGATCGAGCAGGCGCACCTCATGCCCCGCCTCGCGCAGCGCCGCCGCCATCCGCAATCCACTCGCCAGTGACACGTTCCGTTCACTCGACGTCCCGCCCAGCAACACGGTCAATCGCATCGGTCAGCGGGCCATGAGGTAGGCCAGCACATCGGAACGCGTCACGATGCCGGCGATGTTGCCATGTTCGCGCACCAGCACCGCCGGATTGGTCTTCGACAGCAGCGTCACCACCGCATCCACCACCTGCGTGCCATCGACGATCGGATACGGTGAGTCCATCACTTCACTCACCGTTGCATCCAGCATCTTCGGATTCTCCAGGCTGCGACCCGTCAGCGACCATTCACTGATGCTGCCGACGCAGTTCTGGCCATCCATCACCGGCAGCTGCGAAATGTCGTGCATCGTCATCAGCCGCAGCGCCTGGCGAACGCTCTGACCGGGCGCGGAGCTGATCAGCGTCGGTGCACTCACATCCTTGTGCGAGATCAACGTGCCGAGTGTCGCCCGATCCGATTCGAGCATCTGGTTCTCGCGCATCCACTCGTCGTTGAACTGCTTCGACAGATAGCGCTCCCCCGTGTCACACAGGAACGTGACGACCAGAGCATCCGGGTCATCGAGGCGGCGTGCCAGGTTCAGCGCTGCGTGCGCGATCAGGCCCGCCGATCCGCCAACGAAGATGCCCTCCTCACGCGTCAATCGGCGCGACATGGCGAAGGCTTCGCGATCACCGACCGTCACGTAATCGTCGATGACACTCATGTCGAGCGTACCGGGCACCTTGTCCTGCCCGATCCCTTCAACCTTGTACGGCGCGCTGTGTGCTTCGCTCTGCCCCTTGCTGCGCCAGTGCTCCGCCAGAATCGAACCGTTCGGATCGGCGCCGATGATCTTGATCTTTGGATTCTTCTCTTTCAGGAAGCGACCCACACCACTGATGGTGCCGCCAGTTCCGGCCGCTGCGACGAAATGGGTGATGCGACCTTCCGTCTGCTCCCACAACTCGGGGCCCGTGGTGCGATAGTGTGCGTCCGGGTTGGCGTGGTTGTAGAACTGATTGGCCAGCACCGCATTCGGCGTTTCCTGCGCAATGCGCTTGGCCATCATCACGTAGTTGTCGGGATGATCGTACGCCACGGCAGTCGGCGTGATGATCACTTCCGCACCGAAGGCCTTCAGCAAGCGCACTTTCTCCTGACTCATCTTGTCAGGCATGGTGAAGATGCAGCGATACCCCTTGTGCGCCGCCGCGATCGCGAGTCCGATGCCGGTGTTGCCGCTCGTCCCTTCGACGATCACGCCACCCGGCTTCAGCTGTCCACTCGCTTCCGCCGCTTCGATGATCGGCAGACCGATCCGATCCTTGACGCTGCCGCCCGGATTGAAATAGTCCGCCTTGCCGTAGAGCGGCGTGCGGACACCGCGTCCCACGCGCGACAGTCGGATCAGCGGCGTCCAGCCGATGGTCTCCAGCACCGATGCGTAGGGACGACGATGCCGTTCGACGTGTGTGCCAGCAGGTGTTGCAACCGGAGCAGTCATGTCAGCCTCGCGCCACGCCCACCTGTCGGCAGCCCGTGTCGCAGTCAGGAGTACACATCAGTGAACCACCAATATGGTACGTCTTTGCGGACCCCGTCCTCGAGGCCGTCGGGGTTACCGGCACAACAGAAACATCACGCTGTTGCTTTTTCCTTCACTCGGATGGAACCACGCTCCCGCGAGCGGTACCAAACCCGATCCGCCGCGGACCGGGTGCTTCACACCAGCCCGCCAGCTCCACCAGATCGCCATCCTCCAGAAACGCCCGCGTCTCGCCGCCCGGCAACGTCAACGGCTCGGCGCCGCGCCACGTCAGCTCGAGCAGACAGCCCCGTTCCCCCTTGGTCGGACCACTCACCGTACCGCTCGCCAGCAGGTCGCCCGGGCGCAGGTTGCAGCCGCCCATCGCGTGGTGCGTGAGGAGCTGCGCCAGCGTCCAGTACATGTGCGTGAAGCTGGTGCGGCTCACCGACACCGGCGCCTCACCCCGCGCTCGCATAGATGACGTCTGAAGACGCACGTCGAGCGTGATCGACACGCCACCTCGCGCCTCGTTCTCCGGCGTGCTGAGGTACGGCAGCGGGGCCGGATCACCAGCCGGCCGAGCGAACGCCGGTGCCCGGAACGGCTCGAGCGCATCCATCGTCACCACCCACGGGCTGAGGGTGGTCGCGAAGTTCTTGGCCAGAAAGGGGCCAAGCGGCTGATACTCCCAACTCTGCACATCGCGCGCCGACCAGTCATTCACCAGGCAGAGCCCGAACATGTGCTCCTCCGACTCGGCCAGCGGAATCGTCGAGCCGAGCCGGTTACCGGCACCGACGAACACCCCCACCTCACACTCGTAGTCCAGCGAGCGCGACGCCCCCACACTTGGCTCGGCGTCGTTCGGTCCCTTTCGCTGGCCGACGGGGCGCTGCACCGCTGTCTCGGATGGCACGATCGAACTCGCCCGCCCGTGATAGCCGATCGGCACGTACTTGTAGTTCGGCAGCAGCGCATTGTCGGGGCGGAACATGCTCCCCACGTTGGTGGCGTGGTACACCGACGCGTAGAAGTCCGTGTAGTCGCCGATCTGCGCCGGCAGCAGCATCTCGACATCCGCCATCGGCACCAGCGCCGGGCCCAGTGCGAACGCGGCAGGGCGATTGCTGACGTCGAGTGCAGTGCTGAGCGCCGCGCGCAGCGCCCGCAACGGTGATCGGCCCAGTGCCATCAGCCCATTCAGCGACGCTTCGCCACACGCCGACACCGCCGCCTCGCATCCAGCGAAGCTGGCCGGCGCCAGCACTGCCGCAGCCGAGACGTCGAGCACCATGTCGCCGATCGCCACACCCACCGTGCCGCGCTCCGCCGTGCCGCGCCGCCGAAAGACGCCGAACGGAAGGTTCTGAACGGGGAAATCGGTCTCGGGCGAGTTGGCGCTTTCGACCCAGCTGCTGCGATCAGGATGGTGCGTGTGGTCCACGTCGATGTCTTCCTTGAATCTTCATTGGGTGCGCCCCATGCCGGTCGGCGGGGCTCGCGGCATCGTCAACTCTGTTCACGCGGGGCTCGCGGAGGGCGCGGGGAAGGGCAACGGCGACTGCTTGATGAACTGCGTTTTCCATACCGAACTCTCAGCCCGTCGGCGCTTCGACCGCGTCGAAGAACGGCGCTGGCGCTTGACGGAATGACCTATGCTGACAATTCGCACCAACCACTCCTGCAGCACATCGGATCTGCTGTTCCACACTGCAAAGTCCTCTCCGCGTCCCCCGCGGGCTCCGCGCGAACGGAGTTTCTCTCATGGGGACGGAGTTCCCCCGCTCACGGGGACGGAGTTCCCCCCGCTCACGGGGACGGAGTTCCCCCGCATCAGCTCCAGCTCCTCCACCGTCTCCCGAAACGAACACGACCCAAACGCCACCACCCCATCGGCACGCATCTCCGCCAGCAGCCGCTCAGGTAACTCGAGCCCCAGCACCGACACTGCACCATGCGAGACCACAACCGCCGCCGGATCCGCACACTCCAACACCGCTATCGCAAAGACATCCGTCGCACCAGCACGAATCGCAGCTGCCGCCAGAAAGACGTTCAGGTAGCCATACATCATCCCGCGAATGGCGTCCGGCGCGTACGTCAGCCGGTACTCACCACGCAGCGGATGATGCAGCCCGGCGGTCGCCTTCGCGGTCACGCCCAGCGCTGAACAGCGACGCAGGAAACGCACGATCTCCGCCGAAGTCGGAAACGAATCCGGCGTCACACCACCCGTCCGGATCTTGGCGCGCACGCCCGCTGAGCGCACCGCATGAAGCAGCTCGAGCGGATCGTCGCGATGCGGCAGCTCGCAGTAGAGCAGCACATCGTCTGGCAGCGCCGCGGCAGTCGCCAGCACGGTATCCGGCATCGACGTACGGCCCTCCGCCACATCGATCCGTACCCCGAAGGGCGCCGCGGCGTTGAAGGTGCTGATCTGGTCGGCCTCGCTCCCGAACTCCCCCGAGAGCAACGCGCTCAGTCGCGCGCTATACCAGGCCTCGATCTGCGACGCATCCAACGAGCCCACCGCTGCTTCCCATTCAGCCAGCCGAGCGACCGGTACCACGAAGCGCCCCAGCATCCAGGCGTCGGCGCTGGCGCGGTAGCCGGCGTAGTTCGCCACCGCATCGCGCATTCCCAGCGAGGCCGGCGGAAAGAGGCCGGCGTAGTCCACGGCACCAGCCACCAGTGTGCGCAGCGCTGCAGACGCAGCCGGCACACAGTGACTCACGACGTCAGTCACACCGCTTCTGGACGTACCTGGCGGTACGCATCGGTCGCCTGACGCAGCGCCAGCAACGCCGACGCCTCGAGTTCGAAATCCACCGCCAGTTCGCCGAAGCGACCGGCGTCCGGGGCCTCGAGATTCTTCGCTGCGGCATCGGTGCCGCTGTGACGGCGTGCGAATTCACGCGCGGCCATCCAGATGGCGTTCGCCTTGCGCCACCACGCTTCTTCGGCGGCGTCCACCTTGAGTGTGGACGACGACTTCTCGTAACTCTCGAGCATCGTCGCCAGTGCCTCGATCGAATGGCGAGCCGCGCTTTGCGAGACACGCTTCTCCGTCTGGCTGCAGCTCAATGCGCCGAGGTGTGCACACCGATCCTGCTGACGGATGCATTCCTGTGCGATGCGGTAGAGGCCATCGGCCTTGGCGCGCAACAGATCGACCGTGGTCACGTTCGGGTCGATGGCTGGCGTCTCGAGAGTGGGTCGCTGCAACATGGGCGGGCGTGGTGAGCGGAAGTGGAGCGCGCGCAAACCGGCTGCGGCGCGAACCCAAACTTACCAGCATGCCACGAGTGTGCGCACCGGGAGCCTCGTATCAGCCTCGTCGCGCCTGCTCCGCCAGGTCGGCCAGCCGTGCGATCGCCTCGATCGGGGTCAATGCATTCACATCGAGGGCACGCAACTGAACCACCAGCGGATGCGCTTCGACCATGGCGGGCAGGAAAAGCTCCGTCTGCTCGGAATCGCGTGCCTTGCCCGGGCTGCTCCGACGCGCCGGTTGATCGGCCTCGAGCGTCGCCAGCACTTCCTTGGCACGCGCCAGCACCGATGCCGGCAGCCCGGCCAGACGTCCGACTTCGATGCCGTAACTCCGGCTCGCACCGCCCGGCTTGAGACGGTGCAGGAACAGCACATCGTCGCCCACCTCACGCACATCCACCGTCCAGTTGCGCGCCGAATGCAGGGAGTCGGCCAGCTGCGTCAGCTCGTGATAGTGAGTGGCGAACACCGCCTTGCAACCGGTGCGGTCGTGCAGATGCTCCGTGACACTCCAGGCGATGCTCACACCGTCGAATGTGCTCGTACCGCGGCCGATCTCGTCCAGCAACACCAGGCTGCGGGCGGTGGCGGCGTGCAGGATGGCACTGGTCTCGCTCATCTCCACCATGAACGTCGACTGCCCGCGCGCCAGGTTGTCGCTTGCCCCGACCCGGGTGAAGATCCGGTCCACGATTCCCTGCGTGACTGAGCGTGCCGGCACAAAGCTGCCCACCTGCGCCAGCAGCGCGATCAACCCGATCTGGCGCAACGTGGTGCTCTTGCCGGCCATGTTCGGCCCGGTGAGCACGATCAGGCGCGCATCCTCGGTCAGCGTCACGTCGTTCGGAATGAACTGATCGCGCGGCATCATCCGCTCCACCACCGGATGTCTGCCGCCATCCACCACCAGCTCGAACCCGTCGGTCATCTGCGGTCGCACATACCCTTCACGCGCCGCCACATCGGCAAACGCCGCCAGCACATCCAGCTCCGCAATCCGACGCGCGATGCGCTGCAGGCGCTCCACATCGGTGGCGACACCCTCGCGCAATGCCTCGAAACGCTCCCGCTCGCGGGTGTCGATGCGATCGGCCGCGGTCAGCACGCGCTCCTCGAATTCCTTGAGCGCCGGCGTGATGTAGCGTTCACCGCCGGTCAGCGTCTGACGGCGCTGATAGTCCGCCGGCACCGCCAGGCGGTTGGCGTTGCTGATCTCGATGTAGTACCCGAAGACGCGGTTGTAGCCGACCTTGAGCGACGAGATGCCCGTGCGCGCACGCTCGTCCGCCTGCAGCGACGCGATGGCATCACGACCACCGTCGCGGAGTTCGCGCAGACTGTCCAGCTCCGGATCCACGCCGCTCGCGATCGTCGGCTCCTCGCCCATCTGCAGCGGTGGTCGTTCGACCAGTTCGGCACGAATGCGCGAGGCGATGTCCGCCGCGTCATCCCAGCCGTCGAGCACTGCCGTCACCCGACCGGCGTCAGCACCCGGCAGCACCCCATCTCGCAGCAAGCCCTCGAGCGCCGCGCGAACCGTCGGCAGCCGCCAGAGCGAATCGCCCAGTGCGCGCACTTCGCGCGGCGTGGCACGCGAAGCAGCCACCTTTCCCGCCAGCCGCTCCACGTCGCGCACACCATCCAGCGCATCGCGCAGCGTTGCACGCCCCACGCCATCGCCCAGGAACAGACTCACCGCATCGTGCCGAGCCTCGATCGCCGCCCGCGAGGTCAGCGGCGCCAGCAACCATTGTCGCAGCAGGCGGGCGCCCATCGGGGTCTGCGTGGCATCCAGCACCTCCAGCACCGTGCCTTCGGTGCCGCCGCCGCGGAGACTTTCCACCAGCTCGAGATTGCGACGCGTCATCTCGTCCAGCGGCATCACGCCGTCAGCCGCGTCCATCACCGGCCGCATCAGGTGCGGCACGCCGGCCGGCTGCAACTCGCGCAGGTAGCGCAACAGTGCGCCGGCGGCGGCCAGCGCCGGTGTCGACGACGCACCAAGCGCGAACCCTTCCAGCGAGTGCACGCCGAAACGCCGCGTCAGCTCGTCCACGGCCCACGCCGCATCGAACGTCCACGCATCGCGGCGCGTCAGCATCACACCATCCGGCGGTGCCAGCGGATCGGTCTCGGCGATCACCATTTCGCGCGGTGACAACCGGCCCAGCAGTGCCGGCAACTCGGCGGCAGTACGCACCGCAAGCCGGAACTCGCCCGTCGACAGATCGATCGCTGCCACGCCATGCTCGTGGCCAAGCTGAATCACCGCGCAGAGAAAGTTGTTGCGCGCGCCGTCCAGCAGATCATCGGCAAACACCGCCCCTGGCGTGATCGTCTCCACCACTTCGCGCTTGACGATCCCCTTGGCCAGCTTCGGATCCTCCACCTGCTCGCAGATCGCCACGCGGAAGCCCTGCTGCACCAGGCGCCGTACGTATTCCGCCGCCGCGCGCACCGGCACGCCGGCCAGCGGCACTTCGGTCGCGCCGCCGTTGTTGCGCGACGTGAGCGTGAGCCCCAGCGCACGCGCACCGACCTGCGCATCCTCGTAGAACATTTCGTAGAAGTCGCCCATCCGGAACAGGAGAATCGCATCCTGATGGCGACTCTTCACGTCCCGGTACTGCGCCATCAGCGGCGTTGACGCCCCACTCACGGCCTGGGTCCGAGTTCGACGACGATCGCTGGCTGCCCCGGACGCCGCCACAGCACGGCGGACGCTTCCGCCTCGGCGCGTGTCGCAAACCGTCCTGCGCGCACGCGGAACGGCGCCACCGTCCCTTCCACACGCGCCGTGATGCCCTTTCCACGCAGCACCGAGGCGAACTGCTCCGCGCCCGGTCGATCGTTGTAGGCGGCGAACTGCACACCGAATCGCCCTGCAGCGGCAGCCGGCGCCGTATCGCGACGGACGACTGGGGCAACCGGCTTCGGCGATGGTGCCGTGTCACGACGGACCACGGCGGCTACTGGCTTCGGCGTCGGTGCCGTGTCACGACGGACGACAGGAGCGACAGGCTTCGGCGTCGGTGTGGTGTCGCGAAGGACCACCGGAGATACCGGCTTCGATGGCGGGGCAGTATCTCGACGGACTACCGTCGGAGCCGGGGTTGGCGTCAGGGCCGTATCGCGGCGGACAACCGGTGCAACCGGCGATGGCACTGTATCTCGCCGGATCACCGGCGCGACCGGTTGCGGCGCTGACGCGGTGTCACGTCGCACCACCGCCACCGTTGGCTTCACCATTGTCGTGCTGTCGCGACGATTCCGTCGTGTCGCCGGTACCGTGGCCGCAGCAACGACAGGTGCCGGCGCGACCCGTGCCGCGCGCGTTATCCCCAGCGGTGGCGGCTCCCGTTGCGCCATCGTCGCGACGGGTGTGGGGCACTTCTCACCCAGCGACTCCGCCTGTTCCTTCACATCACGTTCGGTGAGCCCCGCTGACGCGTACGCCGCTGCCAGCAGCTCACACCCACGCGCAAGATCCCCCGCGTCCAGTCGCAATCGCCCGGCGAGCAGACTCGCGCGCGACCGCACCGGTGCATCGCTGTGATCACGCAGCAACTGCTCCAAATGGCGCAGCGCCATCACGCGGTTGTTCCGCGCACTCTCCAGCAGGGCCAGACGCATCAGCGCGTCAGGCACTCGGCTCGAGAACTTGAAGTCCTTCACGATCCGCCCGTAGTCGCGCTCTGCCTCGATCGCGCTCGGCGCAATCGAGGCTTTTGCGAACAGGGCCTCAGGCATGACCGTCGCGGTAACCGGCAACGTCACGACCAGCGAATCGATCAGCGCACGCGCGGCTGCGACGTCGTTGGCCGTGAGGCGTCGCACACGAATCAGCACATTCTCAGCACGTGCGGTCGTGAGTGAGTCGGTGTTCTGCGCGTGCAGCATCGTCAGCGGTAACGACGCGAACGCGGCGAACGAACCGAGCCTGAGCAGTCTATGCACGTCGGCGCTCCGACGATGTGCACAGTTCGAGCACCAGCGACGACAGCACCTGTTCGTCATTCGAGGCGCGGGTGTCCTTGAGACGTTCATCGGCGCGCAGAATCGCACGCAGCCCCGATTCGGCCTCGGCCACGGTCCACTTGGGGACGTACTTCGTCCACGCCACGGTGGCTTCACCCCAGGGACGGCCGGGAAATGCACCGGTGCGTTTCAGCAGATCGAAGTACTCCTTGGCCAGACGATTGAGTGGCACTCCCTTGGCGCGTTGCGCAGCGCCCCAGCCGAGGGCGGCGGTCTGTGTGGAAAGCGCCATCGCCAGCCCGACACCGGTGGTTTTCGGCAACGCGAGCACCGGACCAACCAGTGCCACGGCCTGCGTGACATCGCGGCCGGCTACCGCATCGAGCAGGTCGCTCGACGTCTCGCCGTGGCGTACACCCACCACCGCTTCCACCGCGGCCCGGTCGATGGTTCCGCCGAGGACGTAGCTGGCCGCCTTGTCCAGCTCCATCATGAGGGTTCCGGCGTCGTCACCGACGGCGCTTTGCAGCAGCGCCACGGCATCCGGCGTGATCTGCGCACCGAACTTCTCTGCCGTCTGCTTCACGATCCACTTCGACAGCTCCTCGCCGCTCACCGCGTTCACCTGCAAGCTGAAGCAGCGATTGAGCAGTGCCGCCTCCGGCTTTCCTCCCACCGGCATCGTCAGCGCGAGGACCACATCGGGCGATGGCTTCGCGAGGTATTTCTCCAGTGCCGCACGGGCGCCCTTCTTCATGCCGCTGACGTCGCGGATCACCACCACCCGCCGCTCTGCCATCATCGGTGGCGTGCCGAGTACGGTGCCGACACCATCGGCATCGAGATCCGGGCCGCGCAGCTGATCGAGGTTGAAGTCGCGCGTCGCCGGGTCAACCGCGCCGCGCAGCAGCTCGCGCAGCGCCGCGTCCTTCCGCCACTCGTCGTCTCCCCAGAAGAGATACGCCGGCGCGAAAGCCCGATCCTTGATCTGCGTGATGAACTGCCGGGTGATGTCCTTCGACGCCATGCGGTCGAATATAGCCCGCGAGGGGCGGACGACCGTCAGCAGCCTGCCGCGTGGAGCGTCAGCGCACAGTATGCATGAAGGTGACCGGTGTCACATCACCGAATTCCAACGCCGCGAAGCGATTCGCTGCGTGCGCCGCCATCTGTGCGGTGGGCCAGAGGGGCGAAGTGGCGGCAACCGAGGTTGCCATGGCGTCGCCGGTACCGGACCGGGCCGTGCCATCGAGCAGCGGGTCGTCCGAGAGCGGGAGCAGTGCGCCGCCGACTGGTCGCATGGAGCGAATGACGACGATTTCGCCTGATGACATCCCCGATGTCGTCAGCGATGACATCGTTGAGATACTGCCCGAGGGAATGAACGTCGAGGTATCGGTGGCAGCCATCACGCCCGTGGCTATGCCGCTCCGCAGCGTGGCACCCCGGACGATCATCGATCCTCCGATCACTGCCGCAACTGCGGCCGCGCGACGCGCCCAGATCACTCGACCAGGCGTGAAGATCACCCGGCGTTCCGCATGTGACGGGGCGATTTCCGCGATACGGATGCGTCGCTCTTCGGCGATCCGGGCCGCCAGCCTGGACGAGAAGTGGGCGGAGACTTCGATGGGCGGGGCGTTTCGTGCGACGAGGAGTGCGCGTCGGGCGAGAGTGTCGAACCTGGCGCACGAGGCGCATGCCGCGATGTGACCGGCGAGCCGGTCTCCCTGGCGCGGGTCGACCATCTCGTCGACCCAGTCTCCGTGCGACTCTCTGAATGCATGACAATCCATATGTCACGACTTTACCCACCCGTCCCGCTCCAGTTCCAGAGGGGGGGACAAAATCCCTGAAACACGTTCGCCCCCGGAAGGCTGGCTCCCGGGGGCGAACGGTGGTTCGCGGGCCGCCGATGGCGGCCCAGCACTCGCCTTCTAGCGGAGTGCCGGAGCGATCCGCTCCGCGAAGCTCGCCCGCGCCCTGTTCAGGCGGGACTTCACCGTACCGAGGTTCACGCCGGTGATCTCGGCGATTTCCTCGTAGCTCTTGCCTTCGAGTTCCCGCAGGACGAACACTTCGCGGTGGTGCGACGGAAGCGTGCCCACGACATCCTCGACCGCTTCCTGCAGGTAGCGCTTGTGGTAGGCGTCATCCGGGCGGGCGGCCGAGTCCTCGAAGTCCAGCGGGCGCTCGTCTTCGTCGGCGAACTTGTCGCGCACCGACTGGAAGAGCACCAGCGGATTCCGCGAGCGGTTGCGCAGCTCGTTCTTGGCCAGATTCGACGCGATGGTGTAGATCCAGGTGCTGAACTTCTTCGTCGCGTCGAAGCGGTGCAGATGGCGGTAGACGCGGATGAAGACTTCCTGAACCAGGTCTTCCGCCTTTTCGCGATCGCCGATGGTGCGGTAGATGAAGTTCAGGAGGCGCGTCTGGTAGCGTTCCACCAGCAGCTCGAACGCCAGTTCCTCACCCGCCAGGAAGGCCGCCACCACATCGGCGTCATCCGCGGCCCGCATCCGCTCGCGGCGCGTCGGTGCGACGGGCGCGGTCGGCTGCGGTTGGGGCTGCAGTGACAGGATTCTGGTGTTGCGTGCGAGGTCGGCCATCTGGATCTCCCGGCTGAAGTGCGTCACCGAGGCGTGAGTCATCCTGACTGAATCGCTCGGTGTTCCCTAAGTAGTACGGCAGGTGGCGTGCCGCGGATTCGTTCCAGCCGCATTCGTTCGTAACCGTAGACACTTGAATGGTTTACGATCCCCTCATCGCGGGACGGATTCTTTTGCGTCCTCAATTCAGGACGACGGGTGTGTCATGGTGACCTGCCAAGAGGACAGCCCGTACCGGGCTCGGCTTGGGGCTGGCCCCCGACTCTCAGTGCCGAACCAGGCTCCTGCGTGGCGGTATCTGGAGTCGCGTTTCGCTGAACTTTGGTCCTCTCAGCGGGTGGTCACCACCTACGCGGGACGCAGCACCCGAGCGTCAGGGCCGAGCACCCCAGCTTGGAGCCGCCCACCATTCTCGGCGAGTGGTCAGCCGACCGAGCTCACCGACGCGTCCGCAATGACTCCAGTGGCACGCGGCGCCATTTGTCTTGACGTCGACTGAAGATGATCACACCAAGCCCGGACGACACCACCGTCAACGGGACGCCGGTGATCAGCATGAACCGCCCCGAGCGTCCCGGAGCCCAATCTGGGCGACGGCGGAGCGGCGCTATGGCGGTCGAGTCAGCAACCACATGATCCGCGGGCTTGCGTCTGTGTACGCGCAGCCGAAGCCGTCTGCCGTTCTGCTGCGCGACCAGAACGCGTCACGCACGCTACGCCGCCCATATAGCCATATCGAGGCGCTGGGTCCGCAACGCTAATCCGCATGTGCGAGCATTGCCGGATGGAGCGGCACGTCCGACACCTCTGTTCGTACGTTGATCGACACCTCAATGTTGCCACGTGTCGCGCGGGAGTACGCGCAGATCTCGTGCGCGCCATGCGCGATATCCTGTGCGACACTCAAATCGAGACCAGGCAGGTTCACGGTCAGGCGCGCCGCGAGTCCATACTCACCATTCGTGACGCCAAGGTCCACCTCGGCCGCTATGGCGACATCCACGGGAAGACGGATATGCTTGCGACCCGCGATGATCTTGACCGCGCTGAGGAAGCAATTCGACCAGCCGGCAGCGAAGAGTTGCTCCGGATTGGTACCTGAGCCGTCGCGGCCAGGGGGGCTGATCCTAACGTCCAGACGCCCATCGTCGCTGCGTGATGCGCCGCCGTCGCGACCACCGGTCGTGAGAGTCCTTGCAGTGTACTGTACCGTGTCGAGCTTCATCAGAACTCCAGGGCTAAAGCGTAAGGCCGTTTCTCCTGCAGGGGTCCTGCGTTTTTCTGTGCGATGCAACGTGCGTCGACGCAGCGCACTCGCTCAATTGCACGATAGTGTCGGCGACTGTCAGCACTGCCGAGCAACTGTCGCGTCGGAGACGACATCATTTGGTGTCCGCGGCATCAGCGCGATGATGTCTGCGGACATACACGTGCCTAAACGGGTTTGGATCTCCAGTCAGAATGCCAGCTGAAGCAGGTCGACCCGTCCTTGGAGGCACAGCGCGGTAGCCGACCCATCGAGCTGCGATCAGGATCAGCATCTGCGACCCTGATGCTGCGGATCGGTGGAGTCATCACCATATGACATGGCGCACAGGTACGCGCAGTCGCAGTGTCAGCATCTTCCCGCAGAAAAACTCTGCATCCGGATCTACACCGTGGAGATGCGTCGTTGAGCGCTCGACAGTCGAATCGCCTTCATGCACCACACGCGTGGTCTGTCGCTACACAGGCGCGATCATCGCCCGAGGGTAGAGCCAGCTGTGCAGGAGCGCTGTCAACCGCGGCATGATGATCCATGTCAGCATCGCGACTGGGATGGCGGTCGTCACGGCTGCGCGCACAACGAACGGAACGCTCGTCGGCACAATGATGCCGAGCGCGATGACTTGGGGCAGCAACGCACTCCACGTGACGAGCGCCATCTTCCAGCGCGGCGGTGCCGCAGCCGTACGACCGGGGATGGCAAACCATGTCTCAAATCCACTCAGTACAATTGCATCCTCCGCTAGCCGTGAGTATGCGTCGCCAGCACGCAGGAGCGTCCGAAACGCTGTCGAACCAGACCAGGCATCCAGATCGTCTTGGCTGCTGAACCGCAGGATCACGAATGTGTTGCCGTCGCCGGTGTTGATGACGCTCGTGCCCTGATGCGCCGCATGTGCTTTCGCGAGGTGGACGAGACGCTCCGTCCACGCGCGGAACTCGCGCTCGGCGCCAGGTCGAACGCGGCGTTCGATCATCATCTTCGCTGGGACGTGTGGTGCTGATGCCTCGATCATGCAGTCCTCGGGTGGAGCACGTCAGCGCGCCCGGATGCGGCTTAGAAGACGAAGCAGTCGCAACCGGCGGCAAGGTGACTGTTCATGGTGTGTCGCGTGTGGTCATGCGCCGTAGCGTGGCTGAGAGGTGATTCCAAGCTGAGCGCAGCTGCCTGGTCAGTCGGCAAGACAATGGGCTCCGCATTAGCCACCGGCGACCAGGTTGGACTTACCATGGGCATCGAGGGGGATAGCATCGCAAACTCAGCGCTGCCGTACTCGACCTTACCATCGACGACCGTCAACACCGATTCAATGCCGCTGATCTCGTCGGCCGCCACGGCGAAATAGTCCGCGGACAGGACGGTCAGGTCGCCAAATTGTCCGGCGGACAACGTGCCTTTCACAGAAGCTTCGCCGGAGAACCACGCGCTGCCAATCGTGAACAGCCGCAATGCCTCTGCTCGACTGAGTTGGTCGTCCTCAGCGTAGAGCGAGAGTCCACCCACGGTCCGACCGGTCACGAGCCACTGGAGGGCAACCCATGGGTTGTGGCTTGCCACTCGCGTGGCGTCCGTCCCACCACCGACAGGGAGACCGTGGTTCAACATCTGTCGCACTGGGGGGGACTGCGCCGCCATCGCCGCGCCGTAACGGGACGCAAAGTGCTCCCCTTGGAACGCCATGCGATGCTGGATCGCAATACCACCGCCAAGCGCCGCCGTGCGCTCGATGTTGCGCGTCGAGATGGTTTCAGCGTGGTCAAACCACCAGCGCAGGCCATCGAACGACGTGTCGCGATTGACCTTCTCGAAGACATCGAGGAATCGCTCAATCGATTCGTCGTAGGTGGCGTGCAGTCGAAACGGCCAGCGCTGCTCGGCCAAGTGCCGGACCACGACCTCGAGCCCAGCTTCCAGTTGCCGTGGCAAGTCGGGTCGCGGCTCCAGAAAGTTCTCGAAGTCTGCGGCGGAGAAGACGAGCATCTCACCGGCGCCATTCATCCGGTAGAACGCGTCGCCATCGCCCGGACGAACCAAGCCAGCCCACCGCGTGAAGTCGTCCAACTCCAGACCCGGGCGCTGCGTGAAGAGATTGTACGCTGTCCGGACCGTGAGCTGGCCGGTACGATGCAACGTGTCGACGACCCGGTAATCATCTGGATAGTTCTGAAATCCGCCGCCCGCATCGATGACGCTCGTAACACCCAGGCGGTTCAACTCTCGATTGAAGTGGCGAGACGAGTTGATCTGATCGTCGAAGCCGAGCTTGGGGCCATTTGCGAGCGTCGCATACAGAATGCTCGCGTTCGGTTTGGCGAGCAGCAGTCCTGTCGGCCGCCCACTCTTGTCGCGCTGGATCTCGCCGCCGACAGGATTCGGGGTGTCCCTGGTGTATCCGACCGCGGCCAGCGCGGCACGATTGAGGAGCGCGAACCCGTAGAGATAGAGAATGAAGACAGGGGTGTCTGGCGCCGCGGCATTGATCTCGTCGAGCGTCGGCAGCCGCCGCTCGACAAACTGGAACTCGCTCCATCCACCGACGACTCGCACCCATTGCGGTGCAGGTGTCCGCTCCGCCTGCGCGCGCAACTTGCGCAACGCATCGGCCAGCGACGGCACGCCGTCCCAGCGCAGTTCCATGTTGAAATTGAGGCCGCCCCGAATGGAATGAATGTGCGAATCGTTCAGGCCTGGGATCACCGTGCGACCGCGCAGATCAACCACGTGCGTGTCGTTGGCGTCGCGGAGCCTCAGCACGTCCGACGAGGCGCCTGTCGCCATCACGCGACCGTGACGCATGGCGATTGACTGGACGAGTGGCTGATGCGGATCCAACGTGTGGATACGACCACCATGCAGGATGAGCTCCGCTGATCCTGCCGACACAGCGCTCATGCACGTCCTGCCTCAACTCCCGTCAGGACACCTCCCGGAGGGGCATACGGGCGCCATGCCGTCGGCGGCGCGCCATGTACCATGGTGTACGCGTATTCAACGCCTGCACCGTACGCACCACCATGCGTCTTCACGATGTCCATCACCGCTTCATACGTCGGACGGATCGCCCAGTCCCGCTGCCACTCAAGCATCACGGACAGTGCAGTGACCGGCACCGCGCCAGCTTGCATCACGCGCCGCATAGCGTTGTCGTGGGCAAGCGGGCTGATGTCGCCACAGCAGTCCTCGGCAACGTACACATCGTATCCATCGTGGATTGCCTGAATGGCGGGAAGCGCCACACAGGTCTCAGTCCAGAGACCCGCAAGCACAATCTTGCGACGACCGCTCGCGCGCACCGCGTCGACGAACGCCTCGTCGTCCCACGCGTTCATCGTCGTCCGCTCGATGGGCTGGTGGTCCGGGAACACGGCCTGCAGTTGCGGCATGATCAAGCCGCTGAACGCGCGACTCTCAACGGTCGAGAGCACCACAGGCACGTCGAAGACACTGGATGCCTTGGCCAGGAGTAGCACGTTGTTGACGATGACCTGACGGTCGCCACTCGCGACGCCGAACAGCATTTGGGGCTGCAAGTCGATCAGCGCCACAAGGCAATTGTCTGGCGTGAGCAATCCCTTCTCACTCCGCTTCGGAGTGTGCTGGATGTAATCCATAGGTCAACGTTCCCGTATTGTTGTGAACGTGCGAGACGAGCTCGGAGACACACTGTACTCGTTGCCTTGTGGTGCTTTCGCTGCGCAGCCTCGTGCGACATCGGATCCTACGGCGACATCGCGTACATTGCAGGCAGCGCTGACGCATCGGCTTGTCGCTGGGCTCAGAGTCTGTGTCGGCGACTCATGATCCCGCGGCGGCCTATCCTACACATGCTGCGTTGTTCACATCGACTGTGCATCCAGCGCACATCGTCCCGACTCACCGCGCGCTGCACCTCACGCTGTACCGTCCGCATGCGCTCCACATCCCACATCACGGTCGGAGCGCGACCGCCAGCAGACGTGCCAGGCCGCACCGTCAGTCGCCAAGTGAACCGTGACGCGGTGTCTCGCCCTGCCAATCATTGTGTGGCCGTGCGCAGCGGCCGAAAGCTTTCGCGCATCTCGCGGGCGAATGACGTCGGCTGCTCCCATGCGGCGAAGTGACCGCCCTTCGGGAGCGTGTTGAAGTAGATCAGCTTTGGATAGGCACGCTCGAGCCACGTTCGCGGCGCAGCATAGATCTCGTCAGGGAAGACGGTCACGGCGACGGGAATCTGGACGTTCCTTGGATCGAAGAAGCCTGCCTGCGAGAGTTGACTGGAGTTCCAGTACAGGCGTGCCGACGAGATCGCCGAGTTCGTGAGCCAGTACAGCGTGATGTTGTCGAGGACATCATCCCGCGTGAGTCCCTCCGACTCACCGTCAAACACACGCCTGATCAACGCATAACTGCGCGTGTCGTGGTCGAGCATCCACCCCGCGAGGCCCACGGGTGAATCGGCGAGGGCGTACAACGTTTGTGGCCGAAGCGCCATCTCGCTGGCGTAGCTCAGCCCTTTGCCGTAAAAGTGGGCGAGCTGCGCCCACGCGTTGCGTTCGTCAGGGGCCAGCGTCGGCGGCGGCGGACTACCTGCGAAGATGGCCTTGCTGATGTCCGGAGCGACGGCTGCCGGCATGTTCGTCGAGATGCCAAGTAGCTCAGGCACCGACTGTAGCGCCATCAGCTCCGAGATAGCATTGCCCCAGTCTCCACCTTGAGCAACGAACGCCGTGTAGCCGAGACGCCGCATCAGGGTCGTCCACGGCGGTGTGACACAGGTGAACCGCTGGGTGTTCGGCTCACAGGCCGAGGTGCTGGCCGAGGAATGCGCGCAGGCCAACGCGGATGTCGTCATTGCGGGCCACTGCGGCGTGCCGTTCATGGCGCGGGTCGGCGGGGCGGTGTGGTTCAATCCAGGTGTCATCGGGATGCCAGGCAATGACGGCACGACAGACGTCTGGTACGGGCTGCTGCAGCCGAAGGGCGGGGCCTTACAGCTCACGACGCACCGCCTGCGGTACGACCACATGGCGGCGGCCGCTGCCATGCGCCGGGTCGGCTATGCCAATGGTTATGCACGGGCGCTGGTGACCGGGGTTTGGCCAAGTCTCGACGTCTTCCCCGCGGCCGAGCGCGCTGCAACGGGTCGACGGCTGCGGCCGCGTTCGCTGACGCTGACCGTTCAGGCCGCGCGCGAGAGCGCTTTTCGCGCCGCCTGATCCAGGTCTCCCGCACTGGCGACGGCGTTTGTGAACACCGTTGGCTTTCCCGCCGCCGGGACTTAAGCTCGCGCCCAGGATGAGTGATGTG
>JANMHB010000112.1:0-7423 GCA_031374935.1 Gemmatimonadaceae bacterium | reverse complement strand
GCGAGTGTGCTGCGATTGTGGATCGCGTCGTGCGGCACGCTGGACGACACCGACCTGCAGGACCTGATGCGCTTCAACGAGGCGATCGACCAGGCCGTGGCGGAATCCGTGTCACGCTTCTCGCGTGACCTCGAGGCGGCGAAGGATATGTTCATCGCGATCCTGTCACACGACCTGCGCACGCCACTGCAGGCGGTGCTGTTCAGCACCCGGCTGCTGCTCGGGTCCGACGTCGAGCCAGCGGCGCAGAAGGCGGCCCTCGTCCGCATCGAGCGCAGCAGCTGGCGGATGAGCGGGATGATCGCCGACCTGCTGGACTTCGCGAGCTCGCGCATCGGGTCCGGCCTCAGCATCACGAAGGTCCGCATCGACCTTGGTCGCGTGGTGCACGACGCCGTGGATGAAGCGAAGGCGGCGTATCCCACCTGCGTGTTCGATCTGGAGCTGGACGGTGAGCTGTCGTGCGAGTGTGATGCGGCCCGGTTGCGTCAGGTGCTGGCGAACCTGCTGTCGAACGCGGCCGACTACAGCACCGCGGCGACCCCCGTGCGCATCACGGTGCAGGGAACCCAGAGCGCGGTCGTGTTCGCGGTGACGAATCGGGGGGAGCTGATTCCGCGTGACCGGATGCAGGTGATCTTCGACCCGTTCAAGCGGCTGCAGCAGACGAGCGACGAGAGCGATGATGCGCGGCACCTCGGCCTGGGCCTCTACATCGCGGACCAGATCGTGCAGGCGCACGGCGGGCGGATCGGGGTGACGTCGAACGATACGGATGGGACGCGCTTCACTGTGACGCTGCCGCGGTGACGAGGTGAACAGCCTCACTCCTGTCGTCGAGCGCGTGCGCGTGGTCAGCCGCATGGCAGCGATGCCGCCACGCGATGGAGAGGGGCTGATGCGGTGGTTGACCCGCGTGATGGGTTCCGTCACTCGCGAGGGCATCGCGGGTGTGCTCGGTCCCGCCAATTGCTGCGACGGGGGCCGCGGTTCGTTTCGCGCGCGAGACGTTGCCCGTTGGCGATCGAGGCACACGGGGCCGTTGCCTTGTCGTTTCTTCAGCGATTTCTTGCAGGTCGTCAGTCGGGGTTCAACACGCTGAGGGCAGAGATCATGAGGTGTGGCCTGGTGCAGGTTGGGTCGCGATTTGGCGCACTGGTGCTTGGGGCCGTGCTCTCGGCGTCGAGCGCTGCGGCGCAGGTGCGCGCCACATCGCAGCAGACGATGGCTCAGGAGGCGCGGGTTTCGAAGGATGCCGCGCGGATGACGGCCCTTGGCAAGGCGCCGGGCGGCCGGATGAGCACGATCGAGCTGCGTCGCGGGGTGGGGGGGAAGCTGGTGTACACGGCGATCCTCACGGTTCCGGGGCAGACTCAGAAGACCGAGGTGGTGGTGGACGCGATGACGGGGGCGGTGCTCAGCAAGCGGCCGTAGGCGGTCTGTTGGAGTTTCTCGCCGCATTGAAGCGAGGGGCGCGTGCGGTTAGGTTTAGGGACTGTTGTGGGGCCTGTCCGCGGGTGTGGGGCAGAGACGGGACGTAGCGCAGTCCGGTAGCGCACCTGAATGGGGTTCAGGGGGTCGCGGGTTCGAATCCCGCCGTCCCGATGGGGATAAACCATTGGTATGTTGTGATTTAGGCGGGTCAGCGTATCCAACGATTGTGGATGGCGGATACGTTTTTCGATACGTTTTGTCCCCGCCGTGGTACTCAGCGGGTCGCTCGCGAGACAAAAAGCGCGCCCTGCGTCTGCCGGGCGCGCTTTTCGTTTTGGCTCTGTTCCGTAGTTGCGCTGGTATCAGGGTTCACTGAGTCGCAAATCCGCCGAGCGCCGCTACCCTTTGAAGTACGCTCGCCTCCCAGAAGGCACGCGAACTGCGGCTACGCCATGTCTATGTCTGCCCCCGGTGCCAGAGCGCGCGCGTGCAGCGCTGGGGCGTTGAGCGGACAGGCATCCAGCGGTATCGCTGCCTTCCCCGCGCGCGGACGTTCAACGACCTGACGCGCACCGCCATGGCCGGCACCCACATGCCGGAGAAGTGGCGGGCGTTCGCCGACGCCATGCGCGACGGGCTGCCCACGCGGCGAGCTGGTGCGCAGGTCGACATGAACCACAAGAGGGCGTTGCGTTGGCGGCGCAAGGCGATGGCCTTCCTGAGCCGACTGAGCCACCGCCCTTGGGCGGGTTCCAGGGGGCGCCTGAAGGCGTGGATCGCCCGGTTCCGCAGCGTTGCTGCGAAGTACCTCCATCGGTACCTGACTGGCACATCATCGACGAGGGGCTGCAGCGGCTGACGGCGGCGACGTTGACGGCCGCCGAGCGGCCCCCCTCACACCCAGTGACGCAGGCTGCGTGTGACGGATAGGTTGACAGAAACGTCTGCCGGGCAGTAAACTGGCTAGTAACCGGGGGAGTCATCATGGCACAGACGAGAATTCTCGACAGCGACCACGCGCTCTTGCAGGAGCTGGCCGCGAGCACAGGGAAGCAGCAGCAGGAAATCATCCACGAAGCGTTGGCGGCGTTCCATCGTGACCGGATGCTCGATGAGATCAATGCGGCGTTTGCCGCGGTCAAGCGAGACGACGGTGCATGGCGTGAAGAGCAGGCCGAACGCATGGCGTGGGACGGCACGGCTGCGGACGGTGTGACGAGTGAGTAGTGGCGGCGCCGGACATGTCACGCCCTCGCGCGGCGAGGTGTGGATGGTCGACCTCAGCCCAACCCGTGGGCGTGAACAGTCCGGTATGCGCCCGGCGCTCGTCCTCTCGGTCGACAAGTTCAACCACGGCCCGGCGGACCTCGTGATCGTGGTGCCGATCACGAAGACGAAGCGCGCGATCCCGACGCATGTCATGGTACCGGCAGGCGAAGCGGGATTGACCTTCGACAGCTACATCAAGTGCGAGGATCTGCGCTCCATTTCCAAGGATCGCCTGGTACGACACATGGGCGACGTCACCTTTCCGCGCGTCGAAAGTGTCCAGCAGTATGTTCGCCTCCTGCTGGGTCTCTAGTCGCCAGCTGGACGTGTCGAGAGACGGAGCGAGGCTCGCTCGCGCCAGAGTGGCGCGGACGAGCCTCGTTTCGCGTCGCGATCACGCCAGCAACCGCCCAAACGCGCGGTGCGTCGGCCGATACCAACGCAGCTGCGGAACAGAGCCTTCGTTTCATGTCCCGCTGCGCGTTGACGCCGTCAGCTGACCGGCACACCACCTGACAGGAACGTCGATTCAGATCGCAGTGTGGGCTTCACCATGCCGTGAATCCCCGATCACCGTCTCGAACTTCGACACGGGGCACGATGCCATGTGCCTCGATGGGGACGACGCCGACCGCCGCCACGTGCGAGGCAGGTGGGCCACTACCTCGCGCCGTGCCGCGCGGGGAAGTGCCGCTCGAGCTCTGAGGGAGCCTCGCCGGTCCTCACATACTCAGTCCGGGCATGCTCCATCAACCGCTGCCCTCCGCGCAGCAGTGGCACGTCGGCCGGATCGAGATACACCTCGTCGCGCGTGCTACCATGTGTCATCGGCCCCAGCTTCGTGTGGCCGGTGATGAGGTTCTTGACGCGGTCCGACCCGGTCCAGCCATCGTAGATGTTGACGAAGGCGCGACGCCACCCGTACTGCGCTCGGCCGTCCACGTGCGTGATGCCGAGAATCGTCTCGAGCTCCACATGCCAGTCGTTGAGCGTCTTGTCGTTCACGGAGATCAACGCGCGTGCCGTGCCGTCTCGCGTTTCCGGCATCGCGCGTCCGTCACGCAGCTCACCGCCGACGAAGCGCGGGTAGTCGTCGATGCGCTGCAATGCCCGACCCGTACTCGCCGTTCTTGGGCGTGGTGAAGTGGTCGAGGAGCCACGTCAGCAGCGAGACGGGCGGTGCGAGCCCTTTCTCCGTCGGTGAATCAGCGCCGGGCGGCGCATGATGGTGGCGCTCGATGATGCGCAGGTCTTGGTCGCGCCACAGGGGCTCGCCTGGACCGGCGGCGAGATCGAGCAGCTGACGAACCCACTGACCGTCGCCATCGTGTGCACCGAGGGCCCCGAACACCTGCCCGACGCGGGCGCGAGAGGAATCGAACTGCCGCCGCGGTCGGGCAGGGGCGGGCGGCTGCTGCGGTACGTTTTCCATACACAAATGGTAGCCGGGCCCGCTGACAGCGGCAGGGGAGCGTCAGGCGCATGCAGCACGGACAGGTGGGGACGTGGCGGCGTTGCAGCGACTGCGCGAACTCCGTTCCGCAAGCGGCGCCCGAGCGTCCAGATCGTGCCGTGGTAAGTGAGTGAGGGAGCGTACCCGCCTGCCGCTGTGCTCTGCCGACGCATGCCGAACCACGGCGGCTTGACAACAGGTGTCACATGATACATGGTACACCTATGCTTCCATTCCCCGTTGTCATCCAGCCCGGCGAGGCGCCTGTCAAGCAAGTGGTCTTCGCGGCCACCAAGGCCATCCTGGCGGGCGTGCTCGCCAAGGGCGACCCGTTCCCATCGGTGCGCGAGCTCAGCGAATCGCTGAAGCTGCATCCCAATACGGGCCAGAAGATTGTGGCCGAATTGGTGCGCGACGGCTTCCTCGAGGTGCACCCCGGCGTCGGCACCTTCGTGACGGCGGCGTCGCGCGCGCCGGACCCTAAACGGCGACGGCTGCTGCAGGAGAGCGTGGAGCAGATCGTCGTCGAGGCGCGACGGCTCGGGCTCGGCCAAGAGGAATTGTTGGAGACGGTCGCCACGACGTGGGTCGCGGTGTTCGGCGCCAAGCGCCGAACGGGAACGCACGCGGCGCGTGGCGCGCTACCGACGCGGCGCGGCAAGCGATGACCGCGATCTCCGTGAACGGCGTGTCGTATCGATACCAGCGTGGGGTCGATGCCCTGCATGACGTTACGTTCGAGGCACCACCGGGCGCGATCCTCGGCCTTCTCGGTGCGAATGGGGCCGGCAAGACCACGCTGCTCCAGTGCTGCGCCGGACTCCGTGAGTCCACCGCTGGGCATGTCCGGATCGGTGGCGAGCTTTCCGAACGCCGCGTGCTGATCGTGCGCGGCGTGGTCGGATACGTGGCTGCCGGTGTCGAGCTGCCGAGGGATCTCACCCTGCAGGCGCTCGAACGCTGGATCGCGCCGCTGCACCGGCGTTGGGATCCCGCACTGGCGACGCAGTTGCGCGAGCGATTTGCGTTGGATGCGTCTCGACGCCTCACGAGCTTCTCGCGCGGCGAGACCATGAAGGCGGCGTTGCTCTGCGCCCTTGCCGCGCAGCCGCGCGTGCTGCTGATGGACGAACCGCTCAGCGGCATCGATGCCGTGTCGCGCGACGAGATCACCCGTGGCCTGCTCGCGAACGCCGCGGCGACCGGCACGACAGTCCTCATCGCCTCACACGACATCGCCGAGATCGAGTCGGTGCTCAGTGATGTCTCAATTTTGGTGGCGGGCCGGGTGCAGGTCGCCGGTTCATTGGAACAGCTGCAGGCCCGATATCGCCGTATCACGGCGCTGGGTGGTGACGCGATCCTCGGCGCGCTGGCACGTGAGCAGGCGTGGCTCGAGGTCTCCCGCGCCGGGCGCATGCTCAGCATCGTGGCGGACACGGAGCGCACGCCGCTGGACGCTGCGATGCTGCGACGGCGCTACGAGGCCGCGGATTCCCTGACGGTGGAAGACATGTCGCTGCGCGATGTGTTCTCGAGCGTCGTGCGCGCCGGCCGCGTCGTCACGGTGACGACGGAGGCTGCATGAACTGGCCTGCGGAGCTCTGGCATCAGTGGCGGCGCGATGTGCGTCGCACGGGGTGGCTCCTCCTCGTCTATGTCTTCTTGCTCGCTTTGGCCGTAGCCACCGCCGCGCAGTTGGGCACCGTTTTCAGTGGCCTGATACCTGTCGGACAGGCGGTGATGCTGCTCATGCCGCTGCTCGTCGCGCTGACGATCCATGCGGATTCGGCGGTCCGCGTCGACGCGTTCTGGGCGGTGCAGCCTTTCCGGACCTCCGTCCTTGTCGCCTCGAAGCTGCTGTACACGCTCATGCTGGTCGTGCTCTGGGCCGTCGCCGTGGGCGTGGTGCTCTCGGAGTGGCGCCTGCTCTCCGTGCCCGCCGCTGCAGATCTCGGGATAGCGGACATGTTCGCCGCGCTGGTGATGCTCCTCCTCGGCACGGCGCTGGTGACCGCTGCGTGCCCAAATCTTGCGACGGTCGGCGTCGTGCTCAGTGGCACGGTCGCGTTGAGTGTGGTGCTCATGTTGTCGACACTTGGCGCGGCATGGAGCATCACGCTGAGCCAGTGGTGGGTGGTCGCCGTCTCAATGAGCGTTGGTGCCGTCGTGCTGTTGGCGCAGGCGTACCGCGTGCGGACGGCATCGCGCGTGAGGCGTGGTGGGACGATCACGGGAGGCGTTGCTCTCGTGCTCTTCACCTCGGTGACGATGGATGGGCGTGTGTCCGGGCCGCAGGCGCCCGGAGGTCCAGTGGACTCAAGCGCCGTCGTGCTCCGCGTGCCGCTAGCCGGACAGCCCGAATGTGCTGGGGGGCGATTGATAATACCGTTGGAGGTAGCGTCACCATCTGCCTGGCGCGTGGAGCTGGTGCGTCCGCGTCTCGAGGTGTCGCTGGTGGACGGGTCGCAGGTCGCGCTCTCGTCGGAGCGGTGGATGCAGTCTGCCGGTATCTGGGGCCCGATGCTCCCCTCGTCCGATGTAGGTGTCGCCGGCGACCTCGCGACGACCAGGGTGCGACGCACCGACATCGTGTTCGACCTGCCGCGCGGAAGCACACCGCGAGTCTGCGGGCACGTCGCGGGCGTCGCGTTGCGCGTGCCGATGCGCGTTGCCACGCCGGTCGAAGTGCTGCGGCTGCCACTTGCGACATCGTCGGCGTCGACGAGTGTGATGGCGTCCGGATTTCGAGGACGTCTGGTCTCTGCGGAGGTCACTGACACGACAGTCGCCATTGCGATGCGGCTTTCGATGCTCATCGGCGCCATGACTCGAAGCGGTACCGCGCTCCAGGAACTGGACTTCGCGCTGTTGCATCCGCAACAGGCGGGTGTGCTGCGGCTCGAGGCTGACGAAAGTCGCAGCACGGTGCTGTTCACAAGTGATGGCAGCGGTCCTCCCGTTGATCCGAACGCTGATCCGTTCGACGACGGCGTCGAACAGTGGGACACGCGCGCGCTGCCAGGGCTCACCGTCATGTCGAATCGGGTTCGCCTGCATCCCTATGCCGCGGACAGGGTGCGTCCACGCGACCTGCGGTCGTGGAGCACCAGCGGGTTCCTGGTGGTGATCGCACCGCGCTGGCACCGGAGCGAAGTGCGGACGGTGCAGTCAGCGGTCCCGGTCGTGTTGCCGTCCGTCACGGCGGCCACGCGACGCTGAAGTGCAGGTGTAGTTCCACACGCGGGTTCCCTCAATACATGTAGA
>JANMHB010000065.1:0-23887 GCA_031374935.1 Gemmatimonadaceae bacterium | reverse complement strand
CGCCCGTCATGGTTATTTCGAACGGCGGTCGCCGTCGTGAACCACGATGAGCGTGCGAGTCTCGCTCCACATTTCCGGCGAGCGTCGCTCGCCCCTCCCTCATCCTCGAGGATCTGCGATGCCCCCTGCGAAAAAGGCTGCGGCGAAGGCGCCGGCCAAGAAGGCCGCTGCCAAGGCTCCGGCAAAAGCTCCGGCCAAGGCTCCGGCGAAGAAAGCTGCCGCCAAGGCGCCCGCCGCCAAGAAGAGCGCTTCGGCGTTCAACAAGGCGATGAAGATCAGTTCCGAACTGGCCGCCGTGATCGGCGGTGATGCCCGTCCGCGCACGGAAGTCACCAGCGCGATCTGGACCTACATCAAGAAGCACAACCTCCAGGATCCGAAGAACAAGCGGAACATCCTGGCCGATGACAAGCTCAAGGCCGTGTTCGGTGGCAAGAAGACCGTCACCATGTTCGAGATGACCGCACTGGTGTCCAAGCACCTCAGCTGACCCGGATCCCCCGCCCTCGGGCGGGTTATCTTTCGGTCGACCGGATCGAGGGCGTGTCCTTCTGGGGCAGGCCCTCGATTGCGTTCAGCCCCCGTTGCGTCCCTGTCCGTCACCGCCGCACCCAGGTCCCGTGGCTGCCGATCAGAAATCCAGTTCCGCTCCGCCTCCGACGCCCAATGTGGTCGCTGCCGCCCGTGGCAAGCCTGCGGCGGGCAGCAAATCCTCGGTCGTCGAGGGCCTGAAAAGCTGGATCGTCCCGATCCTGATCTTTTTCGTCGTCCGCATCTTCTTCTTCCAGGCCTATCGCATTCCATCGCCGAGCATGCAGCCGGAGATGATGGTGGGCGACTGGTTGTTCGTGAACAATCTCGTGTATGGGCCGAACATCCCCTTCACGGATGTGACGCTGCCAGGGTATGCCGAGCCGAAACGGCGCGAGATCGTCGTCTTCAAGTCGCCCTATCAGGCGGACGAAGCGCAGATCGGCAATGATCCGCAGCCGACGCTGGTGAAGCGGCTCTGGGGCACACCGGGCGACACGCTCCTCATGCGCGACGGCGTGGTGCACGTGAACGGCGAACCGTATCCGCAGCGCCCTGACGAAAGTACCACCCGGCTTGGCGGCGACATCACCGATCCGCTGTTCGAGTGGCAGCATCGGTTCGAGATCAAGGGCTCACGCTTTGGTGACCCGCCGCCCGTGCCGACCCATGACAACTGGGGCCCGCTGGTGATTCCGCCTGGGCACCTGTTCATGCTTGGCGACAATCGCTACGAATCCAAGGACAGCCGATACTGGGGGATCGTCCCACGCGGCAACCTGCGCGGCCGTCCGATCTTCGTGTACTACAGCTACAACGCCAACGATTCGGATCGCGCGCTGCCGTTCATCACCGACATCCGGTGGTCGCGAATCGGCCACGTGTTCCGCTGACTGAACGCGTCGATCCACGCCGCAGTCTGACGCTGCTCGGTGTGGTGGCGCTGGCGGTGGGCAACATGGTTGGCACATCGATCTGGACCTTGCCGGCGTCGATGGCGGCCGCCGCCGGACCGCTGGCGATTGCAGCCTGGGGCATCACTGCGGTCGGGTACTTCTTCATCGCACGGACGTACTCGCGGCTCGGTGCGCGCTGGCCGAAAACCGGTGGGTCGTACATCTACGTGCGTGAAGCATTCGGCGATTTCGCGGCCTTTCAGACGGTCTGGAGCTACTGGTTGAGCGCCACCATCGGCAACGCCGCGATCGTCACCGCGGTGGTGGGGTACGCCACCGGATTCAGCGATCAGTTGCGCACATCGCCAATGCAGCAGTTCATCCTGGCGCAGGCGCTGCTCTGGGGCCTCTGCCTGCTGAATACGGTTGGGGTCAGCGAGAGTGCGAAACTGCAGATCGGCCTCATGATTCTCACGGTCGTGCCGTTGGTGCTGGGGTCCCTGATCGCGCTGCCGCAGATCGCGCTGGCGAACTTCACCCCATTCGCGCCGCACGGTTGGGGCGCGCTCGCGCCGGCCTGTGCGCTGGTGGTGTGGGCGTATTCCGGTGTCGAGTCCGCGACGGTGCCGGCCGATGAAGTGCACCAGGGCGGATCGACCATCGGCCGCGGGACCATGATCGGCTACTGGGTGGCCACGGTGGTGTTCCTGCTCACCGCCCTGATGGTTGTCGGCACCGTGCCAACCGCCGAACTTGCCGTCAGCCCGCGACCGATTGCGCTGGCGATGGAGCGCACGGTCGGCATGTGGGCGGCGATCGGGGTCGGCGTGGCAGCCCTCGGTTCGAACCTGGCCACGCTCAACGGCTGGGTCCTGATGGCTGGCCGCATTCCCGTCACTGCGGCCCAGGACGGCCTGTTCTTTCCGCCGCTCGGGCGACTGCACCCGCGTTTTGCCACGCCGCACGTGGCGATGATCACCGGCACCATGATTCCCAGCGCGCTGCTGCTGCTGTACTTCTCGCAATCGCTGCTGAGCGTGTTCAAGTTCGTCGCACTGCTGGCGATTCTCACCACGCTGTTGCCGCATCTCTATGCGTGCGCCGCGGAACTCCTGCTCGCCCGTCGCCACCCGGAGCACTACGATGCGACAAGCGTGAATCGCGTGACGATCGAAGCCAGCATCGGATTTCTGTTCGTGCTCTGGACGATGTATGGCGTTGGGCCGGAGTCGGCGATGTGGGGATTCCTGGCCATCGTCGCGGGCACGCCGCTGTATGTCTGGTTGCAGCGCGGTACGTCGGCACGCCGATCCACCGGAGGTTGATCTGAGCATCCAACGCCTGCGGCGACTGCCGGCGCCGCGCCGGTGCCTGCGCCTGGCGCTTGCCGCGCTGGTGTGTGCGAGTGTGGCTCACGCGCAAACCGCACCAGTCGCACAGCCGCTGAACGTTGTGCGACGCGGTGTGGTGCGTGCCGATTCGCTCTGGTCGCAGGCGTTGGGTGTGACCAAGAAGCTGATCGTCTATCTGCCGCCGTCATACGCTGCGGGCGGTCCGCCACGCCGGTACCCGGTGGCCGTGTATCTGCACGGACTCTCGGGCAACGAGTCCGACTGGACGGTACAGGGCCAGCTCGGCGCGGTGATGGATTCGCTGGTCGCCGCCGGCATGGCAGAGATGATCGTCGTGATGCCCGATGGCGACGATGGCTGGTGGACGACCTGGCACGCGCTCAACGATCTGCCCGCGTGCCGACGCGTGCAGCGCCAGGAGCCTGCGGACAGCTACTGCGTGCCGTGGCCGAAGTATGATGACTACGTGGCCTATGACGTGGTGACGTATGCCGATTCGGTCTACCGCACGATTCCGCAGCGGGAATCGCGCGCGATTGCGGGCCTGAGCATGGGTGGGTACGGTGCAATCAGCATCGCCGCCAGAAACCCGCGGACGTTCTCCGTCGCGGCGAGCCACAGTGGTGTCCTGCGTCCGGCGCTGCTGGCCGATTCGAGCGCTGGCGCCGTCGTCTTCCGCGATGCGCACACCACCGCCGAACTGCGTGCAGCGGCCGGAGTCCGCTGGGAGCAGATTGCGCCGGCCTTCGGCACCGATTCGGTCTCCTGGATTGCGCGCGACCCGTCCCGGCTGATCGAGCAGATGTTGCAGCGTGGCGACCTGATTCCGTCGCTCTTCGTCGATGTCGGCCTGGACGACGCGTTGTTGGCCATGAATCGGTCGTTTCGCGACCGGATGGTCGGGTGGCGAGTGCCGGTGCTCTATGCCGAGTGGGCCGGCGGGCACACGTGGGCCTACTGGCGCGCGCATCTGCCGGAGAGCCTGCGCTTCATCGCCGAGCGGCTGGTGCCGTAGTCGGCGCCGGGGAGGTCACGCTGGCGGGGCAGGATCGTCGTTGATGTGCCATGCTCCGCTTCCTCCTGTTGTGCTGCCTTTGCCTGATCGCGACTGCGATTCCGGCCAGCGACGCCGCCAGCGATCCCGCCAGCCTTCAGCGCGGGGCCGTGCGGCGTGAGTCGTTCTGGTCACCGGCGCTTGGTGCCCGGAAGCGTGTGGAGGTCTATCTGCCGCCATCGTACCGTCGGCCGGGACACGAGAACACGCGCTATCCGGTGGCCGTCTATCTCCACGGCAAGTGGGGAGACGAGACGGATTGGGTCATCAAGGGGCATCTGGCGGCCACGATGGATTCACTCATCGGCGCGGGTATGCCGGAGATGCTGGTCGTCATGCCCGATGGAGATGACGGCTGGTGGATGTCCTGGGTGGAGGGCGTGGACCTCGACGAATGCGCCCGGACGCCACATCGCGGCGAGCCGCCGGAACTCTTCTGCGTGCCACATCCGCGGTACGACACGTATGTCGCTCACGATCTGGTGGCCTGGGTCGATGCGACCTACCGCACACTGGCGCAGCCGGCGTCGCGCGCGATCGGTGGCGTGAGCATGGGCGGGTATGGCGCGATCACGATTGCAGCGCGGTATCCCGAGGTCTTCTCGGCGGCGGCCAGTCACGCTGGCATTCTCACGCCCGGATTGTTCGCCGACAGCAGCAGTCTGGCGACGACCGGTCGTGTGACCTGGCGGGTCAGCCGGACGACGAACGAGCTGCAGCGCGCCACCGGCGCCCGATGGGAGGGGATGTACCCCATGTTCGGCGTCGATTCAGCCACCTGGCGCGTCCGCGACCCCGCGACACTGTTGCTGACGCAGCAGGCGCGTGGTGAGCCCCTGCCATCGCTGTTCATCGATGTGGCCCGCGGCGACGAAGTGCTGAAGCAGAATCGCGTCTTTCGCGCGGCGCTGGCCGCGCACGACATTCCGCTCACGTACGTCGAGTCGGAAGGCGATCATTCATGGGCGAACTACCGCGCCAGTCTCTCGCGCGCGCTCTGGTTCCTCGCCGGTCGCCTGGCGCGCCTGCCCGCGGCATCCTGACGCGCCCATGCTCAGCAGACGACCCGCCGTACCATGCGTGACGCGGTTGGTGACGATGCGGTATTCACCTTGCCTTCCCACGCCTCTGCACCCCAACTTCCTTGCATGATGGTCCGATTCGCACCAACACAGCCTGGCGCATGGGATGCGTACGAAGCGAGCGCCGTGCGGAAGTTCAGCCGGTCGCTGGTGTCGATGGCGGTCGTCACCGGCATTCTGTGGCGGCTCTGCCGCGCACTCTTCCTCGGCACCGGCCCGACCGAATCGCCGCTGTTCTTCGGGTCGGTCATCGCGCTCGGCGTGCTGGTGTTCTTCGGCATGGCCACCTTGCATGTCGGCAACTACCCACTCAAGCGCTGGCTCTGGCGGGTGCCGGTGTTCGCGCTGGTGGAGGGGGTGGCTGAAGTCGCAACCTCCGCGTTGCTGATCGCCGCTCACCGTGAGCCGTACGGCAGCGCAACGGCGGAATGGAGCGACCTCCCCAGTATTGCCGCGACGGTGCTGAGCACCCACATCGTCGTGCTCAGCATCTACGGTGGCATCCTGGCGCTGGTCGTGCAGGGCATCCGCCGCTCGATGACGGCGGTGGGTGATGTCATCGTCGATGATCCGAAAGACGACCAGTAGCCGTCCACCTCGCACCACAAGAATCATGTCTGCTGCATCCGGAGCCTTGCCCCTGCGCCGTGCCGCGCGGTGCCTGTCGCTGGTCGCGCTGCTTGCCACGCCGGCATGCCTCGTCGCACAGGTGGGGCCCCACCTGCCCAACGCCGACGCGCGACGCCCGCTCGGCACCCAGCGCGAGTGGGCCACCACACAGCAGGAGTGGCTCAGGCTTCGCCTCGAGCGCACACTGCCGGCCCTCATGCGGCGCGACAGCATCGACATGTGGATCGTGCCGATGCGCGAATACAACGAGGATCCCGTCTTCTCGTCGCTGGTCGCGCCCACCACCTTCGCGGCCCGTCGCCGAACGATCTACGTCTTCTTCGATCGCGGCGGCGACAAGGGCGTCGAGCGCCTCGCACTCGGCGGCACGTCCCAGGGTGGCATGTACACGGCCGTGCGCTCGGAGCTGGCCGCCACCAACGTCAGCTCCGGTCGGACGACGGCGGAGCTGTGGGGGTCAGCGCAGTGGGATGTGCTGAGCAAGGTGGTTCGCGAGCGCAAGCCGAAGCGCATCGCACTCAACATCGACACCACGTTCGCCTTCTCCGATGGCCTGACGCTCGGCGAGTACACCGGAATGCTGTCGCGCGAAGTGCTCAACCCGCAGGGTGACTGGCGTGCCGAGATCACCACGGCAGGGCGCCTGGCGGTGGATCTGATCGCGATTCGGCAGGCGGAAGAGGAAGCCGCGTTCAATCGCATGAACCGGCTGACCTGGGACATCATCGAAGAGGCGTTCTCGTCGAAGGTCGTGACCCCCGGTGTGACACGCACCAGCGATGTGGTGTGGTGGATGCGACAGCGCGTGGCCGACTACGGCCTGACGACCTGGGTCCAGCCATCGGTGGATGTGCAGCGCCGCGGCGCCACCGACGTGCAGCTCGGCAGCGACCCGATCATCCAGAAGGGCGACGTGCTGCATTGTGACTTCGGCATCACTGCGCTGCGCCTCAACACCGACACGCAGCACATGGGCTACGTCCTTCGGGATGGTGAGTCCGAGGTTCCGGCGGGGCTGCGGCATGCGCTCGCCACCGCAAACAAATTGCAGGACATCGTGTTCTCCGAGATCAAGCCGGGCCGGTCGGGCAACGAGGTGCTGCAGACGTCACGTCAGCGCATGACCCGCGACAGCATCGACGGCACGATCTACTCGCATGCGATCGGCATGCACGGTCACGGCGCCGGTACGCTGATCGGGCTCTGGGACTATCAGGAAGGCGTTCCGGGTCGCGGCGACCATGCGATTCAACCCGCCACCTGGTACTCGATCGAACTGCAGGCCACCTCGAAGGTGCCGGAGTGGGGGAATCAACCCGTCCGGGTCGGGCAGGAAGAGGACGTCATCCTGGATGGCGCCGGCGTCGTCCGCTGGGGGTACCAGCGGCAGAGCCGGTTCCATCTGGTGCGGCCGGCAACGGCCAGCCGGACACGTCGCTGAACCGCGCCGCTCACGGTTTCGTGATAACTTTCGGCTCGTGGTTGGCGGAGACGCCGCTGACCGGGATTGATCAGGACCGCCATGCGGAAGAAGAACAAGGAACTCATCGTCGTCGGTGATCGGGTGCTCGTCTCCATCGAAGAGGGAGAAGAGCGCTCGTCAGTGGGCTTGTATCTGCCGTCGACTGCCATCGACAATCAGGCGGTTCAGGGTGGGCGTATCGTCGCCACGGGACCGGGGTTGCCGATGCCCGATCTGGCCTCGCAGGACAGCGACGAGCCGTGGAAGAACGCACAGCAGAGCAGCGCGTCAGGGCCACGGCATGTACCGATGCAGGCCAAGGCGGGCGACTATGCGCTGTTCTTCCGCAAGGCGAGTGTGGAAATCACCTTCGAGAACGAGCGCTATCTGGTGGTGCCACAGGCGGCCATTCTGGCGCTCGTGCGCGATACCAACGTGGCTGACGACATCATGTTCTGATCGATGGCCCCTTCCCCGTGGGGCATACCAGGGCTGACGGCAGGACCGATACGATTCACCGCCTGGCGTCGCCTTCCGTTTCACTTTCATGCCGGAGTTGGACGATGTACGATGAGCGCTTTATTGCTCCGATGCGCGCCGAACTGACGCAGCTGGGCGTGCAGGAACTCAAGTCGGCCGCGGAGGTCGATGCGGCCTTGAAGCAGGCTGATGGCACCACCCTCGTGGTGGTCAACAGCATGTGCGGCTGCGCCGCACGGAATGCCCGTCCGGCGGTGAAGAGCGCGCTGGAACACGCGGTGCGGCCGGCGAAGAGCGTGACGGTCTTTGCCGGACAGGACCCGGAGCCGACGCAGCAGGCCCGGAGCTATTTCACGGGCTACCGCCCGAGCAGCCCGAGCATCGCGTTGATGAAGGATGGCAAGGTGGTGTTCATGCTCGAGCGTCACCAGATCGAAGGGCGTTCAGCCGACGAAATCTCGCACGACCTGGTGGGCGCGTTCGACACCTATTGCGCCTGAATTCGCGCCGGCAAGGCTCCCCCGCGCTGCGACGAGACCAACCGTCGCGGCGCGGGGGAGTGTGCGTTCAGGCCATCACGAATAGCGCAGCCACTTGAACAGTTCTCGCACCGTCGGTCGCTTGCCGTACATCAGCAGGCCAACGCGATAGATCCGGGCTGAGAACCAGATGGCGAGCAGGCAGGCCAGGAACAGACCCGTCAGGCTGCCTGCCACCTGCCACGCCGGCACCGCCGCAAGACTCAGGCGCATCGGCATCACGATCGGCGCCGACATCGGCAGCATCGACATCACCACCGCGATCGTACTCTGCGGCGCCAGCGCGACCGGTTGCAGGAACACCGCGCTCAGCACCAGCAGCATGACCACCGGGGTCGAGGCCTGCTGCGCCTCGGATTCGCTGTTGACGGTGCTGCCGACGGCCGCGTACAGGCAGGCGTAGAAGACGTAGCCGAGCACGAAGAACAGCAGCGGTGCGATGACCAGCGCCGGTGACATGCTTGGCAGGCTCGTGAACAGGTCACTCGACCGTGTCAGGCTGTCCGCCGCTGCCGGTGACATGCCCAGCGAGCGGTTCTTGATGACCATCGGCACGACGTTCGCGCCGACCCAGAACGAGCCGAGAATCCACACGCCGAACTGCGTGATGGCGACACCGCCGATCCCGATGATCTTCCCGGCCAGCAGAATCTCCGGTCGCACACTGCTGATCACGACCTCCGCCACGCGTGTGGCCTTCTCCTCGATGACGCTGCGGAGGACCGTCTGGCCGTAGATGATCAGCACGGTGTAGAGGAGGAACGCGACCAGCAGGCCAACGACGCTGTTCCCCGTTCCGGTGCGCTCACGCCCCTTCTCGCTGAGTTGCGTCTTGTCGAGTTGCACATCCACGCGCATCAGTGAGTCGATGCGCGTGGCATCGAGGCCCGCCCGCTCGAGCCGCAGCCCCAGCACGGCCTTGTCGATCGCACGGCCGAGCCGGGACATCTCGCGCACCGTACTGCTGTTCTTGCCGACGTAGCGTGCCTTGAAGCCGAGCATCGTGCGCGAATCGAGTACCAGATACCCTTCGCGTTCGTTCTGGAGCACGGCACGCGTGGCGGTCGACTCGGCGGCGGCTGTCGCGTCCGGGGCGGTGATCTGCACCGACGGCTTCACGCCGGAGGTGTCGGCCAGCGCCAGCACGACCCGTGGTCCAAGGTCGGCACCGGTGGCATCGATGATGGTGATGTTCGCCGACTGCGCCGAGGCCTTGCTGCCCGCCGCGAGATACACCGGCAGTGCGGTCAGCACCAGGAACATCACTGGGCCCAGCAGCGTCGCGATCACGAACCATTTCGTGCGGACGCGCTCGAGGTATTCGCGCCTGATGATCGTGATCAGCTTA
Source organism: Gemmatimonadaceae bacterium (assembly GCA_031374935.1). Taxonomy (GTDB): domain Bacteria; phylum Gemmatimonadota; class Gemmatimonadetes; order Gemmatimonadales; family Gemmatimonadaceae; genus JACMLX01. The sequence continues at coordinate 14,513 of JANMHB010000065.1, read as the reverse complement.
CCCATGGCCGCTCATCCCCGCTTCCACGCCGGTGGCCCCGACTTTCTCGAGGAAGATGCGATGCAGCGACGGCTGCACCCGCTCGAATCGCTGCAGTGATGCACCGGCGTCGACGAGGCGTTGCAGCAGTGTGCCGCTCACCGCGCCCTCGGCCAGCTCCAGCTCGAGAAATCGATTCTGATCGTCCAGCGATGCGACCAGTGACTGATCGCGCAGCACCGCATCCACGGCCGCCGATGGCGCACCGTCAAAGGCCACCGCCACCGTCCGTCCGGCGTGAGCCGCCTTCACGTCCGAGACGGCGCCGTCGAGAATCTTCTGCCCGCGCGAAATGATGCAGATCGCGTCACAGAGCTTCTCGGCATTGTCCATGATGTGGGTGCTGAAGATCACCGTCTTGCCACGCGCCTTCAACCCGACGACGGTATCCTTCAGTGCCTGTGCGTTGATCGGGTCAAGCCCGCTGAACGGTTCGTCGAGGATCACCAGGTCGGGATCGTGGAGCAACGTGCCGATGAACTGCACCTTCTGCTGCATGCCGCGGCTCAGTTCATCCACCTTGGAGTCGCCCCAGTCCTTCTCGTCCGACTTCAGCGACATGCGTTCCATCCAGGTGGCGATCCGTGTTTCGGCGTCGGCGCCCCCGACCCCCTTCAGTTCCGCCAGAAACTTCAGCACTTCGCGGACCTTCATCTTCTTGTAGAGTCCACGTTCCTCCGGCAGGTACCCGACCCGGTCGAGCACACCGGCGTCGGTGTGCTTCTTCCCGAAGAGCGAGATCGTGCCCTCATCAGGGGCGATGATGTCGAGGATCATCCGGATCGTCGAGGTCTTGCCGGCACCGTTCGGGCCGAGCAGTCCGTAGACCGAACCGCGCGGGACCTGCAGCGAGAGCTCGCGGACGGCGACGTGTTCGGCATATCGCTTCGTGACCCCCCGGATATCAATGGCGAGTTCTGACATAGTGGCTTGATGTGAGACTGCCTGACCGGCGGAGATGCCGGACTGCGTGCAAATCTACGCGATTGCTCCGAAGCAGTTTCGACACACCGTGTAAGTTTCTCGCATGGCTGGACCGCGGCGGCGCTGCTGGCGCCGTCTGACGGGCACGGTGGTCGCATGGTATCCGGCGACGGCGTGCCGCAGACCGCCGACGCGGCTGGCTGGTCCGACAGTGCCGGTCGTTTCACTCTTCGGTTCGGGGATAGATGTATCGCTCTGCGATGCGCGCACCGTTTCGGGTCCGGGCGCTGCTGCTTCTGCCGTTCATCGGCCTCACCGGTTGCCGGTCGGAGCGAGGGGAGGCAGGCGCCCCGCTCACCGTCCTGGCGGCAGGCAGCCTGGCGCGGCCCTTGCGCGCGGCGCTCGATACGATCGCGGCCACCGGCGGGCCCAGGGTTCAGTTGGAGGTCATGGGATCACGCGAGATGATTCGCGCGGTCACGATGCTCGGTCGAACCCCAACGCTTCTCGTCACGGCCGACGCCGATGAACTCGAGCAGGCACTGATGCCGCGATACGTGTCCCAGAGCACGACATTCGCCCGCAATCGTATCGTCCTGGCACTGTCGCCAAAGTCCGAACGGGCGTCGGGTGTCACGAACACGAACTGGATCGACATGGTCGCGGGCGGGACGCTTGCCGTCGCGCGCGCCGACCCGAAGCGCGCACCACTCGGCTATCGAACACAACTCGTCTGGACGCTCGCCGAACTCGAGACGCAGCGCGCAGGACTGGCGGCCCGGTTGGCCGCTGCCTCGCCCGAGCGGCTGCTGCGCGGCAGCGAAGCCGATCTTGCCGCACTGCTCGAAAGCGGTGACGCCGACGCCGCCTGGTGCTACGAATCGCTCGCCAGAGCCCTCGGTCTCAGGTTCATCCGGATCGGCGATCGCATTGACCTCGGGTCCGATGCCGACGCGGTTTCGTATCGACGGGCGACACTCCGCATCGTGGGCGCCGCATCGGAAGATTCGACCGCCGTGGCGGGCGCTCCCATCCGGTACTCCATTGCCCTCCCCGCGAACGGCGCGGATCCGGCCGGGGCGATCATCCTGCAGGAACGATTGCTCGACAGCACCAGCACACGCATCATGCGCCGGATCGGCCTCGACGTCCTCGACTCGGTGCGGGTGCTCAAGGCCAGTGCACCAGCGCAGTCCACGCCGTGAGCGGACGAACGGTCCGCGCGCTGCTGCAGGTGACCGCGGCGTTCATGGCGTCGGTCCTCATCCTCGCGCTCGTGCTTCCCACCGGCACGTTGGTGGCGAGCGCAGGGTTTGGCGGTGTCGTCGGCGCATTCGCGGATCGCGAGGTGCTGGCGGCAATTCTGCTCACCGTCGGCAGCGCGACCGTCGCCACCGCGCTGGCCATTGCCGCCGGCTTGCCGGTTGCCTACCTGCTGGCCCGAGTGCCGTTTCGCGGGCGCGTGGTGGTCGAAGCGTTGCTCGAACTGCCGTTGGTCATTCCGCACCCGGTCATCGGCATGGCCTTGCTGCTCGCCCTCGGCCGCGAGAGTGCAATAGGCCGCGCGCTGGCGCCGTTCGGGCTCTCGATCGTGAGTTCACCGCTTGGTATCGTGATCGCGATGCTGGTGGTCAGTGCACCGCTCTTCATTCTTGGCGCACGCGAAGCGATTGCCCGCGTCGATCCGAGACTGGAGCTGGTGGCGCGGACGCTGGGTGACGACCGCTGGCGCGCCGTGCGTCGCGTGACCCTCCCGCTGGCACGCAACGGCATCGTCAACGGCGCGACGGCGATGTGGGCGCGCGCCACCAGTGAATTCGGTGCAATCGTGCTGGTGGCGTATCATCCGCGCGTGGCGTCAGTGCTCGCCTACGATCGGTATGTCACGTATGGCCTGCGTCGCGCCCTGCCCGTGGCAGCGGCGCTGGTGTGTGTCGCGTTGCTGATTCTGCTGGCCGTGCGCGCACTGCGCCGGACGGAGCCCGCATGATCCGCGTCGTCGATCTGAGCGTTCGCGTGCCCGGTTTCAGCGTCGATCGCGCATCGTTCGTGGTGCCCGCTGGTGGTGTCGGGATCGTGACCGGACCCACCGGTGCCGGAAAGACGACGCTGATCGAGGCGATTGCCGGCGTTCGCGCGCTGGCAGGCGGCGCAGTGTTTCTCGGCGACGGTGATGTCACGCGTCACGCCCCCGAACATCGTGCGGTGGGGCTGGTCTATCAGCAGGCGTGGCTCTTCCCGCATCTCTCCGTGCGACAGAACGTGGCCTACGGTGCGGGGCGCGCCAGTATCGTCGACGAACTCATCGCGCTGCTCGAGCTCACGCCACTGGTCGGCAAGCCGGTGCCGATGCTCAGCGGCGGCGAACGCCAGCTGGTGGCATTGGCGCGGGCGCTTGCACGTGAGCCACGCACACTGCTGTTGGATGAACCGTTTGCCGCCATGGACACGTCGCTCCGTGCAGTGACTCGGGCGACGATTCTGGCCTGGGCCGCAACACATGGTGCCACCACGTTGCTGGTGACGCATGATGTCGCTGAAGCAACGCTCGACGGGAGCGTGCAGCTGCGCATGGAGCGCGGCATGCTGCAGGTCGCTGGCTGACCGACGCCATCGTATCGGCGGCCGTGCGTCGTTATTCGCTGAACATCCGCCGTCGCAACCGGTGAAGCAGCCCGGCACCGGCGCGCAGCAGCAGCACATCGAGGCTGAAGCGCAGCACCCGCCCCGCCCCGAGCGCGAGCGCAAACACCGGGAAGGGCATCCCCGCTGCACCGGCGCCGATCGAGGCCGCCTTGGTGCTGATCGGTGTGAGCGTGCTGCCGACGATGAACAGCCAGCCATGGCTGGACATCAACGCCATCGCCTGTGCCACGGTCGCGTCGCTGATACCGAGCGTGACGAGCACCGGCTTTCCCACCGCCGCAAAGGCCGCCACACCGATCCAGAACGCGATGCAGCCGCCAAGCACCGACCCGCTCATGGCGGCGATTGCCAGCGGCCACGCCCGCGCTGGCTCGGCGATCGCCAACGGAGCGAACAGCAGTTCCGCCGGCCCGGGTACCACCGACCCCTGGCCGAGATTCCAGAGGAACGTCGCCGGGATCGCGCCTCGCGCCTGCGCGAAACGCTCGACTGCTGCCCAGAGCGACGACCGTGACCATCTCATGCCCTGAAGTTACCCGCCACCCGCACCGCAGGTTGTACCTTTCCGGCATGATGCGAACTGCGTACATCAACGGCTCGTTCGTCGACGAGGCCGCGGCGACGGTGTCCATTTTCGATCGCGGATTTCTCTTCGCGGATGGCGTGTACGAAGTGATCGCCGTCGTCGACGGCCGCTTCGTGGATGATGGTCCGCACCTGGATCGACTGGATCGGTCGCTGCGTGAGATTCAGCTGGCGCTGCCAATGCCGCGCGCTGCACTGCATGGCGCGCTGCTGGCACTGGTGACGCAGAACGCCGTCACCGAAGGTCTCGTGTACCTGCAGGTGACGCGCGGGCCGGCAGAGCGGGATTTCGCGTTTCCTGCAAACCCCCAACCCACGGTCGTCGCCTGGGCTCGGTCGCTGCCGTTGATCGATCACCCACGGGCAGGCACCGGGGCGTCGGCGATTCTCGTTCCCGATCAGCGATGGGCACGACGCGACATCAAGAGCGTCGCCCTGCTGCCGCAGGTGCTGGCCAAGCAGGCGGCACGTGCGGCCGACGCGTTCGAGGCGCTGATGGTCGAGGATGGCCTGCTCAGCGAAGGCGGATCGTCCACACTCTTCATGGTCAAGGACGGCGCATTGATCACCCACGCGCTCGGCACCGAGGTGCTGCCGGGCATCACTCGGGAGCGGGTGCTGACGCTGGCTGCCCGACACGGCATCCCCGTCGCGGAACGCAGTGTGAGCACGGCCGAGGTCATGAACGCGGATGAACTGTTCGTGACGGCAGCGACGGCGCTGGTGATGCCGATCGTGCGCGTCGATGGCGTGGCGATCGGCAGCGGCGCGCCGGGCCCGCTGACGGTCCGGCTGCGGGCCGACTACGTCGCCAGTGTGCGCAACGGGGCCGCCGCTCTGTAGCTGGCAGCCCCCAGCCGCTCAGGAAGCGCGCGGCACCACGACGACGTGCATTCCGGCCGCGTGTGCCGCCTCCACACCCGGCACCGCATCTTCGAAGACCAGGCAGTCAGGCGGGTTGACGCCCAGACGGGCGGCCGCCAGCAGAAACATGTCCGGCGCGGGTTTCGCCCGACCCGGTGGCACGTCGTATGGGGTAATCACGATCGGGAACAGCTCGCTCAACCCCGTCGCGTCGAGGGCGGGCAGCGCGATCTCCGGCCCTCCGCCGGTGACGATCGCCACCGGGTGTGTGCGCGCGACGTGCCGGGCAAACGCAGCCACCGGTTCGATCAGGCGCACCTCGTGGAGCAGATCGAGATACCGCTGCTCCTTGTCCTCGACCAGCTGGTGCGCGTCGAACGTGAGGCCGTAGTGCTGTCCGTAGATCACCGCCGATTCGAGGGTCGGCACACCGCCGAGCGAATAGAAGTATGCCTCGTCGAACGGGACCTGCAGCCCGACGCGTTGCAGCGCCATCTCCCACGCCCGGAGGTGTACCGGCATCGAATCGATCAGCGTCCCGTCCAGATCAAACAGGTACGCGGCGAAGTCACCACTCGGGATATCCAGATCCATCCGTCCAATCTATTCGTCAATTGAGCCGACGCCGGTCGGCGCCCGCCACGGAGACCTGCCGGACGACCACGCGACAGGCGACACACGCGACAGGCGACACACGCGGTGTCACATTTCGGTATGCGACTTCTCACACGTGTGTTCCTCACCGCTGCCACCGCAGCCCCGCTTGCCGCGCAGACGGCGCCACTGCCGCTGATTCCGTTGCCCCGGGAAGTCGTCCGGGGTACGCGGGTTGCCCTGCCGTCTGGGCTCAGCGTCGTTCACCCCGGCGGATCCGACGACGCCTTCACGGCGCGCGACCTGTTCGACGCGATGGCCGCACGACGGATCCGTGTCGACACCACCGGTGCCACCGGACGATATCGCGTCGAGCTGCTCCGACTGGGCACATCGCGCTCCACGCAGGTGCTCCGCGACCACAAGATGGTGTTCGACTCCGCGATGACGGCCGAAGGATACTTGCTGCTGGCCGACTCGAGCGCCGCCCATGTCATCGCGGCGACGGCCCGTGGGCTGTTTTACGGGGTGCAGACGCTGAAGCAGCTCGTCACTGGCACCGGCAGCGCAGCGGTGCTGCAGGCGGCGACCATTCGTGACTGGCCGGCGATGAAGTATCGCGGGTTTCACGACGACCTGTCGCGCGGCCCGGTGCCGACGCTGGACTATCAGAAGGCACAGATCCGCCGTTTCGCCGCCTACAAGCTGAACGTCTACTCGCCCTACTACGAGCACTCGCTCGCCTATTCCGCCAATCCGCTCATCGCGCCGCCACGTGGAGCCATGACGCGTGACGACGTGCGAGAGCTGATTGCCTACGCCACGAAGTATCACATCGACGTCATCCCCGAGCAGGAAGCGTTCGGCCATCTGCACCACGTGTTGAAGTACGAGCTCTACTCCGAGCTGGCGGAGACACCGCACGGCCATGTCCTCGCGCCTGGCAAACCGGGCTCGATGGCGTTGATCAAGTCGTGGTTCGCCGAAATCGACTCGTTGTTTCCGTCGCGCTTCGTGCACATCGGGGCCGATGAGACGGTCGAGCTCGGGCGCGGGCAGACGCGCGAGCGCGTGAAGGCCGAGGGGCTGGGCCGTGTGTATCTCCAGTTCGTGCGCGACATCAACGCCGCGCTCAAGCCGAATGGAAAGCGACTGATGTTCTGGGCCGACATCGCCATGGAATCGCCACAACTGGTGGGGATTCTGCCGAAGGAGATGGTCGCGGTGTGCTGGGACTACTGGTCGTTCAATGGTTTCGATCGCTGCCTGAAACCCTTTGCTGACGCCGGCATGGAAACCTGGGTCGCACCCGGCGTGAACAACTGGAACCGCGTCTTTCCGTACAATGCCGTGGCGCTGCGCAACATTCAGGCGTTCGTGCGCGACGGACAGAAACTCGGCGCGACCGGTGTCCTCAATACGAACTGGGATGACGACGGTGATGCGCTCTTCGAGCAGCTCTGGGCCGGCGTGCTGTTCGGCGCTGCGGCCGGCTGGCAGCCGGGCGAGTCCAGCATCCCGGAGTTCGAGCGGGCCTACGGTCGTGTCTTTCACGGTGACACCACCGGCAAGATCGACGACGCACAGCGAAAGCTGAGTGCCGCGCACGCCGCCCTGGTGCAGACCAACCAGAGTGATGGCCGCAATGAGCTGTACTGGCTCGATCCGTGGTCGGCAGAAGGACAGATCGTCTCGGCGAAGATTCGCCCCGGCCTCAAGGCACTCCGGATTCAGGCTGAGTCGGCGCTGGTGCTGATTGCACAGGCCAGGGCACAGCAACCCGACCTCCGCGAGCAGGCCGCACTCGAGGCGATGGAAGTGGGCGCCCGTCGGCTCGACTTCATCGGCATGAAGTTCCAGTTCGCCGAAGAGATCGCGCAGATGTATGCACGGGCCAGTACGCCGATCAACGCCCAGACCACGAATGACCTGAACGACATCGCGTCCCCACTCAACGGACGGATCGGCGACCTGAAGGAAGGCTACGTGCTCGGACGCGAGGTCTACGAACACGCCTGGGCCAATGAGAACCGGCCGACCTATCTCGGCAACCTGACGAATCGCTATGACGCGGCTGCGCAGCTGTGGATTCAGCGGAGCGATCGGATTCGCGAAGCGATGATGCAGTTCCGGCGCAACAAGACGCTGCCGCCGATGGAGGAACTCGGGATTCCACGACCAGTTCCGGTGCCGTGATGTCGAGCTGACGCTGGTCACCAACCACCGCACGACCGAAGGCGGGCACCCCGATGAGTCGAGGTGCCCGCCTTTTCATCTCCCTCCCTGACCCACGGCCTCAGGGGAAGGTGAACGTGCCCAGTCGCCCGAACGTGAAGAAGAGCGAGCCGGTGATCGGTGTGCCATCCGGCGCCGTACCGCTCGAGCCGGAGAAGTTGCTGGTCACATCCGTCGCACCGGTTCCAAGCGCCCACGTACTCTGCCATCCGGTCACGTTGCTCAGGTCCGGCAATGACATCGAGTAGTTCGTGATCGTCCCGCCACGTCCCGCGGGCGTGGCGCTCAGGTTCCAGGTGCGCGACCGCGCCGACTGCGTGAACGTGAACCGGATCTGGTTGTTGAATGCCGCCGGCAGCGCACCAGCCACCGTCGCGCGCGGTTGCGTGCCGGTGATGTTCGTGATCGTCGGCGCTCCCGGATCGCTCGGCATGGCCAGTGTCAGACCAGTGACTGGCCCTCGCGTGTACCGGGTGATGAACCGGCTCAATGTCGTGCCAACCTGCTGCGTTGCCTGGAAGCGCTGGATGTCGGTCGACAGCATCGACGCATCCGCGATACCCTGATACGACCCCTGCACGCCGGTCGAGAGCTGTGCGGTGGTGAAGGAGGCGCTCGACCCGTTGGCCGTCGAGAAGACGTTCTGCGCCTGAATCGCGCCGTCATTCGGTGCCGTCACCGTCACGGTCCCGGATGCCGGAGCGAACGAGGTGCCGGCGCCAAGATCCAGCGTGCCGAGCGTGCCGCCGCTGGCCACGTTGACGCCGCGGGTGATCAGCACGCGCAGCGCGTTGCTGGTGACGAGGTTCGCACGAACCGCGATCAGGTCCAGCGGCCCGCTGGCCACGTTGCTGATCGTGAATGCCGGCGTGGACTGGCTCGTGGCGCTCGACAATGCGTTGCCGAGGGAGACGGTGGCCACCTCGGTCGTGGCTGCGAAGCCCGTCACACTGCCGGTCAGGTTCTTGGTGCCCGCCACCGGATTCTCGGTGCACTCGGCCGCGGCAGCGGCCGTGAGCTCGCTGAGGCCGAAGTACTTGATGTCAGTGGTGATCGTCCCGCCTGACGAGACGACCGCCGCGACACCCACCTGCGGTTGTCCGTAGGCGAAGGTGTACACACCCGGCGTCGTCTCCGTCACACGCTGCCAGCTTCCGGTCAGACCATCCTGATAGGCAAACCAGAGCGGAATGCGATTCGCATTGCAGAAACGCCAGGTGACGCTGTTGCTCGGCGGTGCGGCGATCTTGAGCGTGTAGGTCGCCAGGGCTTCAGTCAGCCCGGTCGCGTTGGCGCGTACCTGCAGCGTATACGTGCCGGGTGTCAGCGACGACAGCGTCGCAATCGACAGGTTGACGGAGTTCGCCGTCACCGGATTGGCCGACGCAAAGGTCGTCGTCATGCCTGAGGCAGCGACACCCGTCACCGTCATGTTCACGCCGCCAGTGAATCCACCGGTGCGGGTGATGGCGACGGCGGTGTTCACCGTGGCACCGGCGACGACTGAATCGCCGACCGGTGTCAGCGCGATGCTCACCGCGCCAGCGGCACCAGCGGTGATCGTCAGTGCGATGGTTGTCGTCGCATCGGGTACCCCGGTGCCGCGTGCGCGCACGGTCACCGTGGCCGGGCCGGCTACGGCGGCCGTCGCCGAGGCGGCGAGCGACAGGCTGCTGCTCGTTGCGCCAGCAGCCAACGTGGCCGGCGCGAACGTCGCCGTCACACCGGTGGGCAGGTTCTCGGCTGTCAGCGCCACGTCACCGGTGAAGTTGGTACGGCCAACCGTGATCGCTGCCGTTCCGGCCGCGCTCTGCGCCACCGAGAGGGTCGGTGCGGCGGACGAGACCGAAATGCTCGAAGTCGATACCGGCTGCGTCGGGGTCTTCTTCCCGCTGCAGGCCGTCAACACCACGATACTCGAGGCGAGAATGAGACGCACGAATCCAATCTGCATATGCACAAGTTTGAGGCACACGAACGGTAGTCGGGTTCGACGGGGCTGCCGGACCGATCAAAGGAAGAAACACAACCGGGCGTGGTAGGCAAGTCTTGCCGACCCGCGCAACGATGATTCGTCCGAAATTCCGGATGAAGCACGTCGTCCGCTTGTTTGGTAACACGAGTGACGGGTGTTGTCCGTCACATGTTCCGGCGCCGTTCAGGCGGCGTCGAGCGCCTCTGCCACGGCGCTGGTGACCAGCCGCACGCAGGCTTTGCGCGCCGGGAATCGGGCCACGCTCGCCAGCGCGCGCAGGTCGCCAAGCAACGCGGCATCCGTCTCATTCACTGGCTGGAGCGGGTCGAGCAGGCGTTCGACCTGCTGCAGCACCGTCCGCGCGTCATCCACCGTGCCGCCGATGATTCGGCTCAGCACCATTGATGCGGTGGCCTGCGTGATCGAGCAGGCGCGCGCGGAAAAGCCGACGTCCGCAATCCGGCTCTCGTCGAACGCGAACTGCACCGAGAGCACATCGCCGCACAGTGGATTGCGATGCTCGACCACCGTCGTTGCACCGTGGATCTCGCCTTTGTGTTTCGGCGCCCGGTAGTGCGAAAGGATGATCTCCTGATACAGCGACGCCACCCCGATCTCAGGCGGCGGCGATGCGATCACCGGTCCGGGCGGATCAGCGGACAGCGGCATCGGCGAAGAGCGTCTTGGCATGCTGCAACGCGACCAGCAGCGCGGCCACATCGTCGGTGGTCGAGTGCACCCAGACCGATGCGCGTGCCGTCGCCGGCACACCGAGTCGCCGCATCAGCGGTTGCGCACAATGATGGCCGGCGCGGACACACACGCCGTGTTCATCGAGAATCGTCGCCAGGTCGTGTGCATGCACGTCGTCAAACGCAAAACTCACCACACCACTGCGTGATGCGGCATCCATCGGTCCGAAGAGGCGAATCCCATCCAGTCCTCCCAGCGCGTCGAGCAGATGTGCCGTCAGCGCCTGCTCGTGTGCACGGACGGTGTCCATGCCAAGCGCCGACAGGTAGTCGCAGGCCGCAGCGAGGCCCACGGCATCGGCGGCATTCGGCGTGCCGGCTTCGAAGCGATGTGGCAACGTGTTGAACGTCGTCTGCTGATCGCCGACCACCTCGATCATGTCGCCACCGAACTGCCACGGCGACATCCGTTCGAGCAGTGCCCGCGTCCCCCACAGGACACCGATGCCCATCGGGCCGCCCACCTTGTGCCCGCTGAACGCGTAGCAATCGACACCGAGTGCCTCGACGTCCACCGTCAGGTGCGGCACGGCCTGCGCCCCGTCGCAGACCACGATCGCACCCACCGCGTGCGCCATCGCCGTCAGCTCCGCCACCGGATTGATGGTGCCAAGTGCGTTCGACACATGCGGAAACGCGACCAGCTTGACGCGGGTGTCGAGCAGGGTCGCGAAGTGTGCCAGGTCGATGCGCCCATCCGCCGTCAGCTCGACGATCCGGAACTCGGCACCGGTCCGCCGCGCCAGCTGCTGAAAGGTGACGAAGCTGGCGTGGTGATCCATCGCCGTCACGAGGATGGCATCACCCGCACCGACATGCGCATCACCCCAGCCGTACGCCACCAGGTTCATCGCCTCGGTGGTGCCGCGAACGAACAGGGTGCAGTCCGCATCGCTGGCGCCAATGAACCGGGCCACGGTGGCGCGGGCATCGTGATAGCGTTCCGTGGCGCGTGCCGAGAGCGCATAGGCGCCGCGATGCGGATTGGCGTTGTCGTGGGCATAGAAGTGCTGCAGCGCATCCAGCACGCGCTGTGGCTTCTGCGCCGTGGCCGCCGAGTCGAGATAGTGCAGGGTCGGCGCATCGGCGAGCAGCGGGAAATCGCTGCGAGGGGCAAGCGTCGTCATGGCGAAGGGCTCGTCAGGGCAATTGCGATCGTGTCGTTCACGATCCGGACTCGTCGTGCAGCAGCGCATTGCGGAAAGCATGCCAGCCGAGCGAGGCACACTTCACGCGGATCGGGAACCGCGACACCCCACCAAGGGCCGCGATCTGGCCCAGCGCCTTGCGTTCCAGCATGGGGTCGGACTTGCCGGTGAGCAGGTCGTGCACCTTGTCGAACATGGCCAGCGCCTCGTCGCGCGTCTTGCCCCTCACGGCATCCGTCATGAGGGAACTCGACGCCTTCGAAATCGCACATCCCTGCCCGATGAACTTCACCTCGGTGATGACGTCATGCTCGACGGTCAGCCAGACGGTCACCTCGTCACCACAGAGCGGATTGCGCCCGCTCGCATGATGGCTCGAGCTCGCCGGCTCGCCATAGTTGCGGGGCCGGCGATTGTGATCGAGGATGATGCTCTGATACAACTCGTCGAGATCGGTCACGGTCAGCTGGCCTGTGGTGCCGTGCTGCGTTCGGCGCCGTTGCCGGCGTACCGCTCGAGGGTCAGCTGTTCCAGCGCATGCTTCACCGTCTCATTCTCGATCGTTTCCAGCACGTCCGCGGCAAACGCATAGGTGAGCAGCTTACGCGCCGTCTCGGCCGGCACGCCGCGGCTCTTCATGTAGAACAGTCCGGCTTCGTCCATGCGACCGACGGTGGCACCGTGGGTGCACTTGACGTCGTCGGCAAAGATTTCGAGCTGCGGCTTGGTGTCGATCTTCGCGTCAGGCGACAGCAGCAGCGTGTGGTTGCTCTGCTTGCCGTCTGTCTTCTGGGCGATCGGGTGCACGTACACCTTGCCGTTGAACACCGCGTGCGACGAGTGGTCAAGTACGCCCTTGTAGAGCTCACGGCTGAAACAGTTCGGCTGCGCGTGCTCGATGCGCGTCTGATGGTCGGTGTGCTGCGTGCCCTTGCCGAGGTACAGGCCGTTCAGGGTGGCGCCGCAGTTCTCGCCATCCAGCACCGTGTAGACATTGGTCCGGCTGAGGGTGGCGCCCATCGCCATCGAGAAGTTCACGTAGTGGCTGTCGCGCGCCTGATGCACTTCGGTGGTGCTGATGTGCGTGGCCAGGTCCGACTCGCGCTGGATCTTGCTGTGTGTGACGGTGGCGTTCTCACCGACCACCACCTCGGCCACATGGTTCGTCAGGTACGCCACATCGGCCAGCCCGATGAAGCTCTCGAGCACCGTGACCTTGGCGAATCGTTCGGCTACGATCAGCGTCCGCGGGAACGTGGCCGATGCGGCACCGGCGCCGTCCGTCACATGCAGGATGTGGATCGGTATGTCGGACACTACGTTCTTCGGCAGGTACACCAGCACGCCGTCCTGCATCAGGCCCGTGTTGAGCGCCGTCATGGCATGTTCGCTGATGGCCACGGTCCCGAGGTGCTGCTGCACCAGTTCGGGATGGGCCTGCCAGGCCTGCATCAGGTCCAGCACGACCATGCCGGCCGGCAGCGAATCGAGCGACGACAGTGATGGCGAATAGCTGCCGTTGAGCAGGACGATCGTCGGCCAGTCGGCATTGATCATGAACGGCGTCAGGTCCGCCACCGTCGTCGCCGACGCCGGCGCGCCAAGGGTGAACGGCACGTCCGCGATCGATGACAGCGACGTGTAGTGCCAGTCCTCGAGCTTCCGGGTCGGGAAGCCCAGCGCGCTGAACGATGCCATCGCGTTGCGACGCATCGGGGTCAGCCACTGCGGCTCATCCCGACCAGCGCGGGCGGCGAAAGCCGCCTGCCAATGCGAGACGCTCACGCCAGTGCCTCCTGCAGCAGCCAGTCGTAGCCCTTCTCCTCGAGTTCCAGCGCCAGCTCCTTGCCACCGCTGCGAATGATCCGTCCACCGGCCAGCACGTGCACGAAGTCCGGCACGATGTAGTTCAGCAGTCGCTGATAGTGCGTGACCACGATCGCGGCGTTGTCGGGACGACGGAGCTTGTTCACGCCCTCGGCCACCACGCGCAGTGCGTCGATGTCGAGGCCGGAGTCGGTTTCGTCGAGGATCGCCAGCTTCGGCTCCAGCACCGCCATCTGCAGGATTTCGTTGCGCTTCTTCTCGCCACCCGAGAAGCCCATGTTCACGCTGCGCGCCAGCATCGCGTCATCCATCTCGACGATCTTGAGTTTCTCTTCCATCACATCGAGGAACTCCATCGGGTCCACTTCCTCACCACCACGCGCCACCCGCATCGCGTTGTAGGCGCTGCGGAGGAAGTAGGCGTTGCTCACGCCGGGGATCTCGATCGGGTACTGGAATGCCAGGAACACGCCCTTGTGGGCGCGCTCTTCCGGTTCCAGCTCGAGCAGGTCCTCGCCCTCGAAGAGCACACTGCCGCCGGTGACTTCGTACGAGGGGTGACCGGCGAGTACCTGCGCCAGCGTGCTCTTGCCACTGCCGTTGGGGCCCATGATGGCGTGCACCTCGCCGGCCTGCACCGACAGCGTGATGCCCTTCAGGATGTCCTTGTCGCCGGCCGTGGCCGTCAGATTCGAAATTTCGAGCATGAGAGTCTCTCGTGAATGATTGATCGGGGGCAGGACGGCTCAGCCGACGGAGCCTTCGAGGGTGATGCCGAGCAGCTGCTGCGCTTCGAGCGCGAATTCCATCGGCAGTTCCTTGAACACTTCCTTGCAGAAGCCGGCGACGATCATGCTGACCGCGTTCTCCGCGCTCATGCCGCGCTGCTTCAGGTAGAAGATCTGGTCCTCCCCGATCTTCGTC
>JANMHB010000045.1:0-59184 GCA_031374935.1 Gemmatimonadaceae bacterium | reverse complement strand
GACGCGACACTTCTCATACGTCGCGCACAGCATGCCCGGCACGGTCACATCGATGCCGAAGAGCGGCTTGCCGGTGACCACCTTGTGGTTGTCGACCCCGCTGATCGCCTTGCCGATGATCTTGAAGTCCTTCGGATTCTTCAGTGTGACGGTGGCGAGATCCGGGGCCGGCAGCGCTGATGCCGCGGTGGCGAGTGCGCCGTACGCCATCTGACGATTCGACGCGCGATGATGCACGACACCGGACGCCGTCGTACACTCGCTTGCCGGCACGCTCCACATCTGTGCCGCGGCCGCAACGAGCATCTGTCGGCCCGCGGCCCCGGCGCGCCGCAGCGGCTCCCAGTTCGTTGGCGTTGCCGTGCTGCCGCCCGCGACTTGCCGCCCGTACTTCGACTCTTCACTCATCGCCTGCTCGATGGTGATCGCGCTGAAATCCACATCGAGCTCTTCCGCGATCAGCATCGGCAGCATCGTCTTGATGCCCTGGCCGATCTCGGGGTTCTTCGACATGACGGTGATCGTGCCGTTCGGCGCGATGCGGATGAACGCGTTCGGCGAGAACTCGCCCGCGGTTTCCGGAAGGTCAGCCGCCTGAAGCACGCCATCGCGGCCAAAGTCCAGCCACGCGCCGATCAACAGGCCGCCACCGGCCAGCGTTGTGACGCGCAGAAACTGCCGACGGTCGATTGCAGAGTCGAGTGACATCAGCGGCCTCCTCCAACACTGGTGCTGCCGGGTCGCACGGTGCCGGCCGCACGGTGAATTCCTTCGCGGATGCGCGTGTAGGTCGCGCATCGGCAGAGGTTTCCGTTCATGGCGGCGTCGATCTGCGCGTCGGTCGGCTTCGGCGTCTTCGCCAGCAGGGCCGCTGCGCTCATCAGCTGGCCCGCCTGGCAGTAGCCGCACTGCGGCACATCGAGTTCCGTCCACGCTTTCTGCAGCGGATGAGTGCCATCTGGCGACAACCCTTCGATGGTCGTCACCTTGGCCCCCTGTACCGCGGCCGCCGGCAGTTGGCACGAGCGCACCGGCGTGCCATTGAGGTGCACCGTACAGGCGCCGCACTGGCCCAGTCCGCAGCCGAACTTGGTGCCCTTGAGGTCGAGCTCATCACGCAGCACCCAGAGGAGCGGCATGTCGGAGGGGACGTCAACGGTTCGCGGGGTTCCGTTGACTGTGAACGTGACCGGCATGCGCAGGCTCCTGAGTTGAGGCAGACCATTCAATTTCACGGGCGGCGCGGGGGATGGCAACAGTGGGTGCCAGCGGTGGACTACGCAGCGGCACTGCGGCTGGCATCCAACTGCCATTCCCTCTCCGCGAGTCCATCCGAGTGTTCCGAATTCTGAAATCCAGCGCGCTCGTCGCGGTCTTGCCAGTGACAGCGCACGGGCAGTGGTGCCCGGCACGGGGGCCGGAGGAGGTGCCTCGTGGTGCGACGGCGGTCGCGAGACTGGTCCGTGCGGAGGAACCCGGTGAACCGATGGTGGTGACGGGCATCGTCCGCCAGGCAGACGGGCGTGCAGTCGTTCCGGGTGTGATTGTGTACGCGTATCACACCAATCAGCGCGGGGCGTACGCGCGGGACGCCGGCGCCACCGGTCTGGCGGCGCTGCACGGCCGGATTCGAGGCTGGGCGATCACGAATGCAGAGGGCCGCTATACGCTGACCACGATCCGGCCGGGACCGTACCCGGGCAACGTCGAAGCGCAGCACATTCATCTCGAGATTCTGCCACCGGGGGGCATTGCCTGTGAAATCGACCCGGTGGAGTTCGCGGACGACCCCGTGATGACCCCCGCGCGCCGCGCCACACGACCGGGATATGGCGGCGATGGCATCGTGACGCCGACCCGCGCCGGCGACGGTAGCTGGCGCGCGACGCGCGATATCCGCCTCTGGGACCCGGCGCGGGCCGATACGATGCGACTCGATCCCGATTCGACACTGGTGGCATGGAAGGGCACCAAGTTCGGTGGACGCGGTAAGCACGAAGGGACGGTGCGTGTGGCGCCCGGATCGATCGTGCTCGGCGGTGCCGACCTGGTGTCCGGAACGATCACCATTCCGCTGGCGACGCTGGAGGTGACCGATATTCCGGCGTGGGAGCCGATCCCGAAAAACCGGCTGCGGCAACATCTGCTGGATGCCGACTTCTTTCACGTGGAGCGCTTCCCGACGGCCACGTTGCGCGTGCAGCGGGCCCGGCGGACAGCGCAGGGGGTTATGCGAGTCGACGCCTTGCTCTCGATCAGGGATTCGACGAAGCCCATCACCTTCGACGCACGGCTCGATCTGGCGCCCGAAGCGAGCGTGGCCGCGAACGCGTACTTTCGAATCAACCGACATCTGTGGGGGCTGTCGTACCGTGGCTCGGAACTTGGCAATGATCTCGTTGATGACGACATCACCTTCCGCATCCGTCTCGTCGCCCGACGACGCAGATCGTGAGCGGGCGCTGGTCGCGTCGGCACAGCAGGGCGATGATGGCGCATTCGGCGCGCTCTATCGTCGTCACGCGCCGCGCGTCTTTGCACTGCTGACCCGGCTGGCGGGCGATGATGCGCTGGCGGCAGACCTGTTGCAGGAGACGTTTCTGCAGGCGTGGCGTGGTCTGCCGCACTGGCGCGGTGAAAGCGCTCTCGCGACATGGTTGCATCGCATCGCGGTGAACGCGCACCTCGGGGCGTTGCGCGCGCAGCGACGCCGCGATGCGCGCGAGAGCGCCGAGCACGAGATGGAGAAACTGGCGGGCATCGCGGCACCATCCAGCGAACCCGGGACGCGGATCGATCTCGAGCGTGCAATCGCCGCACTCCCCCCGCGAATGCGCACGGCGTTCGTGCTGCGCGATGTGGAAGGGTACAGCTACGAGGAGATCGCGCTCATCACCGACACTGCGGCAGGCACCATTCGCGCACAGGTCTCGCGGGCGCGACTGCTGCTGAGCCGGGAGCTGGAGCGATGACGACTCCGCATGATCCGCAGTCCACACCCGAAGCCGGTCCGGGAGACGCGCTGCAGCGCGCCATCGATGCGTTGCCGGCGGAACGCACCCCGCCCGTCGCGACGTGGCTGCAGCTGCAGCAGGCGATCACGGGCAGCGCGCCTGTCAGTGCTGCTTCACCGCCGTTGGATCAGGTGCGTACCAATCGCCGGACGCTGCTGGTGGCGACGCTCGGTATGGCGGCACTGCTGGCGGTGGTGCTCGCGACGTCCCTCTCCCGCGTGCGACGTGATCCCGTCAACATCACGCCGTCGGCATTGCTGCCGGAAGAGCGCCGTGATCCGCGGGTACAGGCGGTGATCGGTGAAACGCGCAACTGGCGTGCGGCGTCACGCGATTCGGTGCGCTCGATGCGCTGGCCGCGCGAGGCGCGTGAGGCGGTCGAGGCCTCGTTGGCGGCCACCGAAGCGGCGCTGGCATCGGCGCGCCTGTCGCTGCGAGACGACCCCGGTGATGCCGCGGCGCGCGACGCGATCGTGGAGCTGCGCGCGAAGCAGCTGCTCATGCTGCAGCGTGCCATGACGCTGCTCGACGAGATCTGATGCTGCGCAATCGCAGCGTGCTGCCATTGATCACGGCCAGCGCGGCACTCCTCGCCACAGGTGCATTGGCGCTGCGCGCGCAACCGCCCACGGTCGCCCGCGGCTGGCGGGTGGCTCCGGCCGCGGCGATCAAGATTCATGCGCCGAGTGGCACCCTCGAGGTCGAGGGCTGGGCCCGTGATTCAGTGGCCATCTCCGGCACGCTCGCCACCGGCGAGACGCTCTTCGGCGGCGGCAGTCTCACGGGGCTCAAGCTGGGCGCCGAGGGCACAGCCACAGCGGGCCAGTCGCGCCTGCTCGTGCGTGTGCCGCTCGGCTCGCGGCTGGTGGTGCGCAGCGGCGCCGCAGCCGTCACGGTGCGCGGCGTGAAGGGCACGATCGATGTGGGATCGGCCGCCGGCAACGTCATGGTCTCGGGTGACGTCGAGTCGGTCACCGTGGAGTCGATCAGCGGCAACGTACGTGTATCCGCCACGACGCCGAGCGTGCGGGCGCGCACCACCCGCGGCGCGCTCGACATCGCCGGTCGCATCGACGAAGCGCAGCTGACGTCGGTCAGCGGGCCAGTCACCGTCTCGGCACCCATCGGCCGGATGCGGATCGAAACGGTGGACGGGCGCGTCGATGCGCGCGGACGGCTGGCCGCGCTGGGGTCACTGGATATCGAGACGTTCGGCGGGCCGGTGCACCTGGAGTTTCCGATCGATCAGCGTGCGGCGCTCGACTTGCGGGCGTCGAACGGCGAGATCCGCGGCAGCATTGCAGCACCTGTCGGCGGTGGCCCACGCCTCGATCTTGCGACGGCCGTGGCGCGGAACGGGACGACCGCCGTCGTGTCGCGCACGATCGGCGGCGGCAACGGAGCCGCACCGCCAGTGACGGTCCGCACCTTTCGCGGTCGCATCACGGTCGACGCCGTGCGCCCGCGCTGACTGCCGCGTGGCAGTGTGCCGCTATGCCAGCGTCGTCTCCACGAACACTGGCGACATCAGCCCGGCCAGAGATCGTCCATGCGCATCATGCCGGGTGCGAACGACGTTCACCATCTCGAGCGCCGTTTGCGTGCAGGGCGGCAGTGCCGCGTCAGACACAGCAAGTGGCGTGACGCGCTCGCCCCACTTCACCAGCAGTGAGCAGTACGTCAGCCCGCCGCCGAAGGCGGGCATCAGGATGCGCGCGCCGGGCGTCACACGCCCCTCTTCAAGTGCTTCAACCAGCGCAACGGGCACGGTGGCCGAACTCATGTTCCCGTACTTGTGCACGGTGACCATCACGCGTTCCATCGGGATGTCGCAGTACTTCGCCACCGACTCGATGATGCGCAGGTTGGCCTGATGCGGCACCACCAGATCGATTTGCGCCGACGTGAGCTGTGCATCGGCCAAAACCTTCTTGGACGCCTCGGCCATCGCGTGCACGGCCCTCTTGAAGATCACCGGCCCATCAAAATCCCAGATCGTGTCGCCGAAGCTCACCTCGCGATTCGCATAGTTCAGTCCCAGTCCGCGCACCCGCAGCGTTTCGCGCGCTTCGGCGTCGCAGCCGAGCACACTGCCGATCATTCCTTCTTCCTTGTCGGAGGCCTGCAGCACCACCGCTGCCGCTCCGTCACCGAAGAGCACCGCCACGTTACGATTGCTCCAGTCGAGGAACTGGCTGATCAGCTCCACGCCGATCACGACCGCGTTGCGCGCCATGCCGTTGCGGATCATCGCGGTGGCCGTGGCCAGTCCGTAGCAGAAGCTGGTGCAGGCCGTGTTGACGTCCATTGCCGCTGCACGCGTGGCACCGAGAGCGATCTGCACACCCGACGCACTGTTCGGCACGCCTTCGTCGTTGCTGCAGCTGCCGTAGATGATCAGGTCCACGTCCTTGCCTTCCAGCCCAGCGCATGCCAACGCGTGTTTCGCCGCCACGACCGACATGTCGATCGCGCTCACATGTGAGACCCGTCGCTCCCGCATTCCGGTGCGTGAACTGATCCACTCATCCGATGTCTCGAGAAAGGTCGAGATGTCATCGTTGGTGAGGATGGCAGGGGGCGTACACTTGCCCCATCCGGTGATCGCAGCGTAGGTCATGATGGTCGGTCAGGGTCCTGGTACGGCGCCCATTTCAGGCTGGCTGAACAGTACAGACGGGAACAGCGGCTCGCGATAGGGGTACGGCCGCTCACAACGCGAGCTGCTCCATCGGCAAGGCATCGCGGGCGCGGACGGCCGCCTCGTAGGGGCCGAGCAGGTGCGCGATGCTGTTGGCGTAGTAGCTGACCAGCTCCCGGCCACGCGGGAGTACCAGATAGTTCGGGCCCTGTGTCAGCACCACGCGTCGCATCTCGAGCATCTTCAGCGCCAGATCCAGCGTTTCGCTGGCATCGCGATCCGCGCGCACCACGCGTGCATTGAGATCCACCAGCTCATCGCGGAGATCCTCGATTCGCGTCAGCAGTTTCTCACGCGGCAGCAGTTCGCCGCCGAGGCTTTGGATCGCGGCGCACACCAGCGGCACGGGCGTAACTGGAATCAGCGCGCCGATGCGCTCCATGATGCGATCGGTGAGCTCGGCCACCAGCGCGAGCCGTTCCGGGCGAGGCAACGCGAACAAGTCCGGCTGGTTCGCATACCACGGCGCAAGCGGGATCGGCGCGCCGATGGTCACTGCCGCGCGCCCGTACCGCTTCCAGCGTCGCGTGAGCAGGCGGGTGACATTCCAGAAGAGGTAGGGAACCACCTCGCCAAGCTGTGTCAGCCGGCCAGGAGGCTTGCCGCCACTGGTGCGATCCAGCTCCCGCAGCAGCGACCGGTCCTCGAGCACCCGGTCGTAGTTGATGGCGACTGGAATCACATGGATCCGGCTGTGATATGCTGGATCGTGGCCGATACCAAGGACGTAATCGAGCAGGCCGATCTTCGGTGGGCGCAGCTTGCCGTCGCGGGTCAGTCCACCCTCGAGAAAGATGCCTTGCGTGACCCCTTCGCGTGTGATCAGCTGCACGTACCGCTCGAGCACCGTGTGATAGAGCTTTTCGCGATGCTTGCGACGGACGAAGTATCCGCCGAACGCCTTGAAGATCTGCTCGAGGGGGAAAGCGCGCGCCCACTCACCCACGGCATACGAGATCGCGACCTGACCGGACAATGCAAACCCGACCAGCACATAGTCGGCGTTGGAGCGGTGGTTCATGAGGTAGACGACCACCGCGTTACGCGGCAGGCGTCGCACCGACTCCCGGTCCTCGTACTCCACCGTCACCTTGTAGAACAGCCCAAGCAAGAGGCGGGACAGACGGAAGCCGACCTCGTAGTAGGCGATGATGTTGAAGAACGGCACGATCTCCCGCACGTACGCCTCGACCATCTGCCAGGCGGTGGCTGGCTCGGTCTGCGCGGTTGCGACATGCTCGTCGACTGCTGCCGCGATGACCGGATCGTTCAGCAGCAGCCCCCGCACGTGGGCGCGGCTGAGCAGCTTGAATCGATCGAGTCGCCCCCGGTACTTCATGCGCGCCCGAGCTGCGGTCCGATTCGCGAAGCGTCGCAATGGGCGCCGGAACAGGACGCCCAGCAGCAGCACGGCGACGACCAGCGCCACGAAGTCGATGAGAACGGTCTGCACAGGAGTCCGAACATCTGGCCCGTCGCAGCAAACGGCAAGTACTGCCGGCACTCACCCGCGCCGCTTGCCCGGATCGGATGCCGCGGGTTGGTTCCGGTATCCTGAATCGAGGGTGAAGATGCTGCGCAAGGTCGTGATAGGGGTGATCGCGTTGCTGGTCGTGGCCGCCGCGACAGCGTTCGCGGTGCTGCCGGGGATCGTGGACAAACGCATGAACAAGGTGGTGGACGCACCACACCTGCGGGTCAGCGAGGCCGCGAGGGCGCTGCACGCGAGTCTGACGGTGGCCGACATGCACGCCGATCAGCTGCTCTGGTCGCGGGATCCGCTGGCACGAGCCGACCATGGCCACGTGGATGTGCCGCGGATGACGGACGGCAACGTCGCCCTGCAGATCTTCTCCGTCGTCACCAAGACGCCCAAGAACCAGAACTACGACAACAATACCGGTGACACGGACAACATCACGTTGCTCGCGTTCGTGCAGCGGTGGCCGCTGGCGTCACTGACCAGTCTGCGGGCCCGCGCGATTCATCAGGCGGATCGACTGCACGACGCTGTTACCCGATCGAACGGGTCGCTGATGCTGGTGACCGACAGCACTTCACTGCAGGCGTTTCTCGCAAGGCGAAAGCGCACCCCGAACACACACGCCGCACTGCTGGCGATCGAAGGGTTGCACGCGTTGGACGGACAACTCGCGAGCGTCGACACCCTGTTCGCTCACGGCTTTCGCATGATGGGGCTGACGCACTTCTTCGACAATGAAGTCGCCGCATCGGCGCACGGCGTCACGCATGGCGGGCTGACTCCGCTTGGCCGTCAGGTGGTGCAGCGCATGGAGTCGCTCGGCGTCATCGTCGACCTGGCGCACGCCTCACCGCAGACCGTGAGCGAGGTGTTGGCGATGGCGACGCGCCCGGTCGCGGTCTCGCACACCGGCGTGGCCGCCACCTGCCCCGGACCGCGCAACCTCACCGATGCGCAGCTGAGGGCAATTGCCGCCAACGGTGGTGTGGTTGGGATCGGCTATTGGGACGCGGCCGTATGCACGCTCGGCGCGGAGTCGATTGCGAAGGCGATCCGGCACGCCGTGGACGTTGCCGGGATCGATCACGTCGGGCTCGGCTCCGACTTCGATGGCGCCACATCCACGCCCTTCGCCACCGATGGCGTGGCGGTGATCACGCAGGCGCTGATCGATCAGCAGTTCACGCCGGAGGAGGTCGGGAAGATCATGGGCGGCAACGTGTTGCGGCTGCTGATGGCGGGACTGCCGCGCTGACCGGTGCCGGAGAAGAACTCAAGCGATCCCCTGCCGCATCGCCCACAGCACCTTCTCCGCAAACACATCCACCTCCTGTGGCGTCGTGTACACGTTCGGCGTCACACGAATCCCCATGAACTCCTTCTCGTGCACGATCGGCGTCGTCACGATGTTGTGCTTGGCATAGAGCCACCCGCCCAGCTTCACCGGGTCGATCCCGTCGACATTGAAGAAGCCAATCCCGCCGCCATTCGGTGAGTCGAGCGGCGTCAGCACCTTCACCCGACCGTTACCCTCGGCCAGCAGCCGCTTCGCCCAGCGATCGCGGAGCCAGCGCATCCGCGCGATCTTGCGCTCGGAGCCGATGCCGCGGTGGAACACGATCGCCGCCGCAATCGCATTGAAGTTCGCCTGCGGGTGTGTACCGATCTCCTCGTACTTGCGAATGTCGTTGTCCTGGCCGGGATTGCCGGCCATCAAGGGCCAGAGGGCTTTCTGCTTCTCCTTGCGCACGTAGAGAAAGCCCGTACCGATCGGCGCGTACAACCACTTGTGCAGGCTGGTGCCGTAGTAATCCACACCCAGTTCGTCGCGCTTGAACGGGAAATGGGCGAAGGCATGCGCACCGTCGACGAACACCTCGATGCCCTTCGGCTTCGCCATGTCGACGATCTTGCGCACCGGCAGGATCTGGCCAGTGAGGTTCGTGATGTGCGTGACCTCGATGACCTTCGTGCGCGGCGTGATGGCGGCGGCAAAGGCGGCAACGACGTCCTCGTCCCGCATCACCGGCACGGCGAATTGCACCCGCTTGAGCACGATGCCCTCGCGGCGCACCCGCTGTTCCCAGGCGTTGATCATGCGGCCGTAGTTCTGCGTGCTCACGATGACTTCGTCACCGCGCTTGAGATCGAGCCCGAAGATCATCGTCTCCAGCGCTTCCGACGCATTGCGCGTGATCGCCATCTCCTCAGGATCACACCCGAACTCCGCGGCAAGCTCGCGGCGCACACTCTCCATGCGCGGCTGCAGCTGCCGCCACATGTGGTCCACCGGAATCTCATTGCTGTAGCGGATGTCGCGGATCATCTGTTCGATGACCATCGACGGTGCGGGACTCACGCCGCCATTGTTCAGGTTCACCCAGGTCCGGTCCACCTCGAAGGCGCGCTGGATCTCGAACCAGAAGGTCTCGTCATCCGCCAGGTCGGTCGGCGTCCGGTTGCCGGCGAGCGCCTGTGCCCGGGTGAGCTGTGCGAAAGCGCGGGAACTGAAGGCGGGGGCGGCAGCCAGGGCGGCGGCGGCGGTCAGAAAGCCACGGCGGGAGGTCATCAGCGGGCTCAGCAGGGGAGTGGAGCGCGAATTCCTTTGGGCGATCGGCGGTGATGATCGGGGGAGCACTCCGCGGTCAGCACGGCTCATCGATCCTACCGCCTGCTGCAGGCGGGCGGTAGTTGCGGCTGTGGCGCCAGCGCCAGATGACGGTCATCATCAGCGGTGCTGCGCAGATAGCGTGCGAGTCGCACCTCTGAATGCCGTGATGCGCGGGATCGCACGCGCTATTGGCAGCCGAAGGCCGGGCGGCGGGGCGGCGGGGCGTCTGGCTGGTCCGCCGAACGGCGAGAATCGGCGCTCGTGTCCCAATTGAAGGACACCCCCGCCTGCACTCGCTATCTTTGCGGAATGTTCTCCGCCCCTGAAAACGACTCCGAATCACCCTCGCCGCTGGTTGGCGTGACGCCGGACCAGATCGCGGCTCGCGTTCGCGACGCCGCAATGCTGCTCGAATCGATCGCCGGCGACCGTGCACTGCTGGCCCAGATCGCGGCCGACGATCGGATGCGCCTGCTGCACGCTGCGGGAGAGGTGTCGCGCCCAGACGCTCTGGCCCGTCGCCGATTGGTGAAGGCGACGCGTGTGCAGCGCAAACAGGAACGGGTGCAGCGCGCCGAGTCGGTGCTGCAGGATACCGGCATCCGGAAGCTGCGTCGCGAGGAGGTGTTCATCACGCCGCGCCTCTTCGCGCCAGCGGATTTCGTGCAGGAGACGGTGGATGACGAGCCAGACACGCAGCACGCGCGCGAAACGCTCAACTGCTACGTCTGCAAGCAGGACTACACGGCGCTGCACCATTTTTACGATCAGCTCTGTCCGTCGTGCGCGGCGTTCAACTTCGCCAAGCGGACCGAGACGGCCGACCTGTGCGGGCGCGTCGCGCTGCTCACGGGCGGTCGCGTCAAGATCGGCTATCAGGCCGGGATCAAGCTGCTGCGCGCCGGCGCCCGCCTGATCGTCACGACGCGATTTCCGCGCGACTCGGCCGCACGCTACGCCGCTGAACCGGATTTCGCGGAGTGGGGCGACCGGCTCGAGATCTTCGGGCTCGATCTGCGGCACACGCCAAGCGTGGAAGCCTTCTGTGCGCATCTGGTGGCGACGCGCGACCGGCTCGACTTCATCGTCAACAACGCCTGCCAGACGGTGCGGCGGCCGCCCGATTTCTATCATCACATGATGGACATCGAGAACGCCGCGATCGGCGCCATGGCGGAGCCCGTGCGCCGGCTGCTGGGCGCGTACGAAGGGGTGCGTGGGTACAACATGCTGCCGGAAGGGAAGGGCACGGACGCGCTGCTCGCACCTGAGCTGCGGGAGGCCGTCGGGCTCACGCATGCCGCACAGCTGTCGCAGGTGAAGCTGCTCGACGAGGAGCATGCAGCGCAGCAGGCGCTGTTCCCGGTGGGCCGGCTCGATCAGGACCTGCAGCAGGTGGACCTGCGCGATCGCAACAGCTGGCGCCTGCAGATGGACGAAGTGCCGGCCGTGGAATTGCTCGAGGTGCAACTGGTGAATGCGGTGGCCCCGTTTCTGATCAACGCGCGCCTCAAGCCGCTGATGATGAAGACGGCCAGCCGCGACAAGCACATCGTGAATGTCTCGGCGGTCGAGGGGCAGTTCTACCGGCGCTTCAAGACCACGCGGCATCCGCACACCAACATGGCCAAGGCGGCGCTGAACATGATGACGCGCACGTCGGCGGCCGACTACCTCAGCGCTGGGATCCACATGAACAGCGTCGACACGGGGTGGGTGACGGATGAAGATCCGGCGGAGATCGCGGCGCGGAAGACGGCGGAACACCGGTTTCACCCGCCGCTGGATATCGTCGATGGTGCGGCGCGGATCGTTGACCCGATCATCGCCGGGATCAACACCGGGCAGCATGTCTGGGGGCAGTTCCTGAAGGACTACGTGCCGACTGACTGGTAAGGGCGACGCGGGTCGCTAAACCAGCTCTTCCTGCAAGTCAACCAGTGGAATGAGTGACTCGGGGGCCAGCGGCATGTAGATCGAGACCACGTTTCCCGTATCACGCGGCGCGTCGACGTGCAGCCACCACCCGTGTGCGCGCACGATGCGCTGGACGGTCGTCAGGTCGTCCGAGGCGCTGGACCACTCACGCGACGGTGCCGGTATCGCGTCGAGCAGACGTCGACGCAGGTCAGAAGGCAGTGGCTGGCCGGTGTCGTCAACTGTGAGCACGATGTAGTGCCCGTTGGGGATGAGATCGCCGCCCTCTGTCACCTCCGCAAACCGAGTCGTCAGGCTCAGCGTGCCTCCACGTGGCATGGCGTGACGTGCCGCGCCGATGAGCAGGCGGAGAGCCTGCGCCAGGCGCTTTCGGTCGCCTCGTACCACGGCGGGAGCGATGTGGAAGTGGGTCTCCAGCCTGGTGTTGCGGCCCAGTTTCTCCGACGCCTCGCCTGCGAGCGACGACAGCAGCGTGTTCGCATCGAACGAGGTCGGGATGAGTTGTTCCGCAAGGACCTGAGTACGGGTACCTGCGCGAACCAGGCGCCATGCCAGCGCGGCTCCGACACCGACCGCGAGCAGCGCCAGCAGCTCGCGCACTGTGATGGTCCTGTCGCGCGTGGAGCGAAGGACCTGGCCGGCGCCGCGAGCCTCCAAGGCACCGAACACCGGTCGAATCGCGGGCAGCTCCAGCAGCGGTACGAACGTCCCCGCGACGCTGCCATCATCCGTGACGATCGCCGCGGTGCCGCGCTCCGACAGGGCTGCCACGATTGCCCCGTCGCCGTCGAGCAGACAATCGCAGCGCTCAGTCAGGCGCGGCACTGGCCTCACGATGACCAGCTGGACGGAATCGCGCGCATTTGCGATGCGGTGCGTCGTGAGCGAGATATCCGCCTGAGACTTCTGCAAGTCCCGACCGCGAACGACCGCTGCTGTCGCCAGTGCTCGGCGCGCATGTCGCGGAAGGCCGTCAATGCTTGAGCCGTCTCCCAGCAGCAGCGCTGTTCTCGCCCCGGTCGTGTCGATCACGGCGATGCTCATGCCGCGGAATGCCGCGGTCGTGTCGCTACTCGCGAACCCAAAGGCACGCAACACGTTCCCCGACTGGGCAAGTTCCCCCGGCGCCGAGTCGAGCAGTGCCTCGATGTATGCGATCCGTGGGTCACTGCGGCGCGTGGACTGCGGTACGCGCACGGGAGTGGTCGACTGCGGAGAGGCCGTGCGGGCCGTCGGCTGCCCGATCAGACTCGAGGCTGGGACGAATGCCGCGACGATTGAGATCGCGACACGGATCGAACCGCGGAGTCGGATGGTCGGGCGCACGACGACACCACGTGGAGGTTCGATTGAGCCGACGGAATTTGCCGCTGGCCGTCCGGTCGCAGCGTGCGAGCTGGAGGATCGGCGCAAGACAGCACTGCCGGAGGCGATGACAGACGAAGGTGTTCGAATGCCGGCCGAAGCGCGATCCCTGACGCGGCGCCGGCCGTAATAGTGATCCGATCGTGACAGAGCGAGTCAGGTGGGGCGGCGCCTGTCACAGCGCCGTGACGAATGAGGTGCGACGGTGGATCACCGATCGCTCGGTGATCCACCGTCGCCGCCGTCTGCCTCAGCTACGCTGGCCGCGTCGAGCCCGAGTCAGCTCTCAATCGACCTGGCCGAAATGTCGTTGCTGATCGCGATCTTGCGCGGTACTGCCTGACGCGACTTCGGGACCGTCACCTTCACTACGCCATCCGCGAAGGTCGCGCCGATGCGATCGCCCGGGTGCCCGAATCACTGCGTAGGCGGTGGTAGATTCAGTTGCACACCGTCCTCAACCAGATCATCCCATGCCGCCCGTGACCCCTGTGCACCGCCATGCTGGCTTGCTGGCCAGCGCCCTGCTGCTCGTGACGACCGCCTGCAGCCGCCAGACCGCAGGCGCCGCCGGGGGGCCCATGCCCGCACCGTCGCCGGCCGCCTCGAGTCGCCAGTCGGCGGGTACGCTGCCGCCGATGCTGCGCTGGTCCGAACAGATCACGATCCGCGAAAAGTGGCTCACCCAGCGCCACGCGATGTTGCTGCCGATGATGCGCCGGCACAACCTCGGCATGTGGATCGTCGTGACCGAGGAATTCCACGACGATCCGCTGGCGCAGTACATCGCGCCGCCGCGGCCGTACACGGGCAACCGCGACATCTTCGTCTTCATCGACGGCGGTGACAAGGGACTGAAGAAGTACGCCATCACGGGCTACACCGAGGAGAACCTCGCCCGCTTCTTCGATGCGCCCACCGACGAACCGCGCCCGGCTGGCCCGACGTTGCGCATGCTGTATGACACATGGCAACCGAAGTCCATCGGTCTTGGGATCGGCGGTCGGCGCGGCCAGACGCGCTCACTCGGCTACGATGCGTGGAAGTTCCTCGCCGATGCGATGGGTGCCGAGGCGACGGCGCGCTTCACCAGCGCCAGTGACCTGATCGAGGAGTACCTCGATACGCGGCTTCCTGACGAGATGGAGCACTACCGCACGGCGGTCGCCGTGACCGAGGGCATCGTGAAACATGCGCTCTCGCCGGCCGTCATCACGCCCGGTACGACCACGGTGGGCGACGTGCGGCGGCATCTGTACGACGCGCTCTGGGCGGCCGGCGTACGCACCTGGTTTCAGCCCGACCTGCGGGTGCAGCGTGCGGGCGGCGACATCGCCACCTCGCGCGGATTCCTCGCCGTGGCCACCGAAAAGATCGTGATCGAGCCCGGTGACCTGGTGCACATCGACTTCGGCATCAGCTACATGGGCTTTGATACCGACTGGCAGAAGATGGCGTACGTGCTGCGCCCTGGCGAAAGTGATGCACCGGCCGGCCTGAAGCAGGCGTTGCAGAACACGAACACGCTCCAGGACGCCCTGATGCTGCGTCATTCCCGTCCCGGCCTCACCGGTGGCGCGGTCTTCCGCGCGACCATGCTCGAGATGAAGGAGAAGGGAATCGAAGCGATGGTGTATTCGCATCCGATCGGCACGCAGGGCCACGGCCTTGGCGCCGGTATCGATTTTCGTGCCGCCAATCGCAGCGATACGACGGCGCTCAACAGTCGCCTGCGACTGGGCTCCTACATCTCGATTGAATTGAACACCGGGACGCCCGTGCCGGAGTGGGGTGGCAAGAAGGTATTCGTCATGATGGAAGACGACGCACACCTGACGCCCGACGGCTTCCGCTTCTTCCGGCCGCGGCAGGAGCAGTTCTACCTCATCCCGAGCCGCAGCCTGGTGCCATGACCGCTGCCGGTGCGCGCTGGCGCGGTGGCCGCGCGCACCGGCCACATCGGCTCCGCGCCATTGCGTCGCGCCGTTGCGTCGCGCCGTTGCAATGCGGCGCGTGGAGTGCGGCATTTCTGAGAAGAACCCTCAGCTCGTGTTGAGATTGTAGCGCATGATCGCCGCGTGCCGGCCGCCTTTCTCGCGCTCGAGGGTGTAGACATCGCCGCGTGGCCCGGTGGCAGCCGCGAGCAGGGTGTGCAGTGCGGCGCGCTCGTCGGGTGTGAGGCGCAGCGTGGCGGCGGCGAGTGTTGCCGAAAGGTGGCCGGCGTGGCGCGCACCGACGATCGCCGCTGCCACCGGCGGCTGGTCGAGCACGTATCTGATCGCCACGGCACCGATCGTGACGCCGTGCGCAGTGGCGATCACATCGAGCGTCTGCAGCAGTCGCTGGAAGAGTGCCCAGCCACCGAAGTCGTCGATGATCAGCTTGTACTTCACCAGCGACCGGTTCTCCAGCGGCGCCTGCGGCTCGGCGACACCAAGCCAGCGTTCGTGCATGAACCCACCGGCCAGGGCGCCGTACGTCAGCAGCTGCACGCCGCGCGCCGCACAGCGGTTCGCCATCGCGCCCAGTGGACGTGCATCCAGCAGCGAGAGCTGCACCTGATGGGCAACGATCGGCACGCCGGCATCGAGCATGGCTGTCAGATGCGGCGTGTCGAAGTTGGTCACGCCGAGCTGCTCGATCTTGCCGGCTGTCTGCAGGTCGCGCAGATGCAGCGCCGCGTCCACCGCGCCGGGAATGTCGCAGTCCCACCAGTGGAATTGCACCAGGTCCAGCCGCTCGACACCGAGCCGGCGCAGCGATCGGTCGATCAATCGCTCGATATCCAGGCGACGAAGTGTGGGAAGCGCGTCAAGATCGGGGACACACTTGGTGTGAATGCGGATCGTGGCCGCGTCGGCGCCGCGTCGCGAGCGCCACTCGCGCACGAAGCGGCCGATCAGCTCTTCGACGCCGGTGTAGATGTCGGCGCAGTCGAACGCCGTGATGCCGGCGTCGGCGAAGGCGAACATGTCGGCAATCGCGGCGTCGGCATCCACGGTGCCATGTCCGCCCGCCAGCTGCCAGCCTCCCTTGATGAGCCGCGGGATGGTGTATCCCGGCGCGAGACTGACCGACGGCAGTTCCTGAGGGGCCGTCATCACGTGGCGGGGGTGGCGGGAGGCAGCGGCACCAGCGTCACGTCACCATGGCGAAACGTCGTGGTGCCAGTCCGGGTGATTCGGAATCGTCCGCCGCAGAATGGGTCGGGGCAGGCGATGTCAGCATCGGTCGTCATCCAGTCGTTCGGATGCGTCGGGCGTTGCTTGGCCGGCAGCAGCGGCAACAGTGCCGCCAGTGGGTAGAGCGGGAAGCTCTGGCCCGGCGGAAAGCGGAGGTTCTCGCCCACCAATTCAAACCAGTCGCCGGCGCGGTGATTGCAGACCATGGGTCGATCGGTGGCAATCACCTCGACGCGCAGGTCGAACAGGGTGAACGCATCGTCCGCCACTGGAGCGGTGTCAGGAGTCTCTGGCATGGCGCGAACGATAGCCGACGGTGAGTTTCTTCGTCCACATGTCGACACACACCGATTCGCCGCCCGGTCCGCCGCTGTCCTTCCATGGCGGGCTGGCCGGCACCCTTGCGCCGTTCGTCGTCTTCCTGGTCGGCGTGACGGTGCTGGCCGTCAATGGCGCGCCCGACGAGAAGGGGTTCTGGCCGATTCTGCTCGGCGCGCTGACACTCGGGCTGGCGCTGGCGAAGGACCGCGCCCGCTATTCCGACGCCATGCTGGATGGCATGAGCCAGCGCGTGGTGATGGTGATGCTCTGCGCCTGGCTGTTCGCCGGCGTGATGGGCACGATCCTCGGCGCCTCCGGATTCGTCGGCGCGCTGGCCTGGCTGGCGCGCCAAGCACATCTCACCGGCGGTGCATATGTCGGCGCCGCGTTTCTGGCGTGTTCGCTGGTCTCGACCGCGACGGGCACCAGTTTCGGGACGATCCTGCTGGCGGGGCCGCTGCTCTATCCTGCGGGCGGGCCCGCCGGTGCTGATCCGGCAGTCCTGATGGGTGCCATCCTCGCCGGCGCGACATTCGGCGATTCGATCTCGCCCGTCTCCGATACGACGATCGCATCGAGTGGGACGCAGGATGCCGACATCGGTGGCACCGTACGAAGCCGGCTGCGATACGTGCTGCCGGCGGGGCTGCTCGCGCTGCTCGCCTCGATAGCATTCGGGGCCCGCAGCGATCTCTCACAAGTCACGCATGGCGGGCCCGCCGCCAGCGTCGAGCCGCGCGCGCTCCTGATGCTGTTCGTGCCGGCCGCTGTCATCGTGATGCTGCTGCGGAAGCGGCACCTGATCGAGTCGCTCCTCGTCGGGTGTGCGGCATCGGCGCTGCTCGCGGTGGTCCTGCGATTGATCACACCCTCGGCGCTCCTTCACGTCGCACCGGGTACGTTTGGCGCCACGGGCCTGGTGGTGGAGGGCATGCAGCGCGCCGTCGGGGTGAGCATCTTCACGCTGCTCCTGGTTGCACTGGTTGGCACACTGCAGGCCACCGACGCCCTCGACCGGCTGGTGCGCGCCGCGGCGGGACGGGCACGCTCGGCGCGCATGGCCGAAGTCTGGATCGTGGCCGTCGTCAGCGGTGCGGTGCTGCTCACCACACACAGCGTGGTCGCGATCCTCGCCGTCGGCCCCTTCGCTCGCCAGACGGGCGAGCGGTTCGCACTGGCGAAGTATCGTCGCGCCAATCTGCTCGACATGACCGTCTGCACCTGGCCGTTCCTGCTGCCGTGGTTTCTGCCGACGATCCTCGCTGCCAGTGCCAGCGCCGGTGGCAACGCGTTCGGCATGCCACCACAGTCGGCGCTGAGTATCGGTCTGCACAATACCTATGCATGGGCGCTGGTCGGCGCCGTGCTGCTGGCGGTGACGACCGGGTATGGACGGCGCTGGGAATCGAGTGCCGACCGTTCATGATCGGGGTGTACATCCATCGTCCGTCCTCATGACGTGATGCGGACCCGTGGCGGACGCTCGCGACGAAGAGCCCGGCGTCGTCTGCAACACCCGGCGGCCGTTGGGCGAGGGCCATGGCGACCGCCCACGCCGTCCGTTTCCTTCCGTACGAGTGTGCTCAATGGTTTCCGACCCGCTCGCCACAACCCTTCCGCCACCCTGCCATGACCGCAGTCATGCTCATCAGCTGATGCCAGCGACCACCAGAGCTGTGATTCTGGCTCGCGGACTGGGCACGCGTATGCGTCGTGAAGACGCGGGTGCGCAGCTCGATGCGACGCAGTCGCGTGTTGCCGATGGTGGTGTGAAGGCGATGATTCCGATCGGCCGCCCATTTCTCGATCACGCGATGAGCGCGCTGGCTGATGCCGGGATCACCGAGGTCTGCCTCGTGATCGGGCCGGAACACGAGGCGATCAGAGCGTACTATGCCGCGCTGAAACTTCACCGCGTGCGCGTGCACTTCGCCACGCAGCCGAGTCCGAACGGGACGGCCGGTGCCGTCGCGGCTGCGGAAGCGTTTGCGGGCGATGCCTGTGTGCTGGTGATGAACGGCGACAACTACTACCCGGTGGAGGCCTGTCGCGCGCTGGCACAACTGGGCACCGCTGGCGTGGTGGGCTTCGGGCTCGACGGGCTGGTGGCCAACAGCAATATCAATGAGGAGCGGGTCCGGCAGTTCGCGCTGCTGCAGCAAGATGCGGAGGGTCGCCTGGCGGGGATCGTCGAGAAGCCCGATGGTGCGACGTACGCGTCGATGATTGCGCACTCGCTGGTGAGCATGAATCTCTGGTCGTTCTCGCCGGTGATCTTCGAGGCGTGCCGTCGTGTGGTGCCGAGCGTGCGGGGCGAACTGGAATTGCAGGATGCCGTTCGGATTGCGATGGCGGAGCTCGGGGAGCGATTCACGGTGCTCCGCAGTGACGAGGGGGTGCTCGATCTGTCCACGCGCGGCGACATCGAGACCGTGGCGCGGGTGTTGCGCGATCGGCCGGTAGCGCTGTAGTGGCATCGCTCGCGCATCGATTCTCGATGGCGTTGCTCCGAGCCGGCTTTGTACCGGACGAGTGCCACCGGAAGTCACTCGCGCTCGTTCGCTGTGACGCGACGCTCGATGCGCGCGCAGCGGAATCGCGCGGACGCCTCGGCATCTGGTCGCCCGGCCGGATCGAAGTCTTCGGCAAACACACCGACTACGCCGGCGGCCGCTCGCTCCTGATCGCCGTCGAGCGGGGATTCATTGCGCGGGTGGCGCCGCGTGGCGACTCGCAGGTGCGCGTCATCGACGCAACCAGTGGCATTGGCTGCGAAACACTGCTCGACCTCACCGCCTCCGCGCCGGACGGTCACTGGTCGAACTACGTTGCCGCCGTCGCGCGACGAATTGCGCGCAACTTCCCGGGCGCGCGGCGCGGCGTCGACATTGCCTTCGAGAGCGATCTGCCCGTAGCGGCCGGTGTCAGTTCATCCTCCGCGCTGCTGATTGCAGTGTTCTCCGCCATCGCGGCGGTCAATCGGCTGCACGACACAGCGACCTGGCAAGAGGCGTTGCCGACGTTGCCGCTGCTGGCCGGCTACCTCGGCGCGATGGAGAACGGAAGCGGCTTCGGGTCGCTGGTGGGCGAAGCTGGCGTGGGGACCCTTGGTGGGAGTCAGGACCAGACGGCAATCCTGTGCGCGGAGCCAGGCCACATCAGCGACTATCGCTGGATGCCGGTACGTCGCATCGGAGCGTATGCGCTGCCACAGACGCACCGCTTCGTGGTGGCGTCGTCCGGCGTCGTGGCAGAAAAGTCTGCCGGTGCACGTGAGCGCTTCAATCGTGCATCACGGATGGTGACGCACCTCGTTCGGTTGTGGAACCACACGACGCGACGGGTCGACGGGTCACTCGCCGCCGCGATGGAGAGCGCGCCGGAGGCGGCGGAGATACTCAGCACGGCAATCGGCACCGCGGAACCGACCGCATTCAGTGCCATTGAGCTTCGGCAGCGTCTGGACCAGTTCCTCCTCGAGACATACACATTGGTTCCAACCGCTGCGCAGGCACTCGCCGTGCAGGACTGGTTGGCGCTTGGCCACATCGCCGCGCAATCACAGCGGGCGGCCGAGCAGTGGCTGGGCAACCAGATTCCCGAAACGACCGCGCTGGTTCGTCTCGCGCAGGAACGTGGCGCCATTGCTGCGTCGGCTTTCGGTGCCGGGTTCGGCGGCAGCGTCTGGGCCCTTGTCCGCACGGCTGATGTCGACGGCTTCACCGCGGCATGGGCGGCGGCGTATCGCGACCAGTTCCCTGCGGCCGGTTCAGCGGCAATCTTCTTCGCCACCACGGCCGGGCCGGCCGCGACCTGCTGGCCGGATGAGTCACCGGCCGACTGAGACTCTTCCGCCATCCGAACCGATGACCGACACGCCGAACGACCCCACCCGCCGTGATCTGCTGAAGGGTGCCGCATTGGCGGGCGCCGGGCTGGCGCTGGGCCTGCCGACCGTCGCCCATGCTGATGGAGCACCGGCTGCGCTCACGCCGATCGCCTTGCCGGAGCCGGCGACGGCCGCACCGTCCATGCTCGGCGTCCCGTTCGAGAAACACGCCGTCGTGCGCATCGCGATCGTCGGCACGGGCCTGCGCGGGCGATCGGTGCTGCACGAACTGCTCGGCGTCGACAACGTGCGCATCACGGCGCTCTGCGACACGGTGCCTGAGAAAGTCGAGATGGCGGTGAAGCAGATGCGCGAGGCAGGGCACACGTACGAGCCCGCACGATTCAGCGATGGGGAGCGTGCCTTCGAGCAGCTGGTGCAGCGCGATGACATCGACATCGTCTATACGGCGACGCCCTGGCAGTTTCACGTGCCGGTCTGTCTGGCCGCGATGAAGGCCGGCAAGCACGCGGCCACCGAGGTGCCGGCGGCATACACCATCGATGAGCTCTGGAAGCTGGTCGATGCGTCCGAACGGTCGCGCAAGCACTGCATCATGATGGAGAACTGCAGCTACGGCTACAACGAACTGCTGGTCCTGAACATGGTGCGGGCCGGTGTCTTCGGAGAGCTGAAGCATGGCGGCGCGGCCTACAATCATGATCTGCGGGAGATTCTCTTCGAGAATCGTGATGAGGGCCTCTGGCGCCGCGCGCATCACACCCTGCGCAACGCGAACTTGTACTCCACGCACGGCCTGGGCCCGATCGCGGCGATGATGGACATCAATCGCGGTGACAAGTTCGACTACCTGGTCTCGATGAGCACGCCCGAGATGGGACTCACCAGGTGGCGCGAGGAGCACGAACCGAAGGACTCACCGAAATGGGCCGAGCAATACGTCACCGGTGATCTGAACATCTCGCTGATCAAGACGGCGAAGGGTCGCACCATCCGACTCGAACACGATGTGTCGAGCCCGCGACCATATTCGCGCATCAACTCGGTGCAGGGGACGAAGGGCATCTTCGAGGACTACCCGGCACGGGTGTACGTGGAAGGTGTGGGGGCTGAGCATCGCTGGGCTGCGATCGACGCCTACAAGGCGGCGCATGAGCACAAGCTCTGGCGCGAGCTGGGCGAGAAGGCGCGCGCCGGCGGCCATGGCGGCATGGACTACGTCATGGCCTATCGACTGGTCCAGACCATGCGCGAAGGACTCGTCCCCGACATGGATGTCTACGACGCGGCGGCGTGGTGCGCGCCACAACCGCTGAGCGAGCTGTCGGTGGCGAAGGGCAGCATGCCGGTGCGATTCCCCGACTTCACCCGCGGCCGCTGGAGTGAGTCGCGCGCGATGCTGTAGCCGGGTCACCCCGCCGGCAGGCGCGACGCGATGCGGTCCCGTGTCGCGTCGTGCCGAACGAATGCATGACCCGCGCGCTACTGCAGCTGATAGTCCTTGAAGCGGTCGCGCAACGCACGCTTCAGGAACTTGCCGACGGTCGTCTTCGGGATCTCGTCGACGACTTCGTAGGCGTCCGGCAGCTGCCACTTGGCCACCGCGCGCTCCAGCAGGAAGCGGTCGAACTCGTCCTTGCTCACCGTCACCGCCGGATCGCGCAACACGATCACGCCAAGCGGCCGTTCATCCCACTTCGGGTGTGGCACGGCAATCACGGCCGCTTCACGCACTGCCGGATGGCCCATCAGCTGATTCTCGAGATCGACACTGCTGATCCATTCGCCGCCGGACTTGATCAGATCCTTGGCGCGATCCTGAATCATCATCGTGCCATCGACGTCGATCGTCGCGATATCGCCGGTATCGAACCAGCCGTCGTGCTGCGTGGCGGCGGTCGCGGCCGGGTTCTCGTAGTAGCTGCCGGTGATCCACGGCCCGCGGATCAGCAGTCGTCCCGACTCGCCGGTGCCCCATGCCATTTCCTTGCCGTCGTCATCCTCGAGTCGGAGTTCGACCAGTGGTGCCATCTTGCCGCTGTAGAGCATCCGATCGTACTTCAGTTCACGATCGTCTGCATGGTCTTCGGCCTTGACGGTATTCGCAGTGCCAAGTGGCGTCGTCTCGGTCATGCCCCAGGCGGGGGTCACGTGGAGGCTGTGTCGATCACCGAAGCCCGCAATCAGCGACCGCGGCGTCGAGCTGCCGCCAATCACGAGGCACTTGAGCGTCGGAAACCGGTAGGGTGTGCCGGCGGCTTTCGCCCTGTCCATCTCGTCGAGCAGGCCGAGGAAGATGGTCGGCACACCGGCGCAGACGGTCACGCCCTCTTCGGCAATGAAGCGCGACACCGTCTTCGGGTCGGTGAACACACTCATGAACACCAGCTTCGCACCGGTCATCGTGCAGGTGTATGGGTAGCCCCACGCGTTCACGTGGAACATCGGCACGATCGGCATGATCACGTCGCGCGAATTCACGCCCAGCAGATCCGCGCTGAGACTGGCCAGGCTGTGTAGCACGATGGCGCGATGGCTGTACAGCACACCCTTCGGATCGCCGGTGGTGCCGCTCGTGTAGCACATGCCGCTGGCCTGCCGTTCGTCGATCTCGGGGTAGGCGAAGGTCGTCGGCTGCCCGGCAATGAAGGATTCATAGTCGATCAGGCCCGGCGGCAGTCCGCCGGGCACCGGGCCGAGCACCACGATCGTGGTCACCTTCGGTGCATGCTGCCGGATCAACGGGATCATTCCGGCGAACACATTCTCGATGAAGAGCACCCGATCTTCGGCATGATTGAGGATGTACGCGATCTGTTCGAGCGGCAGCCGGATGTTCACCATGTGACATACGGCGCCAACCGACGGCGCGGCGAAGTACAGCTCGTAGTGGCGGTAGGTGTTGAGCGCCATCGTCGCCACCCGATCGCCAGGCTTCACACCGGCCGCCACCAGCGCGTTGCACAACTGCATCACGCGCGGGTACGTCTTGCCGTAGGTCGTCCGGTGCACCCCTGGCACCGGTGCCTTGGTCTCCGGATCGACGCCGACCGGGATCACCGAGACGATCTCCTGATCCGGGTGCATCCGCACCGCCCGCTCGAGAATCGACGGGATGGTGAGCTGATAGTCCATCATCGTGGATGCGAGCATGTGCGGCTCCGGGCTGGGCGGGCAGACTGAACAGACGGGCTGACGCCGACAATCGAAGCGCCTGGCGATGGATCAGGCAAGGGCGA
Organism: Gemmatimonadaceae bacterium; assembly: GCA_031374935.1. GTDB lineage: Bacteria > Gemmatimonadota > Gemmatimonadetes > Gemmatimonadales > Gemmatimonadaceae > JACMLX01. The sequence goes on along the minus strand of JANMHB010000045.1, from coordinate 35,480 downwards.
CGCGGCCCCCACCTCGAACGAGCCGGCAGGTCGCGTTCTTGCGCGTGTGTGAAGTTGGCGTGGCGCCCACCATGACTCGTTACCTGCCACCCCGGTTTCCCAGGGCAATGACTTGCACGCGCCTCACGCTGCTGGCCGACATCGCGCCCCGGGACTGACGCGCACCGCCGGCGCCATGTCTGCTGCTGACGTTCACTCCGCAGCCCCCTCGACACCGTGCGCTGGCGGTAGACTTCGAGCAGATCCGTCCCGTCTGCTCTTCTCCCTTCGGCGATTCACACGTATGCGTTTCGATCTCATGGCAGCCGCACTCATTGCAGGTGCTTCGACGATGACGACTGATGCGCATGCGGCGGTGGTGGTCCCGCGCGATTCACTCTCGAAGGTCGAGAAGGTACTGACGCGATACGCGACCACGAACGAGTCCGACGCACGGCAGCTGCTCGAGCGCCTCGTCAACCTGAACAGCGGCACCCAGAATCACGCCGGCGTGCGGGAAGTCGGGCGGCTCTTGCGGGCCGAATACGACGCCCTCGGATTCCAGACCCGCTGGGAGGACGGTGCTGCATTCGGTCGTGCGGGGCATCTGGTGGCTGAGCGCACCGGCCGCGGGCCGCGCGTGCTGCTGATCGGGCACCTCGATACGGTGTTCGAGTTGGACAGTCCGTTCCAGCGATGGGAGAAGCTCACCGACTCCACCGCCCGCGGCCCGGGCTCGACCGACATGAAGGGCGGCGATGTGATCATGCTCTTCGCGCTCAAGGCGCTCAGGGCCGCGGGGCAACTCGATCGGATGAGCATCACCGTCGTGCTCACCGGTGATGAGGAAGCGCCCGGCGCGCCGATCGCCGCGGCGCGAAAGGTGCTGGTCGATGCGGGCACAAAGTCACAGATCGCGATCGGCTTCGAGGATGGTGACGGCGATCCCCGCACGGCAGTCGCGGCACGTCGCGGGTTCACGGGATGGACCCTCCGCGTCAAAGGTACGCCGGCCCACTCGTCACAGGTCTTCCGCGATGACATCGGTCCGGGCGCGATCTACGAGGCAGCCCGGATCCTGAACGAATTCCGCACCCGGCTGGGCGGTGATCCGCTGCGCACCTTCAACGCCGGCGTTGCCGTCGGCGGCACGACGGTCACACTCGACAGCACGGGCACACGCGGCACCGCCTTCGGCAAGAGCAACATCGTGCCGGAGCAGTTCGTGGTCTCGGGCGACCTGCGTGTGATCTCACCCGAGGCCGTGGCGCAGACCAAGGCGCAGATGCAGGCGATCGTCGCGGCAGCGTCGCCGCGCACGTCCGCCACGCTCACCTTCGACGACGGCTATCCGCCGATGGCACCGACGGCCGGTAACATGGCGCTGCTCGGCGCGCTCGATCGGGCCAGCCGAGACCTTGGGCTCGGTCCGGTTGGCATGGACAACCCCGCTCGCGCCGGCGCCGCCGATGTCTCGTTCATCGCTGCCGCGGTGCCGCAGGTCATCGACGGCCTCGGCCCCGGCGGCACGGGCGGCCACACGGTCAATGAAACGCTCGACCTCCGAACCGTCGCGGTGCAGATCGCGCGCACCGCGGTGCTGCTCAACCGAATCACACAGCCATCGGCGGTCCCGTGACCAGCGAACGCAAGCCACACCGTTCGCTGGTCACCCCGACTACTTGATGATGTACTCCTTCGGCGGTTCGGCATCCAGCAGCCAGCGCACGAAGTAGTCCCAGCGGCGGCGCATCATGTAGTTGGATGCGCTGCCGAAGCCGTGGCCGGCGTTCGGGATCATGAGCAGATCGAAATCCTTGTTGGCGCGGATGAGCGCATCGACCACCAGCAACGTGTTGTCAGGTGGCACGTTGTTGTCCATCGTGCCGTGCGCCAGCAGCAGCTTGCCCTTCAGGTTCTTCGCCTGCACCTGATTCGCTTCCACCGCGTAGCTGTCACCATCCGGGCCGCCGCGGGTCAGCATCCCCTGATAGCGCTCACCCCAGTCGTCTTCGTAGTTGCGCTGGTCGTGGTTGCCCGATTCCGCGATCCCCACCTTGAAGAAATCGGGATAGCGGAACATCGCACCGGCGGTGATGAAGCCGCCGCCCGAGTGGCCCCACATGCCGGCCCGCTCGATGTCGATCCATGGATGGCGCTTGGCCAGATTCTGCATCCCCGCCACCTGGTCGGGGAGCGTATTGTCTCGACCCATCGCGCCGTAGTAGGCATCGTGGAATGCCTTGGATCGCTCCGGTCCGCTGCCACGTCCATCGATGCTGACGACGATGAACCCCAATTCAGCCAGTGCCTGCTTGTCGCCACGCGCGGCAGCGAACGCGCGTGAGCCCACGCTGCCACCCTGCGGGCCCGGGTATGCCTGATTGATGATCGGGTACTTCTTCGTACTGTCGAAGTTCGTCGGCCGGAAGAGCTGTCCGTAAAGGTCGGTGACGCCATCGGCGGCCTTGACGTTGAACAGGACCGGCGGCTTCCATCCCCACGCCACCAGCTTCGAGATGTCGGCGGTTTCGAGCGACATCACCACTCGGCCTGCATCATCGCGCAACACCGTCTGTGGCGCGAGATCGGCGCGCGACCAGGTATCCACGATCCAGCGGCCGTCGGGCGACAGCTGCATGCGGTGATCACCATCGTCCGGCGTCAGTGCCACCACGTTCCGGCCGTCGAGCGTGGCGCGATAGAAGTGCTGCAGGTACGGATCCTGTCCCTTCTCGCGACCGAGCGCACCATACCAGATCGTGCGCGTCTTCTCGTCGATGCGCGCGATCGACCACACCGGCCCTTCGCCGCTGGTGATCGCATTCTTCAGCTGGCCGGTGGTCAGGTCATACAGATAAAGCTGGCTCCAGCCATCACGTTCCGAGTTCCAGACGATTTCCTTTGAACCCCACAACACGCGCCACCCGGCAAGCGATTCGAACTGTGTCGCTGTCGTTTCCTCGAACACGGTGCGCACGTCGCCGGTGTGCGTATCGGCCAGGCGCACGGTCGTCTGCTTGTGATCGCGCGACGTGGAGGCCAGCGCCAGCTGCGATCCGTCGGGACTGAAGCTGTAATCGTTCATCGAGATGTCATCGCCGAGCGTGGCGCGATGAAAGTCGGGGGGCATCTTGAGGCGCACGATGCTGCGCGCGTCGACGTCGATCACCACCCGATGGACCATCGCCACGATGCTGTCGCCCGGCAGCGGATACTTCCAGGCGCGAAGCGTCGGGTGGCCGACCTTCGTCTGCACCAGGAACATGTCGCCGACATTCCGCTCGTCCTGCTGCTGCGTCGCGATCTTCTTCGAGTCGGGGGACCAGAGCAGAATCGCCCGGTCGCTGGTCACCCAGCCGGCGTTGTCGGTGGCGTAGCCGAAGTTCCTGGTGCCATCGGTGGTGAGGGCGGTTTCGGCGCCGGTGGCCAGATCGCGCACCCAGAGGTTCCAGTCCTTCACGAACGCGGCGCGCTTGCCATCGGGCGACGTGACGGCCAGGCCCCGTGGCGTCGCCACCGGCGCGGCCTGGCCGGCCGCCGTGCAGCGCGTGGCCGCGGCGTCGCACTGATACCGCTTGCCGCCGACTGCGACGGTAATGGAACGACCGTCATCGGATAGCTCGACCGTCTGCAGGGGCAGGGACGTGGGCTGGAACACGGTGCCCGCGGCGGTCGACAGGGCGTTGGCCATCTTCGCATGGTCGAACAGCGGTGCACGTGCCTTGGACCGCGGGTTGACGAGGACGAACTCCGTCCCCGCCGGCCGGACGCTGCGGTAGATGAACCTGCCGTCGGCGCGCCAGTTCAGGACCGGTGCCGTGCCGCCAACGACCAGTGGATTGACCGCCGGGCCCAGCATCCGGGCCGCGCGGTCGTAGTCGGCGGTGGTGAAGAGGCGGCGCGCCTGTGCCGCGGCACCGGTGGCGGCAGTGGCGGCGACCAGCGAGAGGAGCAGGGCCCGCGGCGCGGTGCGCGTCAGGGGTCCGAAAGAGCGGCGCATGCAGAATGAGTGAGGGAGGTGTCGCAACGGCGGAGGGAGGCAGGCCGTTGTACGACTGGAAACTGCCCGTGGCGCACCCGCGCGGCAACGTGCGGGGCGCCCTCTTGTGTCATATGGTTCGCCCTCAGGTTTCGTTGCGCGAACCAGATCGCGTGCCCTCGAGCATCCCCGTCGGTGATTCCTTCTCTGTGCGTTCTGTCGGCCCTCGCGCTCGCGCTGCCCCCCGGCGAGCCGCACATCGGTACCGTCTATGACGGTCGCCGCGGCGCGCTTGCCATCACGACGCCACGTGACGCAGCGGCCACCGTCGTCGATGGCGTGCTCGATGAGCCGGTCTGGCGGAAGGCCGCCCTGCTCACCGGGTTCTCACAGTTCTTCCCCACCGATGGGGTGCCGGCGCGCGACAGCACCGAAATCTTCGTCTTTTACTCGGCCACCGCGCTCCACGTGGGCATCCGCGCCTACGCCGCCCCGGGCACCGTGCGCTACACGCTGGCCGATCGCGACAAGATCACCCAGGACGACAACGTCCAGCTCTTTCTTGGCACCTACGACGACTCCCGGCAGGCACTCGTCTTCGGCGTCAATCCGATCGGCATTCAGAGTGACGGCGTCTTGAACGAGACCGGTACCAGCAGTGGCGGAGGGTTTTCGGCCAACACGCCCAAGGCCCGCGAGAGTACCGACCTCGCGCCGGACTACGTCTGGAAGTCGAAAGGGCACGCGACCGACTACGGGTACGAAGTCGAGATCGAGATTCCGTTCAAGAGCCTGCGGTATCGTGCCGGTGCAGAACAGAAGTGGCAGCTCAATGTCGTGCGCACCGTGCAGGCCACCGGTCACGAAGAGACGTGGGCGCCGACCTTGCGCGCCAGTTCCAGTTTCCTCGCCCAGTCCGGGCATCTGGTGGGCTTGCGCGAACTCTCCCGCGGACTGACGGTCGACGTGATTCCGACGATCACGTCGAGCGCCGTGGGTGCACCCGACGCGGGAACCTGGGCGTACAACACCGGCCGACCAGAAGTCGGCGGCAGCGTTCGGTGGGGCATCACCAGCAACCTGACCCTCGCCGGCACCGCCAACCCCGACTTCTCGCAGGTCGAGGCCGACGCGACCCAGTTCACGTACGATCCACGCGTGCAGGTGTTCTTTGCCGAACGCCGGCCATTCTTCCTCGAGAGTCAGGAACAGTTCGCCACACCCAGTCGGCTGATCTACACGCGGCGCATCACGCAGCCAGTCGCGGCCACCAAGCTGACCGGCAAGATCCGCGGCTTCGACCTCGGCCTCCTGTCGGCCATCGACAATCGCGACGCCTCCTTCGACGGCCGGCAGTCACCGATCTTCAACGTGCTGCGGGTGCAGAAGGATCTCGGCGCGCAGAGTCGCCTCGGCCTCGTCTACACCGACAAGGTCGAGGGCGGGCAATGGAATCGCGTGGCAGGGCTCGATGGGCGACTGGTGCGCGGCATCCTCAGTGTGCAGGCGCAGGGCGCCGCGAGTTTCACCCACGTGGGTGGTGTCACCACCAGCGCACCGCTCTTCAGCGCGTCGGCCAACATCAACGGCCGCCGCTTCGGCGCCCAGTATCTGGTGAACGGCATCTCCCCCGACTTCGATGCGCAGAGCGGGTTCATCGCGCGCAACGGCATTGCCAACGTCAACCTCACCCACCGGTTCACCTTCTTCGGTAAGCCGAAGGCGTGGCTCGAGGCCATCACACCGGAAGTGGCGGTCCTGACCAGTTTTCGCTACGACGACTTCGTCGGGGGCGGACCGGTGCAGGACCAGAAGCTGCACTTCCGGGGGAACGCGCGCCTGCGCGGCGGCTGGGGCGTGGGGGCACAGCTGCTCCTCGAACGCTTCGGATTCGACCGCGACCTCTACGCGAACTACGTCACCCTGCAGCCACGAGGATCGGCGCTGGACACGGTGCGATACGTCGGCACACCGCGGTTGGACAACGTCGACTGGGTGGGCTCCATCGCGTCGCCGGAGTTCAAGCGCTTCTCGTTCAACGCCTTCGCACTCTATGGCATCGATGAGAACTTTCCCGAATGGAGTTCGGCGGATATTGCCATTCTCAACGTCGGCCTCACCGTGCGCCCCACCGACCAGCTGCGCATGAACGGCACCTGGGGCTACGAGCAGTACAACCGCCGCACCGATGGCACCCGGGTGCTCACCCGCAACGTGCCGCGGCTTCGGGTGGAGTATCAGGTCACGCGTCAGGTGTTCGTCCGCGTCATCGGCGAGGTCGCCAAGTTGCAGCAGGACTCGTTGCGCGACGACTCCCGGACCAACGCCCCGGTCTACTTCCGGAACGCGAACGGCACCCTCACGCGAGCCGTCGCCTTCGACCGGCTGCGAGGGCGACTGGATTTTCTGTTCTCCTACCTGCCCACGCCGGGTACGGTCATCTTCCTTGGCTACGGCAACACGTCGCGCGCCGACCGGCCTGGTGGGACGCAGGGTCTCCAGCCGGCGCGGGATGTGTTCTTCGTGAAATTCAGTTATCTCTTTCGCTTGCAGTGATACAGCCCTCCCTCCCCATGCCAGGAGCTGGTCCGATGCGTGTCTCCGTGCTCGTCGCGGGTTTGTCGCTGGTCGCCGGTGCGCTTGGTGCGCAGCCCGCGGTGCCAGATGCGCAGCAGATCGCTGCCGCCGTGCTGCCGCTGCCCGCCTCGCTGCGTGATGGCGCTGGCGTGATGGGCTATCGAACGGCCGGAAAACTCGAAGTGTTGCGTCCGGTGAAGAATGGCATGCAGTGCCTGGCCGATGATCCCTCGGATGATCGCTTCCACGTTGCCTGTTATGCGACCAGCATGGAGCCTTTCATGGCGCGTGGCCGCGAGCTGCGTGCGACGGGCGTCAAGGGAACGCAGGTCGATACGGTGCGTTTCGCCGAGATCCGTCGCGGCACGTTGCGGATGCCGACCACGCCGGCAGCGCTGTACTCGCTGACCGGACCGAAGGGAGATTTCGACTCCGCGACGGGAGCGGCACCGAAGTCGAACCCGCTGTTCGTGATGTACATGCCGAACGCCACCACGGCCACGACCGGGTTGCCGTCGGTGCCGGGCAAGGGGCCGTGGATCATGAACGCCGGCACACCGCGCGCGCATCTGATGCTCTCGCCGGACATGTAGCTGCACGTAATCGCCGTGCATCTGGTCCGAGTATCGTGCGCGCCGTCAGGGAGCGGCGTTGCGCGGGTACCGGTGGGCAGCCAACGCTGCGCACTGCGCGCGGTGTCCCCCAAATTGACGGTGGAGAGCAGATGGTGATCCAATCCTTCCGCGCGCTCCGCCGCGTCATGACGCCGCAGGTCGCCCGCGCGTTGACCACGCTCGCGTGTGCCGCCGCCACGACCCTGAGCGCGCAGCAACCGACCCGGTCGCCGTTCCCCGCCGATCCGCTGGTCTCGGTGCCGTCGCTCACCGATATGGTCTCGACGCGCGGCAGCGAGCTGGCCAGCATCGTGCAGCGCTACTCGCTCGACGCGAGTACGCTCGGCCGCCGATATGACGCGTACGACTCGCCTGACCAGCGCGTTCGGATGCGCGGCTTCTACAGTGCGTGGCGTACCCGGTTGCGCGCGCTCGATTTCGAGCGCCTCAGCCAGGAAGGGAAGGTCGACTACGTCCTGCTCGAGAATCATCTGCGCTACCAGCTGGATCTGGCGGACCGGCAGGACACGCAACGCGCCGAGGTGCTGCCGTTGCTGCCCTTCGCCGATGCGCTGCTGGCGCTTCAGGACAGTCGGCGCGACCTCGAGACGCTCGATCCGGCCGCCACCGCGAAACAGGTGGCAGCGATAGCCCGTCAGGTCGACAGCCTTCGCGCCGTGATCGACGTGTCGCCGCGTACCGACAGTGTCGCGCGCGGGCGTCTCGCCGCACCGCGAATCTCACGCACGGTCGCCAACCGCGCCGCCGACCAGCTCGATCAGCTCCGAACCACGGTCGGCACCTGGTACCGCTTCCACGCCGGCTACGATCCTGCGTTCAGCTGGTGGATGAAGGACCCGTATCAGAAACTGAACGAGGCATCGACACGCTACGCCGCAGCGATCCGGGAGCGCCTGGTCGGCATACCGCGGACCGCCCCGCCGGTGGCCGGTCGCAACGGCACGACGCCGGATGTCGCGAACGCGAATACCGGCCCGATCATCGGTGACCCGATCGGGGCGGCCGGTCTCGCGGCGGATCTGCGTCACGAGATGATTCCCTACACGGCCGAAGAGTTGATCGCGATTGCGGAGCGCGAGTATGCGTTCAGTCTCAGCGAGATCAGGAAGGCGGCGCGCGAGATGGGGTTCGGCGACGACTGGAAGGCGGCGATGGAGAAGGTCAAGGACAGCTTCGTCCCGCCCGGTCAGCAGCCGGAATTGATCCGGAAGCTGGCGCGTCAGGCGGAGGAGTTCTTCGAGCAGCACGACTGGGTGACGATCCCGCCGCTGGCCAAGGAAGACTGGCGCATGGAGATGATGTCGCCCGAGCGGCAGCGGCTGAATCCGTTCTTCCTGGGTGGGGAGCTGATCCTCGTCAGCTATCCGACGGACGACATGACGGACGACGAGAAGCGGATGAGCATGCGCGGAAACAACCCGCACTTCTCCCACGCGACCGTCTTTCACGAGCTGAACCCAGGCCATCACCTGCAGGGGTTCATGTCGGCGCGCTACAACCCGCACCGCCGGGTGTTCTCGACGCCGTTCTGGGGCGAAGGCAACGCGCTGTACTGGGAGATGTTCCTCTACGATCACGACTTTCACGTGACGCCGGAAGACCGCGTCGGTGCGTTGTTCTGGCGCATGCATCGCAGCGCCAGAATCATCTTCTCGCTCAACTTCCATCTCGGAAAGATGACGCCCGATCAGGCCGTGCAGTTCCTGGTCGACACGGTGAACTTCGAGCGTGCCAATGCAGAGGGTGAGGTGCGGCGCAGTTTCGCCGGCACGTATTCGCCGCTCTATCAGGCGGCGTACATGCTCGGCGGATTGCAGATGCGCGCGATGTACAAGGCCCTCGTCTCGTCGAAGAAGATGACGGAACGGGCCTTTCATGATGGGGTGCTGCAAGGCGGCACGATGCCGATGGCGATGGTACGAGCGCGCCTCGGAGACGTCCCGCTCACCCGCGACGGGCCGGCGCCGTGGCGATTTGCCGATGAGTTACCGGCATCGCGCCCGTTTCCGGTCCGCCGGTAACGTCAGGCCAGCGGTTCGTCCCAACGTCGGCATGGGTCCGTTGCAGCTCGTCGAACGGACACGTCGCCGCGTGCTGCGACCGCGGATGAACGGACAAACTTTCTTGACGGCGCCGGCGTAGACTGTCGCAGACCATGCCGACATGAGGGCCGAGTGTTGCCGATACGACAAGGGATGCAACAGCTGCATCTGAATGCACGAGCAGTACCCGCATTGCACAGGCTGGCGGTGATCTCCAGACTGCTGCTGGCCCTCGCGTTCGTGCCGACGGCGATGGTGAAGGTGCAGGGGCTGCGATTCACGAGCCTCAGCACCAGCACACCGGTCGGCTACTTCTTCGAGGCGATGTATCAGAGCGGCGGCTACTGGCGCTTCCTCGGCTGGTCGCAGCTCGTCGCCGGTACGCTGCTGCTGATTCCCGCCACCGCAACGATTGGTGCGATGCTCTTCTTTCCCATCATTCTCAACATTTTCGTCATCACGGTGGCGTTGCACTTCACTGGAACGCCGCAAATCACGGGCCTGATGCTGCTCGCGAGCCTGTTCCTGCTCTGCTGGGACTATCACCGGTTCGCCCCGATTGTCTGGGGCTCGCACGCGGCGTACGATGTGCCTCCGGCGCCGGTCCTTCCACGCATCGAGCGCGCCGGTCTGGCGCTTGGTGCCGTGGCCGGCATGGGGCTGCTGTTCGCCGTGCGCGGCTTCACGCTCGGGTCAACGCGTTTGACGGTGATCGCGTGTCTCACCCTGGGCGCGGTGGCGTTCGCGATGGTGGTCATCGGCTGGATCCGCGCTGCCCGCGCGCCGACGCCACAGCCAGTCTGCTGAGGCGTGCACGTCGAGCCGTGTCGGAGCCGCGCGTCGCCGGGCAACGCCGGGCCACGACGGGTGGGGGCGTAGGCGTGCAGGATAGATTTCCACCGGCTGCCGCACACCGCTCACGCCGATACGATCAGACATGTCATTGCTGGGCCTTCAGGATGTCACGCTCGCCTTCGGCGGCCCGGAACTGTTGTCGCACGCCGACTTCAGCATGGAGCGAGGCGAGCGCGTGTGCCTGCTCGGCCGCAACGGGACGGGGAAGAGCACGCTCCTGAAACTGCTGGACGGGACGCTTGCGCCGGATACCGGCACCGTCGTCCGGTTGACGGGCCTGAGCGTGGCGCGCCTCGAGCAGGAGATTCCGGACGACGTCGGCGGAACGGTGTTCGACGTGGTGGCCGCGGGCCTTGGACCATCGGGGGCGCTGCTGGCGCAGTATCATCATGCCAGCATGCTGGTGGCGCACGACCACGGCGAGCGGGCACTGAAGGAGCTGGACCGACTGCATCATGCGCTGGATGCGGCCGACGCCTGGCAGGTGCAGACGCGAGTGGCCACCGTGCTGCAGCATCTCGCACTCGATCCAGCGCTGCCATTCGCTGCCGCTTCCGGTGGCCGCAAGCGGCAGGCGCTGCTGGCCCGCGCACTGGTCCGGCAGCCCGATGTGCTGCTGCTCGATGAACCGACCAATCACCTCGACGTGGACGCGGTCGAGTGGATGGAGCAGTATCTGATCGATCGTGGAACGACGCTCGTGTTCGTGACCCATGATCGCGCCTTCCTCCGACGCGTGGCGACGCGCATTGTCGAACTCGATCGCGGACGACTGGTGGACTGGGGCGGTGACTACGACGCGTACCTGTCGCGAAAGGACGCCGCGCTGGACGTCGAAGCGCGCGAGTGGGCCGAGTTCGATCGCAAGCTCGCATTGGAAGAGGTGTGGATCCGCACCGGGATCCAGGCGCGCCGGACACGGAACGAGGGCAGGGTACGGAGCCTCGAAGCGCTGCGTGTCGCGCGCAGTCAGCGGCGCGAACGTGTGGGCACCGCCCGGCTGCAGGCGCAGGAGGCGGAACGCTCGGGTCGACTCGTGGTCGAGGCGCGGCACGTGGATTTCTCACGCGGTGACAGGGTGATCGTCCGTGACTTCTCGACGATCATCACCCGCGGTGATCGGATCGGGCTGATTGGCCCGAATGGATCGGGCAAGACCACGCTGCTCAAGCTGCTGCTGGGTGAATTGGCTCCAGACGCCGGCACCATCACACTTGGCACGAACCTCGAGGTGGCCTACTTCGATCAGCTGCGCGAACAGCTGGACGAGGATCGGAGCGTCTTCGACACGATCGCCGATGGCGCGGACTTCGTCGCCATAGGCGGTGCACAAAAACATGTGCACGGCTATCTGCAGGAGTTTCTCTTTCCGCCGGAACGCGCGCGGACGCCAGTCCGGGCGCTCTCGGGCGGCGAGCGAAACCGGCTGCTGCTGGCGCGACTCTTCACGCGCAGCTTCAACCTGCTGGTGCTCGACGAGCCGACCAACGATCTCGATATCGAGACCCTCGACCTGCTCGAAGCGCTCCTGCTCGACTTCAGCGGCACGCTGCTGGTGGTGAGCCACGATCGCGCCTTTCTCGACAACGTGGTCACCAGCACCTTGTCGTTCGAGGGGCAGGGAACGATTGGTGAGTACGCCGGTGGCTACGCCGACTGGTTGCGTCAGCGACCGGTGCCAGACCTGCCCCCTGCGGAAAGGCTACCGGTCACTGCCACAGCGCCGAAGGCGGAGAAGAAACGGCGGCTGTCGTACAAGGAGGTGCAGGAGTTGGCGGCCTTGCCCGAGCGCATCGACGTGACGGAACAGGCGCGGAGCGCGATCTACGCCCGGCTTGCCGACCCGGCCGTGCTGCGTGACGGCGCGGCGGTTGCTGCCGCGACCGCCCGGCTCGCCGAGCTCGACGCCGAGCTGACCTCGTTGACCGAGCGCTGGGAGTATCTTGAGGTCATTGTGGCGGCCATCTGACGCGTCGGACCCGAAGTCTGGGAACGCCTGTCACGGCACCGAGTTTGCTCCCTGGGGCGCGCGGTCACTCGCGTGCGGCCGCGTGTGTGTTTCGCCTACCTACTTTGTCAGGGTTTTTTATGAATCAGATCGTTCGGACCGTCGCGCTGGTCGCGCTCGTCGCTGCGCCACTGGCCGCACAGGCACGACCGGCCGACTACGCCACCGCCATGCACGCGGCCCACGGCAAGGAGACGCCGACGGCGACCCCGATCGCCCGCATCGCGCCGCGCGCGGCGGTCGTCGGCAGTGAGGTGATGTACGGGACGGTCGACGGCAAGATGCTGCACGGCTACATGGCGCGACCGGCCGGCGCCGCCCGCACCCTTCCCGCAATCATCGTCGTGCACGAGTGGTGGGGACTCAATGACAACATCAAGTCGGTGGTCGATCGGTACGCCGGCGAAGGGTACATGGTGCTGGCCGTCGATCTCTTCGGCCGCGTCGCCACCACCCCCGATACGGCGATGGTGCTCTACCAGACGGCGATGAAGAATGTCCCCGCCGGCGAGAAGAACCTCGCAGCGGCCATCGCGTATCTGAAGGCGCAGGGCGCGACGAAGATCGGATCGGTCGGGTACTGCTTTGGCGGACACTGGTCATTGCGCACCGGTTTGGTCGGCGGTCGCGACATCAGTGCGGTGGTGATGTATTACGGTGCACCCATCACCGAGGCAACGCAGTTGTCGCGGCTCAACGCACCGGTCCTCGGCCTCTTCGGCGGGCTCGATCGCGGCATCCCGGTGGACAGCGTGCGCGCAATGGAGCGGTCGTTGAAGGGCAGCGGCAAGACGGTCACGATCAACGTCTACGCCGAGGCCAATCACGGCTTCTCGAATCCGTCGGGGCAGGCCTACAACGCCGCGGCGGCCACCGATGCGTGGACGAAGTCGGTTGCCTTCTTCGCCGCCAACCTGCGCTAGCCAACCCGGCCACCTGACGGTTACCGTTCCGCAGGGCTGATTGTCAATGAAGTGTCGTCGGCGCTGCCGGCGACACTTTTTGTTTTCCCGGAGCGCCAGGCTCCTGCAACGTTGCGAGGGGCACTGCCGCATGGGGAAGGTCTGGAAACTGGCCGCGATGGCGGCGGTACTCAGTGCGGGTGTCAACGCGCCGCTGCCCGGTCAGCGGACCACGCGCGTGGATCTGGACAACGACTCGTTCAATTTCTGGCAGCCGCCGAACCAACGCGCCGATCGGGAATACTCGCAGGGCACGCGCATCAATCTGCTCTGGCCGACGACTAATCCGGTGGTGCGACGTCTGCTTGGCGGAGCGCAGGAGTGCGATGGCGGCGCGAGCGCCAGAGACTGCCGGCTGCTCTCGGTGGCCCTGGTGCAGGCCATCTTCACGCCCACGCTGGACCTGCGATACCGGACGCTCGACGAGCGGCCATTCGCGGGCTGGCTGGGAGTGGAACTCGGCGCCCAGCGCGACCGGGAGCGAAGTCTGCGTTCCTACAGCCTGACGCTTGGTGTCACGGGCCCCGCCTCGCTGGCCGAGCCGGCGCAGAAGGCGGTGCATCGCAATTTCGGCTTCCGGCGCCCTGTCGGCTGGGATCGACAGCTCCCCACGGAGGTGGCCGTTGCCGCCACTTACCGCGGCGCCAGAGCGCTCGGCCGGCGCGAACCTGCGGCGTCCGGATTCCGCCTGCACGTGGCTCCGGTGTGGTCGGCGCGGCTGGGCACCGTCGCCACCGATGCGTCGCTCGGCTTGCATCTCACCGCCGGCCTGCGGCCGCCGCTCCCCTGGCATGCGCCGAACCACCGCGGCGATCGCTGGGGCGTGTTCGGCCGGGCCGGGGCCACACAGTCCGCCGTGCTGCGCAACCTGTTCCTCGATGGCAGCACCTTCAACACCCAGAGCCTGCGCGTCGTCCGCAACGTCTGGCTGTCCGAGCTCGAACTCGGTGCCGGCCTGCGTTCGCCGATCGGGCTGCTCGAGTGGCGGCTCCACAGTCGAGGCAAGGAATACCTGCTCCAGCCGAAGTCGCATGCATATTCCACGGTCTCATACTCGCTGCACTGACTTGCACGTCCTCATCGCCGGACTCCCGTGGCCCTGACCGCGACGCTGTACAACTTTTCCATCGAACTCGCGGATGTGGATCGCGGCGTATACGAGTCCCTGGCACTCAAGGTCGCCCAGCATCCGTCGGAAACCGAGGAGCGGCTGGTGACGCGGGTGCTGGCCTACTGTCTGGAGTACGTTGACGGCATCAGCTTTTCGCGGGGCATCAGCGATCCCGATGAACCGGCGATCACGGTCCGCGACCTGACCGGTGCCCTTCGCGTCTGGATCGAGGTGGGCGCGCCCGACGCGGTGCGACTGCACAAGGCGAGCAAGGCCGCACCACGGGTGGTGGTGTACATCGAGAAGCTGCCGGTGATCTACCTGCGACAGCTGGAAGGAGAACGCATTCACAAGGCGGAGTCGATCGACATCCGGGCCATCGATCGCGCACTGATCGACGGACTCGTGACGCGGCTCGATCGCCGGATGAGTTTCGCGCTCTCGGTGACCGATGGCCATCTCTTCGTCTCGCTCGGTAGCCTCAGTCTCGACGGCGCCGTCGAGCAGCACCGACTCGCGCCGCAGTAGGCGTCGCGCGGCTTTCGGACCGCACAGTCCGAAAACAGCACCGTCGCAAACGCCTCGCGGTTGTCGGACCGCGCAGTCCGAAAACACCAATGCATGGGGCCGTCCTTGATTGACCGGGCAAGTGTTGGTGAGGCAGTATCAGGAACATGATGGTTTCAACATGATCACAACGCGGTGCGCACTCGCGCACCGAGTGCTGCTGGCCACGCTGCTGCTGGTCGGCTGTGCGGCGCCCCGTGCGTCTCGGCCGGTTGCAGCGGACGGGGCACGTGCTCTGCTCATCGGCGAGTTCACGGACGACTACTCCGGTCGCTTCTCTGTTTCCGATACCCTCTGGTTTCAGCGGCCACGCAACCGCTTCCGGATCGTGGAATGGCACGAGAGTGAACGATTTCTCATCGCGCAGAATGCGGCCGATGACCCGACGGCCCCCAAGCTGTGGACTCGCATCGACTGGACGACCTTCGACAACATGGCCCCGTATGCGTGGGGGTTCTGCCTGACTGTGTATCGCGCGCCGACGCGTCAGGCCGCGCGCGCGGCACCGTCCGCCAACCGCTCGGCACCGGGCACTGGCTGCAACGGCTTTCCGTTCACGCGCATGCAGCGTGTGAGCGGAACACCGTGAGCATCCGGCGCGTGAACTTCCGCGGCGACGACGCGCTGACCGATCGATGCCGACGATAAGGATATCCTAATTCTGAAGTGTCTCTGCCGCCGGCCCTTGCGCAAAGCGGCGTTTCGTCTCTATTCAGACAGAGACACAGACACAGACACAGATGTCCCTTGCTGGACTGATGCCTGTCATCGGAGCAGCAGTCGATGCCACTTTCGTACGAAGTTGACCATAAGGCAGAACGTGTTTGGGTCGTCGGCGCTGGCGATGTCCGGCTCGAGGAGATGGTCGCGTTGCTGTCCGAGCTCGCCGAGTCGCGTTGCCTCGCGTACAGTCAGCTCTTCGATGCGCGCCGCGTGACGCTGGTGGTGTCGGCGGAGGAGATCCGCCGCCTGGTGTCACTCACCGCACGATTGCGCGAGGAACATGGCCACGCGCGCACCGCATTCATCGCCGAGTCGGACGTCTCGTTCGGGTTGGCACGGATGTATGCGACGCTCGCGTCAGAAACAGACCGGGGCTTCATGGTCTATCGCACCCTCGATGACGGCACCGCCTGGCTGGGGTGGCAGTCGGCCGCAGCGGACCAGCGCACCAGCTGAACTCGCTGGACAGGTTCTCGGCCGTTCGTCGTCACTCACTCAACGGTTCGACCTGCACACTGGCCTGACCGTGCCGGTCATAGCGCACCTGCACCCGCCAGGGGCGGCAGCAGACTTCACAATCCTCCACGTACTCCTGACGGGATCCGCTTCCCGCGTCGAGCGCGATCTCGATCGATTCGCCGCAGTACGGGCAGGTGATCACCGCATCGCCGTCGGCCGTGCCATCGCCGGTCGGAAAGTCATCATCGTCGTCAACGTGGGTCTGGTCGCGCATTCGCGCCTTCGGACAGGGGACGGGGGCGTTCGTCGCGGAGAATCCGACGAATCTCTCATATACTCCATCTGGCGGCAAAGGCACCGGATTGCACTCGCCCCTGCTCGACAGTGGTGCCGCGCGCGATATTTGGAGTTCGCCATCCGCTCCCTCGCCCAGCAACCATGAGCACTGAACCTACCCAGTCGTTCGCGAACCACGCCCGCATGGTTCCCGGCTTTCACTACGTCACCGGCCTCATGACGATCGTGTTCCTGGGCTGGGCGATCTGGCACGCGATGACCGCGCGCACGCTCGATGCCCACGCCCAGATGATCGGCGCCTTCGCCCTGCTCGGCAACTTCTGGTACACCCGCAGCTTTCCCCTCAAGGCGCAGGACCGGGTGATTCGCCTGGAAGAGCAACTGCGTCTGACCCGTCTGCTGCCAGAGAACCTGCGTAGCCGGGTCGACGAGCTCAGCGCGCGCCAGTTGATCGCCCTCCGATTCGCCAGCGATGGCGAATTGGCCGAGATCGTCGGCTGGGTGCTGGCGGAGCAGGTGAGCGACCCGAAGCTGATCAAGCAGCGGATTCGCCACTGGCGCCCCGATTTCCACCGGGTCTGAGGCTTCAATGACAGCGCATCCCCTGCTGCGTCGCGCCGTGATCGGCGTCATCTGCGGTGCCGCGGTCGCCTGTGCGTCATCGCGCCCGGCAGAGTTTCTTGCGGCACCGGGCGGCGGGCCGGCGCGACCCTTCTCACCGGCGGTGCGCGTCAACGGATTTCTCTTCCTCTCCGGCCAGCTCGGCACCGATGGCACCGGGACGCTGGTCACGGGCGGCATTCAGGCCGAGACACGCCAGACGATGCAGAATATTCGCGACGTGTTGCAACGCAGCGGGTCATCGCTCGATCGCGTGGTGAAGTGCACTGCCTTTCTGGCGGACATGCGCGAGTGGGCGGCGATGAATGAGGTCTACGTCACGTTCTTCACCGCTGGCAAGCTGCCGGCGCGCAGCGCGATGGGTGCCAGCGGGCTCGCGCTCGGAGCGAAGGTCGAAATCGAGTGTCTCGCGTATTGATGCCGTCGGATCGCTTCGCATGATCCCGGCGCTGCGCCTCGCGACACACGATGATGTACCGGCGATCACCGCATTGATCGATGCGTCGGTGCGGGGATTGAGCGGCGGCTACTACAGTCAGGCGGAGATCGATGAGTCGCTGGTGACCGTCTTCGGCGTTGATTCCCAGCTGCTGGCCGACGGCACGTACTTCGTGATCGAGTGCGATGGTGTGCTGGCGGCCAGTGGTGGGTGGAGCAGGCGCGCCACGCTGTATGGTGGTGACCAGGTGAGGTCGGCGCCGGACCCGCTGCTCGATCCGGCGGTGGACGCTGGGCGGATCCGCGCGTTCTACGTCGCACCGCAGCATGCGCGTCGTGGCCTGGCGCGCATGCTGTTCACCCGGTGCGTTGCCGATGCCTGCGCCGCCGGGTTTCGCCGGTTGCAGCTCGGCGCAACACTGCCGGGAGTGCCACTCTACGAAGCCCTGGGCTTCCGGGCGCTCGAGCGCGTCGATTTCACGATGCGTTTCGGTCTGTCGCTTCCGGTGGTGCGCATGGAGCGCGAGATTCCATGATCTCATGGAGTGAGACGATGCCCACACTTCGCAATCCCGCCGATCGCGCGGCGCTGATCGTACGGCTGGAGCGCCTCTCGCCCGACGCCACGCCGCGATGGGGGCGCATGAACGCGCAGCAGATGCTGGCGCATGTGGCCGATGGCTTCCGGATGGCTGCCGGTGAACTGCCGGTCAGGCCGAAGCATGTGCTGCCACTGCGACACTTTCCGTTGAAGCACCTGATGATTTACGTGCTACCGTTTCCGAAGAACGTGCCGACCGCGCCAGAGCTCCTCTCTCGGTCACCGGAGTCGATCGAGTTCGAGCGCGGCCGCATCAAGGAACTGTTGGCGACGCTGGGCGCCTTTCCCGACGGTGCAGCGCGCGCGGATCACCCGCTCTTCGGCAAGATGAACACCACGCTGTGGGGCGCGCTGGGCCACAAGCATTTCGATCATCACCTGCGTCAGTTTGGCGTCTGAGTCGATCGGCCCCGCCAGCCTGCCGGCGCGGGTCCTGCCACTGACCATACTGGCCCTCTGCGCCTTTGCCGGCAATTCTCTGCTGGCGCGCCTCGCACTGACGAATACGCGCATCGACCCGGCCAGCTTCACCTCGATCCGGTTGATCTCCGGTGCGATGGTGCTTTTTCTGATCTTCAAGGCACGGCGAGGCGCCATTCCACGCGGCGGCTCGTGGCCCTCGGCCGTGGCGCTGTTCGTCTACGCAGCGGCGTTCTCGTATGCCTACGTCACATTGACGACCGGCACCGGTGCGCTCCTGCTTTTCGGCGCGGTGCAGGCCACGATGATCACGGCTGGCGTGCTGCGTGGAGAGCGGCTGACCGCTCTGCAGACTGCGGGGCTGCTGCTCGCGTATGCCGGCCTGGTGGGGTTGGTGCTGCCTGGCGTATCAGCGCCACCAGTGCGGTCTGCGGCGCTGATGCTCACGGCGGGCGTTGCGTGGGGCATCTACTCGCTGCGTGGCAAGGGTGCCGGCGATGCGATCGCGGCAACCGCGGGCAATTTCGCCCGTGCCATGCCGCTCACGATCATCATGAGTCTCATCGCCTACGGTGGCGGGTCGCTGGACCGCGCCGGCATGCTCTACGCGATGCTGTCCGGTGCGCTGACGTCAGGCGTGGGCTACGCCATCTGGTACACCGTTCTCAGTGATCTACGCGCGACCACGGCTGCGACCGTGCAACTCAGTGTGCCCGTGCTGGCAGCGCTTGGCGGTGTGCTGCTGCTCGGTGAGCCGCTCACCCTCCGGCTCACCACCATGGCCGGCGCGATACTCGGTGGTGTCGCACTGGTGGTGCTGACACGCGCCAGCACTCAGCCCGTCGAGTAGCCGCGTTCCAGCAGAAATGCCGCGATCGCCGTCTGGTCGTTGATCACCTCCACGGTGCCAGGCTTGAGCCCCACCCGCAGGAGCATGCCGGTGCCAGTGGTCGTCGCGATCACGATGGCATCGGTCGTGAGGCAGACGATCTCCGCGTCGTCGGCGAGTTGACCCGGATGCCCGCTGAAGTGCATCGCCGCCCCTTCGCGCAGCTCGACGCCAAGACTCTCCGGACTGGTCACGGTCCACGTCGCCCCGGTGAAGAGCACCACGTCGTTCCGGCCCAGTCCGAACTCGCCCGCGGCATCGCGCGGGGGCGCCGGCGCCGGGTCGACGGCGGCATTCAGCCGAAAGGTCTCGAACGCCTCCTCGACGTCAGCGGCCTCCGTTTCGATGCGGATGGCCTCGCCGGTGACGAGGTGCACCGTCACGGCCTGCTCCTCGATCGTCAGGCCATGCCAGACGCCGCGCGCCAGCCGCAGTGCTTCCTGCGTCTGCTCGGTCGCCAGGAATCGGTACTCGCGCATCAGGTCCGCCGCGGCATCAGCACCGTATAGTCGAAGTCGAGTACCACGGCCGGGTGGTAGGCGCCCGCGTCATCCTTGAGCGGGAAGTCGCCACACGGGTAATCCTTCGTCGCGACGGTCCGGATGCGCAGGGCACCGATATCGTCGCGGTCGGGAATGGCCATGCAGTCGAGGATCTCCGACCAGGCGTAGATCGTGTCGCCCGCGAACGAGGGCGCGGTGTGCCGGCCGCCGTTGATCGCGGCGAGACACATGGCGTTGCCCAGCCCATTGAAGCTCAGCGCCCGGGCCAGGCTGATGATGTAGCCGCCGTAGACGATGCGTCGGCCGAAGCGGCCTTCACGCTCGACATGCTGATTGAAGTGCACCCGTGCCGTGTTCTGGAAGAGCCGCGCCGCCATCATGTGCTCGGCCTCTTCGATCGTCATGCCATCGATGTGGTCGATCTTCTCGCCTGCGGTGTAGTCATCCCAGAGAAACGGGCTGCCTGCCAGCGCGGTATCGTAGGCGCCGGGCTCGATCTCGAACGGCACGTAGAGTTCGGCCGCATCCACCGCGTCATCAAGCTCGGGGATCAGCGCGACGGGAGCCGGGGCGTCGAGCCGGCGCTTGCGGACCATCACCCAGCGCACGTAGTCGAGGACCATGTCGCCGACCTGGTTCACGCCGATGGAGCGCACGTACACGACACCGGTCTTCCCGTCCTTGTTTTCCTTGAGGCCGATCACGGTCGAGGTGGTCGACAGCGTGTCGCCAGGATACACGGGTACACCGAAGCGCCCGTTGGCGTAGCCGAGGTTGGCGATCGCGTTCAGCGAGATGTCGGGCACCGTCTTGCCGAAGACCACATGGAATGCGAGCAGGCTGTCCACCGGTGCGCCGCCAAGGCCGACGCTGGCCGCGAACGGATCTGACGATGGCACGGCGAATCGTCCGCCGAACAGTGCCGTGTACATCGCGACTTCGCCCTCGGTCACCGTGCGCGGCGTGGCATGGATGATCTCCTGCCCGACCGAAAAGTCCTCGAAGAAATTGCCCTGTTGCGTCTTCGACGCCGGCGTCGACTCAGAACTCATACGCCGCCGCCAGCGTCGGGTCCTTGCGTGCGACGAGCCGCGCCAGGTCGACGATCACCTTGGCCTGTTTCCAGGTCGCGTCATCCTGCATCTTGCCGTCGATCATCGCCACACCGCTGCCATCCGGCATCGAGTCGAGGATGCGCTTCGCAAACAGCACCTCCTTCACGTCGGGGCTGAATACCCGCTTCGCAATTGCGATCTGATTCGGCGCCAGCGACCAGGCGCCGCTGCACCCCATGATGAATGCGTTGCGGAACTGCGCCTCGCAACCGGCTTCGTCCTTCAGGTCGCCGAAGGGGCCGTAGAACGCGCGGATGCCGTTCGACGCGCAGGCGTCCACCATCTTCGCCACGGTGTAGTGCCACAGGTCCTGTTGCGCGAACGGACGTTCCGGCTGGTGTTCCAGCGGATCCGCCAGCACGCCATAGAACGGATGGCCGCCACCGACGCGCGTCGTCTTCATGCCACGTGACGCCGCCAGATCGGCCGGCCCAAGGCTCATGCCGTGCATCCGCGGGCTGGCGCAGGCAATCTGCTCCACGTTCTTCACGCCTTCGGCCGTCTCGAGCAGGGCGTGCAGCAGGATCGGCTGCTTCACCTGATAGCGCGCTTCGAGCAGCGCCAGGTACTGATCCACGAAATGAATGTCCCACGGTCCTTCGACTTTCGGGATCATGAAGACGTCCATCCTGTTGCCGGCCTCGCGCACGATCTGATCGAGATCATCGAGGAACCATGGACTGTTCAGACAGTTCACCCGCACCCAGAGCGCGGTATCGCCGAAGTCGATGGCGTTTGCGGCTTCGATGAAGCCCGCACGCGCCGCCTCCTTGGCGTCGACCGGAATCGCATCCTCCAGGTTGCCGCACAGGACATCGACCTGCCTGGCCGTGTCGGGGAGCTTGGCGCGGATCTTCTCGAGATGCGGCGGGAAGAAGTGAATCACCCGCTCGGGGCGGACCGGCAGTTCGCGCAACGGCTGTGGCGCGCCGATGGCGAGCGGCTTGTAGAAATTCGCAGGCAGCTTCACAGCACGATCTCCCGGTGGTGGTTCAGCACATCACACGTCATGAGGTGGCCTTCAGGTCGTCGGGCCCGCCACGATGCCTTCATCGTGCAGGCGACCGATGTCGTGCTCGGACAGTCCAAGGATATCAAGCAGAATCTCATCGGTATGCTGCCCGAGCCGCGGTGCGGGCGCCACGGGCACGCGCTCGATGCGGCTGAAGTGCAGCGGTGACGCCGGCGTCAGCACGTCACCCACACCCGGCTGGTGCAGGGTGGCGAACATCGGGTTGTCGGTGGACAGATCGGTGTCGTGCCGGATCGCTTGCCGCACGGTGCGATACGGCGCCCACGTCACACGCGCCGCATCGAGTGCGACGCCGGCTTCGTGCAGCGTGCGCGAGCTGAACCACGGCGCGAGGATACCCGCGATCGCCTCGCGGGCGATGAACCGGTTGCCCTCGTCGTTCATATCGAGCGCCAGCCGCACGCCGAGCGCCGCGAGTGCATCCGCGCTGCCGGTCGCCTTGACCAGCGTCTTCCACTGCATGTCGGTGAGCCCCACCACCATCACCCGTTCACCATCGCTGGTGACGAAGTCCCGCCCGAAGGCGCCGAACAGGTAGTTGCCGTATCGTGAGCGATCGCTGTCGTTCACCATCACTTCCGCGATCATGCCGAGGTGCCCGAGCATGGCCAGTCCGACGTCCTTGAGGGCGAGTGTCACCAGCTGCCCCGCACCCTGTCGTGTGCGATGCCGGTCGGCCGCGAGGATCGCCACCGCCAGCAGGTTGCCCGCGATCGCATCCCACGCCGGAAAGACATGATTCACCGGCTCGACGGAGTCGGCCGGGCCGGTCAGCGCCGGGAAGCCGATCGCTGGATTCACGGTGTAGTCCACTTCCGAGCCGCCATCGCGACGGCCGAGCAGGTTGACCATGATCAGGTCAGCGCGATGCGCCGAGAGCTGCTCGTAGCTCAGCCACCCCTTGGCGGGGAAGTTGGTGCTGAAGATGCCGGCGTCAGGTCCCGGTGCGGTGATCAGCTGTGTCAGCAGTTCCTGCCCGCGCGGCGAACGGAAGTCGACCGCAATCGAACGCTTCCCCTTGTTCAGCCCCGTCCAGAACAGGCTGTGCGCACCGTCGTTGGTCAGCGGCCAGCGCCCGTAGTCGAGCCCACCACCAATCGGATCGAAGCGGATGACATCCGCCCCGAGCTGCGCCAGCGTCATGCCGCCGAGTGGCGCGGCGACGAATGCCGAGCCTTCCACCACCCGCAGGCCGCGGAGGATGCCGGTCATGGATGATGCCCTGATGTGCTGAGCGTGCGATGCGTCGCTCTCAGATGACACGCTTCGCGCGAAGGTCAGCAATCTGCGCCGACGTCATGCCCAGCACCTCAGCCAACACCTCCTCGGTGTGTTCGCCGAGCTTCGGGCCCAGGCTGCGTATGCTCCCCGGTGTTTCGGAGAGCGCCGGCACCGGAGAGGGAACGATGATCGACTCGCCGGTCTCCGGATCATCGAACGAGACCAGGTTGCGACGGGCGTGAAACTGCCGGTCCCCGAAGATGTCGGCAATGTTGTTGAGCGGCCCAGCTGGCGTGTCGGTCGCATAACAGCGTTCGAGCACCTGCTCGCGCGTGAGTGATCCACACCAGTCGCGCACGATCTCGTTCACGTCGTGCCGGTGTTCGAGGCGCGTCTTCTGCTCACCATACGTGCTCGATGCCGCCAGCTCCGGTCGTCCCATCGCCGTGGCGAGTCGCCGGAACAGCTTGTCGGTGGCGGTCGAAATGGCGACCCACTTGCCATCTTTGGTCGCAAAGTGCCCATGCGGGCAGGCGAAATCGTTGTGCGATGAGCCCTGACGCTCACGCACGGTGCCATACATCGCGAACGCCGGTGCCAGCTCCTCGGTGCAGCGGAACACCGACTCGTACAGTGCCGCATCGACGTACTGTCCTTCGCCCGTCAGGTCGCGGTGTCGCAACGCCATCAGCACACCCAGGCAGCCATAGAGCCCGGTCATGTAGTCGCCGAGTGTGGTGGATCCTGGCGTCACCGGCGTCCCTTTCGGCATCCCCGCAAGGTAGGCGATGCCACCGACGGCGTGGGCCACACGCGCGAAGCCCGGCCGGTCGCGGTACGGGCCCGTCTGCCCGTAGCCGGTGACGCGCAGCATGATCAGTCGCGGGTTGATCGCGTGCAGCACGTCCCAGCCAAGCCCCCACTTTTCGAGGGTGCCGGTGCGGAAGTTCTCGCAGAGCACATCGGTCTTCGCGATCAGTTCCTTGAACAGCGCCACGCCGTCCGGCTTGCGCAGGTCGAGGGTCACCGACCGCTTGTTGCGCGACTCACTCATCCAGACCAGCGTGTCGCCGCGTTGGGAAGGCGTACCGAAGCGGCGCAGGGCATCACCACCGACCGGGTGCTCCACCTTGAGCACGTCGGCACCGAACTCGCCCAGAATCGTGGCGCAGTAGGGTGCCGCGATGACGGTGGCAACGTCCATCACGCGAATGCCGGCCAGCGGCAGGGCCGCTCCTTCCTTCGTGGGCATTGTCATCGGCCTCAAATGATCTTGTGCTGACGCAGCCGATGCAACTCGGCGGCGGTCAGCCCGAGTAAGTCGCGCATGACGGCGTCGGTGGCGTTGCCGAGTGTGGGCCCGAGATTCGTGATGCGTCCGGGTGTGGCCGAGAGGGTCGGCACCACGCCCGGCACGACGATCTCACCCAGCTCATCGTCGACGATGCGCGCCAGGTTGCCGCGCGCGATGTAGTGCTCGTCCTCGAAGATGTCGGCGATGCTGTTCACCTTGCCCACGGGCACTTCCTCGTCCAGACACCGTCGCAGCACATCGTCCCGGTCCAGCGACGCCACCCACTCGGTGACGATCACGTTGACCGTGTCGCGTGCCGCGAGTCGCTTGCGTTGATCGCCGTACAGACCTGACGAGGAGAGCTGCGGCTGGCCCATGGCCACCGACAACCGTTCGAACATCTTGTCGGTGGTGCAGGCGATCGCGATCCACTTGTCGTCGCGGGTGCGGAAGTGCCCGTGCGGCACGGCCACGAAACTGCCCGAGCCCTCGCGCTCGCGGATCTTGCCCGAGACGCCGTAGACCGATGCGATTTCCTCCATCATGCGGAAGATCGCTTCATAGATGCCGACGTCGATGATCTGGCCGCGGCCCGTGGTCTCGCGATGGCGCAGCGCGACCATGATGCCGATCGCGCCGTAGAGGCTCGCGATATAGTCGCCGAGTGGTACTGTGCCGGGCAGCACGGGCGTTTCGCCAGGAAAGCCGGCCAGGTAGTTCAGTCCACCGAAGGCCTGCGCGATGTGTGCGAAGCCGGATCGGCGGCGGTACGGGCCGGTCTGGCCGTAGCCCGAGACGCGGAGCATCACCAGGCGCGGATTGGCCGCGCTGAGCGCCTCCCACGTCAGGCCCCACTCCTCCATCGTCCCGGGCCGGAAGTTCTCGATCAGGACATCCGACTTCGCCACCAGACGCAGGAAGAGTTGCACCCCTTCCTGCTGTCGCAGGTCGATCGTGACCGACTTCTTGTTGCGGCTCTCGCTGAGCCACTTGAGCGTCGCGTCGGGGCGGCTGGTCGGGGTGCCGAACCGGCGCATCGGATCACCGCCGATCGGGTGTTCGACCTTCAGCACTTCGGCGCCGAACTCCCCCATCATCGCCGCCGCATACGGGCCGGCCAGAAAATTCCCGACGTCGAGCACCCGAATGCCGGTCAGTGCCTGTGGCGCGTCGTCGGTGTCGGTCTCGGTCGCCGTCGGTCGGGATGTCACGGTCTCCCCGCGTTGTTCCGCCTGGTCGTTCACACGCACGTCTCTGCCTCGCCGCTCGGGTGGGATGCCAGTGATATCTTAACCGCACAACGCCGAAGCGCTGGCCTCCGGTTGTATCCTTGGGTGGCGCTCGCAGCCGGACTGGCTCACTTCAGCGACGATGACTGATCTCTCTCCCGACCGCGACCTCGATTTCAGCGCCTGGATCGGCCGCACGGAGTCGGTGGCTGATGGCTTGAGCCCCGAGCAGGCCAGTCGCGCCGCCGCCACCTTCGACGACGGTACCACCGATGTGCGCGAGGGGAGCGCTGTCCCGCCGCTCTGGCAGTGGTTCTACTTTCTGCCACACGCGCCGCAGGCCGCACTCGATGGTGACGGCCATCCGAAACGCGGTGGCTTCCTGCCGCCGATTCCGTACCCGCGACGCATGTTCGCCGGTTCGCGCATGGTGTTTCATCACCCCCTCCGGCTTGGGGCTGCGGCCACGCGCGACGGCGAGATTCGCAACGTGGTGCTCAAGTCGGGCCGGAGCGGATCGCTGGCGTTCGTCACCGTGGCCTACCGCTTCCTGCAGGACGGCGTGCTCTGCATCGAGGAAGAGCAGGACATCGTCTACCGCGAACCCGGGCCGCCGGCGCCGCTGCCGCAGGTACTGCCGCTGCCCGCGCAGGACCCGGCGCACTGGCAGCGCACCATCACACCCGACGCGCGCCTGCTCTTCCGATTCTCGGCGCTCACCTTCAATGCCCATCGCATTCACTACGATCGGCCCTACGCGCGGGACGAGGAGGGCTATCCCGGCCTGGTGGTACACGGACCGCTGACGGCGATGCTGCTCGCGGACCTCGTTCGGCGGAACACCGCGCGCGGCATCGGCGCGTTCTCGTTCCGTGGGGTCGCGCCACTCTTCGATCTGGCGCCGTTTCACCTGATCGGTCGCCCCTCTGGTGCTGACGTAGCCCTCGACGCGCTCGGCCCCGATCTGGCGCCTGCCCTCACTGCTCAAGTAACGCTGCGCTGATTTGACGGCGCGAACCCGTCTGCCAACGCGACGGACTTGATCTGATGACGCACTCGCGTGCCACCCGCCACCCGCACACCGATGCGCGTGGGTGGCCGTTGATTCCATCAGCAGGTCTGCGCTCCATGCAACGCAAGCGCGGTCCGCGACCTTGATTGTTCTACGTCAGCGCGTCCCGACTTCCACCGCCGTCGAGCCGTGTGGACCCGCGTATCGCTTCTCGCCGGCACGGATCGCGGCCGAGACCACGTTCTCGGCCGGCGGCAGGGGACAGGTCGCAAAGGGGGTGAAGGCGCAGGGGGGATTGTACGCGCGGTTGAAGTCGAGCACCGTGTAGCCCGTGCTGTCCACCAGCGAGGTATACATGAAGCGCCCTGCCGGATAGGTCTCGTCGCGACTGGTGGCATCGCGGAAGATCAGGAAGTACTGCGTGGTATCCGAGCCTTCGAACGCTGCCGTGATCCGGTACGGCATGCCTGCCATGCTGAACTCGAGGGTGCCCGGCGACCGGTATTCGTCGGTCTGGCCGATGACGTTCAGGATGCGCAGTGTTCGCGGCGTGGCGTGCGGCACCAGCCTGGCAAGCACGCGCATCGACGTGTCGAGCGGGAAGTAGTCGAGCCCCTTGAACTCCGTGCGCAACACGTACGCCGAGTCCTTCACCCGCAGCGCCTGCCGCCCGCCGCGCTCGATGACGCGATACGTCACGCTGCCATGGCGCAGCACGGTGGGTGCGCGGCCTTTGTCGTTGATGACGGTGACGGTGTCGATACGTGTGCTGTCGGCGAAGACCGCCACGCCGGGCGCCGCACGGAATCGGAAGGTCGAGTCGGTGCGCATCAGCGTGCCGAGCCGCGCCGGTGTGTGATCAGCCGGCAACACGATGTCGTTCGACGAATCGCTGCCGATCGTGAACGACGCGCTGTCGAGCCAGAACAGGCCGGCGACGGTGCTCCAGCCATCGGGACCCGCGATGGCGTCGAAGCGACTCGCGCGCCATGCCTTGGTGTCGGCAGCATAGGCCGTGGCATCCACCGCCGGTTTGGCCGGTGTTGCCACGTCGCCGGTGCAGGCGGTCACCAGAACGAGTGCGGCCAAGAGCGAACAGCGCAACGGCGGCGGGATCGGCATCGGGTGCATGATGGCAGAGAGAGAGCGCAAGGGATCGGTCCTGCGCAACATGGTGAACGATCTCACGGCGCGCGACGGCTCGGGCGACCTACCGGAGCACATCCACGCCACCCGCCATCTGCCCCACATCCACCGTCGCCACCGTCTTGAGCGTTCGCAGGTCGATGATCTCGAGCGTCCCCGGCTCCGAACCGATCCCTTCGACCGTGATGAACACGTACCGATCGTCGCCGGAGACCGCGGCCCCGTGCACCACCCGGCGTGCGGTGGGAATTCGTGCCAGTTCGCGACCTGACGGCAGCTCGATGATGCTCACCGACTGACCACGCTTGTTGGTGGCGATCAGCTTCGTGCCATCACGCGTGGCGGCGAGATTGTAGACACCGGCACCGGCCGGGATGCGCCGCGCCATCGTCCACGAGGCAACATCGATCTCGACGATGTCGCTGGTCTTGTTGCAGGCCACGTACACCCTGCTGCCGTCGGCCGAGGGCTGCGCCCAGGTCGGCGAGCAGGCCGGATCACCGGCTGCCGGTGCCGTCATCCCGTGCCCGGACATGTCATGCGCTCCGGTGCTTGCCATCACCATCGGCGCGCCGGCCATGCCCATCTCCTTCCCCCGGGTGAGCTGAAAATGCCGGCTCACCTCGAACGTGGCCACATCGATCTCCACCAGCATGTCGTCCATCATGCAGGCCGAATAGTGCTTGGTGCCCTGCGCATTCAGCCTGCTGCCGTGCGGCATCGTGCAGGTCTTGATCCGTGTCAGCTCGACCATGTCGTCCACGCCAACCACACTCACATCGCTCGGCACCATGTCGCCGTGGAGATTGAAGTTCACCACGAACGCGAGGTGTCCTTCCGGCGTGAGCTGCGCGGTGGCCGGGAAGTTGCCGAGCATCACCCGCCCAACCACGGAGTTGTCGCTGGTGCGCAGCTTCCAGAAACTGCCGTACGGCGTGCCGTGCGCCGTCGAGACGTAGTAGAACTGCTTGTCCGGCGACACCGCCAGTCCGTGCGGACCGTCGGGATCAGTCACACTCAGCCCGATCGGAACCTTCGCGACGACGGAAGCCCCGGTCGGCCCGAAGGAGACGATGGAAATCTCGTCGGTGCCCTCGGAGGCGACGGCGACGGTATACTGGCGCTCAGGCGGCGCCGGCACCGGTTTCGGTGCCAACGCCTGCCCGTTCAGTCGCGACCCGAGACCGAGCGTCGCAATCACCAGCGCGCCACGCAGCGTCATGGTGTGACGCCGCGCTTCGGCTTCATGCGCACGATCCAGAGCCCGTTGTACATGTCGTTGACGTACGCCAGACCGTCACGCACCACCACGCCCCACGTCATGGCCGCATTCTTCACGAAACCATCCATGTCGGCCGTGTTCAGATGCGCCATCTCGCGCTGTTGTGCGCGCAAGTCGCCGCGGAGTTCGCCGCTGATGTCGAAGGTGCGGAAGCCGGCGTTGTAGGCGCCCATGTACAGCGTGTCACCGGCGATCCAGATGTTGTGCACGCCGCCGTACTCCGGTTCGTAGAACGCCACCGACTTCGGGTTCGCATAGTCCGACACGTCGACCACCTGCAGGCGCCCGTAGGCTCGGCCGGCCGAGGCGTCCTTGGCGCCCTGCACGCCGCTGGAGGGGAACACTTCGTCGGCGATGAAGACGTAGTTCTTGTGCCGCCAGGCGGTGTGTGTGCCGCGGATGAAGCCTGCGCCACCGGACAGCTCCACCTGCCGATACAGATCGTTCAGGTCGTACTTGTACTGACTGACGATCACTGGGTTCGACGGCGACCCGCCCTTGATGCCGTTGCCCACGTCGAGGATGATCAGGCCATCGTTCCAGTAGCTCAGGTAGGCCAGGCCGTCCTGCACGTCCACGTCATGCAGCGATCGACCGGCATCGGGTCGCGGGGTGCGCCACTCGCCAACCTGCTTTGGCTTGTACGGGTCGGTGATGTCGATGATGTGGAAGGCGCCGGTGCCATCGTTCGTCGCGTAGACATGGGTGCCGTACTTCGGTTGCGTATACACGAATGCCGAGTGCACGCCAGCCGTCATGCCTTCGGTGAACTCGGCGATCTTCACCGGGTGCAGCGGGTCGGCCAGGCTGCTGATCACAATGCCGTTCTTGCGATCGCTGGCGCCTTCGCGCGTGTTCACCAGGATCGTGCCCTCGGCGTTCGTCATCAGATCGTTCACGCGACGGGTGTTGAGCACCATGCTGTCACTGACGATCGGATTGGCGGGGTTCGAGATGTCGAGCGTGTAGAACAGATCGCCGCCGCTGCCCGAGCCAAGGTAGGCCACCTTGCCGTTCGGATGGAGCCAGACTTCTTCGGTGGTGAAGCGCTTCTTCGGTGAGCGGCCCAGCACTTCCAGCGGGCGGCGCACGTCGCGCGCCGAGAGCGTCACCGTGGCCTCGGCCGACTGTGCGCCGAAGCTGGCCGTGATGGTGTAGGTGCCCTGCTCGTAGCCAACGAAGCCGCCATCGGGGCCGATCATGCCCTGGCCCGGGCTGAAGCTCCAGATCGGCGTCAGGCCTTCGATCGCCTTGCCCGCGGCATCCATCGGCTTGGCCGCGAAGTGGATCACGTCGCCAGTGCGGGCGTCTGCCGAGGCCGGCGTCACATCGAGTGACGCGATACGCCGCGCGGCGACGGTCACCGGTACTTCCTTCGTGACGGAGCCGGCGGTGGCGATCAGTTTGGCGGTTCCCGGTGCGACGGCCACCGCCAGCCCGTCACGGGAAACCGTGAGCACACGCGGATTGCTGCTCGTCCACAACACGCGCTCGTCGCGCTTGTCATCGCCGCTATCGTAGGCGGTCGCCAGGTAGCGCATCCGCTGGCCGATCGCGAGCGTCGACACCGCCGTGGTGACGGCGATCCGGTGCGCCGGACCAGGCAACATCTTCACCTCGAGACGTTCGATCACGGGCGCGCGTCCGGGCAGCGTTGCCGACACGACGATGGGGAGTGTGCCGGTCGAGCCAGAACGGACGAGCCCGTCAGCCTCGACCGACCCCTCGAAGAACCCGCCGGCGCGGCTGAAACGGATCGTCGCGGCTGGCACCTCGTTGCCCTGCGCGTCGAGGGCGCGAACACGGAGGCGCATCGTATCGCGGGCGGTCATGGTCCGCTCCCGCGGGAGGATCTGGAGCGACGCGATGGCCGGACCGGAGGGTGATGCGGCGGCCGGTGCCGGGGTCTGGGCAGCGGTAGCGAGGGGGGCGAGGAACAGAAGAGCGGCGACACTGGTCGGACGCGACATGCGGGGAACCTCAAGCAGCGGGCTCAAACGGTCGGAACACTGAGAGACTGGAAGCTTACAGCGAGCGTGGCCTTGCCGCGACGATGGCGCCGAAGGAGCAGGCCATCGTCGCCATCGGGACCTGCGGCTACCAATGGGACGACGCCGGCGACAGCCGTCCGGCGGAAGCGGTCACCTTCGCGGACGTGATGCGGTCGGCGCGTGAACATCACGGTTCGGTCACTTTCGTCTCACCGTCGCCGAATCCGGTGGCCATGTGAAGCACGCCGGATTCGGATGATCGGCGTCAACGGCGCCTTCAGGCTCATCCCGCGCGTGCGCGGGGATTCAGTCTGTCAGCGCCGTCTGTCATCACCGTCTGTCATCGCACGCACTGGCTCCGCGGCCCCTCACCGTGTGGCGCTCATGTTCGACAATCGGCCCGACAGCCGCTGGAGCCCCGACGTGCACGACACGCCCGCGGCCCGCGGCGTGCCTGCCACCTTCTGCATCATCGGTGAGCATGCGCTGCGAGAGATCCCGGTCACGCAGCGCTGGTTGGTGGGCTGGGACACACGGGACGGTCGCGGCGCAACAGGGAGAGTGGCAGAACCGAGCGTCGCCAGTCCACGGGGAACCCGGCCGCAGCAACCGCTGTAGTCTGCCGAGTGTCCGATGAATACATTCTGTCGGAGCAATCCAATCCCATCCGTGTCCGCATCCTTTCAGGAACATCTCGAGCTCGCCCTCGGCGACGAGTATCGCGTCGTCCGCGAACTTGGCGGCGGTGGGATGAGTCGTGTCTTTCTCGCGACGGAAATCGCGCTCGGCCGATCCGTCGTGATCAAGGTGCTGACCCCCGAGCTCGCGGCTGGCGTCAATCGGGAACGGTTCCGGCGCGAGGTGCAGTTGGCGGCCGGGCTGCAGCATCCGATGATCGTGCCGCTGCTCACCGCCGGCGAGGCCGAAGGACTGCTCTGGTACACGATGCCATTCGTCGACGGGGAGTCGCTGCGGGAGCGGATCCAGCTCGGCGTGATGTCGTCGCGCGACGCGTTGCCGATCCTGATCGACGTTGCACGCGCCCTCGGCGCCGCGCATCGCAAGGGCATCGTCCATCGCGACATCAAGCCCGGGAACATCCTGTTGCATGAGCAGCATGCGGTGGTGGCGGACTTTGGTGTCGCCAAGGCACTCACGGCCGCCACCTCCGATTCGACCGGCCTCACCACCTCAGGGCTCGCGGTCGGCACGCCGGCGTACATGTCGCCCGAACAGGCGGCCGGCGACGCCACGGTGGATGCCCGGGCCGACATCTACGCCCTGGGCTGCGTGGCGTACGAGCTCCTCAGCGGCAAGCCGCCGTTCACCGATCCGAGTGCCGCACGGATGCTGGTGGCGCAGGTGTCGCAGATGCCGATACCGCTGAACCAGGTGGCGCCGGTGAAGGCGACCCTGTCGCACGCGATCATGGTCTGCCTGGAAAAGGATCCGGACATGCGCTGGCCGAGCGCCGACGCGTTCGCCGATACGCTCGAGGAGCAGCGGTACACGTCCGAGATGCCGGTGCCCGCGGCCCTGCCCGCGCCTTCGGAGGCGCAGCGCCGACCGCGCACACCAACCCGGCCGGTCGACACGATTCCGACGCCGCCGCCCCGCAAGCGATGGGGCCGCGCGCTGGCAGGCGGCGGTGCACTGGCGGTGGCGATTGCAGTGGGCGTGTCGCTGACATCAGGGAATTCCGGGCCGAAATCGGCGGTGGCGTTTGCGGCGCCGCAGACGGTGATCGTCGCCGACGTCGAGAACCGGACCGCAGACTCCACACTCGGCGATCTGCTGTCGGAAGCGCTGCGGACGGAGCTGCAGGAATCGAAGATCGTGACGGTGATGACACCAGGTGCCACCGCCGCGGCGTTGCAACGCATGCAGCGACCGGGCGCGGTGCGCGTGTCGGCGGCGCTCGCCCGCGAGATCGCCGTGCGCGAAGGGGTACCGGTGGTGGTCGAGGGCCGCATCCAGAAAGTCGGCAACACGTATCTGGTGCGGGCCGCTCTCGTGTCGCCATCCGACGGTGGCGAGCAGAGCGCTGTGCAGGAGATCGCTGCCGATGAGGATGGCCTGATCGCGGCGATCGGGCGCCTCGCGCGCCGCACCCGAGAAAAACTCGGCGAATCGGGGACGACGCTGACGGCATTGCCGCCGATGGAACGCGTGACCACCACATCGCTCGATGCGCTGCGCAAGTACACCGAGGCCATCCGGCTTGGTGACGGGGCCAGCGGCGACATGAACCCCCGCCGCGAGATCGGACTGCTGGAGGATGCGGTCGCGCTCGACTCGAACTTCGCGATGGCTTGGCGTCGCCTTGGTGTGAAGCTCTCGCGCGGCCGTGGAGAAGACGGCTACTCCAACGAGCGGGTGGTACGCGGCAAGGCCGCGATCACGCGCGCATATCAACTGCGCGACCGGCTCTCCCCGGTGGAGCGCGGATTGGCCGAAGCGGCGTATTTCACCGACGTCGAGGAGAATCCGGGACGAGCCACCGCCGCGTATCTCGCCATTCTCAACGAACAGCCCACGAATTTCATCGCGCTCAATAATCTGGCCAGCGGGGCGCTCAACGCCGGCATGTTCGAGCGGCTGCGCGAGTACGGCGCGCGTTTCGTGGCGGTCGATTCCTCGAACTTCGAGGCGTGGCCGTGGTTGGTGTGGGGCGCGTACGGCAGCGGGCGGACGGCGGAAGCCCGCGGCGCGCGGGCCGAGATGCGACGGCGGTTCACGTCGCCGGCCAATGTCGCGCGGCTCGACGACAACGAGATGACGTGGCTGTCCATCGAGCGAGACTGGCCGGCGGTCGAGCGCCTTGCGCGCGCCCGCCTCGCGGTCGACAAGGAGCCGCACCGCCGTGATCGCGTCGAACGTATGCTCATGACGGCGTTTACGATGCGCGGCATGCTCGCCGCGGCGTGGGCGGTGAACGATTCGATGGACACCCGCTGGTTGCAGAGCCCCGACAGCGCGCGGCAGCGCGAGGCACGCGGCGACGCCGCGCGATTGCGGTATCTCGATCGCGCGTGGTACGCCGGCGACACCGTGGGCATCCGCTCGGCCATCCAGTCCTACCTCGTGACATCCGGCGTCGATCGCTGGCGCATGGCCGATCGGCCGATGTTCAACCTCGTGTTCGACGAGATTCTGGCCGGCGACGCCAAGGCGGCACGCGGGCGATTCGCGGCCTATCGGGCCGAGGCCGTGCGACAGAAGGGCGTCGGTGTGCTGCCACCGGTCTCGTCACCGATTCTGGTCAGCCTCGAGGCGCAGGTGCTGCTGGCCGAGGGGCGCCCGCAGGAAGCGCTGCGGCTGCTCCAACCCCTGGCTCCCGAGGCCCTGCGGTTCCCGCAGCCCGAGACGTTTCACCTCGGCAAGGCCTACCTCGATCTCGGGCAGCGCGATTCCGCCCGGGTCTGGCTCTCGCGTGTGACCGATTCGCCCGATCCTCGTCGCGCGTGGACGGAAGCGTCGTTCCGCTCGCGCGCGCTGCAACTCCTCTGCGACCTGGCCGACACTCCTGCCCAGAAGCAGCAGTGGTGTGCAGTGCTGGCGGCCGAGTGGAAGGATGCGGACCCCATACTGCTCCCGATCGTTGCTCGCGCCAAGGCGAGACTCACTGAATGACGCGATGATCTTCAAGCACCTCTACGACACCTCCCTCTCGCAGTCGAGCTACCTGATCGGCTGCCAGGCAACGGGCGAGGCGATCGTCGTGGACCCGGTGCGTGATGTGGATCAGTACTTCGCCCTGGCCGAGCGTGAGGGCCTGCGCCTCACGGCGGTGGCGGAAACGCATATCCACGCCGACTACTGCAGCGGCGCGCGCGAACTGGCCTTCCGCAGCGGCGCACAGCTCCACCTCAGTGGATGTGGCGGTCCCGACTGGCGATATGCCTACGCGGCGGACGATCGCACGGTCGAGCTGGTCGACGGTGGTGTGATCACCATCGGCAACATCCGGCTGACGGCGGTGCACACCCCGGGCCACACACCCGAGCATCTCGTTTTTCTCGTCACAGATGGCGCGGTGACGGAGCACCCGATGGGGATGCTCAGCGGTGACTTTCTGTTCGTCGGTGATGTCGGCCGCCCCGATCTGCTCGAGACCGCGGCAGGGCAGAGCGGCACGATGGACGCCAGTGCAAGGCAGCTGTATCAGTCATTGCAGCGTCTCAAGACACTGCCGGACCATCTGCAGATCTGGCCAGGTCACGGCGCCGGCAGCGCCTGCGGTCGCGCGCTCGGTGCCGTGCCGCAGTCCACACTCGGCTATGAACGGCTGGTGAACTGGGCGCTGCAGCCGCAGACCGAAGATGCGTTCGTCGCCGAGGTGCTGCGCGATCAGCCGGATCCGCCGGCATACTTCGCCGTGATGAAACGGATCAACCGGGATGGGCCGACGCTGCTTGGCGGATTGCCTGAAGTGCCGCATCGCAGCGGGTTCGAGGCGCAGCAGTGGGTGGAGAAACTTGGGTTGCT
>JANMHB010000020.1:0-12899 GCA_031374935.1 Gemmatimonadaceae bacterium | reverse complement strand
AAGGCGGACGCCCCCGGCCAAGATGGGTCAAAAACGGCTTTTTACGCGTCGATCTGGGCTCTCTGGAGCTTGCCGCTGTAGTCGACGTAGATCGTCTTCCACTCGGAGAAGAACTCGAAGACCGTCCAGCCGCCCTCGCGGTGGCCGTTCCCGGTCTGCTTCACGCCGCCGAACGGCATGTGTGCCTCCGCCCCGATCGTCGGCGCGTTGACGTAGGTGATTCCGTTGTCCAACTCATTCAGTGCACGGAAGGCGAGATTCACGTCGGCGGTGTACAGCGACGAGGACAGTCCGTAGCGCACACCGTTGTTGACGCGGAACGCCTCATCGGCGTCGGCCACCTTGATCACACTCAGGACCGGCCCGAAGATCTCCTCCTGCTCCAGGCGATCTCCCGCCTTCACACCGGCAAAGATCGTCGGCTGGAAGAAGAAGCCCCGGTCCAGTTCCCCACCCGTGGCGCGCACGCCACCGGTGACCAGCGTGTGCCCGGCGGCGGTGCCGATCTCGACGTACTGCTCGATGTTGGCGCGGGAGTCGTCGTGAATGACCGGTCCGACGTCGGTGCCAGCCGTTCTGCCATCGCCCAGGCGCAGCTTCGATGCCGCCATGGCCAGTCGATCGAGGAAGCGGTCGTGAATCCCCGCCTGCAGGATCAGTCGCGAGGTGGCGGTGCAGCGCTGTCCGGTGGTGCCAAAGGCGCCCCAGAGCACACCCTCCAGCGCCAGGTCGAGATTCGCATCGTCGAGCACGATCTGCGCGTTCTTGCCGCCCATCTCGAGCGACAGACGCTTGTGCATCCGTCCGCAGGTTTCGCCGATGATCGACCCGGTCGCCGTCGAGCCGGTAAACGAGATGACGGCCACGTCGGGGTGGGACACCAGCGCCGCGCCAACTTCCTCGCCCATCCCGTGGACCAGCTGCACCGCCTCGGGATGGACGCCGGCGTCGAGCAGGATCTCGACCAGCACGGCGACCGTGTGCGGAACGTCTTCGGCCGGCTTGAAGATCACCGAGTTGCCGCACAGCAGCGCCGGGAAACTCTTCCAGGTTGGTATCGCGAGCGGAAAGTTGAACGGCGTGATCAGGCCGCAGACGCCGATCGGTCGCCGGAAACTCAT
This sequence comes from Gemmatimonadaceae bacterium, assembly GCA_031374935.1. Classification (GTDB taxonomy): domain Bacteria; phylum Gemmatimonadota; class Gemmatimonadetes; order Gemmatimonadales; family Gemmatimonadaceae; genus JACMLX01. The sequence goes on along the minus strand of JANMHB010000020.1, from coordinate 11,778 downwards.
CGCCCACTTGCTCCGCAACTCGCTCGGGACCGTGTGGCCGAACAGCTGCCGGCCCATGGTACCGGCATAGTACGCCGTGTCGATCCCTTCCTGCACATCGCCGCGAGTCTCCGCCAGCGGCTTGCCCATCTCGCGGGTCATCAGGTCCGCCAGCTCTTCCTTCCGCGCCGTCAGCAGGTCCCCCACTCGGCGGAGCACATCACCACGGGCCGGCGCCGGAACTGCCTTCCATGCGGCGAAACCCTTCGCGGCGCTGACGACGGCGCGATCGACGTCAGCGGCGCTCGACCGAGGGAAGCGGCCGATCAGATCGGTGGTGTCCGCGGGATTACGGTTCTCGAACCAGGCACCCGATGACGGGGCGACCCACTGGCCCGCGATGTAGTTCTGGAAGTCAGGCATGGAGACAGCACAGGAATGGGACGTGCCGACACCGGTGGTCGGCCGCAGACGCCGAAACCTAGCGCCGGTGTCACGTGGCCTTGGCCGCCAGGTCGCACCCGACGGCGGTGGACAGGCTGGGAGCCGGCGTCAGCCCACGGCGCGAAGCAGTTTCGCAGTCAGCCACCGCAGTTGCCCCCGCTGCGAGCCGTGGGCATCGAAGTTGGCTGGATCGAGCCACTGTTCGAACGCCAAGCGGATGGCCGGCCATTCGGCATCGGTGATCGAGTACCAGGCGGTGTCGCGGTTCCGCCCCTTGTACACGATGGCGTGGCGAAACACCCCCTCGAACGAAAAGCCCAGCCGTTGCGCCGCCGCCCGCGACGGGGCGTTGAGCGAGTCGCACTTCCACTCATAGCGACGGTATCCGAGCTCGAAGACGTGGCGCATCATCAGGTACATCGCCTCGGTCGCCACTGGCGTCCGCTGCAGCACGGGCGAGAAGTTGATGTGTCCGACCTCGATGCAGCCGTGCTCGGGCACGATGCGCATGTAGCTCGCCACACCCACCGCCAGAGCCGTCGTCCGATCGAGCACGGCGTAGCAGAGTGGATCAGGCCCCGTGAACGTCGCGCGCATGTACGCGAGGTAGGCCTCGCGCGAGGGCGGCGGCTCGGCGAAGAGATAGGTCCAGTTGCTGCCGTCGCCGCGTTCGTTCGCCTCGAACAACGCATCACCATGTCGCTCGAGGTCGAGCGGCTCGAGATCACAGCGCTGCCCGCGCATCGTCTCGTGCGCAGGCAGCGCCGGCGGATGCCAGTTGAGGATGGCGTCGCCGATCGGCTGCCCGAATCGATTCACCCGCGACATCAGGTGGCCGCCATGCCCGCGCGCACCAGACCGTAGCGTTCGATCTTCTTGTACAGATTCGAGCGCGGCATGTCGAGCGCCCGTGCCGTCTCGCTCACGTTCCAGTCGTGCTCCCGAAGTTTCACGCGCAGGAACGCCTCCTCCGCCGCCAGCTTGAAGTCCTCGAAACTCTTGCACTGCATCAGCGCGCCGAGTCCGGCGGTATCCGCACTCGGGCGACCGACGAGCCGGTGCACATCGGCCACCGCAATGCCATCGCCACTGGCAAGAATCAGGAGCCGCTCGACCGTGTTTCGCAGCTCGCGCACATTGCCACTCCACTCGAGTTCCGAGAGCGCCTGCACCGCGTCGGGGGCGAACCGTCGTGGGGCGATGCCGTCACGACGCGCCATCTGCTGGACGAAGAACGCGATCAGCAGCGGGATGTCTTCCCGCCGTTCACGCAGCGGCGGAACGCTGATCGGCACGACATTCAGGCGGTAGAACAGGTCTTCGCGGAATCGGCCTTCGGCAATCTCGTGCTCGAGTTCCTTGTTGGTGGCGGCCAGGACCCGGACGTCGACCTGCACCGGCTTGGTGCCGCCGATGCGCGTCACCACGCCATCCTGCAGCACGCGCAACACCTTGGCCTGCGCGGCCAGCGACATGTCGCCGATCTCATCGAGGAACAGCGTGCCGCCGTCGGCCTGCTCGAACTTTCCGGGACGATCCGCGACGGCGCCGGTGAAGGAGCCACGCATGTGGCCGAACAGTTCACTCTCGATCAACTCGCCCGGAATGGCGGCACAGTTCACCTCGACGAAGGGCTTCTTCGCGCGGCTCGAGCCGCGATGCACGGCGCGGGCCACGAGCTCCTTGCCGGTGCCGTTTTCGCCGGTGATCAGCACCCGCGCCGGTGTGGCGGCCACCTTGTCGATGCGTTCCAGCAACGCGATGATGGCATGGCTCTGGCCGACGATCTCGCGCCGTGCATCGAGCTTCTCGAGCAGGGTCGCGTTCTCCTCCTCGAGATCGAGATGCCGCAGCGCGTTGCGCAACAGCACCAGGATGCGATCGGTGTCGAGCGGCTTCTCCATCACATCGTAGGCGCCGGCCTGCGTGGCCTCGACGGCGGTGGCCAGGGTGGCGTGCCCGCTGATCATGACGACCAGTGCGCGCGAGTCTCTGGCGCGCAGGGCACGGAGCACGTCGAGGCCATCCATGCCGGCCATCTTCACGTCGCTGAAGACGAGATGCGGATGGAACGTCTCGTACGCCGCCAGGCCATCGGCGCCGTTCGACACCGTCTGCACCTCGTAGCCTTCGTACTCCAGCAGCTGCCCGAGCGCCGAGCGGATCGGGGCTTCATCATCGATGACGAGAATGCGTCGGTTCACGGTGCGGCGCGGTAGAGCGTGACTTTTCCCTGCGACACGCGGACGTCGACGACGCCCGCCGGCAGGCGGATAGGCAGGGCGCTGGACTCGACGCCAACCGCGCCGGACTGACGCTTCAGCGCCTTCACCAGACGCGGAACGACAGGGCTCGGCAGCGCGAAGTCGCCGACCATCACACGCGTCAGCTTGAATTGCGCTACCCCGGGTACCGACGTCGGTTCGAGTGTTCCGCCCAGCGTGAGTCGCTCGCGGTCACCGACCATCGATGCCAGTGGCCCGAGCACGGCTCGGCCACCGAGGTCACCCAGCTTCACCGATCCGCGCACCTGGAACTCGCTGCCGACCGCCCGCACCAAGACGCTGTCGGTGCTGGGAGGCAGCTGGGCGGACAGCGAATCGAGGACGGCGGACGCGAACTCTGAGGCGGAGAGTGACACGTAGGCGGGACCGCGGGGTTGCTGCAGCCGGGTGAGGGCGCGTCGGCCCCCTTCCGTGCCGGAATACGACAGCGCGGCCCATCCAGTGTCCGACGCCGCTGACGCGGCGCGGTCTGCCGGCGCATCGGCTGTGGGTCGCGCGGTTGAGCCAAGCGCCGTCCGCAGGCGTGGCAACCACACATCGCGGGTCGCGAACGCCGCGACGGCGACGACGGCAAGGATGACAAGGCTGACGAGGCGGCGAAAGCACCCAAACACGTCGATCGGCTCCATGAATGCAGAAGGCTGACTGCGCCGCGCACCCGCGCGACCCCGAAGGTTAGCGCGACGCGCGCCGATCGGCAGCCGAGCCGGTGGCTACGTCCGCTCTGCCGCGCGGCGCGCCAATGCCTCGTCGATCCCGGCGAGCAGCTCGCGCGTGACATACGGCTTCTGCACGAACACCGGCAATGGTTCGCCGGTGGCGGGCGCCGTCAGCGATTCGGCGGTGTAGCCGCTTGCCAGCACGATCGGCACCGAATGCCCGCGGCGGCGCAGTTCCGCCATGACATCGGTGCCGGAGAGATGCGGCATGGTGACATCGAGCACCATCGCGGTGATCTCTGCGTCCGCCGCCTCGAACTGGCGCAGTCCGTCGTCGCCGTCCACCGCGGCGATCACACGATATCCACTACGCTCGAGCATCCGGGTGGCGACGTCGCGGACAAACGGATCATCGTCCACCAGCAGGATCGTCCCGGTGCGCGTGCCGGTGGCCAGCGCACCGATCGGCGACACCACAGGCGCCTGCTGCGTGGCGGCCGGATACAGAATCCGGAACACCGTCCCCTCGCCGGGCGCACTACGCACGTGCAGCGCGCCGTGATGCCCGCGCACGATGCCGAGGGTGGCGGCAAGTCCCAGCCCGCGGCCGGTGAACTTCGTGCTGAAGAACGGGTCGAAGATGCGCGACAGTGTGTCGGCCGACATTCCGATACCGGTGTCGGTCACTTCCACGTAGACGAACTCGCCGGGACCGGTGTCGTCCGCCGCGAGACACTCCGCCAGGTACGCGCGATCCGCGCTCATGCACCCGGTGCACAGGACGATGTCGCCCGGATGCTCCTCCAGTGCCTCGGACGCGTTCGTCAGGAGGTTCATGATCACCTGGCGGATCTGCGTTCCGTCGCCGGTGATCATCGGCAGCTCGGCGGCAAGATTCAGCGTCAGGGTGGCACGTTTCGAGATGGCAGAATGCAGCAGGGACGACGTTTCGCGCACGGCGGCCGAGAGATCGATCAGCTGCAGATTGAATCGTCCTTTGCCGGCGTAGGCGAGCAGCTGTGTCGTGAGCTCCGCCGCGCGTCGGGCCGCCAGCTCGATGTCACCGAGCAGTTCGTGCGTGTCCGAACCGGTCGCCACATCGGCGAGCGCCACGCTGACGTTGCCGAGAATGCCAACCAGCAGGTTGTTGAAATCGTGCGCAATGCCGCCCGCCAGCACGCCAAGGCTTTCCAGCTTCTGCGCGTGCTGCATCTGCGTTTCGAGGCGCCGCCGGTCTGCCTCGGCCGCCTTCTGCGCGGTGATGTCTTCCACGGTCCCGACGAAGCCGGCCACGATGTTGCCGTCACGGTGGGCGGCCGTCCGCTCGCTCACCCATCGTACGTCGCCATCGGGGCATTGCACCCGATACTCGATGCCAAGCCCGAGGCCATCGCGCACGGCCTTCCGCCACGCCGCGTGGACGCGTGCGCGATCATCCGGATGGACTGCCGTGCGGAATCCGTCGCCGAGCAGTGCATCGACGGGCACCTGCCACACGTCACGCATGCGCGGCGTGATGAATGTGGAGGCACCGGTCGCGTCGGCAAGGAAGATCCCGAGTGGTGACGCCATCGTGAGCGTCCGGAATCGATCCTCACTCGTGTGCAACGCGAGCTCGGCCTGCTTTCGCTCGGCGATGTCCGTGTGCGTGCCGACCATGCGTACGGGGCGGCCATGCTGATCGCGTTCGACGACCGTCCCGCGCGTGAGCACCCAGCGCCACTGATTGTCGACGGTGCGCAGACGGACTTCGACCGAATAGGTGTCAGCCCTCCCCTCGAAGTGATCGCGCAACAGCTTTTCGCAGGCAGGTAAATCCTGCGGATGCAGGAGGTCGAGGAAGGTGTCGATGTGCGGCGGCAGCGAGTGTTCGGCGAAACCGAGCATCGAATACCAGCGTGGCGCGTAGTAGCAGTAGCCGGTTGGCACGTGCCAGTCCCACAGCCCGTCCCAAACGGCGTTGAGCGCCAGCCGGAGACGTTCCTCGCGCGCGCGCAGGGCGACCTCGTGCCCCTTCTGCGCAGTCAGGTCCCGCTCGACCACGATCCACTGCATGTATTCGCCATCGGGGCGGTCGACGGGAATGACCTCCACATCGAGCCAGAGCGGGTCACCCCGTTTGGAGTAGTTGAGCTGCACTTCGCGCACGCGCTGTCGATCGCGCACGGCCCCGTCGATGCGGTCCGACGCGGTGCGATCGGTATCAGGGCCGCGCAGAAGCGCTGGCGAGCGACCGAGCACTTCATCCCGTCGGTATCCGGTGATCCGCTCGAACGCCTGATTGACGTAGACGATGCGCGCCTTGGCCGGATTCGCGACGCTTCCGGCGGTGATCAGCACGATGTTGTCGACGTGTTCGAGTGCGTGCTCGAGGAGCGCCGGATCGAGCGCGCCGGGGGCGCGCGGTGCGAGGCGTTCGGGAAACGGCCGGACACGAAGGACGATGCCGTCGAGCCCGGCATCGACGCTGTCGCTGATCGGCAGGTGGGTGAGCGAGAGATGGACGGTGATCCGGCCTTTCTCGGGGTGCAGGACCATCGCGGCACCCTGCCAGTGCGCGGCACTGAGCAGCGGGGCGGCGCGCGCGGTCGGCTCTCCTGCCGGAATCGGATCGAGCAATGCGACCAGCGAACGTCCGATGACCTCGTCAGCCCTCCTGCCCAGCACGGACTCAGCCGAGTCCGTCCATTGCAAGACCGACCCGTCACCCGCGGTGACGATGACGGAATCGCCAAGCGCGGTGAGCGTATCGATGGTGGCGCGCATCGCGGCGCCAATGGCCGGAAACATCCGTTTCTGACCCGATTCGGTCCCACCGAGCACGCGCAGTTCCTGGGCGCCCGATGCTCTGGGGTCTGGCGACAGGCTGCGTGGTGGCACGACGGTTGGTTCGGGCATGCGCGGGGAGCGGGGGCGAAGTGGGGCGCCCGGCGGAGAGGGGGCCATCGTCCGCATCGTGCTGCCGCCAAGTTATCACCCCAGAGCACGGTCTGTGCCCGGAGGGGCGTGCTGGTCACGCACTTCCCCTGGATGTGACGAGTGCGCCTTCACCGGTGGTCGTGCGCGAGGACATTGCCGGTGCAGCCGGTGCGGGCGCGGGGCCGCCGGTCCGTCGAAACCGTAGTGCTTCTGCCACAGCTGTGGCCGAGACCGTGCTCTGCTCCGACAGGTCGGCAATCGTGCGTGCGATGCGCAGTGTGCGGTGCCAGGCGCGTGCCGACAGGCCGAGCCGCTCGCTGGCGGTCCGGAGCAGCGTCAGGGCCTCGGGCTGGAAGTGTCCTGTCGCGGCGAGACGTCGGTTGCTGACGGTGGCGTTCAGTGCGCCGAATCGTTCCCACTGCAGGCGTCTGGCCTCGGTGACTTGCGCACGAATGGCGGGCGATTCGGCTGGCCGAGCGTCGGTATCGAGCGCTGTCAGCGGCACCGCGCCGACGGGGACGTGCAGATCGATGCGATCGGCGAGCGGTCCGGAAAGCCGGCGGCGATATCGGGTGAGTGCGCGCTCGTCACACTGACAGGCGATTGTCGCATGTCCGGCAAAGCCGCATGGGCATGGATTCATCGCAACGACGAGCAGGACGTCGGATGGGAATCGGATGCTGCCGGCGACGCGCGCAATGGTGACGAAGCTGCCGTGACCGCGAAGTGTTCTACGGTGGCACGCAAAGTCTCCTGACAAAACACGGGCCGGAAGTCTTCTGACAGCGGTCAGGTGCCCGTGCTTCTCCAGCTGGCAGACAGCGCCCGCGAGCGACATCGTATCCCGGCACGCACACGGCCGCACTGGTCGCGATTGCGAGCTCTTCCGTGTATCCGATCACCGCCGTGCACCGTGAGGCCACCATGACCGCAAACAGCCGCCAGCCCTTGACCTTCACCGCGCAGCTCATCGCCCAGGTCGAGCAGATCGTGCGGGAGTCCGGGGACCCCGACGGCTTCGATGCAGGACGCTGGGTCGCCGCGTTTTTGGACGCGCCGAGCCCCGCACTTGGCGGGCGCCGGCCGGCCGACTTCATCGAGACGAGCGAGGGTCGCACGGTCGTCTCCGCGCTCATCGGACAGATGCAGAGCGGCGCGTACGCATGAGCGACGACGTCGCAGTGCCCGCCACGAGCATCACGCGCGGCGACAGCAACGAGCTGCCGCACCCCGGGTCCACAATCCCGATCAGCGTTTGGCTGGAGCTCGCGCCGCTCGTGGACCCGCACTTCACACCGATCATGCTGCTCTCGATGAGCATGCAGCCGAACCGGATGCTCGCGGACGCCACGGGTCGTGAGCGCACGGTCATCGAGACGCTCGAGGCGGGCGACTACGAGGCCGTCTTGGCGATGTTCCGGTGGCATGCGATCCCGCCTGACGTGGACGCGCCGCGGATCAGGGATCGGTCGACGATGACGAGCGACTGACGGCGCGCGCGATCATGTCGGCATGCCCACACTCGCCGAACTACTCCTTGCGCTGATCATCGACCAACCGCTGTCGCGAGATGAGAAGCGCGAGGTCGCGTTACACGTCCTCCGGCTCGTTCGATATGTGCGCGAGACGCAGGGACGTTCGGACAGCACGCGCACAGACGTTTGGGACAACTGACGGGAAGACATCCGGACACCGGGAGGCGCCAATCATGTCGCACCGCGCTATGTGCCGGCGGGCGGTCATCGGCCCGCCGTCAGCCGCTCGAAGCGCGGGTGACCCCGCAGCGGCGCGAATGTCGGGTCGATCCGAAGCGACGCCCCCGACACCCAGTACGGCACGGAGAGCACCCGCTCGAGCGCGTTGAGCGCCTTCTCGCGCTCGCCCCCGAGCTGGTAGATGCGCGCGCGGAGGTGGTCGACGTAGGGGTCAACGAAGGCGTCCTGCGCCACGGGCATGAGCGCCACAATGCGCTCGGCCTCAGCCGCCGCCTCGACGCGCCGCCCGAGGTACGCCAGCGCAAGTCCGTGCAGGCCGTGCAGCGTCGCATTGCTGGGCGCGGCCCGAAGCTGTTGGGCGAAGTGTACGCGCGCCGTGTCAGCCCACACGCGCGCCTGGGCCGTGTCGCCGCGCCAGTGGTGAAGCTGCGCGCGCACGATCCCCCATTGCGCCCGGTCACCATCGAAGGCGTCCGGCCCGAGCGAGAGCGCGAGGCGCTGCCCAGAGTCGTCGAGACTCCAGCCCAGATCCGCGAACGCCATATCGGCGGCGAGCGCCGCGGGCGCGACGTCGCCTGCTGCGTCGGCCAGCACGCGCCGCGCGCCAGCGAGGTCACCACGAGCTAAGTCCGTCAGCACGCGGACCTGAACGGCGGTGAGATTGGACGGCGTAAGCGCGAGGAAACGTGCGGCGCTCGCGCGCGCCTCGTCATAGCGCCGCAGCCAGATCAGCGTGGCCGCGACGTTCAAGTGCGCGACGGGTGAGCGCGGGTCGAGCACTGCCGCCCGGCGGAAGGCGGCCAGGGCAGGCTCGAACTGCCCGACCGCGCGTTGGGCGATGGCGACCGCCGCCGCAGCGACGGCGTCGCCCGGCGCGGCGCGCGTTGCCGCCTCGTACTCTGTTAGCGCGCGGACGTTGTCACGCTTGACCAGCCGGTGATAGGCGCCCATTGCAAGGTGCCCCGGCGCGCCGGTCGGGTCGAGGGCACGGGTGCGCGCTGCCGCTGCACGCGCGCGCTCAGCGAGCGCCGGGTCGGGCGTGCCGCCGTAAAGGTGCGCGGCGGTCATCGCGAGCGACGCCCACCACTCGGCCACGCTCGTGTCGCGCGCTACCGCCTGCTCGAAGTAGCCGAGCGCCCGGCGGAGTGCCGGCGTGCTGGAGTTCGCCCCGCCGTCGATGGCGGCCACGCCGCGCAGGTAGAGGTCGTAGCCCGCCGCGTCGGCCGCCACGGGCACCGCCTCGACGCGCGCGCGGTCGGTGCTCCCGAGGGCGACGTGCATGCCGTCCACCGCGCGCCCGGCGATCTCGCCCTGCATCCGGAACACGTCGCGGAGCTCGGCGTCGAAACTCTGCTGCCAGCGGCCCTGCGCTGCGCCGTCGGGTGTGACCTCGACGAGTTCTGGGCTTACCTGGACGCGGCTGCGGGCCGCCGCCCCTGTGCCTCCGGCAGGCACCTTGTCCCATCTCACGGTGCCGGTGAGCAGGTAGCGCACACCGAGCTCGCGGGCGATCTGGGCGGGCGTCTTGCTCGTGCCGCGGTATTGCTGCACGCTGGCGCGTGCGATGACCCGCACGCCGGAGAGCTGCATGAGCCGGCCGCGCACCGCGTCGGTGATGCCGTCGGCGAAGTATGCGTCGGCCGAGTCGCCCAAGGACTCGAACGGGAGCACCGCGATGCCGTCGGCCGTCAACGCAGGGGCGGCGTTGGCGGACGTGGTCGCCGCGGCCGGTGTCGACGCGCGGGTGCGCAGCACCCACCCAACGAGGCCCAGCGCGGCGACTAACGCGACCGTAGCGCCGGCCAGGAGCGCCCGGCGGCGTGGGGCGCGGACTACCGACACGCCGGACGCCGTCGGGGCGGAGGGTCCCGTCGCGGCGTCGAGCGCCGTGAGCACCGCGCGCGCCGTCTGGGGCCGGGCGTCCGGATCCTTCTCGAGACACCGCGCGACGAGCTGCGCGAGGGCGGGCGGGACGTCGGGGCGCGTTGCAGCCAACGGCGCGGGCACCTCCGACATGTGCGCGGCGAGAAGCTGCCGCGGCGCGCGGTCGGCGAACGGCGCCGCGCCGCTCAGAAGCTCGTACGCGACGCATCCCAGCGCATAGAGGTCGGCGCGGTGATCCGTCGCCGAATCGCCCGCCGCCTGCTCCGGCGCCATGTACGCCGGCGTGCCGATGCTCGTCCCGGTCTTAGTCAGCGTGCCGCCGGGCGCCTGAGTCTTGGACGCGGCCAGCGCCTTCGCGATGCCGAAGTCGGTGACGACCGCCGCGTCGCCGGAGAGCAGGATGTTCTCGGGCTTGATGTCGCGGTGGACCACCCCTTCCGCGTGCGCGTAGCTCAAGGCTCGCGCCACGTCCCGGACGATGGAGATCGCTTCGGTGATGGGCACTGTGCCGTCGCGTGCGAGCCGCTCGCGGAGCGAGCGCCCCTTCACGAATGGCATCGTGTAGTACGGCAGCCCATCGGTTGCGCCGGCCGAGAGCAGCGGGACGATGTTCGCCTGCTGCAGGCTGGCGGCGAGCTGGATCTCGCGCGTGAACCGCTCGGCGGAGAGACCCGCGGCGAGGTCGGGGTGCAGGACCTTCACCACCACGTCGCGATGCAAGGCCACGTCGCGTGCCACGAATACGCGACTCATGCCGCCACCGCCCAGCTCGCGCTCCAGCGTGTACCCGGTGCCCAGCGCCAACTGCAATTGCTCGCGGAGGACGTCGGTCATGTCACGCCGCGCGAGTTGGGGCGTGAGTACCGCAGGCGGCTGTCCGGTTGTCGGTCATCGGGCCGCCGTCAGCCGCTCGAAGCGCGGATCGCCCCGCAGCGAGGCAAACGACGGGTCGATCTTGAGCATCGCTCCCGATACGTCGGACGGCCCCGCGAGCACCTGCTCAAGCGCATTCAGCGCCTGCTCGCGGTCGCCGACGAGCATGTAGACGCGCGCACGCAGGTGCTCGAGGTAGGGTGCCGCTTCGGGCGCTCGCGCGACAGGCATAAGCGCCACGCCGCGCTCAGCCTCAGTCGCCGCCTCGGGGCGCTGCCCGAGGTACGCCAGCGCGAGCCCGTACAGGCCGTGCAACACTGCGTCCTTGGGCGCAGCCCGCAATTGCCGGGCGAAATGTACGCGCGCCGTGTCGGCCCACACGCGGGCCTGCGCCGTGTCCGCGCGCCAGTGGTGCAGCTGCGCGCGCACAATGCCCCACTGCGCCCGGTCCCCGTCGAAGGCCTCCGGCCCGAGCGAGAGAGCGAGGCGCTGCCCCGCGTCGTCAAGAACCCAGCCCATATCCCCGAAGGTCGCCATCGCGGCGGCGAGCGCCGCGGGCGCGACGTCGCCCGCGGCGTCGGCGAGCACACGCCGCGCCCCCGGCAAGTCGCCCCGGCCGAGCTCTACCGACATACGGGTCAGGACGGCGGAGGTGTTCGTCGGCGCGAGTGCCAAGAAACGCGCGGCGCTCGCGCGCGCCTCGTCATAGCGCCGCAGATTGAGGAGCGTGTTCGCGACGTACAGGTGCACGAAGGGATCGCGCGGGTCGAGCACAGCCGCCCGGCGGAAGCTGGACAGCGCGGGCTCGAACTGCCCCAGCCCCCGCTGGGCCATTCCTACACTGACCGCGGTGGAGGCGTCGCCCGGGGCGGCGCGCGCCGCTGCCTCGGTCTCCGCCAAACCGCGCCTATAGTCGCCCTGCACCAGCTGGTGGTAGACACCCCTCGCCAGATGTCCCTGCGCGCCCCCCGGGTCGAGGGCGCGGGCACGCGCCGCGGCCGCCCGCGCCCGCTCGGCGAG
>JANMHB010000195.1:0-73991 GCA_031374935.1 Gemmatimonadaceae bacterium | reverse complement strand
TTGCGCTTGCGCTTCTCAGACGGCTTCTCATAGTGACGATGCTTGCGGAGATCCGACAGGATTCCTGCCTTCTCGCACTTCTTCTTGAACCGCTTGAGCGCGCGCTCGAAGTTCTCGTCTTCGTGGATGACGACTTCTGCCAAAAGCTTCTTCCCCCCTTCGTGGCGTTGGTCGCGCCGGTTCGAGATCTGTGAGGTTAGCCTTTGAAGCTAGCCGCCTAACGCACGTTGCGTCAATGACTTGGCCAATTCGGGCGATGTGCCGTCGCCAGGAGTTCCGCCAAGGCGACGTCAGCCTCAGCCCGGCGGCCACCGCAGCGGTCGGCCCGCCAGCAGGTGCGCGTGGAGGTGGTGCACCGTCTGGCCGCCGTCCGCACCAGCATTGATCACGAGCCGGTAGCCGGCCGCTTCGGCGCCCAGGGACCGCGCGATCTCCGCCGCCAGCAGCACCATCCGGCCAACCACGAGCGGGTCGGTCACCCCCGCCACCGAGGCGACGTGCACCTTCGGGATCACCAGCACATGCGTCGGGGCCTGAGGGCTGATGTCCCGAAAGCCGAGGCAGTCATCCGTTTCCGCGACGATCTGTGCGGGGATTTCCTTGCGCGCGATCCGGCAGAACAGACAGTCAGTCATGCGGGGCTCCATTCAGGCCGACAGCGAGTTGTGACCGGACGACACCGAGCGCGACAATCGCGGCGGTCTCCATCCGGAGGATACCGCCCGCGATCGCCACGCGCTGGAACCCGGCCTCGAGCAGCTTCTCCGTTTCATCACTCTCGAAACCGCCTTCAGGCCCCACGGCAATGACCACCGGTGAAGTCAGTGTCAGGGAGGCGATCGGTGCCCCCTCCGGATCGAGCAGCAGGCGCGTACCCTCGGCAGGCAGGGCGGCAATCGCGCGTTCGGCATTCGATTCGGTGAACCGCTGCGGCAACCACGCCCCTTCGCTCTGCAGCAGAGCCCCGATCATCCTCGCCTCCACCTTCTGCGCGAACATTGGCCCCTCGCCGCGCCCCGCGACGCTCCGCGAGCGGCGCCATAATACAGGCCGCCAGGTGGTCACACCCAACTCGGTTGCTTTTTCCGCCAGCAGCAACATGCGCTCCTTGTCAGCCACTGGCACGAGCACGTGTACGGGTGGCAGTTGCGGGGGGCAGCGCGGCGCCTCGATTTCGAGTTCGAGATGATGCTTCGCCATTCGGATCAAGGCACCGCTGGCGGTGGTTCCGCTGCCGTCGCGGACCGTCACTGGCGCTCCGATGGCCAGTCGACGGACGCGCGCATGGTGCGCCGAGTCCTCGCCGAGCACCAGGGCGCCCGGCACGAGCAAGGGCTCGGCGGAGAAGAAGTGCGCTACGCCCGGACGATGGTCGCGCTCCACCACTCCCCCTCGCTGTCATCGGCGATGACGTGCCACCCCGTCGCGCGCAGGTGACCCTCCAGCTCGACGCGTTCTGACTGCAGGATCCCGCTGATGATCACCACGCCATCGTCGGCCAGGCACCGCTCCACCACCGGCAGCATCTCGACGTGCACACTCGAGATGATGTTGGCGAGTACGACGCGTACCGGTGCAAAAAACGGAAGGAGCACCGCGGCGTCACCACACAACAGATGCACCCGGTCCGCAACCCCATTGCGCACGACGTTGTCTTCGGCATTTGACATCGCATCGTCATCCAGCTCGATCGCCACGACTTGCGATGCGCCGCCTTTCGCCGCGGCAATCGCGAGCACGGCGCTTCCGGCGCCGAGATCGGCAACCAGATCGCCGGTTCGCAATACCGCGGGCAGCAATCGCAACACGCCTCGTGTCGTCGCATGCTCACCCGTACCGAATGCCATGCCCGGTTCGACGACGATCGTGCGGGCCGGGTCGAACTGATCGGCGAGCCATGGCGGTGTAATCACGAACGCCCCGAGATCATGTGCCTGCACCGTGCCATGCAGCTCCGGCGCAGCGGTCGACGCATCGAGTGGTGTCACCAGGATCTGTGCTGCCGGATCTGCGCGGACGACCTCGGCCCTCAGATGGATCAGGTCGTGATCATCGGGAACGTGCGTCACGAAACTCGCGCCATCTTCCAGCAACCCCTCGGCACCGCCGCTGAAGAGCGCGGCCGCGACGGCATCGCGCACGGTGTCACGCGAAGGCGTGACTCGCAGCGTTTGCCAGGCGGTCGCCGTCATGCGCCCAACGCTTCTTTCATGCGCGACCAGAAGGTCTTGTTGCGCTCCGTTGGTGCATTCCCGTGCAGTTCCGCGAGCCGCTTGAGCAGTTTCTTCTCTTCATCCGACACCGTCGCAGGCGTCCACACCTGCACCCGAACGTGCATGTCGCCGGTGCCACTCGCGTTCACACGCGGCAGCCCCTTCCCCCGCAGATAAAAGAGATGCCCACTCTGGGTGCCTGCGGGCACTTTCAGCTTGAACTCGTTGCCGGTCACGCCAGGAACGGTCAGTTCCACACCCATGACCAGCTGCGGATATGTCACCAGCACTTCGGTGTACAGATCCTCCTCGTCGCGCTCGAACCGTGGATTGTCCTCCACTTCGAACACCACCAGCACGTCGCCCTTCCCTCCGCCACGTGCGCCCACATTCCCCACGCCGCGCAGCGTCATGTACTGGCCGGTGGCGACGCCGGCCGGAATGCGCACATGGATCGTCTTTTCCACACGCACACGTCCATCGCCCTTGCACTTCCGGCACGGTGACGCGACGACCGTGCCTTCACCGCTGCACGTCGGACAGGCCGCAACGCTCACGAACTGACCGAAGAAGCTTCGCTGCGCCCGACGCACCTCGCCGGTGCCACCGCACGTCGCGCAGCGCTGCGGTGTTGACCCCGCTTCGGCGCCACTGCCGGTACACGTCTCACAGGTATCGAGCACCTTGAGGGCGATGTCCTTCTCGATGCCCGTCGCGACTTCGGCAAGCGTGAGGGGAACACCGACCTTGATGTCACCGCCCTGGCGTGCACCGCTCGAGCCACCGCGTCCGCCGAACATGTCGCTGGCGCCAAAGCCGAAGTCGCGCATGAAGATGTTCAGCGCTTCGCTCAGGTCGACGTGCTGGTATCCGCCGCCCTGCGCGCCACCACGCAGCCCCGCCTCGCCATAACGGTCGTACGCCGCGCGCTTCTGCGGGTCACGAAGCACGTCATAGGCTTCCGTGATCTCCTTGAACTTCTCTTCCGCTTCCTTGGCCCCCCCGTTCTTGTCGGGGTGGTATTGCATCGCCAACCTGCGGTATGCCTTCTTGAGCTCGTCTTCAGACGCCGTCTTCTCGACGCCCAGAGTCGCGTAATAGTCAGCCATCGGTCACATCAGGAGAGAAATCGGGCGCCGGAACGATCCGGCGCAGCGCACGTCAGCCCGGCCCTGTGGAGCCGGGCTCATCACATGATGTGGCAAGATCGCCAGATCAGGCGGATGACGCCAGCCAGCCGGTCGGCGGGGGGCGAGGGCATTGGACGGTCGTACCCTCGCTCGCGCCTACAACATGTCCGACACGAGTCGCGAGGCGTGGCCAACCAATGAGATGACCTTGCGATACGGCATGCGCGTGGGGCCGATCACGCCGATGACACCACTGAGCGACCCGAAATGGTATTCGGCCGTGACGATCGTGAATCGGTTGAGCAGCGGGTCGCCGTGCTCGTTCCCGATCGTGATGGTGATTCCCGGCTGGGGTGAACGGCTCCGCAGCACGTCGGCGATGTGCGCCGGCGCCTCCGTGAACGCCAGCAGCTTCCGCATGCTGTCGCCGGTGGCAAACTCCGGGTGCTCCGCCAGCAGCGACGGCTGACCGAGGACCACCGCCACGTCTTCCGTCCTCGCCGCACTGGCAAAGTACTGCTCGCCTTCCTCGACGAAGATGTTCAGCAGCTCGGCGGCATCCACATGCGTTTGCGCGTCGCGAAGCCGCACCGCCAGCGACGAACGGATCTCACGAAGCGTCAACCCGCCCAGTCGCTCATTGAGGACCAATCCCACCGCACCGATCGCGTCGTCGGGGATTTCGATCGGCAGTTCGATGTAGATCGACCGGGCGACGCCACGCTCGAGCGCGAGCACCATCAGGAGGCGATCACTCGCCAACCGCACCAACTCGACCCGCTTGAGGATCGCCGCGTCGAGTTGCGGCCCGAGCGCCACCCCGAGCTCCTGCGTCAGTACGCCGAGTGACTGCGCCGCCCGACGCAGGATCGACTCGATGGCGGTGCTGGCGCCGCTGATCTCCTCGCCGAGCACCGCTTCTTCGGCGGTCTTCAGGACCGGCACCTTGAGCAGGGCGTCGACGTACGCCCGGTACGCCAGGTCGGTCGGAATGCGACCGGCCGAGGTGTGCGGATGGAAGAGGAAGCCCTTCTCCTCCAGATCGCTCATGGTGTTGCGAATCGTGGCCGGCGACACGCCAAGCCCGAAGCGGCGCGACAGGGTTCGCGACGCAGCTGGTTCGGCCGTCTCCACGTAACTCTGGATGACGGCTTCGAGGACCAATCGCTCGCGATCCGTGAGTTCAGGCTGCATGGACATACTCAACAGCTAGCTACTTGAAGGCGCTAGCGGCAGTGAGGGCGGCCGCAAGACTGTCCAGCCGCAGCCAGCCCAGTGGGGTGAGGACCACCCGATTCCCTGCCACCCGAGCCCATCCGGCCTCGACCCAACGGCCGACGATCGCCTCGTCGCCCGGCCGGAGCTCGAAGCCCGCCGTGGTCCGCAGTCCGAGGTACACCGACTCCACGTCGGCTTCCGTCGGTCCGATCGACTCGCTCCCCGACACCGGGTCGAGGCCGGCGACGGCGGCCATCCGCCACGCGGCATAGGCAGCGTGGTTCCACCGACGACGGGCGCCGTCAAAGCCGTGCGCAGACGGCCCGAATCCGAAGTATGGCGTGCCCTGCCAGTACGCCCGGTTGTGCCGCGCGTGATGCCCCGGTTTTGCGAAGTTCGACACCTCATAGTGATCGTACCCCGCCGTGGCCGCCGCGGTATGTGCGCGCAGGAACTCCGTCTCGTACGTCGACTCATCGACCGATTGTACCTCCCCGCGCTCGCTCCACCGGCCCAGTGCGGTGTGGGGTTCGACCGTGAGCCCATAGAGGGACAGGTGCGGTGGTGCCTTGGCCAGTGCCAGATCGAGATCGCGCGCCCAGTCACGCTTCAGCGCGTCCGGCAGCGCGAATATGAGATCAAAGCTCCAGCTGGCGAAGGCTGCATCGCGCAGCAGTTGCACGGCCACGTCGATCTGCTCCGTGGAATGCGACCGGTGCATCCACGCCAACACGGCAGGATCGAATGTCTGGGCGCCGAGTGAAACGCGGGTGATGCCTGCCGCCTGCCAGGCGACGGTCGCCGATGCCGTCACATCATCCGGATTCGCCTCCAGCGTGACCTCGGCATCGGCGTCCCACGTGAACCATCGTCGCAGCACGTCGAGCAGTCGCGCCACGCCGTCAGGCCCCAGGTGTGAGGGCGTTCCGCCGCCGAAATAGAGACTTTCGATCGGCTGGGGCGATTCGTTCGCGGTCAATCGCGTGCCCAACTCCGCTTCGAGCGCCGCGAGATACTCCGACACCGGCACCTCTCGTCGGACGGCAATGGCAAAATCGCAGTAACTGCAACGCCGCGCGCAGAACGGGACATGCACATACACACGCGTCGGCGGCCGGTTCATGCGCGCTGCAATGCGCCGGCATGTGTCGCACGAACCAGGCCGCGCAGTTCGAGCGTCGTGACAGCCGCGAGACAGGCATCGGCGGCCCATCCTGCGCGTTCCACCACGAGATCGAGATCCAGCGGCGTTGCGCCGAGCACCTCCCAGATCGCGCGCTCCGTGGGCGACAGGCTGGGCGGCACGGCGGTGACGTTGCGATCGGGACGAGCGACCTGCAGCAGCGCCAGTGCGTCATCAGTCGTCGCGATGACATGCGCTCCATCACGCAGCAGTCCATTGGAGCCGAGGCACGACGCGGAATCGAACGCGCCAGGCACCGCGGCGACGGCCCGGTTGAGCATATTGGCCGCCCGCGCGGTGAGCAGCGCTCCACTCTTGTGCCCTGCCTCGACCACGATGGTGAGTTGCGCGAGCGCCGCAATCAGGCGATTTCGCTCCGGGAACGACCCACGCGTGGCGCGCTGCCCCGGCGGTGACTCGGTGAGGAGCAATCCCGCACGCGCGATCCGCCCCTGCATCCCGCGATGGTCGGCGGGATATGCAACGTCGAGGCCGGTGCCGATGACGGCCGCGGTCGCGCCGCTGATGCCAAGGGCTCCGGCGTGCGCCGCGGCGTCGATGCCGCGCGCCAGGCCGCTCACGATCAGCACACCGGCGTCGGCACAGTCGCGCGCGATCCGCTCCGCCGCGCGGAGTCCGGTCGCGGTGGCGTGGCGCGTTCCAACGATCGCGACCGCGGGCCGACGCAGCAGATCGAGATTGCCCAGCGCGTACAGCACCGGCGGCGCAGGCGTGATGTCAGCCTGCTCGCACGCCGTGAGGTCGTGCAGTGCGGGCGGGTAGGCCGCGTCGCCATGCACGATGATCGTCGCGCCAAGCCGTTGCGCACCGGTGATCGCCGCGTCCGCCTCGGCCGTCGCGGCGGCCAGCGCCGCACGCTCGCCGACGCGCGAGAGCGCCGCCGCCGCGCTCCCGTGTTCCCGCACCCGACGATGCCACTCCCCGTTTCCGATGCGGGGCAGGCCAAGCAACGTCAGCGCCGCGCGCGCCGCGACGGCCGTGGGCTCAGGTCGCATCGATCGTGATCACGGCAGCACCTGCTCCGCGGCCCGCGTCGCGGCGTCGTTCGCGTGCCGCATCGACAGCAGCTTGCGCCAGCAGGTATCAAGGAAGTGATCCAGATGCGTGCGGTTGGCGGCGCTGAGCGAGATGATCGCAAACGCGCCCGGCGCGTCGAGTTCAGGCACGTAGTCGTCTTCGCCCATCAGGTCCAGCTTCGAGAAGACCACGAAGTGCGGCGTGGCGGCCAGCTCGGCCGAGTACGACGTGATCTCCGCGCGGAGCTGGTCGTACTCCGCCTGCCAGTCCATGGCGTCGATCGGGATGATGAACGCCAGGATGCGTGTGCGCTCGATGTGCCTCAGGAACTGCAGTCCGAGGCCCTTGCCCGTGGACGCGCCCTCGATGATGCCGGGGATGTCGGCCACGACGAAGCTGCGATGGTCACTCATCGGGACCACACCGAGATTGGGCGACAGCGTGGTGAACGGGTACGCCGCGATCTTCGGACGTGCCGCCGAGATGACCGACAGCAACGTCGACTTGCCGGCATTCGGGGCGCCGACGAGGCCGACGTCGGCGATCAGCTTGAGTTCGAGGATGACCTGCCGCTCCTCGCCCTCCTCACCGGGCTGCCACTCGCGCGGTGACTGGTGCGTTGCCGTGGCGAAGAACGCGTTGCCCTTGCCGCCGCGACCGGCCTTGGCAATCAGAATCTGCTGGCCGTGCTCCAGGACCTCGCCAAGCTGTACATTCGTTTCTGCATCGAGGACGATCGTGCCCGGCGGCACCGGCATGATGATGTCGGCACCACTCCGCCCGGTCTTGTTGTTCCCCTCGCCATGCTGACCACGTTCGGCCGCCCATCGATCGCGATACGTGTAGTCGAGCAGCGTGGTGAGATTGGCGTCTGCACGCAGGTAGACGTTGCCGCCCATGCCACCGTCGCCGCCGTCCGGCCCACCCTGCGGAACGAACTTTTCGCGACGGAATGACGTCGCGCCCGAGCCGCCGGTCCCGGCGGCGATTCGGACGACGACGCGGTCGATGAAATCGTTGTGAACGCTCATGACGGCCCCTGGGCCTGTTCAGTGTGTGCGTGGCGCACATGATTCCACAACATGCGGTACCGCCGCAGTGTGTCGTCATCAAGAAGGTCGCTGAGTGCATCGAGCGTTCCGAGCACCTGCGACGGAGTGGCGCCGACATGCAGCGCCCCATGAAAATGCGAGTGGAGCTGCCGATCCTGTTCCGCCAAGGCGCAAACGGCGACGACACAGAGTTCCCGCCGAACGAGATCGAGCCCCGGGCGACTGAGGATCTTGCCGTAGCCGTCGGTGATCATCCAGTGTTCGAGCGCGGGGTGCAGCGCCGCGATGTTCACCCGCAGTTTGTCGTACATGTTGCCGTACACCGTCGCGCAGGTGACTTCACCGCGGGTACGCCAGGCGTCCGGGTTGCCGGCCACATTGGCATCGGCGTCGACGTCCGTTGCCGGCGCCAGTGTCTGCGAAATCCGCCGCCACTGCCTCGCAGCGTTCAACGTGCGCGGGAAGCCGGCAAACAGATAGGATTGCAGAATGACCTCCTCCACCCACTGAGTCGGCAATGAGCGTGCCTCGGCCAAGTGTTCGCGCAACTGACGTTCTGACCCTGCGCCGATGATGGCCGCAAGGCGCACCAGGCAACGAGTCTGGTCGTCAAGCACAGCAAGTGTAGCGGTCGGAGTCTCTGAGACTGTCATCAGAATGTCAGGAAGCGTTTCAAATTCATGCAACGGGACGAATGCTCCCGACCACGTCGCCGCGTGTGTCGTGAACCATCGCCACGAGCCAGGCGTGCAACCGCGGTGGCAGAGTGCCCGGCAATGCGTCGAGATACTGCAACAGGCGAAGGACGGATGGATACTGCGCGCGCGCCTGGCCGTCGGCGACCTTGATCGCGAAGCCGATCGCCCGGTCGCGCAGCAGAACCGTGTGGACGCCCTCCGCGCCGATCTTTGCCACGACAGCGCCGCCCGTCTCTTCCATCAGCACGGTGTCGAAGCGATCCGTTCCACCCACCAGAAAAGGGTGAGTTCCCATGGCACCGAGAATGCGCGATGCGGCCACCGTGTCGGTGGCGGCACGCGACAATCGGGCGTACGCCAGCGCCATCTGCCGCAGCGACAGAATGAAAACCGGGACGCCGCAGCCGTCGGTCGCGATGTCGAGTGCCCCGTCCTCGAGCCCCGTCCAGCGTGAGAGCTGCTGGCGGATCCCCAGCTGCAACGGATGCGACGGCGCATCGTACCCGGCCGGCGTCCAGCCATTCGCCTGCGCCGCAGCCAGCATCGCGGTGTGCTTCCCCGAACAGTTGTTGTGCACCCGTCCCGGTGCCTGTCCACGTCCGCGCAGTTGCGCTGCCCCTCGGGCAGTCAGCGGCTCGTGCGCACCGCAGGCCAGATCCGGTTCACCCAGACCGATCGACTGCAGCATTGATCTGGCGAGGGCAACGTGCTCGTCCTCGCCGCCATGCGACGCGCAGGCCAGCGCCAGCTCGGTGTCACCCCACCCGACCGCGTCGAGGTGCCCCGCTTCGACGAATGGGTACACCTGCAATGGCTTCGCGCAGGAGCGCCAGTGGGCCACCAGATCCGGTGAACCGGCGCTCGCCAGCAGCGTACCGTCAGCCGCGACGACGGCCGCGTGCACTGCGTGACGCGACTCCACCGCGGAGCCACGCGTCACGACGATGTCCAGGTCGAGCGCCCTCATCGGGGCAGGCGCTCACCCTGACGGGAGAGGGAGAAAGGCATCCCCCAAAGCTACTCCGGCGTGTCGCGCCGGCCCGGTACCGCTCCACGCATTGCCCAGATCGCCCCGGTCAGTATCAGAAGGCCGCCAGCCACGGTCCACAGGTCCGGTCGCTCACCGATGGCCGGAATGACCATCGCCAGCAGGGAGGCGCCAACAGGTTCTCCGAGGACCGTCAGGTTCACGACGTGGGCCGGGAGGTGCCGCAGCGCCCAGTTCATGCCGGTGTGGCCGATCAACATCGGGCCCGCTGCCAGCGCGGCGAAAATCGCCCACTCGGTGGGCGGATAGGGCCCGAACCGCTCGGCGCGAGCGATGGCGATGGCCAGAATCGCGAGCGTGCACCAGCCGTAGACGAGTGATACGTATGGCACCAGATCGAGCGCTGCCCGCAGTCGGCGGCCGGCCAGATAGTAGAGCGACGCCGTGACCGCACCGAGCAGTGCCAGGAGATCACCGAACAATGCCGGGCGCAGCCCGAACGGCGCGACCGTTGCGAGTCCGGTCCGGCCGCCATCGCCAAGCAGTGCCGGGAGGGCGACGAGCAGCGCACCGGCGATACCAACGCCCAGCCCGAGCAGCTGCTGCCGGGTCATGGATTCCTTCAGCAGCATCGTGGAGCCAACCGCCACCATCGCCGGCTGGAGGTTCACGAGCACCACTGATGCCGCCACCGTGGTGTACGTCAACGAGGTGCTCCAGCTCCAGAAATGAAGGGCGAGCATCGCGCCCGCGCCGGCCGCGATTGCATGCTCCCGCCGCGAGAGTCGGCGCAATGCGCGCCAGTCACCGCGAGCAACGAGCAGCACCAGCAACACCGCTTCGGCAATGAGCAGCCGCCACGCGGTGAGGATCAGCGGCGGCGCCTCGGACAGGCGGATCAGCGGCCCGGCCAACGAGATCCCCAGCACCGAAACCGCCAGGACGGCGCCAGCGCGTCGGCGCGGGGATTGCGCCGGAGGCGCCGTGGTCAGATCAGGCATCGGCTCACGTCAAAACAGGCGGACAGCGCCTTTCGTGTACCGCGACGGATTGCGCTTGACGTCGGCAGCCAGACTGTCGAAGGTTGCCGTGACGCGCAGCAGGCGGTCGTACAACTCGCGCTCCACCAGCAGTTGGCCTGCCGTGCCGCGACCGGCGTTGAGGCCACGCACCAAGGAATCCACGCCAGTCGTTGCTCCCCGCAAGCGCGTCAGAAACGCCGTGTCACGCTGCAGTCTCGCGATCACCCCCGTGCGATCATTCAGCAGCGACGCAGCGCTGTCCAGTGCCACCGCGGCGCGAGCGATGCTCGCGTAGAGCGACGTGTCGCGCAGCATGCGACCAAGTGTGCCCCGACCGCTCTGCAACTGCGCCAGCACCAGATCCGCCCGACGCACGGCGTGGAGCAGCGTGTCGTACAACGCCGCATCGGTGAACAGGCGACCGATGGTGCCGTCACCCGTCCGCAGCCTCCCGGTGATGCCACGGATGTCGCGGCTCACCACCGTCACCGCGCGCAGCGCCGTGTCGGCCGCCGCAAACAGATCACCCAGCTCGGCGAAGGACTCGGCATCCAGGGTGTCACGGGCGGTGAGGCGTCGATGCGTCGGTGTACCAGGAGAAAAATCCAGCAGTCGATCTCCGAGCAACCCCAGCGCGCGGACGCGACTGCGCGTATCGTCGCGCAGGAGCGCGAATTGCCCTGCCTTCATCTTCACCCGCGCGGCGACCACCGTCCCCGAGTCGTGGCTGGCGGGCACCACCGACAAATCCGAAATGATCCCGGCAGGCAAGCCAGCAACCGTCACCTGACTGCCCGTGCGGAGTCCAAGGCCATCGCGCAGGCGCACGGTGAATTCCACTGGACTGCCGAACAGCGAACCCACGGCGTCCAGTCGCAGGATCGCCACGGCGAGGACGGTGAGGACAACGGCAGCCAGCAGACCCACCCGCAATTGCATCCAGCGCAGCGCGCCGGGTTCAGGCCGCAGACTCATGCCGCCGCCAGAAATGCGCGCGTGTACGGCTCGGTGCTGGCTCGCATCGCGTCGGGAGCGCCGAGGAAGGCGAACGCGCCCTCGCGCAGCAGTGCCACCCGATCTGCGATCCGCAGCATGGCGCGCAGATCATGCGACACGACGATGCTCGTCACGTGCAGCTCCCGCTGCAATCGCTGCATCAGCGATGTCACGGTTTCGCTGGTCAGCGGGTCGAGGCCAGCGGTCGGTTCGTCGTAGAGCAGCAACGCCGGACGCGGTGCCACGGCACGTGCGATCCCGACCCGTTTCCGCATTCCGCCCGACAGTTCGGCCGGCAACGTGTGCGCGACCTGCTCCGGGTCGAGATCCACCAGCATCAGCGTCTCGTGCACGCGCCTTCGCAGCGCGTCTTCATCCAGCTCCCCGGCTTCACGGAGTCCGAAGGCGACGTTTTCGAATGTGGTGAGCGAGTCGAACAGCGCCGCCCCCTGAAACACCATGCCGACCTGCGCACGCAGCCTCCGCAATGACTGCCGGTCGATGGTGTTGACGTCGGCGCCCATCACCCGAACACGGCCCCGATCCGGCCGCTGCAGTCCGAGAATCAGGCGCAGGAGCGTCGACTTCCCCGTCCCGGACTCGCCCACGATCGCCACCGTCTCGCCCGCCGCCACGTGCAGGGAGACATCCTGCAGCACCGGGCGCTGGAAGGCGACCGAGACCGCGTCGAGTTGTACGGCGCTGGCGACTGGCGCAGCGGTCGAGGGCCCGGATGACATCAGACAAGCACCAGCAGCAATTGCGTGAGGAAGTAGTCGGTGATCAGGATCGTGATGCTGGCACTGACGACGGCGCGGGTCGTGGCGACGCCGACCCCCGCCGTGCCACCGGTGGCTCGCAATCCATGATAGCAGGCCAGCACCGACAGGATCACGCCGAATGCGAACGGCTTCACCAGTCCCTGCACCAGATCGGCCGGGATCAGGCCAGCCACGAAGCCGTCGAGCACGATCTGGTCCACCGCCGCCCCCCAGAACGCCCGCAGCGGGACTCCGAGGTACGCAGACGAGACCAGCGCCGCACCGGCGAGGCCCGCCGCATCGGCAATCAGCGCCAGCATCGGGACCGCCACGGCCGCCGCCAGCACGCGGGGCAGCACCAGCACACGCACCGGTTCCGCGCCAAGTGTCTCCAGAGCGTCGAGCTGCTCGGTGACCTTCATCGCCCCCAATTCAGCCGCGATACCCGCCCCCACACGCCCAGCCACCATGATCCCGGACAACACCGGTCCCAGCTCGCGCAACATCGACGCCGCCACGAACCGTCCGACGAAGAGGGTCGCACCAAAGGGGGCAAGCTGCACCGATGCCTGCAGCGCGAGGACCATCCCCGTGAACAGGCCGGTCAGGAACACGATCGGCACCGAACGCACGCCCACTGCATCGAGCTGCGCCATCAGCCGCTGCGCGGCGCCGCGTCCACCGGGGAACACCCGGAGCGTCTGCCACGCGAGGAGCAGCACATCCTGCAGCGACAGCAGGGCAGTCTGAATGAGTCGATGCACGAAAACAGGTGAGAGGAACGATCGCGCAACGCGCGCCAACTGACCAAGGCCATCCACCGCGTTGCCCGCGGCCATTGACGAGGAGTAGCTTGCACCTGATATGCTAGCACCGATCTCACGCGACCGCCTCGCGACGTTGCTCGCGGCCGCACGTGGCCGCCGCGTCGTCGTGGTGGGCGACGCCATGCTCGATGTCTACCTGCGCGGCGACGTCGACCGGATCTCGCCCGAAGCGCCGGTGCCAGTGGTGCGGGTCCGCGAACGCCGCGACGCCCTCGGTGGGGCGGCGAATGTCGCCCAGAACGTGCTCGCGGTGGATGCGCGCTGCGCCCTCGTCGCCGCGGTCGGCAACGATACCGCGGGCGACCGGTTGCGCGGCCTGCTGCACGGCCTCGGTGGCGCCACCGACGCACTGGTCACCGTCGATCGGCCCACGACGACGAAGACCCGACTCGTGGCACGATCGCAACAGCTCCTTCGCTTCGACGAAGAGGACGATGCGGACCTCGGCGACGCGGATGTCGAGCGCGTTCTGGCCTCGCTGAGCGAAGCGCTCGCCACCGCCGACGCCGTCATCCTCGAGGATTACAACAAGGGCGTGCTGGTGCCGCGGGTGATCGAACGGACCATTGCGCTCGCGAAGGAACGAAATGTGCCGGTGGTGGTAGACCCGAAGTTCCGCAACTTCTTCAGCTTCCGTGGGGCCACCGTGTTCAAGCCGAATCGCCGCGAGCTGGAACAGGCCCTTGGTGCCGCCGTCGATCTGGCGCACCCCGCCGCGTTGCCGGCGACGCTGGAGCGACTCGATGTCGCGCATCTGCTCCTCACGCTGAGCGAACACGGCATGGCACTCGTCTCACGCGGCGGAGAGATCACGCGGATCCCGACCACGGCACGCGAGGTGTACGATGTGGTGGGCGCCGGCGACACCGTGACGGCGTATCTGGCGCTGATGCTCGCCGCAGGTGCGGACGCACGCGAAGCGGCCGTGATCGCGAACTACGCGGCCGGCGTCGAGGTCGGCAAACTTGGCGCGGCGACCGTGTCCCCCGCCGAAGTCCTCGCCGCATACGACGCCTTGCACCTCACGGCGTGATCCGGTCGCTTGCCGTCGCGTGGGCGATCCTTGGGGCTGCCTCGTTCGCCCGCGCGCAGGGTGATTCGGCAGCCGCGCCGCACGTCCCTGTCGCTGCCGCGTCGCAGGCCCTGCGGGCGGTGCCACTCGCCCCGTCGACGGCTGACAGCACGCGCGTGATCCGGGCACCGTCGCCGCGATGGTGTACGTCGGGAACTCGCGGCCGACGGATCGCGCAGTCCGCGGTCGCCGGCACATTCGTCGGCGGGAACCTCGCGCTTTATGAGTACTTCCGGCGTGCCTGGTGGTCCGGTGAACGCGCGCCATTCTTCGTCAACTACGACTGGGACGGCAATTTTCGCGATCAGGACAAGCTCGGCCACCTGATTGGCGGCTACCTGCTGAGCGAAGGAGGCCGCGAGTTGCTGCAGGCGGCCTGCATGTCCGAAAAGAAGGCATCGCTCTGGGCCGTGGCCTACGCGGCGGCGTTCCAGCTGCAGATCGAGTATTGGGACGGCACCCAGGCGCGCTATGGCTTTTCACCGCCCGACCTGTTGTACAACACCATCGGCCAAGGGCTGTCCCTGTCCCATGCGTTCGTGCCAACGATGCGCGCCGTCATGCCGACGATGTCGTATCGACGCACCCAGGCACTCAAGAACACGCAGGCCGGATTGATCCCCGGCGACTTGCGACCCACGGTCGACTACAGCGGCCAGACGTACTGGCTGTCGGTGGACGTCGATACGCTGCTGCCGGCAGGAGCAAAACGCCTCTGGCCGGATCTGCTGCGATTCTCGATCGGTCATTCCATCACGGACTTCATCGACCCGCAGACCGGCGCCGATATCCGCGCGCAGCGTCGTATTCTCCTGTCGCTGGACATCGATCCGCTCAAACTGCCCGGTCGCGCCCCATGGTGGGTGGCCGTGAAGAAGGGCCTGCGGCACTATCATTTTCCATCACCGGCGCTCGAATTCCGTAGCGGTGGCGTCAAGGGGGTGGCATGGTATCGATGACTGTGCGACGGGCGTTCGGTCTCATCAGCCTTGCCATCGGGTTCACCACGACCGCTCGCGCGCAACGTGCCCTGCTGCCGTTGGACGACATCGCCTACACCTACATCGACGCGCTGCAATCGCGCGGCATGTTGCGCGAGTTGCCGATCATCGAACGGCCCTACAGCGTGGGCGCGGTGCGGAAGGCAACCGCCGCGGCGCGGGCGGCCCTTCGCACCGCATCCAACGCGCGGTGGCTCGACGCCATCGATGCAGCGGCGGCCAAGTACGCCTCACACGTGAGTGATGCCGACAGTGCCGTCTTTACCGCCAGCCTGGCCGGGTATGGCGTGGCCCAGAGCAGCGGGACACGCGACCTGATGCAGTCGAACCGGGAGAACACGCTGGCCCCGGGATTCACAGTGCGCGCACTGTTGCAGTCAGGCCCGTTCACCGGTGCGGTGCGTGTCATTGCGGATCGACGGATGCGCGTCGACCCCGAGTTCCTCGGCCGCCGCGATCGGGCACTGAGCGCGCGCACCGAAGACGGCTACATCGGTGTCGAATCGCGGTTTGCCACACTACAGGCGGGACGCACCGGCCGCTCCTGGGCGTTACCGGGCCAGCTCGGCCTGATGGTGAGCAATGGCGCCTATTCCTACGACCATCTGTATCTCCGACTTGGCACCGACAAGCTGCACCTGTCGTCGGTGATCGCCCGACTCGATGACGAGCGGCTGAACTTCACCACCGACACCACCGCTCAGCGTTTCTTCTCCGCGCACCGCCTCGGCATCCGGCTGGGCAAGCTCGAAGCCGGCATCAGCGAGAGTGTGGTCTACGGTGGCGTCGGGCGCGGATTTCAGCCATCGCTGGCCAATCCCGTCGCCCCCATCTTTCTGACACAGTACAGCGACGGTGATCCGATCAATGTGGCGTTCGGCGCCGACGCGTTGTGGCGCGCGACCAACGGTGCGATGTTCGGTGCGCAGCTGTTTCTGGACGACTTCCAGATCGACCGCTGCGAGCTCTGTGGTGAACCGCCCGGGCTCGGGCTGGCCATCACGGCCGACGGCATTTCCGTCGGCGGTGGTGTTCGCGCCTTTGCCAGCTACACCCGCGTCAATTCACTCACGTATCGGGCTCCCGACCGGTTCGAGCGCTTCACCAGTCGCACGGTCGGTCTGGGGCAGCGCAACAGCGACTTCGATGAGGGGCGCGCCGGCATTGACATCGGGCCGGTCCTGCCAGCGCCGCTCCGTGTTTACGTGGCCTATCGTCGCCAGGGTGCAGGCGACTATCGCGAACCGTTTCCGGCCATCGATCAGCGGAGCTCATGGCCGAGCCTCTTCGAAGGCGTCGTGGTGCGGACGCTGCGCCTGGCCGCGAGCGGCGCTGTGCGGGTCGGCAGCAGCATCGAGATCACGGCGGATGGCGGGGTGAACCACAGCACCAACGATCTGCGCGTGCGAGGGGCAACGGCTACACGCTTCGAGGGGCGGCTACGGTTCGCGCTGGAACCGTCGTGGGCAAGAATGCGAAGCGCGTTGTTCTGATCGGACCCGATGTCGTGAGCCGAGCACCCGGGAGTATGTTTCTTCGCGTGGCGGGCCAGTAGCTCAGCGGTAGAGCAGCGGACTCATAATCCGACAGGTCGTAGGTTCGAATCCTACCTGGCCTATTTCTCCGGCGCGGCAGACAGGGTACACGGTCGATCGGGCACGACACTCCCCCTTCCCCGAAACCCCTGTTACGGTTAGACTTGCGTGCTTCGACGCCTCAGCAATTCGAGGCCCGGAACAGGGGTCGCAGATCGCTTTGAAGGACGCGTAGCTCAGCTGGTTAGAGCGCTGCTTTCACACAGCAGAGGTCCGGGGTTCGAGTCCCTGCGCGTCCATATCCCCCCGCTCGTGGTCTCTCAGCCATATACACAGCGATGAATCGCCTCTTCCTTCGGCCGCTGCTCGCGGTCGGGGTCTTTTTGTTTTTGGCGCCCGCGCTTCGGGCGCAGGCTGTCTCCCCGCAGCAGGCGCAGCAGCTCCTGCAGAATCGCCCCGACCTGATGAATCAGCTGCGCCAGCGCATCGGTGGCAGCGGGCTCAGTCCGGATCAGATCCGCGCGCGGCTGCGGGCGCAGGGGTACCCGGACAACCTGCTCGACTCATACCTGCAGAGCGAAGGGCGATCCGGGGCTGGGGCCGGTGCAGCTTCCGGCGATCCAACGCCAGTGCCTGGGGCCGCTGGCGGACTCAACAGCAACGCCGCCCTGCCGGGTTCCGACGTCTTTGCCGCGCTGCGAGAGCTCGGCATCGCCGACTCGAGCGACTTCGATTTCCCGGGTGATACGAACCGGACACGACGGATCACCGGTGACTCGCTGCAGACGCCATTCGACTCGACGCTGGACAGTCGCATTCCGGCTGACCTTCGCGGCAAGGACGGCCGGAAGCTGACGCCGTACGAGCAGTACCTGTACCTGCGTTCCGACTCGATCCAGCGCGACAGTGGCCTGAAGGTGTTCGGCATGGACCTGTTTTCGCAGCGCAATGGCTCGCAGTTCGATGCCAATCTCGCGGGGCCGGTCGATCCGAGCTATCGTCTGGGCGCCGGTGACCGCCTGGTGCTGATTCTCACCGGCGACGTCGAACAGGCCTACACGCTGGATGTCACGCGCGAGGGCTTCGTGGTGATTCCACAGGTGGGTCAGATCAGCGTGGCCAACCTGACGTTGGCCCAGCTCGAGGACCTGCTCTACACGCGACTGGGGCGGTCGTACTCCGGTGTACGGCGCGGCGCCGATGCCACGACGCGATTCAGCATCAGCGTCGCACGGCTCCGGTCGAATCAGATTTTTGTCGTCGGCGAAGTGTCGCGCCCGGGCAGCTATCGGGTGTCGGCGGCAGGCACCGCGCTCACGGCGTTGTATGCGGCGGGCGGCCCGACCATGGCCGGTTCGCTTCGTGCGGTCCAGATTCGCCGCAACGGTCGCACCGTCGGCACCATCGACCTCTACGACTATCTCACGCGGGGTGATGCGTCACGCGACGCGCGCCTGCTGAATGGTGATATCGTCTTTGTGCCGGTTCACACGGGACGCGTGCGGGTGCTCGGGCAGGTGAACCGACCAGGCACCTATGAAGTCGGCACTGCAGGATCATTGGCGGAGATCGTCCGTGCGGCCGGCGGCCTGTTGCCGACGGCGGCACGCTCGCGGATCCAGATCGAGCGCCTGACGCCGATGCGTGACCGTACCCGGCCCGGTAGCGATCGTGCCGTGCTCGATGTGACTG
The DNA here is from genome assembly GCA_031374935.1 of Gemmatimonadaceae bacterium. Classification (GTDB taxonomy): domain Bacteria; phylum Gemmatimonadota; class Gemmatimonadetes; order Gemmatimonadales; family Gemmatimonadaceae; genus JACMLX01. Next base: position 55,565 of record JANMHB010000195.1, on the reverse strand, counting down.
GAAACGACGGTGGCGAGATCCCCGCCCTGGCCCTCGTTGACGGCGACGTGGTGCGAATTCTCAAGGTCGCCGACCGCGTGCGCAATCGGGTGGTCATGCGGGGCAACGTCTTCACACCGGGCCCGGTCGGGCTCACCAGCGGGATGCGCCTCAGTGATGCCATCCGGAAGGCAGGCGGGCTCAAGCCGGATACCTATCTCGGGCAGGTCCTGATCACGCGACTGAACTCGGACTCCACCCGGACCCAGTTGCGCGCGGTGCTTGCCGACACGCTCGGCGCGGTGGTGAATGACCCCACGCTGCAGGAAGAGGACGAAGTGCAGATCTTCGGCCGCAGCGAGTTCCGGCCGGTCCGCTACGTCGCCATCACCGGTGCCGTTCGTCGCAGCGGTCGGTATCCGTATCGCGAAGGCATGACCGTGCGTGATCTGGTGCTGCTCTCCGGCGGTCTGCTCGAGAGCGCGCTGCTCACCGAAGCCGAGATCGCTCGGATGCCCGCCACACGTACCGACGGCGTGACGGCGTCGACGATGCGGGTGCCGATGGACTCGAGCTATCTCTTCGAGCGCGGGCGGGATGGCAAGTATGTTGGGCCGCCGGGGCTGTCGAGCGCGGCCGCGGGCAGCAACGATGTCGTGCTCCAGTCATATGACAACGTGCTCATTCTTCGCCAGCCCGACTGGGAGTTGCAGCGCACGGTGTACGTCGGTGGTGAGGTGAAGTATCCCGGTTCGTACACGCTGGTGAAGAAGACGGAACGACTGAGCGAAGTGATCCAGCGTGCCGGCGGATTGACTGGCGAGGCATACGCGGACGGCGTGAACTTCTCCCGTCGCCGCAACCGCGTCGGTCGCATCGGTGTCGACCTGCCAGCGGTGCTGAAGGACGCGCGCGAACAGGACAACATCATCCTCTTCGACGGCGACTCGATCACGATCCCACGCTACGATGCCGTCGTGCGTGTCGACGGTGCCGTGAACTCGCCAACCGCGCTGCCGTTCGTGAAGGGCAAGGACATGCAGTACTACATCCGCGCGGCCGGCGGCGGCCGACTCGACGCCGATCTGCCGCGCACCTACGTCACGCAGCCGAACGGGCGTGTGGATGCCGTGTCGCGGCGATTTCTCCTGCCCGATGGTCAGCCGACGCCACGACCGGGAGCGATCGTGACGGTGCCCAAACGTGATCGGCAGGAGCGGCAGGACAACCTGGCGGCGCGCACCCAGATCGCGGCGATCATCGGCACGTTCGCGGCGGTCCTGGCATCTCTGGCGACGATCGTCATCCAGACGCGATAGGAGCCAGGGGCGCCGATGGCCGACCACCCGACCGCAGCGGAGACGCCAGGCGCGCCTTCGCTGCTGCGGAGTGGCGCGTTCAGTCTGGTCACGTCGGTGGCACCGCTGGTGGTGGCGCTGATTGCCCTGCCGCTGCTGACGCGGCGACTTGGCGCCGAGCGGTTCGGGTTGCTCGCCCTGGCGTGGGCCTGGCTCAGTTATGCCGCGCTGCTCGATTTCGGCCTCGGCCGATCTCTCACACGGATCGTCGCCGCCGCCGACTCGGGCGACGCGCCGGAGGCGCCGATCACGGCGTTCGTCGCCACCGCCCTTGCCCTGCTCGCCGGAGTCGGTGCGGCCGTCGGACTCGCCGGCGCCGCCATCGCTCCATGGTACGTCATCAGCATCCTGCACGTCTCGCCCGAGCTGCGCCTCGACGCCATCGTCAGCGCCGTGATCTTTGCGCTGACCGTGCCGCTGATTACCGCCGCCAGTGTGCCACGCGCCGTGCTCGAGGCGCGACTCCAATTTCGGGACGTCAATCTGGTGCGCCTGCCAGTCAGCGTCGCCTCCTTCGGCGTGCCACTGCTGCTGCTGCCGTTCACGGCATCGCTCACGGTGATCGCTGTCACCATCGCATCAGTGCGCGTCTGGGCATTCTGGCGATACCAGCGGCTGGCGGCGACAAGCCTCCGACGAGACCCTCAGCACCCCGGTGCGCGCGCCCACCTTCGTCCGCTCTTGCGGCTCGGCGCCTGGACCACCGTCAGCAATGTGCTCAGTCCGTTGATGACCGTGGCGGACCGATTCGTGATCGCATCGATGATCTCCGTCAGCGCGGTCGCGATGTATGCGGTACCGTGGGAGGCCGTGACACGACTCTTCATCGTACCGGGGGCACTGACGATGGTCCTCTTCCCGGCGATCGCCCGCGCGGCGACCGCGCGCGAGGATCACCTCGTTCCGCTGCACCGCGCTGGCACCCGGCTCCTGACGCTGATCGTGGCGCCGATCTGTGCCATCGCCTGTCTCCTGGCGCCGTGGCTGCTCGAACTGGCTGGTGGCGCGCAGTACCGCGGCGACAGCGTGACCGTCCTGCGCATTCTCTCCATCGGCGTGGCTGCCAACTGCATCGCTGCCGTGCCGTTCACCCTGCTGCAGGCCAGCGGGCGCGCGCGATGGGCGGCGACGCTGCACCTGATCGAGATCGTTCCCTTCGGATTCCTGCTGTGGTTCGCGATCCATCGGTGGGGGATCGTCGGCGCCGCATCCGCGTGGACCATGCGGACGCTCGTCGATGCTGCGCTGCTGGCATGGCGTGCGCAGCGGGTCGCACCGCTTCCCGTTTCTGCACTGCTGATGAATCTGGCAGGGGTGGGCGTCGTCGCTGCAGCCGCCTGGGGCAGCGCATTCGTTCCGGGCGCCAGTCGCAGTGCGCTCATGCTCGCAGCGGTGCTCTTGTGTGCGATACCGCTGGTGCTCTGGCATCAGCGGACGCCGGCAGAACGGATGGTGTTCGAGCACATCGACGGACGGGCCTGACCCCATGCTCGCCATCGTGATTCTCCAGCATGGCCGATGGCGCGACACCATTGCGTGCCTGCAAAGCCTCGTGCCCGCCGTTGCCGCTGGACGCGCGCGCGTGATCGTCGTCGACAACGCGTCGCCGGATGACAGCGTGGTGGAGCTGCAGCGGTGGATGCAGGGCACCCACGCCGCAATCCCCCGCCCGGTGCACGATACCGTTGCGACCCACTGGTGGCCGCTCACCGGTACCGACGCGACCTGGACGCTGCGCTCGCCATCGCGGGAGCAGGACCAAAACAGCGAGCCCTGGACACTCGTGGTCGCGCCGGTGAACGACGGTTTCGGCACGGGAATGAATCACGGCATCCGGCTCGCACTGTGCGACCCGGTCGTCGACGCTGTCTGGCTCCTCAACAACGACACCGTCGTCGCGGCGGGAACCGTCGACGCCGTTCGCGCGGCACTCGACAATGCGCCGATCCATGTCGGTCAATTCGGCACGACTGTCTGCTATTACGATCGCCCCACGATCATCCAATCCGTGGGATGGTGTCGATGGAACGCGTGGCTGGCGACGAGTGATCGGGTGCACGACGGCGCCAGTCTCTTTCAACCGCTGTCCCGTGTGCCGCGGCGCCCCGGCTACGTCTATGGTGCCTCCTGGATTCTCCGGACCACCGCGCTTCGCGACGTGGGGCTCCTGTCCGAAGAAGGGTTCGTCTACGGCGAGGAGCTCGACTGGTCATGCCGCGCCGCCCCGCGCTGGGAGACGACACTGATCGAGGCGGCGGTGGTGTGGCACCGGGAAGGGGCGACGATCGGCTCGGGTGCGGCAACGACGGCAGCGCGCAGTGAACTGGCGGACCTCAGCGGGATATCGGCCCGCCTCCGCGTGACACGGCGGTTTTTCCCGAACCGGTTGCCGGTCGTATATTCGAGTCTGGTCGGTGCAGTGCTCAACCGGCTCCGTCGCGGCGATCCCAGGCGAGCTGCCGCGATCGTCAGGTTGTTGCTCGACGGCGGTTTGCCTGCCCCACGACCGGTACCGCGTTCCGATTCCCACTCTTCTTCCACTTCGTGACGCCTGACCTGCCCACTCTGACGGCGAGCCACTCGCCCCTGCCGATCGACGAGTTCTCGATCGTGGAGTTGCGGCGTGGGATCGTGCGACGCTGGCGCTGGCTGCTGCTGTTTCCGGTGATCGCCGCCGGGCTGGGTGCGGGGGCGGCGCTGGTCTGGCCCAAGACGTGGACCGCGACCACCAGCTTCGTGCCGGAGCAGGCGCTCGGATCGAACAACAGCAGCATTCTGGGGGCCATCGGGGGCCTCGGCTCACTCCTCGGTGACGCCGGCGGCGCGAGCGCACTGGCCAAGCTCAAGGACGGACCGTCGACGGAGTTTTTCGCCGATGTCCTGACCAGTACTGAACTCCTCACGGCCACACTGAAGACGCCGTTCCCCGATCCCGAGCAGCCGGCCGTCAGCAAGCCTCTCCTCGAGCTGATCGATGTGTCGGGCCCGACACCGGAACGACGATTCGGCAATGGACTGCGCAAGTTCAAGCGCCGGGTGCTGGTGCTGATCAGCCGGAAGAGCAGCATCGTGAATCTGAGCGTGACGTTGCGCGACCCGGTGCTCTCGGCGGCGGTCGCGAACCGGATGCTGGAACTGCTGAACCGCTTCAACCTCGAACGTCGACAGCGCTCATCGACGGAGCAGCGCCGATTCGCCGAGCTGCGGCTCGGGACCGCGAAGTCCGAACTCGACTCGGCCGAAGGCCGCAAGCAGGCATTTCTCGACGCCAATCGCAACTACTACGAGTCGCCGCGTCTGATGGCGATGTTCGACCAGCTGGATCGCGTGGTGCGCGTGAAGGAGGGCATCCTGATCGGACTCACCAAGACGTTCGAGGAAAGCCGCGTCGCTGAAGTCCGGGATACGCCGTTGTTGACGGTCGTCGATGTCGCCACCGCTCCGGATCGTCCGCTCCAGCGCCCGGTGCTCTGGGGTGGTATCGCCTGCGCTGCCGGGGTGTTCATCGGCCTGGTCAGTGTTGTCTTCGCCGCACTTTCCGATCGACCAGCCGCGACGCAGAGCCAGCGCATTGGTGTGCCCGACGCAGCGATCCGCGTCGTGTCCTGAGCGGACCAGTGCAGGCGCTCACCGTCGCACACATGTCGCGGGCGCCATCGGCGACATCCGTTCGGCATCTCGCCACGCTGGTGGTGGTCGGGACGCTGCCGCTGACCTACGCAATGACGCTCCGCGTCGTGTTCCCGCTCAAGATCTACGAGGTGGTGCTCTGCGTCTGTGCGGCAGCGATGTGCTGGGAGGGACGGCTCGTGCTCGTGCCGGGCATTGGCCGGTTCGCGCGTCCGATCTTCGCGTTCCTGACGTGGGCGGCGTTGGTCCTCTGCATTCGTCTCGCAGTCCCGCTGGAGTCGTTCACGACCGACGGGTTCGAGGCTCGGATCGGGCCCGTGGGCGATGGCATCATCAAGATCGGCTACTGGCTGCTCGCGCTACTGGCGTTCGCGCTGGTTGCCACCGCTGCGTACGAGGACGGGCGTCGTGTCGGACGCTGGTGGTGCATCGGAGCGATCGGCGCGGCTCTCTACGGCTGGTTGCTCCTGCTTTCCTCGGTTCTGGGATTGCCGGCGCCGTTGCTCCCTGGCATGGTGAGCCCGCAGATCATCAACATCGCGGGCCGCGAGCTGTTCCGCGGCGGTACCTTCGAGGAAGGCAACTATTTCGCGATGTATCTGCTGACGTCGCTGGCAGTGGCGCTGTGGATGCGCTGGCGCTGGGCCGCGGCATTCCTCGCCCTCACGGTCTTCATCACCTTCTCCACGGCCAATGTCGTGGCGCTGGCGCTCTTCGGGTGCATCTACTCCCTTGGGATTGGGGAGCAGGACCGTGACCCGCGCGGAAAGTTCTACGCGTTCGGCCTCTTCACGGTGCTGACCGTGATGGTCGTCAGCGTGCTCGCCGCAACGGGCTACATCTCCGAGTTCTTCATCGCCAAGCTCGCCACCGAGGAGTTCGGATCGAAACTGGATCGCGTCGATCTCGCGGTGGCCGGCGTTCGTATGTCTGCCGACCATCCCGTGCTCGGAGTGGGGCTGTCCCACTACGGCTACAACTACCGGCCATACCAACTCACCGATTTTTTCGATCGTGTACGACCAGTGAAGCCGATCGCAAACAGCCCGTGGATCGAGCTCGTGGCGGAGACCGGACTCATCGGAGCGGCGTTCGTGCTCACCTTCGCGAGGCGTGTCTGGTCGAAGGTGTCTGGTGTCGACGGGTTGGCATTCCGCGCCGGACTCGCAGCCGTCGCGCTCGGGCTGTTCACCTTCCCGAGTATTACGGTGCTCTTCATCTGGGCATTTTGTGGCCTCGCAGTCGGCGTTCGGCTTCGTGAGGAACACGACGGGAGGGCAGCATCCAGTCGAAGGCCTGCGCTCCAGGACGCCTGAGAGCAGCGGCGCTCCCCGACTCCGCTCCCGCCTGCCTCCCCTCGCATGAAAGACCATAGTTGTGCGTACCAAGAGGCAGTAGTTTTCTCCGATGTTCATGCCGCACCGAGCTCATCCTTTGATACGAGTCATCGCCCCCTGCGGCGCACGGCTCGCGTGAGCCGTCCGCAATTGGTCCAGATTCTGGGCCGTCAGTACCTGCTTCCGACCTGGTATCCGACCTCCCTCGTCACCGGCCTGGCGCTGCTGGATCAAGGCCGCCGACTGCTCAGCAAGGCGGCGGGCCCGCGTCCGGTGCCCGATCTCGCCCGCGCAACGATCGTCATCGCGAAGCCGGATCATTTCGGGGACCTCATTCAGGCCACCGCGCTGTTTCGGGCGCTCCGCGACCGGCTCCCCGGCGCGCGACTGGTGTTGGTGCACGGTTCGTGGGCGCGCGACGTCGCCACGTGGCTCGTCGCACATGACTATGTGCACGATCTGGTCACATATGACGCGGCCTGGTTGCAATCCTCGCAGCTATCGTGGCCACATCGTTTGCGCGTCGAGCACGAGACGCGCCGGGCAGCAGCGGCAGCGCTCAAGGCCATGCACCCAACGGTGTACCTCGACGTCCGGTGCACATCCCCGAGCACGATCGATCTTGCGATCGACTCAGGTGCCCCGACTCGCATCGGATTCGGCTTGCGTGGCCGCAGCTGGCAGTATCACGGCTTGATTCCCTACCATGCCGACGCATCACTGGGGCAGAACTGGTTGCATGCGCTCGACGTACTCGGCGTGCCACCGGCGATCTACCGCGGCCCGGTGCTCCCCCGTGCCGCAGCCTTGCGGGCAGACGCACCGATCATCGTGCAGCCCGGCAGTCGCAGCCGAGCGAAGGAAGCCCCGCAGGCGTTCTGGGAATCACTGCTGCCCTCGCTGGCCGAACGGGCGCCGGTTCTTCTCGTCGGCAGCGCATCCGATCGTGAGCGGTTTGTATCGCTGCGGGCGCTCGTCCCTCCCGGCCAACTGCAGGATGCAATGGGTGCCACCAGCTTCGCCGAACTCGTCGTGCTCGCGGGTCAATCTCGTGCGGCCGTCGGCGTCGAGTCGGTGGTGGCACATCTCGCCCTCGGGTACGCGCGGCCGACCGTTGTCCTCAACAATCCCGCCGCATCAGGCATCGTCGCCTTCCCCGACGGCCTGCCGTCATTGACCTTTGTCGACATGACCAACGACCCGCAACACGCCGCCGCCCTTGCCCTCGCGCACCTTGACCGGTGCCTTGCGTGATGCGTGTTGCGATCATCCATGACTGGCTGACCACGTGGGCCGGGGCGGAGCTGGTGCTGCAACGGCTGCTGACGCTGATGCCGCAGGCGGACCTGTATTCGACCATCGATACCCTGCCCGCCGAATACCGCGACGGCCTGGTCGGTCGGACGCCGCACACCACGCTGCTGCAGCACATGCCGCGCCTGGCCGAGAACTACCGCATGCTGCTGCCGCTGATGCCGATGGCGATCAAAGCGTGGGACTTCACCGGCTACGACCTGATCGTGTCGAGTTCGCACGCCGTTGCGAAGGGCATCACGGTGCCGAAGGGCGTGCGCCACGTCTGCTACTGTCACACGCCGATGCGCTATGCGTGGGATCTCGAGAATTCCTACCTCGACACCAGTGGCTTCCGCGGCCCGAAGGCCTGGGCCGCACGTCAGGTGCTGTCGCAACTGCGGAACTGGGACCGTCGCAGCGCCGGCGGCGTGACCGAGTTCATCGCCAACTCATCCTACATCTCGGCGCGCATCAAGCGCTGCTATGGGCGTGAGAGCGTGGTGGTCCATCCGCCGGTGAACACGGAAGTCTTCACTCTCAATACGGCGCCGCGCGCGACGAATTTCGTCACCGCCGGCCGCATCGTGCAGTACAAGCGGATCGACTTGCTGGTGGAGGCGTTTCGGCTCCGGCCGAACGAGCGCCTGATCGTCATCGGTGACGGCCCGGGGCGCGCCGCCATCGCCGCCGGCGCACCGCCGAACGTGCACTTCACCGGCCGCCTGCCGTTACCCGAGCTGCGCAGTCATCTGCAGTCGGCCCGTGCGTTCCTGTTCGCGGCCGAAGAGGACTTTGGCATCACCCCACTCGAAGCGCAGTCCTGTGGCACGCCCGTGATCGCTTTTGGGCGGGGCGCGGCCACCGAAACCATTCGCGGACTGGAGCATGACACGCCGACAGGGGTGTTCTTCGGCGCGCAGACGCCCCACGCCGTGGTCCGGGCGCTCGACGACTTCTACGCGCATGAGTCGGACATCACGGCCGAGGCATGCCGTGAGAACGCCCAGCGATTCGCCACGGCGCGGTTCGACTTGGGGATCACCGAGGTGCTGGGGGTGGGCGTCGGCCAGGTCGTGCCCGGACCGGTGGCGCTGGTGCGTGCCTGACCGGGGACGGAGTTCCGCCCGACTGGGGACGGAGTTCCGCCCGACTGGGGACGGAGTTCCGCCCGACTGGGGACGGAGTTCCGCCCGACTGGGGACGGAGTTCCGCCCGACTGGGGACGGAGTCCCCTCCAGGTAGACGAGGAGAGCTGGCCAGCACATAATCCGGCCAGAATCGGTACGTGAACGTGCAAATATGCCGAGGAAGGAACTTCGCGAGCCATTTGCACAGCAACTCGGCATATTTCGGCGCCCGTTTGTGCTTGCAATCCAATTCAGACGTTGGTATGCTGCGATGGCAGCGTGCGATGAGGCTCGGCGGTGCATCGGTCGCATGCCGCCTGATGCTCACGAAGTGTGAGCGCAATCGTCCGTCGCGGGCGTTCATCTGACAGGGCGAGCACCCTCTTTACGGCCCCGGCATGACTTGCATTGGAGACCTTCAATTACATTGCGGCGAACGAGAATGATGGACGGAAGCTTGTGTCATTCAGCCTCAGCGTTACGAAGCGTCTACACACCAGTCATTTCGCTGCAACGTGTGATCGCTATCTCTTCCTGACCAGGTGTCCTGTCGGCGGCGGTTCGTTGTCGTCCTCGGCGTAGCGCTCGCCTGATCAGTCTCTCTCGTGCCGAAGGTGGCAATCGTGCCATTCCTGCCGCTTGACCCATTCGTTGGCGCGACGCCTCCGCCAGAGGATGCGTCGTTTGGAGAATGGTCACAAATGGAACCCAGCGTCGGCGATGTCTGTGGCATCGTGCTGGCAGGGACGCATCACTGGGGAGATGGCGTCTTTGAGCGAGTGCTGCGTGGCCCGCTCCTGCCCGTCGCACACACGCCGCTGATCAAGTATCCGCTGCAGTGGCTGCGTGACGCTGGCATCGGCTCGGCCGTGCTCTGTGCCAACAGCGCGACGACATCGCTGCGCACGGTGCTCGGAGACGGCACCGCGATGGACATCGCGCTCGACTACTACGAGGACGCCGAGCCGCGCGGCCCGGCCGGGTGCGCCCGCGACGCCGTGGCGATGACCGCCGCCAGCGATGCGCGCACTTTCGTGGTCATCGAAGGGACGATCGTGCCGACCCTCGACTTCGACGCCATGCTCACGGCGCATCGCCGTTCGGGCGCGGCCGCCACGGTGGTGGTGGAATTCGACCGGCGGCGGCGCGGGATGACGAGTGGAGTGCGCCGGCAGCCAGCCGGCATCTACGTCTTCGAGCGCAGCGCCCTCGAAGCCGTTCCTGCCCACGGATACCAGGACATCAAGGAAGGACTGCTGGGTCGCCTGAGCGCGGCCGGTGAGCACGTGGCAATGCACGAAGTGCATGGACTGTCGGCCAAGGTGCTGGACTACTCGAGCTATGCGGCCGTCAGTCGCTGGCTGGTATCGCGGTCGATCGAACGGCCGGCACTGCTGCCCCACTACGTGCGCGATGGCGAGGGCATGCATCACCCGTCCGCCTTCGTGCATCCCAGCGCACGAATCATCGGCCCTGTGTTGCTCGCCGAGGGTGCACGGGTGGAGGCAGACGCGGTTGTGGTCGGGCCGGCGTCGATCGGTGAACGCACGATCATCGCCGCCGGAGCGCTCGTCTCGCGCTCCTTCATCTGGGATGACTGCCTGGTTGGCGAGGGCGCCATCGTCGACTCCTCGGTCATCGCTGACCGCTGCGTGGTGGTGGCCGGCGACCGCGTGCGCAGCGTGACACAGGTTCCGGAGACGCCCGGCGCGCCCACGCCCCCAAGCGCGTCCGCGCCCGCCGCGAACGGCGTGGTCGATGCGGCGCTGGCCGCCGACGTGCCGCCGAGCCTCCGCAAGCTCGCCTTCGGCGCCACGCGGGAGCGCGGTGAGCCGTTCGTCCCGACGCTCCACGACTCATTCAGGCTGAAATGAGTCTTATTCCTGTCCTGCTCGACACCCGACCGTCGTACGCGCAATACGCTCACGACAATGGGTCGCTGCTGCTGGTGCCCACCGCCGACGATCTCCTGGTGCGCGAGCTGATGCGCAGCGTGCAGCGGGTGACCGCGCATCGTCCCATGGTCCTCACCGATTTCGACCACGATCACGCGTACGTGTCCCGCATGCGGGCCGCGTACTCCGACGTCGAGGACGTCCTGAGCCTGCGCGAGCTGCAGGCGCTGGTGGACCGCTTCACACCGTCCGACTCCCTCCTGTTCATCACGCCTGTCTGCTATCCGGCCGATGGCGTCGATCTGCGACCACTCTGCAACACGCCGGCGAACGACGCCCGCATGGTGCGCCACCTGGTTGCCTTCGAAGCACCGACGCTCCACACGAAGGAGCTGGTGCAGTCCGACGATGCCGGTCGCGTCCGCAAGATCCAGCGGTACTTCGAACCGGTCACGTGGCCGTTCCCGTCCGGTGTGCTCGCGTCCTTGGTCCCGGTGGCGTGCGCGCACATGGTGATGCCTCTCACGCTGTCGTCGCTCGAAGCCCTCCGGATGCAGCTGTCGGCGAACGGTATTCCGAATCAGGACGTGCCGTTTCACGGCGACTGCTTCGACCTGAACGACGAAGCCGGCGTCCTGGCATTGAACGAGCGGCGCGTGGGTGCGCTGGCCACGCTCCGTGAGCTCAGCAAGGTGCGCGGCCAGAACGCGTCGCTGGTGGCCGCCACGGCGACCGTACACCCATCGGCACGGATTGTCGGCTCGGTCGTGGTTCGCGACCGCGCCGCGATCGGTGCGGGCGCGCTGATCATCGGTCCGGCGACGATCGGCGATGACGCGACCGTCGGCGCCAATGCGGTGATCGCGCAGTGTCTGGTGCTGGCTGGCGCCGACGTCGCCGCCGACACCACCGTGCGCCACCGCATCGTGTCTGGCGATTCGACGCATGCCGCGGCCGTGTCGGGGCAGCGTCGGCATACGGCTGCCAGCTTCGCCCCGGCCCCGGAACCGGTGCGCCGACTGGCGATTCCAAACTACGTTGGCATCAAGGCCGCCTTCGAGCCGCCACTGGCGCTGCTTGCCCTGGTGGCGCTGTCGCCCCTCATGCTGATCATCGCGATTCTCGTCAAGCTGACCTCCAAGGGGGATGTCTTCTATGGCGATTCACGTGAGGGGAAGGATGCGCGGCCGTTCAAGTGCTGGAAGTTTCGGAGCATGCTCACCAACGCCGACGAGATGCAGCGTGCGCTGGCCGCGAAGCAGCAGATGGACGGCCCGCAGTTCAAGATGCATCACGATCCGCGTGTGACACGGATCGGCGGAATTCTCCGCAAACTGAATGCGGATGAACTGCCGCAACTCTGGAACATCGTGCGTGGTGAAATGAGCCTGGTGGGGCCACGTCCGTCGCCATTCCGCGAGAACCAGATCTGCGTCCCGTGGCGCAACGGTCGCCTGTCGGTTCGACCGGGGATGACCGGTCTCTGGCAGGTCTGCCGAAAGGACCGAGAGAACGGCGACTTCCATCAGTGGATTCACTATGATTTGCTCTACGTTCGGAACGTCTCCTTCATGCTCGACATGAAAATTTTCGTGGCCACGATCGTGACGCTTGGCGGGCGGCGCCCGGTGCCGTTGCGCGTGATGCTGGGTAAGCGCTCGAGGGGCTCGGCAGCGCAGCGCCGTACGCAGCGCACCACACCTCGCCGCGTGGCGAGCGTCGAGGCGCGCGCGCCGCAGGCCGCGGCCCAGTGAACACCCGACGACTGCCCGAACCAGCAGCCGTCGAATCGTTCGGCACGAACGCCACGCGTACACAGCGCGGCGTCGAGCGTCGGAGATGAGCACGGCGCTGGCCTCCGGCTTGCAGCTCCTCCTCGCGGTTCCGGCACTCTGCGCGTGTGGATATCTGGCGTGGCTGACGCTGCTGTCGGGCCGGCGGAAGGCGCCTGCCCCGGCGACCACCACCACATTCGATGTCGTCGTACCGGCACACAACGAAGCCGCCGGCATCGCCGCCACGGTCGAGAGCCTGCTGGCGGTCGAGTATCCGACCGACCGCCGCCGCATCATCGTGGTGGCCGACAATTGCACGGACGACACGGCGCAGCATGCGCGCGCTGCTGGTGCGATCGTACTCGAGCGTCAGCATGCGACGGAGCGCGGAAAAGGCTACGCGCTCGCCTTTGCGTACGGGAAAAGTCTTGCCGACGGGATCGCTGATGTGGTGGTCGTCGTCGACGCCGACTCCTCGGTCTCACCGAATCTGCTGTCGGCATTTTCCGCCCGATTCGCCGCGGGTGCCGAGGTGCTGCAGGCGGAGTACGGCGTGCGGAATGCAAACGCATCATGGCGCACCAGGCTGATGGTGATCGCACTGACGATGTTCCACACCGTCCGCTCCCTCGGCCGTGAACGCCGCGGCGTGTCGTGCGGGCTGCGGGGTAACGGCATGGCGTTTTCCGCAGCTGCACTCCGGCGAGTTCCGCCGCGCGCATTTTCCGTGGTGGAGGATGTCGAGTATGGCATCGCCCTCGGCCTTGCCGGGATTCGCGTCGAGTATGTGGCCGAAGCCCACGTCCTTGGGGACATGCCAACGTCGTCGCGCGCGTCACGGGTGCAGCGCGCCCGCTGGGAAGGCGGCCGATTGGCGCTGCTGAGCGCGCACGCCCCTTCGCTGTTGCGCGCCGGCGGCCGCATTCCACTTGATCTTCTGCTCGATCTGCTGGTACCGCCGCTGACGACATTGGCCGCATTCATCCTCGTCGGCCTGGGGCTGTCACTCGCCAGTGCGCTCGCTGGTGTCACTGGCGTTGCGCCACTGGGTGCCTGGCTGATGGCATCAGCCCTTCTCTCGGTCTATGTGATCCGCGGCATGGTTCTCTCCGGAACCGGCCTGCGCGCCGTGCGCGACATGCTGTGGCTGCCCGTGTTCATGCTCTGGAAGCTGACCGCCATCGTCGCGCCTCGCGGACGCGCCGGCGAGTGGGTCCGCACGCCCCGCCCGGACGAGCGATGATGCGGTGGGACATGTGCAGCACGGCCGGCCGGCGCTACAACGCGTGCACTGTGTCGCGTGAGCCAACGACATCAAACATCAACATGGTTGCGGGATCGTGAGCAGAAGCGCGGAGCGGTATCGCGTTCGATTCGGTCGGTTGTGGGTGGACGCCCTGGCATTCGATGAGGCCATCGATGCGGTGCGGTCGCTGGTCGCCGGCGGAACGGGAGGCGCGATCTTCACGCCGAACGTCGATCATGTCGTGATGGCGGATGAACACGCGGGGCTTCGCCGGGCTTACCGCCGCGCAGATCTGGCGTTCGCCGACGGGATGCCACTGGTCTGGACGTCGCGCATGCTGGGAATGCGGATTCCCGAGAAGCTGTCCGGTTCCGACATGATCATTCCGATCGTCGAGCTGGCGGCGAAGGAAGACTGGGCCGTGTACCTGCTCGGGGGCATGCCTGGCGAGCCTGGCGCCGCCGAGCTGGCGGCAGAGCGACTGTCGGCGCGCTTCGGCGTCAGGATCGTCGGCGTCGACCCGGCGTTTGTTTCGATGGACGGCAAAGGTGCCGAGGATGCAGCGGTCCTCGCCCGCGTGAAGGCGGCACGCCCTGACATCGTGTTCGTGGCCCTTGGCGCCCCGAAGCAGGAACTCTGGATCTCACGATCCCTCGATGAGATTCACCCCGCCGTCGCGATCGGATGCGGCGCCAGTCTGGACTTCATTTCCGGGCAACTGAGTCGTGCACCGCAGTGGATGTCGAACGCCGGATTCGAGTGGGCGTATCGGCTGGCACAGGATCCGGCTCGGTTGTGGAAGCGCTACCTGCTGCGGGGGCCGCGTTTCCTTGGCATCCTGTTGCGGACGTCCCGGATGCTGAAGGTGCAGCGGGTGCGGAAGGTGACGCGTGGGCTCGCGGCCGCGGCTCCGCGCCAAGACGGTGTTGTGTGATCCGTCGCCGTGATCGTGCACCCGGATCTGAAACCGCATCCGCGAGTTGACAGCCGGTCGGTGTCACCTCGCCCGGGCCTGCGCGTCTGGTGAGGATCAGGCAGACGGATGACGATACTGTGACGCGTTGGCAGCCGTGTTCCGCTTCGATGCCAAGCCATCGTTCCCGCTCCACCGCAGTCTCTCGCCACTCTGTGCACCGAGGCACGCGGCTGGTGCACGCCACCCGTTGCTCGTACTATTCGCCGGAACATGACACCGTCATCGGACCTCGAGATCATTTGCCGGATGCCCTGCGCGGCGCCGGAACCTCGTGTCGTCGCCGTCGGCCCTCGGGCAGATCTGGCCGGTCCGCGAACCGCCCTGTGCGATATCGGCCTGCGGCGAGTCCGGATGGCGCCTCGTCGATGACTGGGGGACGGAGGCTGTCAGCGACGAGTGGACGCATCGTTGCGGGTGGACTGACTCGCGAGTGCATGTGACGGGGCTCCGCGCACGGATCCGCGAGTTCATCGCACACGGCGTCACTCGGGCCGTCGCAGTCACGCTCCTGACACAAGCAATCTCGTGGTCGCTTGCGTTGCTGGTGACGTTCTACCTGCCAAGCTACCTGGGTGTGCTCAATCTCGGGCGCATCAGCCTGGCCACGGCATTCGCGGGCACTGTCACCGCATTGGTGAGCCTCGGCACATCGAACGTGCTGATTGCCGAAATCTCCAAGGCACCGCAGAACGCCACCGCACTCGTCCGAACGTCGCTTGCGCTCCGAACGGCCGTGGCGGGAGTGCTGGTGTGTCTTGCCGCGCCGGTGGCGTGGCTGATGAACTTCGGTGCGGAAGTCAACCTGCTGATCGCGCTCGTGCTGCCCGCATACGTCCTCAATCAGGTCACGGAGTCCTATCTCGCCGCGTTGACCGGACTGCAGGAGTTCGTCAAGCTGAACGGGATTGCGCTGATCGAGAAGGTCACGTACTCGGTCATGGTCATCGCGCTCGTACTGGTCAAGGCGCCGCTCTGGAACTTTGCAGCGGCCTACATCGTCTGCAACGGCACGTCGGCCCTCGTGGCGCGCCGCGCGTTGCTGTACGCCGCACGTGTGGCCACTCCGTCGACGACAGCGATTGCCGTGCCGAATGCGAAGGAACTCGCGAAAGCGGGTATGCCCTTCCTTTCCTCGAAGGTGTTCAGTCTGATCTACGGCGAGGGCTCGACCGCCCTCCTCATGTCGAAGCTCTCGACGGTCGAGGCGATCGGATGGCTGGGGCTGGCGAAGAGGTTCTTTGGCGCCGCATTCGTCATTCCGCTGGCCATCAGCAACTCGACGCTGCCGGCACTGACGCGCGTGTACCACGACGGCGACCGCGCGCGATTCGCGCGCCTGGCCTGGATGCTGATCGGCACAGTGATTCTCGCGGCGCTCCCCATCGCCATCGTGCTGGGCATTTTCCCCGAGTTCCTGCTGCGCGTGCTTCGCTATCCGCCCTCGTTCGCTGGCAGTATTCCGGTGCTTCAGATCATGGGCGTGGTCGTCTTCCTGTGGTTTACACAGCAGGCGCTGGCGACGTCACTGATCGCGGCCGGCAAGCACAAGGTCTTCGGCTACGTCACCAGCGTTGCCGCGTTGCTGGCGTTCCCGGTGTGTGGCGTCTGCATCTGGGCCGGCGAGAAGTATCTCGGCAATGGCGCCGTTGGCGCGATGCTCGGTGACACCATTCTCGAGGTGGTCATGCTCGCGTTCTACATTCGCGCACTGATCCCGGATCTCTTTCCGAGACCGGCGGCCGCAGCGCCAGCCGCCTGAACCGCGCGACGCACGGCACCGCAGGCCACGCGTCACTGCACCCTCCACCCACACAGCGTACGACTCAGATTTTTTGTCGTACGGACGGTCGGGGCGATCGCTTATCGCGAAGGCAGCGCGAGATCGGTGCCATCAGCTGGCCGTGACGCCAGCTTCACGTTCTCGGGCCATGCGCCAGTCTCGGTCGCCAGCTTGCCTGCGAGCGCCAGTCCGACAGCCATCAGGAAGGTGGGCAATGGCGTCCCGAGCCCGACGTCCGCCCACGCGTGATTCACGTAGCAGACGGCAATCGCCAGCACGGCCACTGCCGCCGTGCGGTCTCGTGAGTGTCGCGCATGGTGATAGCTGCGCGCGGCGAGGTACACGCCGACCACGATCGGCATCCAGACAAACATGAAGCCGATCGTCCCCGCGACGCCCATCAGCCAGAGCAGACTGTTGTGCGCTATCAGCCGATACTCCTTGTAGGCAGAGGAGACGGGTGGCAGCGGCACAAATTCGAACCATTCGTGCCCGAAGCCGGAGCCGAACAGCCGATGCTCGCGAAATGTGAGCACCATGTTCTGGTTTTCCATCACGCGCCATAGTGTCGACGCATCAGCGGTGTTGGCAATCCCCATCAGTTCAGCGCCGGGCGAAAAGATGCCTTCGGAGTGCGTCCGCGCAAGGAACAGGTACACGGCGATCAGTGGCGCCGCACAAAGCAGCGCAAGCTTCAGTCGACGCTTCAGGCGTCCGCCAATAAGCGGATAGAATGCCAGACAGCATCCGACGAGCCCCACCCACGCCAGGCGGCGATTGTTGAGGACCACCGCGAGCCCAAGCCAGCCGACAACAGCTGCGCCAGCGAGCAAGCGCTGCCACGACTGCTGATGAACCCACGCGGCAATCCAGACGAAGATGACCGAGACGTAGAGGACCGAATCCTCATGTCCGGTCATGAACGCTGGTTCGATGCCGCCGCTCGTGTCTCGCGTCACCAGCAAGTAGGTGCCCGCCGCCGCCTTGATGATCGCAGCCAGGGTGATGATGATCCCGATCCGGCGGAAGTCGCCTGAGTCACGCATGGCGCAGCCGAGGACGAACGTCTGCAATGGGAGCCAGAGAAACTGCCGGATCTGGAAGAGTGACGAGCGCATGTTCCCACCGCGCACCGTGCCCCACATTTCCAGCCACACGATGGCGACCAGCGACAGCGCGAGGAAGAAGTACAGCACGTTCGCGCTCTTCGTCTGGCCGACCCGGTCGATGCGCTGCCCACGGACGATACGGGTGAGGATCAGTGCGAACAACAGGACATACGTCAGCTCCTGGCCGGAGATCGACATGAATGCCAGGGGCGTCGTCTTGTTCAGATACAGCGTGACGAATCGGTAGCCCGGATCGAACACGTTCGTCCACAAGGCTCCGCTGGCGTCGAAACCTGGCGAGAAAAAGACGCATTGCGCAAAGACGACCGGGAAGACCGTGTAGCGCAGCGGCTGCGTCCAGACGAACGCGGCGAGCAAGGCAACCCCGGCGGGGACGACTGCGAGCAGCGGTTGACCGGTGGTGAGCAGGACTGCGACACAGACGAGTAGCACCGACACCAGGACCCAGGGCCACACACGCGCGCGCCATCCGGACGGCCCATCGGTAGACGGCACTGACCGCATCACCCACTGGGGCAGCGCCAGGCCTCGTTCAAGCGAAGAGCTCATGGCAACGCCTCCGGCGCTACACCAGCTGCGTGAAGGAGAGCAACATGGCATAGATGATGATCCACACGACCATCCCCGTCACCGCACGGCGCAGTCCGCGGGCCGCCGTCGATGTCCGCGCCGCGCGCATGGGGATCGCAAATGTCGCGAAGAGAATCGACATGAACAGCAATCGGCGCACGATCCCACTCCTTCAGCAGTAAGGACGACATTCCTACGTCAGCTCGAGGGCACCCGGCCTCGAGTCTCGCTCGGGCATCGGCGCCTCGGGATCGACAAGCGCAGGTCTCATTTCTCGGTACGGATCGCCACCGAGCCGATGAAATAGTCACGGCCGATGCTATCCACGGTGCGCTGTGTCTCGCGGAGTGAGGGCCCACCGAGGCGCACACCGAGCAGTGAGGCATCCGCAGCGCGCGCGATCGGGATCGATGTCGGATTGACGAGCGGGTTGTCCAATGCGACGATCAACTTGGTACCGTGTGCAATCGTGCCACTCATGCTGGCGATGATCAGATCGACGGCGTGCGGCGCCGCCGCAGTGGCATCCACCAGATGGACGGTGCCTTCGGCATAGCGCTGTCCCGCTTCCACCAGCGCCGCGGCCGTGGCGAGACCTCCGTCGCGTGGGGACGCCGGCACCACCGCCAGCGTTGTCCAGTCGAAGCGCATCATGGCGAACCATACTTGTGCCCAGTCGCTGTCCGGCGTGGCAATCCCCTTCCCCGTCGCGGCCGACACGCGGACCATCCCCTTCTCACGTGTCGCAGCCTCGGCGTGTGGATCAAGCTGAATCAATCCCGACTCCAACAGCGCCAGCCGGAGCCATGGATTTGCGATCTGGATCACCGCGTCGGGTGCGCCAAGTCCGCCAGCGGGAATCGCGACAACCTCCGAATGCACCAGACGCGGTAACACCGACTCGAGCAGTTCGGCCTTGAGTTCCTGCGCGCTGGTCGCATCCGATGCGGCCCGCGTCGCGTACTCCGGATTCAGATCGACTCGCGATTGTGCAGTCACGTAGCGGTCGACGACCTCCTCAACCGAGGCCGTGCCATCGACCCGGACGGAGCGCACGATGGCCTCGAGACAGACCACCATCGATCGGTCGCGCAGCTCGAGTCGATCCCAGATCCGCGCCACCTGATCCGGTAACTCGGCGGTGGCCGGTGTGGCACGCTGCAGCGCATCGCTGCGGGCCGGCGGATGCTCGACCATCGCAATGTCGGACCGGCGCTCACTCCCATTCGCACTCGTCATGCCCCTTCTCCTTGCCGCTCGCGCCATGCACGGCGAACGTCTGATGGCATCCTGATGGGGCCACGTGGTGAACCAATCTGCGCAACGTCGGGCAGCATCATGACTTGAGCGCCAACGGTGCCTCGCCAAGGACGGGTACTCCGATCGTGCGCTCGATCTGCCACGATTCGAGCACGCGACGCCCGGCGATATCAAGCATCACGGCGGTGATCACTGCCAAGACGGCGCCGAGGATGCCGGCCCCGAGCAACGTGATGGGCCAGCCGGTACCGATAGGATCCTTCGCAACCGACGCCGGAATGAGCACGCCGTACTTGAACGCAAAAGTGGCGCGCACGGTCTCGAGCTCGATCCGTGCACCGTCGAGCCGCTCGAGCAGCGCCTGGTACGACGTCATCGCGATGCGAAGGCGCGACCGCCCGTACGCCTGCTTTTCCTGAACGATCGAATCGATCCGCATGCCGGCCATGTTGCGCAGAGCGACGGCGGCGAACGACTGATCCGCTCCAAGGCTCGCGGCTGCCGCAGCCGGCGAGCCGCCGAGCTGCACGACCAGCGAACGAAGCTTCTGCTCTTCGGCCCGCAGCTGCACCAGTTGCGGCGACTCGCTCGACAATGACTTGATCAGCTGCTGGGTACTCTCGATCTGCGGATGCTCTGCGCCGTAGGTGATGCGCTGTTCAGTCAGCAACGTCTGCAGCTCGTTCAATCGACGGCTCCGGTACTGCTCCAGCTCCGTGATCGAGCGCAACACCGATTCCAGATTCGCCTGCGCCGCCACGACGGTCGCACTCGGCGCCTCGCGAACGGTGGGTGGAGGAAGCAGGAATCCGCGGGCCTCATCCGGCGCCAGCGCCGCCCGCTGCCGACCCAGCGAGTCGAGCATGCGATTGATATCCCGGCCCACGTCGGCCGCACTCTTCTCGAGAATGCTGATCGTGCCGGTGATCAGTGCCAGTTCCTGCGCCTCGCGGTCGGCGAGATAGTGCTTCTCCGCGGCCTGAACGATCTTGAACGCGATCTCCGGGTCGTTCCATACTGTGCCGATAATGACGGTGCCCTCACCCACGCGAACGTTCATCTTCGTCCGCAGTGTCCAGATGAGCTCCCCGATCTTCTCTTCGTCGGTGAGCGGCCCCTTGATCATGTCGCGCAGGCGCCGCTTCACCCGACCGAGAAATGGCCGCCTCTGATCGTACAGCCGGAGCAGGTCGAGATCCTTCGAGATCCGGAGCAGGTTCGCCCGAGTCATGATCAGATCCGACGCCAGTCGCGTCGGCGTATCCGCATCGGTGTTCGGCCGGCCAGGGTTGCCAAGCAGCGGCATCACCACGTTGCGATCAGCGAGCAGTTTCGTTTCCGAGTAGTAGTTCCGGGGCAGAAGCACCACGCTCACCGCGCCCGCAACGACAAACCCGAGAAAGACCAGAATCACCGCCATGCGATGGCGGCGGCACGCGTTGATGACGAAGCGCGCGAGGTCGCCGGCGAGCTTGACATCGATCAGGGCATCGCTGTCGTCGCGCCGATCGTTCGGCGTATTGGGGCCACTTTGATTTGTCGGGCGCGCGTAGGGCTGGATTCCGGGTCGCGACTGAGGTACAGGCTGAATGGAATGCATGTTCAGATGGCGGGCAGAAACGCGAAGTCAGATGCCCCGCACCAGAACCGGCGCAGGGTGCGACGCCCATCAATACTCATTGTACCAGCATGGTGTCTCCGGCCTTGAGCCGGAACTTGATCGCGGAGCCCGTCGCCGACGTCAGGTCCGAGTACCGAAACCGGATGCGGACGAGTTCGGGCACACGACGTATGATGAAGAGTCGGTCCCGATGGGCAAACTCTGTAAAGCCGCCACTCGTCGCGAGTGCCTCGGCAAGGCCTGCGCCAGCCTCGAGTGTGTACAGCCCTGGCGACTTCACCTCACCAAGGATCGAGAGCTTGATTGGAGCAACCTCTTCCAGTACCAGCGAGACACGCGGGCCAACGACAAGGTTCTGCGCCTCGAGCAGTTTTTCGATCTCGCGAGACAACGCGGACAGCGTCTTGCCCGCGGCAGGCACGTCCCCGAGCAGCGGGACGGTAAAGAACCCGTCCAAGCGGATGCGCGCGCGACCAGAGAGCTCAGGGTGGTTGAATACACCAACAGCGACCGCGTCACCGGGGCCCGTTACGTAGGCTTCCTGCGGCGAACCGATCTGGCCGGCGGTCAGGTCGTCGAGCCAGACGAACTTGCCGGTCGGACTGCTGGCGCACCCGGCCAGCGCCACGACGGTTGCCACCGCGAAAAGTCGTGCTGCACCAGACAGCCAAGGCGCGCGCACGGCAAACCGAATTGCCGCTGGCGCACTATCGTGCGTGAGCATCAGGTGACCGACCTCTCGAGTTCGGAGTGGGTACCACACAGCGATGTTCCAGCTGAAAGATCATCAAAGGAATCGAGTTAAAACACGCTAAGCAAGCCCGACAGGAGCACGCGATGCCAGTCATGCGCAACAGTCGAACGCCTGCCATCCCGCCTGCATGTCTTGTGGACGCAACACCTGCACATTCGTCACGACGCAGCGGAGTTGGCTGGCATTCGAACAGTACCGATGTGGCGCTTCGATCGAGCCGGCGGATCACCGAGGGGTCGAAGGATCGCCTCGTCGCTGCTGTGCCCACCCATATGACATGGAGGTCGACACCCCTTTGCCGTTGAGCGTCTGTGTTCCGTTACCGAATTTGCTGGCGAATGCGCTGAGGGAAATGGTTGCGCCTCGGGCGATCGCCAGTGACATCCCGGCAGAGGCCAACGACACGGCTGTCGATGGCGCGCCAGCTTCCACCGTTGACAGCCTGCCGATCGACCCCCGAGCACTGGTAGTCAGCGCGCGCGTGATCTGTTTCGAGTATCCCATCGCCGCACTCGAGGTAACCTGAATCCCCGTCACGAAGCCGAACGCCTGGCCGACTTCTCGCGTCAGGTCACCCGAAAACTGCCCGAGACGAGTCCGGAACCCGACACTCAGACCAAGCCCGAGTCGCGACAGGAGAGGGAGGGCTGCGGCCGAGCCCATCACCGTGCTCCCGGTGAAACTCGCGGAGAACCCGAACGGGTCGGTGTAGCTCGCCGTCCCGATGATCCGGGGCAGCGTGACTTCATTCGTGTCAAAGCGGCTGTACTGGCTGACCACACCCACATTGATGCTGGTCGCGCGACTCAGCTGGCCGGCGAGATTGGCACCCACCGAGGCGAACACCCCGGGGAAGAGTCCAACGGTGCTCGTCTGCAGCACCTGCCGGTTGGCCGTCAACGATGCGGTGTACCCACGGCGGATCTGCGTCCCGAAGAGTGCCGACGCCGTCTGTGTTCGCACGTTCACGAGGCGACCGAGTGCGACGCCTGGTCCAGCGCCGGTGATGGCGCGGTCGACGAAAAACGAACTGGCATTGAGCCCGACTTGCGCGGTCGTGGTACGCGTGAAAGTGTGCAGTACACTCCCGCCAAAGTCGTACGTCCGCTGATCGAGAATCGGGTTCGTTGGGTACTGCCGCAGGCCGGCGCCGGCCGACACCTCGACCCGATCGTGCCGCGTGCGCCACAGCTTCGCGGCATTTGCGTTCGCACCGAACGCATAAGCGGTGACCGGCTGCCCGAGCACGAGCTGGATGCCATCTTCGTATCCGCCGTTCGCCGAGATGCCCGCGCTCCATCCGCTGAGGATCGCCGAGGAGAACTTGCTGGCGACCTGCGCGCTCGCCGGTCGGGCGATACACAGCGCTGTTGCGAAGAGACCGACGACCCTCAGATCACGAAGCCAGGTGCGGAACGGCAGGCAGTTCATAAACCATGAAAAGTGAGAATTCCGACTGAGGCGGCAACGCAGACGACGGCCTACGCTGCATGGCTGACGGCATGCCGATTGGGTCGTAGCCGATCCCCGCAGTCACTGCGAGGGATCAGTGTGCTCAACGGCACCAGCGAACAGACGCGAGCGACGTCCTGCGCGCAACCGCTTCCCCTGTGTGGCGCGCCTGCCGCATCCCGAGCGGCCGGCGCTCCCAGCGGAAGTTATCGCACCAGAGACCCGGGCGACACGAGGCGTGCCGAGAGTGACGACGCGTACCCGCGCGGTCTCTCAGGGATACGCCAGATGCCCGCACGCCAGACTCGCGAGCCAGAGCGCGCGTTACGTCCTCGTCCAATCATCGCCATTGCCACGACAGGTATCGCAGCGGCAACACACGCCCACCGTCGGCCCGACGCGGGGACTGGGCTGCCTGCGTTGTGGCTCCACCCGGAATTCCAAACCCCTGCGCGCATCAATTCCGAACGAGCGCTGTGACGGCCTCAGCCACTTCTTCCCGCTGCCCCGCCCTCAGTTCTGGGAACATCGGCAACGACAGGACTTCCGCTGCGGCGCGCTCCGCCTCGGGAAACTGCCCAACCCGACCGCCGAGATTGGCGTAGGCGGGCAACAGGTGCACGGGCGTCGGATAGTGAATCCCGGTGTGAATCCCAGCCTCGAGCAGCGTCGCCTGCCAGCGCGCACGATCCGGCGTCCGGATCGCATAAATGTGATAGACATGCCGCGCCCAGGGCATCGCCTCAGGGATGCGCGTCCCAGCCGGCGCCAGGAGAGCGTCGTAGTGCCGGGCCGCCTCTCGACGCGCCTCCGTCCACCGCTCGAGGTGCCGCAGCTTCACGCGCAGCACCGCCCCCTGAATCCCGTCCAGCCGGAAATTGTACCCTTTCATCACGTGGTGATACTTCTTCTCCGCCCCCCAGTCGCGCAACATCCGCAGTTTGCGGGCATACTCAGGATCGGCCGTGACGACCATTCCGCCTTCACCGTAGGCGCCGAGGTTCTTGCCGGGATAGAAGCTGAAGCAGGCCATGGCCCCCATGCTGCCAGCGCGCCGACCGCGATACTCGGCGCCATGCGCCTGTGCCGCATCCTCGATCACGATCACACCCGCATCGCGGGCGATGGCGAGAATCGGGTCCATGTCGGCCGGCTGGCCGTAGAGGTGCACCGGGACGATCGCGCGCGTCCGGGGCGTGATCGCCGCGGCGAGCTGGGCCACATCCAGCGTGAACGTGCGCGGATCAATGTCCACCAGCACCGGCGTTGCACCCGCGTTCTCGATGGCCGCAACGGTGGCGACGAACGTGAATGGTACGGTGATGACTTCATCGCCGGGACCAATCCCTGCTGCCAGCAGCGCCAGATGGATCGCGCTGGTGCCCGTGTTCACCCCGACGCCGTAGGTGGTGCCGCAGTACGTCGCAAACTCCGTCTCGAACGCAAGTACTTCACTGCCAAGAGAGAACTCGCATGATTCGAGCACGCGCTGAATGGCGGGTCCGACTTCGTCCTTGACCGACTGGTACTGCGCCTTCAGGTCGAGAAAGGGGATCATGACCGTACGACCTCGGAACCGATGGTGACTGATCGTCCGCGCTCGCGGATGGAACGATTGGACGCTTCGATGAGCTGGATGATGCGCACGCCGAGCCGGGCATCGGTGAGCGGTACCTGCTGTCGCGCAATGCAGTCGACGAAGTGTTCGACGGCGACGCGCAGCGCCTCGGTGTCTTCGAGCCGCGGTGCCCACATGTCCCCGGTGCGATACCCAACGCGCAGGTCGCGGATCTTGTCGGGGTCTTCCGTGAAGTGCACACCACTGTCGTACACCTTGACCTTCTCGCTGGGGAGCAGGTCGTCGTACACGATCATCTTCTCGCTGCCACTGACGAGCACCTGCCGCACCTTCACCGGAGACAACCAACTCACGTTGATGTGCGCCAGCACCCCGGAGCCGTAAAACAGGGTGAGGTAGCCGAGGTTCTCCGGCGTGCCGGGGAAATGGTTCACGCCGTTGGCCGAGACCGCCACCGGCTGTTCCCGCATGAGATAGTCGAGGATCGCAAAGTCATGCACCGCGAGATCGGCGATGACATTCACGTCGCGCTGAAACAATCCGAGATTGATGCGCGTGGAATCGTAGTAGTAGAGTTTTCCGAGATCACCCGCGTGCATCAGCTGCCCGATCTTGCGCACGGCGCCAGTGTACACGAAGGTGTGATCGACGTAGCACACGAGCTTGCGGCTGTCCGCTTCGTCGGCGAGCCGCATCGCTTCATCGGCAGTTTCGGTCATCGGCTTCTCGAGCCAGAGATGCTTCCCCGCCTTGAGTGCCTCCATGCCGATGGCAAAGTGGGTTCGCACCGGCGTGGCCACAGCCACCGCGTCCACGTCGGGGTCGGCGATGAGATCAGCGATCGAGGTCGTGGTGCGTACGGTCGGAAACCGCCGGTTGACCAGCGCCAGGCGCGCCGGATCCAGATCGGCGACCATCGTGACCTTCGCGTTCACCGACTCCGAGAAATTGCGGACCAGATTCGGCCCCCAATAGCCGTAACCGATCACCCCGATGCGCAGCATGTCACGACTCCCGGTTCAGCGTGTCGCCCGATTGCGACCGATCGTCCACCGACCCGACAACCCGGGCCGGCACGCCGGCGACGATCGCGCCGTCGGGCACATCGCGCGTCACCACAGCCCCCGCGCCGACGATCGCGTCCACGCCAATGGTGACACCGCACACGATGGTCGCATTGCTCCCGATCGAGGCACGATGCCGCACCAGCGTGGGCTCCACCGACCAATCCACTTCCGTCTGCATGGTGCCGTCCGCGTTCGTGGCGCGTGGCCGGCGATCGTTGGTGAACATCACGCCATGGCCGACGAACACTTCATTCTCGATGACGACCCCTTCGCAGATGAAGCTGTGCGACGAAATCTTGCAGCGGGCGCCGATGGACGCGTTCTTCTGGATCTCGACGAACGAGCCGATCTTCGTGCCGTCACCGATCCGGCACCCGTAGAGATTGACCAGTGCAGGGTGTGCAATGCGGACATCCTGGCCGAGGGTCACGCTGTCGGCAATCGGCATTCAGTGAGCGACATGAGGTAGTACAGTATATCCCGCCATGGAGGCCAGAAGATCGCGAATGGCGGCGTGCCACGATACCCCCCGCGATCGAGGGTGGCACCGCATGGACGACCGGCGTACCCCTCCGTCACCCTTCAGTGTGCGCGGCGTGCTGGTGGCCGGCCTCGACTCACCGCGAGACGAACAGCACACGCGTCGCATCAACCGGCGCCCGTAGCCCCCGCCAGAATCCGCGCGCAAAGTAGCGGATCTGCTGAAATCCCTGTGGCTGGCGCAGGCGTACGATGTGCATCACTGGCTTCTGCAGCGCGACACCGACCTCGTAGGCGGCGATGATGCCGGCGCGCCAGTACCCGCACTTGATCGGCTTGGCGCACGCGGCACCGATACCAACCCAGTCACGCTTGGTCAGATCCTTGCCTTCTTCCCAGGTCCGGAATCCGTAGTGAATCACGGACACCTCATGGGTCTCGAACACCCACCACCCCTTGAGAATGGCCCGGAGCGCGAGATCACGGTCCTCACACCCAGGGAACCGGGCCCCCGGTCCAAGTTCTTGGTCGAAGCCACCCAGCAACTCGGCCACTGTCCGCCGCATCGCGATGCCGGCACCGATCCCGCGCGCCGTGCACTTCTCGCGCATCGTCCGGACCATGATGCTGTCTTTGCGCACGTAGTCGGGAATGAATCCCTTCGCTACATCGTGCTCGGCAGCGTCGACGTTGCAGAAGACGACGCCGACCTGCTGATGCCGCTCGAAGACGGCTTCCATCTGCGCGATCCAGTTCGGCGGCACACTGCAGTCGTCGTCCGTGAACAGGTGGATCGCACCGGTCGCGATGGCACTGCCTTCGTTGCGGGCACGACTCGCGCCGGACGTCTCGCTCGGCAGATACCGGAAGCGCGGGTCGGCGCTGAACCGTGCCACGGCATCGCTCGTCTCGGACGACGAACTCTGATCGACGAGAATCAGTTCAAACTGCGGATGCGTGTTTGCGAGGATGGTCTCGAGCGTCAACACCGCGCTGTCGCCACGATTCCGGGTGCAGACAATGACCGAGACCCGCGGCGCCGGAATGCGCCGATCCTCGCTGCCATGAGCGGGAGCAAGCGCGGGCACGGCCACGGCCGGCAGTTGTCCCTTTGACGCGGTCACGATGATCGGGTGGCTATCGGACCGTTTGCTGATAGATGCGCTCCAGTTTCCGTGCCGTGGTGGCAGCAGAAAAATTGGTTGCGATATGGGCCCGTGCCCGAGCACCCATCTCTCGCCGACGCTCATCATCCTGCAGCAACTGGAGCACATATTCCTCGATCGATGCGGCGCTCCGGGGTTCGGCGCAAAGCCCCGTCTGATCGTGCACCACGGCTTCCCCATCGCCACCGAAAGTCATCACCACCGCCTTTCCCATCGCCATGGCCTCGAGCAGTGCGATCGACATCGATCCATAGGGCACAGGAAGCACAAATACGTCGATCACGCCGAAGTACGGCCGCGGTTCGGTCTGGAACCCAGTGAAGTGTACATGCTCGGTGAGCCCGAGGCGGGCCACCTGTGCTTCGAGTTCCAGTCGCAACGAGCCGTCTCCCACCATCAGCAGGTGCGCACGCGGGCACCCTCGAACGATACCGGGCATCGCATCAATAAGGTAGTTCAGTCCCTTTTCCGGCTCGAAT
The DNA here is from genome assembly GCA_031374935.1 of Gemmatimonadaceae bacterium. Classification (GTDB taxonomy): domain Bacteria; phylum Gemmatimonadota; class Gemmatimonadetes; order Gemmatimonadales; family Gemmatimonadaceae; genus JACMLX01. The sequence continues at coordinate 27,608 of JANMHB010000195.1, read as the reverse complement.
CGAACCAGCGTGCCGACGATCAGCGCATCATCCGGGATGCCATGCTGCCGGCGCACCGCCGCGATACGCTCCGCTGCGATCGGCTGGAAATCATCAACATCGACTCCATTGTCGACGACATGGCTGCGCGACGCCGGCAGGTCGAGAAACTGCGACCGCTGATTCAAGTTCTTGACCGAGACACTCACCGTTGCATCCACCACATGGCGCGACAGCGCGTTGCGCACCATGCGCGGAAGGAGCGGCTCCGGATGCTCCGGCGCCTGATGCTCGGTAATGACGATCGACCTCACGCCGGCCAATCGCGCCGCCAGACAGGCCAGGATGTTGCCACGCCACCAGCCGCTGTGCATGTGAATGACATCGATCCGCCATTTGCGCATCGTCCGGAGGAGCGACCAGAAACCACCGAGGTGCTGGTGGTCAAAGCTGATGGCCGCAAAACCGTCACTGTGCTCAGCCAGCGCATCCCGAAACGATTGCACTTCCGGGTAGTCCGGGCAGACGGAGAACACCTCGAACTGCCGCCGGTCCATGTGCCGGGCGAGCAGCACGACATGCTCCTCCATCCCGCCGACCGCGCGATTCATGATGTACTGCATGACGCGGAGCCGCCGCGCAGGGCGCTCCCCGGCATCCGATGCCGCACGGGCAACCGAGCGCGACGCGCGCGGTGCCACCGTATCAGATTGGCTCTGCGCCATGCCGATCAGCGACATGCGAGAGCGACGCGCATCGGCCCTGCGACACTCGACACAGCCAACGCCGGCGTGCCCTCTCCGGCGTGCCGATGCACGCCGTCGCGACGGCTAAACACGTGTCGAGCCATGTGCCGAGTGGATAGACTCCTCGAGCGCCTCGCACACGTAGTCCTGTTCATCGTCGGTCATCTGCGGGTACAGCGGAAGGATGATGCTGCGATCCTGCGCCTGCTCGGACATGGGGAGCCGGAAGCCTTCCGCACGCTGGTACGGTGCCTCGCGATGTGCGCACATGATCCCGCGGCGCGTGGCCACACCGCGATCGAGCATCGCCTGCATGACCTCGCGCTGGCCACACGCTGCCGGCAGCCGGATCCAGAAGCTCTGCCAGTTGCTGCGCGCCCAGGCCGGCTCGTGTGCAAAGACCAGATCAGGAATGCCGGAGAGCGTCTCCCGGTAGCGATCCGCCAACCGGCGGCGTGCCACGACGATTCCCGGCAGCCGCTTCAGCTGCTCGCGACCGACAGCGGCCTGAATGTCCGTCATGCGATAGTTGTAGCCAATGACGGGATGATCCTCGAAGATCACCTCATTGGCGCTGTGCCGCACCCGATCACTCACGCTCATGCCGTGCTGGCGGAGCAACCGGAATTGCGCATCGAACGCAGGATTGTTCGTCGTCAGCATCCCACCGTCGCCGGTGGTGATCACCTTGCGCGGATGAAACGAGAAGCAGGTGATGTCGCCATGCGCCTTACCCACCTTGTCCCATTGCCCGTCGAGAGCAATCTCACTCCCGCTGGCACAGGCAGCATCCTCGATCACAGGCAGGCCGTGCGCCCTGGCCACGGCCAGGATGGCCATCATGTCGCACGGCATGCCCATCTGATGCACCGTGAGAATCGCCTTGGTGCGTGACGTGATCGCCGGCGCGATCAACGACGGATCGAGATTGCTCGTCATCGGATCGACGTCGACGAAGACCGGCGTGGCATTGCAGTACCGGATCGCGTTCGCCGTCGCCACGTACGAGTGACTGACCGTGATCACCTCGTCACCATCGCCGACCCCCACCGCGAGCAACGCAAGGTGCAATGCCGTGGTGCAGTTCGAGACGGCAACCGCGTGCGCGGCGCCGGTAAAGGCCGCGAACTCCTGCTCGAACGCCGCGACTTCCGGGCCTTGCGTGAGCCAGCCGGACATGATCGGGCGTCGCGCCGCCTCGGCCTCGGCCTCCCCGATCAGCGGCTTCGTCAGGGCGATGGAGCGCCGCGCCGATGTCGTCGTCACGCCGAGACCGCAGCCTTTTCGGACTTCCACCACGCCACCAGATCACGCAGGCCCGCCTCGAGCTGCACCTGCGCCTCGAAACCGATCAGCTGGCGGGCCTTTGACACGTCCGCCAGCCGCCGCGGCACCGCATTCACCGTGCGTTGCGGCCCGTATTCGAGTGGCATGTCGCTGCCCATCACTCGCAGGAGTGCGTAGGCCAAATCGTTCAGGCTTGTCTCGACACCGCTGGCGACGTTGAACACCTCGTCCGACACGTCCGACTCGGCGGCGAGCATGTTCGCGCGCGCGATGTCCGTGACGTACACGAAGTCCATCGTCTGCTTCCCATCGCCGAAGATCATCGGAGGCTTGCCTTCCATGATCCGATCCATCCAGCGAATCAGCACCTCGGTGTAGGCGCCGAAGATGTCCATACGCGGACCGTACACGTTGAAGTATCGAAGCGCCACGTACGGCAGCTGATACATCTCATTGAACGAACGCAGCAACCCTTCGTTGAAGACCTTCGTCGCGCCGTAGATCGTCCGGTTGTTGTACGGATGATGATGCTCGGTGGTCGGGAACACCTCGGCAAGTCCGTAGACCGACGCGGTGGACGACGCGACAACCTTCTGCACGCCCGACTTCACAGCCGCCTCGAGAATGTTGAACGTCCCGTTTCCGAGCACGTCCACCGCCAGCCGCGGATCCTCGGCACACTGGGTGATGCGCAAGGCGGCCAGATGGAACACCAGATCGATGCCCTGCATTGCGCTCGTCACCACTGCGCGGTCGGTGATGTCACCGTCGACCAGAGTGAGCGGACCACGCGCCAGCGCACCGGCCAGGTTCTCCCGGCGCCCGCGGACGAAGTTGTCGAGGATGACGATCTCGCCGTACCTGCCGTGCTCACGCCCAGCGACGAGCAGGTCAACAATGTGCGAGCCGATCAGACCGGCTCCACCGGTCACCAGCACTCGTTTCGGGCTCGTACGGCTCATGCGATTGCGTTCCTGGTGCGGGAAGACGTTGGAAGTTAGCGGCGTCATCACTGGAAGCACCACCCGGCGACCCGGTGCGTCCACCCCCGACCGGGTAGGACGCTGAAGGCGTATCGCAGGAAACACTTTGTCTTCGCGTGCTGGCTCCAGCGTATCGGCCGGACGGCCCGGTCAGGCAACTGGTCAACGCAGTGATCTTGCCCATCGGTTGACGACGTCCTGGCACGGGACCTCGATAAGGCGATAGGTCTGCGACGAAACCAGCACCACCGCGAGAGCGAATGCGAGCATCCCGGCATCGGAGACACCCGGAGCGGCGAGGAAGTCATGCCACTGCTCGTCCACCAATCGGGCTGCGACGACCTTCTCGACAAGCTTCGACGACATGCTCACGAGACCGAGCAGGAAGATGTGGGTCATGTAGATCGAGTAGGACCAGAGTCCAAGCGCGGTGAACGGGCGTGTCTGCAACAGGCGTGACACGCCGCCATCGGACCAGGCAAAGATGAAAATCACCAGCGCGAAGACGATTGGCGACAAGTAGGCGGTTTGGGTGTCGTGGGCATAGGCGACGAACCCGAAACCAAGCGCCATGGCCGCGATTTCCGGCCCGGAGCCAACGGCCGGCCGTGAGTCGCTCCAGGAACGGCTCAGCCGGTAGGTGACGACGCCGAGGAAGAAACCGTAGAGGCATCGGATCAGGCCAAGGTCAAAGCTCACGTCCATCAGGCGTGTGGACCTGGCCACCAGCCAGGCCAGTGCAGACGCCGCGATCAGCGCGGACACCAGCACCTGACGGGCGCGCAGACGCCAGATCACCAGGCCGAAGACGACGTAGGTCCAGAACTCCGCGCCAATGCTCCAGCTCGGCCCATTCCACGTGAGTGCCGGCAATAATCCCATCGCGTGCACGAGCAACAAACTCGGCAGAAAACCCTCCGGCGTCATCGAGGCGGTGAATGGCGTGCTGCTCAGCTGCACACCGGCCACGCGCACGAGCACCAGCTTCGCCAGCTCAAGCACCAGAAACGCCAGCAGCATCGCCGCGTGCAACGGCCAGACGCGACCGAAACGCCGTATGATGAACTCGCGGAAGCCGCGTCCCGTTTCGATACGGCTCGCATAGGCTGCGGCCATCACGAAACCGCTCAGCACGAAGAAAAAGTCGACGAACAGGAATGACCCCGCGATCAGCGAACTCTCGCCGAGGAATCCACTGCCCTTTGCATGAAAGAGTACCACCAGGAGCGCGCAGATCCCTCGCCAGCTGTCAAGCGCCTTGTATCGCATGTGCCCTGAGGAGTGGTTCGCCGGGAGAATCGGACCGTGTGGCTGAGCGCCGCCGGGTCAACCGATGGTCACGATCGCACGGCGCGCCGAGACGGTGACCGCCCGCACGCCATTCCTGACGCGTGGCGGTGAGAGACGGAAACACCGCAGACGACGCTGCGTCGCGTTGGGCCGCACTGTGCAACTTGGCGACGATCTGCGGCAGTCTGTCCAACAAGACCTGATCGGCGCCACCGCCGTCAGCGCGGACGTCTGGTGGAATCAGGGGTGCTCACTGCGCCCCATCCATCCGGATCACCGCCGGCAGCGTCTTCAGCAGGATCGTCGCGTCGCGCGCAAACGACCACTCGGCGATGTACGCCGACTCGAGTTGGATGACGTCCTCGAAGTGGATGATCCGGTTCCTGCCCGACACCTGCCACGGCCCAGTGAGACCGGGTCTCACGTCGAGTCGGATGAAGTGGTGTTCCTGATACCGGGCCACTTCATCCGGCAGCGGCGGACGTGGTCCCACGAGCGACATCTCGCCGCGCAGCACATTCCAGAATTGCGGCAGCTCGTCGAGGCTGGTCTTGCGAAGCAATGCGCCGAACCGGGTGATGCGCGGGTCGTGCGCGATCTTGAACAGTGGTTCGTCGCCATAGACGTTGCGCGAGCGAAGATCGTCCTGCTGATCCTCGGCTGATGCAATCATGCTGCGGAACTTCCACATGCTGAACGTGCGACCGCCCTGACCCACGCGCAGCTGATGGAAGAGTGCCGGACCGCGCGACGTGATTCGCACGCCGAGCGCGATGAGCGCGTAGAGCGGCGCGAGCAGGACCAGCATCAGGGATGAAATGACGATGTCCATCGCCCGCTTGACCACCAGCTGACGTCCCCGTTCCCCCGGGCGCACCAGTCGCATCAGGGGGTCGCCATGGTGGAAGATCAGCTGGGGTTCGAAGCCATGCAGCGCCAGCGTCCGCGGCAGGCAGACCACGTTGCAGCCAGCGGCGTCGGCCACTCGCGCGAGCCGTTCGGCGAGCGGGGAGCTCAGATGCCCGAACAGGACCACCGTGTCGGCGCGATGTTCATCGATGAGCCGCATCATGGCTGTGGTCGGTCCGAGCGGCCCGTCGGTGGCCTCGCTGCGCGTGGCGTCGACTTCGCCCACGAAACGGAACTCCGTCGGGTCGCCGAACGCCGGATGGGTGCGGCCGGCGCGGAGATCCCGCGTTGGCGTGACCAGGATCGCCCGAAGTGCGAGGGCAGCGCGGGGGCGGATCCGCTCGACCACCAGGTCGAGGATGAGGCGCACCACGACCAAGGTGGCGGCGATCGCCAGGCTGACGAAGGCCACGCCGAGCCAGCGGGCGAGCTCGGGGGGCGAGAAGAGATTCGTCCAGGTGACGAACAGGACACCGAGGACGGCGCCCATGGCCACGCTCCGCACATGGCGCTTCCGGGCCCCGCCGACGTAGCCGCCGCAGATGGTGAGGCCGAGCAAGACTGCGGCCTGCAGCGGGAGCACAGGCACTGTTCCGGCCGGCACGATCGCGGCCAGCTCGGCGGCGATCCGGGTGCCGAACCAGGCCTGATCACGCACCGCGGAGAGGATGATGCGCAGCACCTCGAGCGTCAGAAGGTCGACGGCAACGAGGATCAGCACCCGAAGGACACTGCGCCAGACGTGTCGCCAGACCGCGTGCGGGGCGCGGGCGTGGAGCATGTCCGGGAGCGGCACTCCGGAGTAGCCGGAGTCGACCGCTGGCTTGATGACGGGGACCGGATCGGTGGAGCGCCGCCGCGGCCGCTGCCGTGGACTCGGAGGCGGTACGGGGGTCACGACGCGGTGTGAGCCGGGGGCTCGGTCGGGCAGAACACTCGTTTGGTCAGCGGCTCGCGGGGGGACTCCAGCGGCGGATGCCGGCCAGAGGCGCTGCGTACGAATTCGATGAAGCTAGGCGGGTCGGGAGATGCGCGGCACTGGGCGGCAACGTGATGTTCAGGTATCGGGGCATCGCTGGCCTGCGGTTACCGGACTCGAGGGCGGAAGCGGAACTCGAGGGACAGATTGCGCTTGTCGATCTGGATCTCTTCGTTTGCGAAACAGAAGCCGAGCGCCTGCCAATAGAGGTTGAGTCGGTTCTGGGTGGTGACGGTGGCTTCGAACCAACCTGCGGGAGTTCGGGCGGAGCCACGTGCGCCGAGCGCGAGGCTGACGTCATGCTTGCAGAGGCCGTTCCCGTTGGGTCGCGGGATGGTGTAGAAGGAGTCGTCGTCCCACTTGATGCGGTAGGCGAAGAGTCCGAGGGATTTCGTGGAGCTGGCGAAGTCGAGGCCGAGGCGTTGGGTGACGCTGCCGGGGCCGATCATTGCACCGAGGATCTGGCCTTTCTGGGTGAACCCGCCCTGCACGGCGCGGCTGGTGTACCACGAGCCGGTGGGGCGTTCGCGATACGTGGAGCTTTGGTTGGTCTGGGTGTACTCAGCGCCGACGCGCCAAGTCCAGTCTTTCCACGGTGCGGGCCGGATATGCTGGAGTCCGAGGGTCAGCGCCTGCGTGTGGTTCGGCGACTCGGCGAAGTCGCGCAGCCCGTTCGGCAGCTCAGCGCGGGCCCATTCGAACCACAGTTCGGTGCCGTCGTCGGGCAGGCGCCAGTTGGCAAAGAGGGAGAAGAGCTGGTCACGGCCGGCGTTCTGGGTCTTGTCGGAATATGGGAGTGCGTTTGGTGTCCCGACGGGAATCAGTGGATCGAGCACATGCTTCAACCAGCCGTTGCCCAGCATGGGAGCGGCGACGAGGCGAGCAGCTCCGATGGAGAGTCCCTTTTCGAAGTCAGGGCGCCAGACGACAGCCAGTCCGGCGAGCGTACGCGTGGAGTCTTCCTTCTCGCGGAAGAAGAAAGGCGAGAACGAGAGTCCGCCGAGGAAGTAGCGAATGTCCAGTTCGCCGGCGGCACGCAACGGTCGTGCGGTACGGACATAGACGCGGGGGACGCCCGCTGACTGCGAGCTGAGAAGGAGCGCGTTGTGCTGCCCCGGGCCCCACCACTCCGGCTCGGTGGTGATGCCGACTTCAACCCGTGGGGCACGATACCAGAACGTCAGGGCTCCGGGTTCGATGCGGCGCAATGCCGAATTCCCAAAGCGGCGGGGCGCGTCGAGGGAGCGCGGCATGTAATGGTACGGCGATGCCCATGGGCTGTAGTCGTCGCGGAGTGGCGGGACGATCTGCGCGTTGTCGGGAAGGTCGAAAGCCGCGTTTTCCGCATACCAGTAGGTGGGGGCGATGATGGCGCCCCATCGGGCGTTCTTGCCGCAGAGCGCGATGCCGCCAGTAATGCTGTAGGTCAGGCCCTTGCCGGCCCACATGGGGCCGTCGTTGGCCGGGAGGGGGAAGGCTTGCTGCGATGTGACCAACAGCTCCGGCAGCACCGCTGCAACGCGAAAAGGAGAGGCGCTGCTGTCCCGCAGCATTCGCACCTTCGCCGCGTCAGTGGCTCCGCGCGTGAGTGACCAGCGCTCACCCTTGCGCAGCCCACCTGCCCGTGCATTCTCCTCGACCAGCCCGCCGGGAAGAGAGGTCGTGACTGCCCCGGCTGCACACTGCGAGGTCGGAGCAATGATCTGCGACGCAAGTGAGGCGGCAAGGAGCGGCATCACGAGCATCGCGTGAATCGCGCGCAGAAGCTGTTTATGAAAGGGCATCTGTCGCTAATATACAGACATGAATCGATCATCACGATGGGCGAGCGCGCCGACAGCGCTCATCCTGCTCGCTTCGCCGATATCGCTGGCTGCACAGTGGCAGTCGAACACGGGACCGTCGGGTGCGCGCTTCGGAGCGATCGTTGGTACGGACGTCGAGCGCTATGTCAGAGCGATGGCGCTGGCGGGGCTGATCAAGCCACTACCGTGGGCGATCAGGCCGTATTCCGCCGAAGACCTGTCCTCCATGCTCCACGATTCGAGCATCAGGCCGCACCCGTGGCAAGGCGGGCTCACGGCGGCACTGTCGGCCAGTGCTGCCGTTGGCGCCAGCGTGTACGCTGGTGCGAACAGTGGCTTCGCGTGGGGAGCGAACGACGGCGCGATGTGGCAAGGTCGTGGTGCCACCGGTGCCGTCGGCGTCGGAGCGGCATGGCGATTCGGGCCATTGAGCGCTGTCGCGACACCACTGGCGTTCAGCGCGCAAAACGCAGGGTTTCCCGTGATGCCGCAACTGGTCGGAGGCGTCTCTCCATTGTCGGAACCGCAGTACGCGGTTGTGGTGGACCTTCCACAACGCATGGGAACTTCGAGCTTCTCGCGTCTGTCACCAGGTGAAAGCACGCTGCGCCTGAATGCATTCGGGATGACGGGGGGGCTCTCCACTGCCAGCGTTGGCTGGGGCACTGGCGAGACCTTCCCGGCCATCTTCGGTTCCAACGCTGGAGGTTTCGCGCACGTGTTCCTCGGCACGAAAGCTTCCGGGGTGCGGCTCCCCGCTGTGGGGCGCGTCACGACGCGCTACATGCTCGGCGTGCTCGAACAGAGTGAATGGTCGCCGGTTCAGGGTAGCGAGACGTACCTCGACGTCGATCAGTCCGGGACTCGTCGGCTCGGGACCGGCCTCACGATCAGTTTCATGCCGGCGTTGCTCCCGTCGCTCGAGCTTGGGGCAAGTCGGTTTTTTCACAGCCCGTTTCGAGCGGGCAGCGAGCGATGGCAGGCGTGGTCGAAACCGTTTGAAGGGATCTTCAAGAAAAGTCTGCGAAACGATGCCGGCAGCGGTGACCCGACTGGCGATGCCGACAATCAGATGGCGTCGTTCTTCGCGCGCTGGGTGTTTCCGGCGCGGGGGCTGGAGGCCAATTTCGAGCTATTTCGCGAAGATCACAACTGGGACTCGCGTGACCTCGCGCAGGAGCCGGAGAACAACAGCGCTGTGATGGCGTCGGTCCGTGCCGCGCTCGAGAAGACCGCCGATCGCCTCTCCGTGTTGACGCTCGAGTACTTCGACGGCGACATCCGGCCGATTGCGCAGGCCCGGGCACAGGACGCCCTCTACGTCCACACCGGCATGCGTCAGGGCCACACGCAGCGCGGACAACTGCTCGGCTCGCCGATGGGCGTGGGTGCGATCGGCGGTCAACGCGTGGCGCTCGAGCAATTCACGGCGTCCGGTTCGCGTCGGCTCGCCGTCCAGCGGTGGCGCACTCGGTCGCTCCGCACAAGCAACGGGGAAGGCTTGTCGCTTGGTGCCGGCGGGGACGTGCCCTTCAGCCACGACTGGGTGCTCGACGGGAGCGTGGCCGTCACACGCTACCGCAGGACGCAATCCGTAACCCTCGAAGGTGGCATTGCCTGGGCGGGGACGTGGCAGCTTGGGGATCCACGCACGAACTTGTACGCTCGGGCGAGTTGGAGCGTTTTCTGACGTCCTTTGCGCCCCTGCCCCCCCGGCCACCAGCCCCCCGCAGTTCTCCGCACCGCGCCGGTACCTGCATGCCGGCACCATTCGTCCCTGACAACCACACCTTGCCTCCGAGTCGCATTTATCTCTCCGTACCGCACATGGGCGGAGACGAACTCCAGTTGATCCAGCAGGCGTTCGAGTCGAACTGGCTCTCCACCGTTGGACCGCACCTCGACGCCTTCGAGCGCGAAGTGTCTGACGCACTCGGCGGCACTCGGCACGCCCTCGCCGTGAGCAGCGGCACCGCCGCCCTGCACCTGATCCTGCGGGCGATCGGTGTCGAACGGGGTGACCGTGTCGCCGTGTCGACGCTGACGTTCGCCGGGTCCGTGTTCCCGATTCTGTACGAGGGTGCCATTCCGGTCCTGATCGACAGCGAAACGACTTCGGGGAACCTGGATCCGGAGTTGGTCCGCGAGTATCTCGCGGATGCAGCCCGCACGAATCGACTGCCCAAAGCCCTGATTGCCGTGCACCTCTACGGGCAACACGCCGATATCGACGCGATCGCCGCGGCGTGCCTCGAGCATGGTGTCGCACTGGTGGAAGACGCCGCCGAATCACTGGGCGCGACGTATCGCGCGCGCCCGACAGGTACGACGGCTCCATACGCGCTGCTCAGCTTCAACGGCAACAAGATCATTACCACCAGCGGTGGTGGCATGGTGCTCGCGCAGGATCCCGTCCAAGTGCAGCGAATGAGGAAGTGGTCGACGCAGTCGCGCGAACCCGCCGTCGAGTATTTGCACACAGAGCATGGATACAATTACCGCCTCAGCAACGTGCTGGCTGGCATGGGGCGCGGGCAGCTTCGTGTGCTCGGCGAGCGGGTTGCCCAGCGACGCGCCGTGTTCGACCGATACCGGACCGCACTGTCGGAGCTTCCTGGCCTGAGCTTTCAGGCAGAGGCTCCGTGGGGCACACACACGCGCTGGCTGACTGTGTGCTATCTCGATCCGGATGCTGGGGCCCCGATATCTCCGATCCAGCTGATCGACGCCCTCGGCGCGATGAACATCGAGGCACGCCCGGTCTGGCGACCGATGCACACGCAGCCGCTCTTCAGTGGCGCGCCGGTGGTCGGCGGCCATGTCTCCGAGCGGCTGTATCGCAGCGGAGTCTGCCTGCCGTCATCGTCGAGTCTGTCACGCACGGATCAGGATCTGGTCATTTCGCTCGTTCAGGAGACGATGACGTCGCCGGCGCTCCGTAATCGGTGAATTCGGGCATGATGGCATCGCCGGCGGCGGCGATGCCATCGCGGACCATAACGGCGCGGATGGTGCGCCACAGAATCCGTATGTCGAGCCACACCGAGCAGGCATCGACATACTTGACGTCGAGATCGAACTTTTCTGACCAGCCGATCGCATTGCGCCCGGAGACCTGGGCCAGTCCGGTCAGCCCGGGCCGTACCTCATGCCGTCGGCGGTGATACGTGGAGTACCGCGGCAAGTACTGTGGCAGCAGTGGCCGCGGACCGACGAGACTCATGTCGCCACGCAAGACGTTGAACAGCTCCGGCAGTTCGTCGAGCGAGGAGGCGCGAAGTCGTCGTCCGAACGGAGTGAGCCGATCATCCTCGGGCAGTGCGGCGCCACTCGCCGTGCGGGCGTCGGTCATCGACCGGAACTTCATCATCAGGAACTCGCGGTCACCGCACCCGGTCCGTCGCTGCCTGAAGAGCACCGGGCTGCCGATGCCGCGCCGGACGAGCAGTGCAACGTACGCCATCAGCGGCAACCATAAGGGTGCGGAGCCGATGACGAGAACCAGATCAAGGAACCGTTTGCCGCGATAGCCGGACATGGTGCGAACCTAATGCGCACGTGGAGCTGACGCAGCGACAGGCTGGTCGAAGGTGCGCGTCCCGGCTAACTTGGCATGTTATGTCCCGCGCGACCCGCGCAGACGGCCTTCCCTCAGCTTCTCGTCATGGCGCCAGACGCGTTTGTTCGCATCGACGATCGGTGGACCTTCCGTGGGCTGCCGGTTGTCACGCTCGAGAACTCGTCGCTGCGGGTCGTCATCTGCCCTGCTCTGGGAGCCCGGGTGCTTCAGTTCGAGCACCGCGCCAGCGGCAACGATCTGCTCTGGCACAATCCCAGGATCGAGCATCGCGAAGTACCCATCGGCTCGAGCTATGATGACAACTTTGCCGGCGGTTGGGACGAGCTGTTTCCGAACGACCTCGCGGATACCGTCGCCGGTGAGCGCTACCCCGACCACGGTGAGCTCTGGTGCCAGCGGTGGCATCACCGTATCGAAGCCACCGGCCCGGATTCCGTCACGCTGTATCTGAGTCGAACCGGATCCGTGACGACGACCACCGTCGAAAAGTGGGTGACGCTGCGCGCCACCGAGTCACAGCTCCGCTTTCGGCACCGGATAACGAATCATGGCCCGCGCGGGCTGGACTTTCTGTGGAAGCTACATCCGGCGCTCGCCATCACAGCCGGCGACCGCATCGACGTCCCCGGCGCATCGGCCGAGATGGTTGATCCGACGTTCGGTCGGAGCGCAACGCCGTCAGCATTCACGTGGCCCATCGCGCCGCAGCCGGATGGAACGGGTGTGGACCTGAGCCTCGTGCCATCGCTCGATGGCGCACGCGATTTCGTCTACGTGCGCGACCTTTCGGCTGGATGGTGTGCGCTTCGCCGCACGCAATGGGGCCTTGGCTTCGGGCTGGCGTTTCCGACCGAAGTGTTCTCGTCCGTGTGGCTGTTCATGACCTTCGGCGGCTGGCGTGGGTTGTCGACCGTGGTGCTCGAGCCCTGCACCACCGTGCCGAAGGATCTCAACGCGGCGATTCGTGCCGGCAGCGCGCGACACCTTGGCGCCGGCGAATCACTCGAGTGCGAGGTTCGCGCGGTGCTGTTCGAGGGTGCCGAGCCACTGACCGGATTTGCTGATGATGGAAGCCCGATTCGATGAGCGCTCCAGCCACCACGACCGACGGGGTCACCCGATTGGCGACCGTCGAGGCACTGATTCCGGTGCTGGCGTGTCCGACATGCCGCGCGTCTCTCTCGCTCACGGCCGCAACGCTGACGTGCACCGCGTGTGGCCAGCAATACCCGGTCGTCGGCGACGTTCCGGTATTGCTCGATCCGTCCTCGCAGGCCGAGATCGCAGGCTTCCGCAACGATGCCGAGAATGTACGGTTGCGTCAGCAGCTGACATCAGGCGGCATGGTGAAGCTCGTCGACCTGATCCGGCCACCGCATCCGTTTGCGTTCACGCGTCGGCGCGTGAATCACGCCAAGCGGATTGCGTTCTCCCAGCTCGCCGCAGCCAGCGCGAACGATCCGAACGCCCGTTTCCTCGACATCGGCAGTGGGATTCTCGGTGGGCTCAATCATTCCGGGTTGTCGGCGCATGTGCGCTCGCACCTGTTGCCGCTGGAAATCGCGCCGACCAGCGGGGTCGGCGTCGTCGGTGATGCGCACAAGTTGCCCTTCCGCAACGACAGTCTCGACGGCGCGCTGATCCAAGGGGTGTTGGAACACGTGCGTGACCCAATCCAGGTCGTGGCCGAGATTTTTCGCACGCTGAAGCCCGGTGCACCGGTGTACGCCGAGGTACCGTTCATCCAGCATTACCATCTCGACCCGGTGGACTACCGCCGCTGGACACATTACGGCTTCGGGAAACTGTTTGGAGACTATGTGTGCGACGACGTCGGCGTGGCGGCGGGTCCTGCGTCGGCGCTCACCGACATGCTGACAGAGTTTCCGGCACTGCTCTTCCGGTCGCCTGCGCTCTATTGGGGAGCGAAAGTCGTGAGCGGATGGCTGTTCTCACCGATTCAGCTGCTCGACGCCGTGTGGGGCGCGGCACCACGTGCGCACGTCATGGCCGGCGCGGTCTACGTGCTGGGCCGGAAGCCGGCGTCCCAGACGTGAGAGGACTACGCGATCGCGTCGCGCTGGTGACCGGCGCCGCGCAAGGCATCGGTCGCGGCATCGCAATGCGGTTCGCCGAGGAAGGGATGGCGGTGGCCCTCATCGACTTGAACGGTGATGCGGTGCACGAGTCGGCGCGTGAAATCGCCGAGGCGACGGGTGCCCGTACGCTTGCGTTGGTTCTCGACGTGAGTGACGAAAGTGCCGTGCCCGGCGCCATCGCGACGACCTGTGCGACCTTCGGTGGACTGGATGCGCTGGTGAACAATGCCGGCGTGGATATCAGCTGCCCGCCGGACACTCTCTCCCGCGCGACGTGGAATCGCGTCCACGACGTCGATCTCTGGGGACCGATGCTGATGGTCCGCGAAGCGTTGCCAGCACTCGAGCGCGCGCGTGGCGCAGTGGTGAACATCGCCTCGACGCACGCCTTCGTAACCGAATCAGGTCGAGCAGCCTACGCTGCCGCCAAAGCCGGCGCGACCGGGCTCACCCGCGCCCTCGCGCTCGATCTCGGCCCACGAGGGATCCGCGTCAATGTCGTGCTGCCAGGCTACGTCCGCACGCCGATCTGGCGCCTGTGGCTCGACGAGTCGCCCGATCCCGAGGCGCTGGTGGCGAAGATCGGCGCGCATCATCCCGTCGGACGCGTCGGAACACCTGCCGATGTCGCGGGCCTCGTCGCCTTCCTCTGCAGTGACGATGCGAGCTTCATCACCGGCAGCGCGTTCCTCGTCGACGGGGGCTACACGGTCCAGGCACACTCTCCGTCGATATGACGATGACCGCGATGGAGTGGACTGGACGGACGGCCCTGGTCACTGGCGGACTTGGTTTCGTTGGCAGTGCGCTGGTGCGCGCCCTCGTCGGTGCCGGGGCGACGGTCCGTGTACTCGATGCCCTCCTTCCGCAGGGGGGTGGCAGCCCCCGTCACGTCTCGGGGCTCGTCGCCGCCGAGCACCTCATTCTGGATGACGTGCGCTCACGCGATGCGGTGGATACAGCGGTTCGGGGCGTCGACGCCGTGTTCCACCTCGCGGGCGCACCTGGGCTCTCAGCGCTCGCGCCGGACTGGTTCACCGAAATCGACACCTCCTGTCTCGGAATGCTCCATCTGCTCGAGGCGGTCAGGCTGCGCGCACCAGACGCGCGCGTGGTGTTTGCAAGCGACCTGTCGGTGTATGGCTGTCAGGGCAACGGCATGCCGGTGATGGAGGATGTACCGCTGCAGCCGCAGACCCTTCACGGCGTGCACAAGGCGACGGGCGAACAGTACTGCGGGGTCTTTCACAGACAGTACGGCGTGGCGACGGTCGTTGCTCGACTTGCCTGGTGCATCGGTCCCCGACAGCGGCTGACCGGCAGCGCCAACGGCACCGTCGCGAACGTGCTGGACGCTGTCGTGCATGATGAAGATGTTGTTCTCCCCGGCGGCGGCCTCGGCCCGCTCGACGTCCTCGATGTCGATGATGCCGCCGCCGCGCTCCTCGTGCTCGGTTCACCGCGCACCAACGCTGCCGGACTCACCGTCAATGTCTCGCAGGGGATGGGCGTCACACTCAGCGAGGTCGCCGGGTTGGCGGTCGAGGTGGCGGGACAGGGACGGCTACGGCATGCCCCCGGGCTGCCGACTTCCGGTATGGTGGCCGATGCCGCTCGCCTGCGCGCGCTCGCGCCGAATTGGTCACCTCGCCCCCTCCGGACCACGCTCGAGCGGACGCTGGCGTGGTACTTCGGAGACACCAATGCTGCATGAACTCCAGCGGAGCCGATTCATTCGGCCGCGCGAACCGCTGCACGAATTGCTTGCCTTGCAACAAGTGGCACTCGCCTCCGGCACCACTGCGCCGAACGCGCGTGATCGGCTCATCGACCGGCGAACTCTGGCTGGACAGCTGGCGGCACTGCACGAGCGGGGCTTCGTGCGTCTCGCGATCGATTCGGTTCACTACGAACTGACGGACGACGGACGCGTGCGCCTCCAGATGCTCACGGTGGACTTTGCCCGAGAGCTCGCAGCACTTCGCGACGGGACGCTGCAGATGCTGCGTGCCGCGGCCGTTCCACTGGTACTCGACGGTGTACGCCGTCTGGTGCTCTATCCGTTCGGCGAGACGACCGAGATCACCTGTGAGGCCGTCGACGGTCTCGACCTGGAGGTGGTTGGCATCGTCGACGACGCGCCGGCCAAGTGGGGGGTGCGATTCCGCGGAATCGCGGTGCAGCCTGCGACCTGGCTGTCCACGTGCGACACCGACGCCGTGCTGGTCACGTCAGCGTTGTTCCGGAGCGAGATTCTGGAACGAGCCCGCGCACTTGTCCGACCCGGCGTTCGCGTGCACGCACTTTGAGTGTGCGCTGAATGGCCCTGCAACTCGTGGTCGGTCCGGACGGGCTGGTAGTCGAGCATCAGTCGCTTGGGTCGCTTGGTCTGGATGTCTCGCTGCATACCAGCGTCGTGGCTCACGCGGCGCCGTGGATTGCTGACGGTGCGGCTGCCGCCTCCCGTGACGATGGTGATCTCGCCGTCCGGCTGTCGTGGGAGCACGCCGGGGACGCCATCCATCTGCAGGTCACGCTGCGCAACCAGTCAGATAAAGACGTTACGCTCCGAAAATGCGCCATACGACTTGGCGGCCTCGCAGCCTGGTGGACGCCCGCTGTCGTACCTCGGGCACTGCGCGTGGCCTGGTGTGGCGCGCACTCCCGCTCACACGCCAGCCGCAGTTACGTCACCCGGCTCACCGACGGCACCGAGGTTGAATCGTGGTGGGTCGGCGCGATCAGCGGCGCCGACGGCCCGTCGATCGTGGCGGGAGGACTCGCCTTTGAGCGCTTCGTCACCCGCACCGTCGCCACATCGGATGCGCTGATCGTCGAACAGCCGCTCGAGGGATGGATGCTGGCGCCTGGCGAGACGATCGACATCGACCCGATCCGAATCGCCCTGGACACGGCGGCGGCCTACGACAACCTCGAAGCCTATGCCAGCGCCGTGGGACTCGTGAGTCGTGCACACCCTCGTCCACCCGTCGGTGGCTGGGGCAGCTGGGGCCACTGGTCGGAGCGCATCGACGCGGGATTGATGCACGAGATGGTGCTCGGACTCGAGGGCAGCACGCTGTTGCGCGAGCAGGTGCGGCTGGTGCAGGTCGATGACGGCTGGTCCGAGCTCCTCGATTCGAAGCGTGTGTCATCGTCATGGCGATCGAACGCGCGCTTCCCGTCAGGCTTTGCGCCACTCGCCGACGTGGTCGTGCGCTCGGGCCGCACCTTCGGCCTCTGGCTGCTTCCCTTCACCGTCAATGCGGGATCTGCGCTGCTCGAGTCGCACCCCGAGTGGCTCGTTCGCGGCGCCGATGGTGCTCCCGCTCGGGTGGGCGGCGGCGACAGCTACTGCATTGATCCGACCCATCCTGGTGCGGCACGCTGGCTCCGGACACTCCTTGTCGAACTGCGAACGCGCGGCGTCGGCTACGTGAAGCTCGACTTCCTGCGCGCCTTGCTCGCGCCCGATCCAGCAACCGGCGCCGACAGCTTCGACACACTGCGAATTCATGCCGGTGCGCGCACGCGCCTGGAGGCCTACCGTGCCGGCCTGTCTCTGGTGCGCGATGCACTCGGCTCAGAGGTGATCATCCTCGCCTGCTCCGCGCCGATCGGCGCAACGGCCGGGCTCGCAGATGCCCAGCGGATAGGACCCGACGTGGAGCCGACGTGGGATGGACGTCTCGCCGGCATTCGCGACGCGGCGCGCGCGACGGCCGCGAATTGGTTCTGGCAGGGGCGAACGTGGGTGAACGATCCGGACTACCTGCTGGTGTGTGAGAACGAGACTCTCACGCGGTTCTGGGCCACACTGGTCGCGTTGAGCGGCGGTGCCGTGGTCCTGAGTGCGGACCTGAGCACACTTCCAGCCTGGGCGGAGCGCCTCTTTGCGTTCGTCCTCCCGCCAACGGGACACGCAGCGCGTCCGATAGATCTCTTCGCGACGGACGACGGCCCATCGCAGTTCCGCCTCGCCTGTTCGCGCGGCGAAGCGACGTGGCAGATGGTGGCCCTCGTGAATTGGAGCGAGCGGCCAATGCGAATCGTCTACACCGGTGCTCCGCGAGATCCGGATGTGGCACAACACGTCTGGGACGCATGGCGTCAACGACACCGGATCGTGCATGGCCCCGTTTCCGGTTTCGTTGAGCCGCGCGGCGTTTCGCTCCTCCGCCTGACACCCGTCACTTCCGTTCCGACAGTGGTTGGCACCGATGTGCACTGGGCGCAGGGATGGCACGAGTTCGTGTGCATCGAGTTCGACGCGGCGGCGGGTCGGCTGAGGCTCGAGGTGGCCGGATCCTGCCCGCGCGATGGGCAGGCGTGGGTCTGGCTTCCACCCGACTGGTCACTGGTGTTTGGTGCGTCGCCGACGCCGGATGGACTCGTGAGCATCCCGCTGTGCCCGGGCCAGACGTCCGAGGCTATATTCTGCCGAGGCTCGTTGTGAGCTCGAGCGTCCCGCGCCGCAGGTGTGGCGGAGCCGAGGCTTGCGATGACTGGAATCGACGCGGCAGATGCTGCGGTGCGACGCGAGTAATCCGAGGGCCGCGCTCCGATTCTCCCTGTTCCCTTCCCACGCTCTCCTGTTCATGACTGTTCGCGGTAAACGCCTCCTGATCCTCGGCGGCAACCCAGAGACAGCCGCCCTGGTGCGCCACGCGAATGCGATGGGGGTCGTTACGATCGTCGTCGACCCGAATCCGGAGGCGCCCGCGAAGCGCGACGCCGCAGAGCGTTTCGAGGTGGACGGGCGCGACGCGCCGGCACTCATCGACCTTGCACGGCGCGTCGGCGCCGACGGCGTTCTCGTCGGCGTCGCAGACATTCTCGTCGGCGCGTACCGCGAGGTGTGTGAGGCACTCGGACTGCCCTGCTACGCCAGTGCGCGCACGGTGGATGCCTTCACCACCAAGGACGGATTCCAATCGGCGTGCAAGACGTTCGGCGTCGACTGTATTCCCGCGTTCCGGCTCGACAGTTCGCTCGCACCAGCGGATGTGGATGCGCTCCAGTACCCCATCATGTTGAAGCCTGTCGACAGCGGCGGCGGTGTGGGTATGGTCGTGTGCGAGAACAGCGGGGAGTTGGCGGCGGGTGTCGAATTCGCCCTGCGTCATTCGAAGCGTGGTGCGTTCATCGCGGAGCGCTACATGCGATGCGATGACGTGTTCGCGTACTACACGTTCAAGGATGGCACGGTGTATCTCTCGGCGATGGCCGACCGGATCACCACCCGGGTGCAGGGGAAGACGAGCCCGGTGTGCCTCGCGGCGTCGTATCCGTCCCGCCATCTCGACGCCTATATCGCGTCGGTTCATCCGAGGATGTGCCGAATGTTCGAAGGACTCGGCGTACACGACGGGGTGCTCAACATCCAGTTCTTCGTTGACGGCGATGACTTCTTCGCGTACGACCCAGGCTTCCGGCTGCAGGGTGAGGCACCACACATCGTGATCAACGCGGTCAATGGGTTTGACCATCGCACCATGCTCGTCGAGTTTGCGCTGACGGGACGGATGGGTGACGTGGACCTGACGCTGGCGAATGATCCCCGGTTGCGAGGGAACCGTGCGTGCACCGTCTGGTTCCTGCTGAAAGCGGGGACGGTCGCCCGAATCGACGGGCTCGATACGCTGCGCGCAGACCCATCGGTGGCATTCGTCCTGCAGCGGTTCACCGAGGGGGACGTCGTCGCGCCGGAGATGGTCGGGACTGAGCGTCAGGTGCTCGCGAGGGTGTATGTGATTGCGCCATCGGATGAGGCGCTGGTGGAGAAGGTCGCGCAGATCCACCGCATGGTGCGGGTCTTCGACGCCGAAGGGCAAGACATGCTCGTCGACCGGGTCGATCCCGAACGGCTCAAGGCGGGATGGCAGGGGGGGGCCCAATGACGCTGGAGGCTGCGCTCACGCTGGCAGGACGCTCCGCGCTGGTGACCGGCGGTACGCGGAATCTCGGCCGTGTGATTGCGGAGCGCTTCGCAGCGTGCGGCGTGCGCGTTGCCGTGCTCGGACGCCAACCTGATGGCGCGACGAACGTGGTGGCTGAGATCCGCGCGCGCGGTGGCGAGGCAATCGGCCTGCAGTGCGATGTCACCGATCGCGATTCCGTTGCGGACGCAGTCAGCCGCACGGTCTCCGAGTTCGGGAGCCTCGACATCGTCGTCAACAGCGCTGGCGTGCTCGATATGACTCCCGTGCGCGAGATGACGGACGAGCACTGGGACCGCGTCATGGCCGTGAATCTCCGCGGGACTTTTTCGGTGATTCAGCAGGCACTCCCCCATCTGGCATCGAGCCGTGCCGCTCGCGTGATCAACCTGTCGTCCAATTCCGGGCGCATGGGCGGGTTCGAGAATGGCATGGCGTACAGTGCGTCGAAGGGCGGCGTCATCGCGCTCACCTACGGCCTCGCGCGACAACTCGCGCCCCAGGGGATCACCGTCAACTGCATTGCACCGGGCACCATCGATTCCGACATGCTGCGCGCCCGAGACGAGGCAACGCGCGTGCGGTTACTGGCGCGATTCCCGGTGGGCCGCTTCGGCACCGCAGCCGAAGTGGCGGCGGCAGCCTGCTATTTCGCGAGCGAAGAGGCCGCGTTCACGACGGGTGCAGTGCTCGACGTGAACGGTGGCCTCTTCATGGGATAGTCTGAACATCACACAAGGATTCAGCATGGCCAATATGTTCGATCTGTCCGGGAAGACGGCCCTCGTGGTGGGCGGCGCGGGTGATCTTGGCGCACCAATGGCAGAAGCGCTGGCAGAGGCGGGCGCGCAGGTCGTCATCATCGATCTTGATGCACGTGCGATCACGATCGCCGACGGCATGGCGGCGCGGGGATTGCCGGTGAGCGCGATGCTGGCCGACATCGGCGATCGATCGGCCATCCGGCAGTCCTACAGCGATGCGTTGGCTCGCCTCGGTGGAAGGCTGGACATTCTGCTCAATACGGCCGGCATCCAGCGACGCCACCCGAGCGAAGTGTTTCCCGAGTCCGACTGGGATGCCGTGATCGCGATCAACCTCGAAGCGACCTTCTTCTACTGCCAACTCGCCGGCAATACGATGATCCCGCAGGGCGGCGGGAAGATCATCAACATCGCCTCGATGCAGAGCTTTTTCGGTGGCATCACCATCCCTGCGTATGCGGCGGCCAAGGGCGGCGTCGCCCAATTGACAAAGGCGCTCTCGAATGACTGGGCGGCGAAGGGAATCACCGTCAATGCGATCGCCCCAGGGTACATGGACACGCAGCTCAATACGGCACTGATCAATGATCCGGTGCGTCACGCGGAAGTGATGGCTCGCATTCCGAAGAAACGATGGGGCACGGGGGCCGACATGAAGGGAATCGTGGTGTTTCTCGCCTCGAGGGCCAGCGATTACATTTCGGGCACAGTCATCCCCGTTGACGGTGGCTACCTCGGGCGTTAGCGCCCCCATCACCTGTATCCCCGGCTCAGCGCCAACGCCGGTGCTGGAAGGAAGAAAGTCTATGGTCGCAGGGTCGCCTGCCGGTACCACGTCCGCATTGCGCGCCTGTCCGCTGTGTGGCGGGTCGGAGTCGAGTCAGGAACAGTTTCGCCTGACCGGATGGCTGCAGCGTTGCCGGAACTGCGACATGGTCTTCAGTGAGTCCGCAGCGATTCCGGGGACGTTGTACGAAGAGGCGTTCTCCGACAACGACCATTTCTATCATGGATACGCTGACGAGGCGGAGCGGTTGCTTGCCGGTGCCGGCACCCACATCGCGTGGGGCTGGCGACAGTTCTTCCGGAGCGTCCCCGTTCCGCCGGGTGGCGGACGGATTCTCGATATCGGCTGCAGCACAGGCGTCTTCCTTGCCGAAGCGAAGCGCCGCGGGTGGGGCCATCTGGAGGGAATCGAGATCTCTCCGTCCGCTGCAGCGTTCGCACGGCGGTTGCTGAAGTGCGACGTGCACGAGGTGCCCATCGAGTCGGCCAATCTGCCCGCTGAGCACTTCGACGCCGTCACTGTCTACGAGGTCATTGAACACCTCCCGGATCCGATCGGATTCGTGCGCGAAATCGCGCGCGTGCTCCGGCGATCCGGTACCGTGACGTTCTCGACCCCGAACTGGGAGAGCCCTTGGGAGCGTCAGTGCCGAGACGTGCACCGGGCACCGCCCTACCACCTCAACTACTTCACGCCGAGCACGATCACCAAGCTGCTGACCGGCGCGGGCTTCGTGGATGTGCGCACGGCGCGCAAGCCATTCGCATGGAAGGAGGAACTCGGGCCGAACGCGGCGCTTTTCCTCCCGCTCTCCCTCCTTCGCAGTGCCGTTCTCGGCCAACGAGGAAATCGGTTGTTCGTCACCGCCCGACGCAGCTGAACGATCAGGACGGCGCCCGCGCGTCAGCCCTTCCGTGACGCGCTCAGTTCGTCCATGAGGTTCGCCATCAGGACTTCGGCGTTCCGACGATCGAAGTGTTCGCGTACGTACGCGAGCGCGCGAGCCCCCATGGCGCTTGCCTCAGCGGGGTTGTCGCGAAGCCACCGTGCCCCATCCGCCAGCGCCTGAGCGTCCTGCGGCGGCACGAAGAGTCCGCCGCGTGACTTGTCGATGACATCGCGGATGACACCGTCGATTGCGATGAGCGTCGGCTTCGCACATGCCATGTAGTCGAACACTTTGTTCGGATACGTGGTCCGGAACAGCGGGATGTCGAGCAACGTCGCGACTCCAGCATCGGCCCCCGCCAGCAGCTCCGGGATGCGCTGCTTGGGTACCGCCCCGACAAACTGCACGTTGTCCAGTTGACGATCACGCGCCATCGCCTCGAGGGCGGCACGCTGTTGACCGTCACCAACGAGGACAAAAAGCACATCCGACTCTTCCCGCATGAGCGCCGCTGCCTCGAGCATCATGCTGAGGCCGTTCGCCATGCCGATCGATCCGGCGTACATGACGACGAACTTCCCGTCCCACCGGAATTCGCTGCGCACGCGGTCCCGCGCCTCGGGGAGCGGCCGGAATTCCTCGAGATCGACACCATTCGGAATGAGGCGGATCCGGTCGGATGGCACGCCCATGGCCTCGAGTGGTTCGATGAAGCCAGGTGAATTGATGACTATGTATCGCGAACGCGAATACAAGAAACGTTCGAGCCGCCGGACGGCCCAGATGACCCCTCGATTCTTGACGATGCCGAGCTGGAAGGCCACCTCGGACCAGAGATCGCGCACCTCGTACACCAGCGGCGCACGGTGCCACAGCGCGAGGATGTATCCGGTGATGCCGAGGAAGAACGGCGGCGTGCAGGGGGCGATCACGTCCTGACGCGGTTCGCGGATGCCAACGACGATCGACGTCAGCATGAAGGAGACCAACGTCAGCACGCGATGCGCAAAGCTCTTGTGGTACCCCTCGTAGGTCCAGGCGCGCACGACTTCGTATCCATCGAGCCGCTCGCGCACGGAGAGCCGTCCCTTGAACTCCGGCGGCACTTTTGCGGTCAGGTAGTTGAACGTTCCAGCCAGGCAGGTCACCGCGTGCCCGCGCTCGGAAAGGCGGCGCGCAAAATCATTGCCGCGGCCACTGCCACCATCCTTCAGGGACTGGAACGACTGATGCAGGAATAGAATTCTCATTGATCTCTTTGATGTCAGTTCTCAATCACCACTACGCACAGTCTGATGGCTCGGTGCGCGCAGGGTGAACCGATGCCCGGGACGCCCATCCAGGTCGGGACGTGGCCTGGACGCACAGCGATCATGCAGTCCACTGCACGGTCGTCCGCACGGTGCCGGCGCGTTCGATCTCGACCTCGAACACTGGGAGCTCGGTCTTCTGGAAGTAGAAGCGAGACTCCCACCCGCTGACGAGCTCCTGCCGGACAATGGGAACGTCCGCCGTCACCGCTATACGAATCCGACCGTCCGTGACGGTGCTACCATCGCGCACCCACGTCCCAGGCTGCAGTCGCCACCGCAGCACGGCACGCGTCTGAAAGCCCGAGAGACCATCGACGACGTCGAGCGTTCCCTCGCGCAAGGCGATTTGGCGTTCGTGACGCGCTCCCTTCCAATCCACGTAGGCAGCGGCGAGTCGCTGCGCGTTGGCGTCGTGCACGATACCGCTGATCGCCGTGGTCTCAAGCCACGCTCCCCAGAGAAACCGGCCGACTTTCGGCATTTGCTCATGATCGTCAAACTGCACGCTGTTCTGCCCGCGCGCGCCACCGAAATATGCGGCCCAGTCCTCGCCTGCGTTGTAGCTGAACGAGCCCCCGTCACGCAATACATTCGTGCCGGCCACGCGAAGGTCGACGTGCATGGCGTCCGTGTGACCCGGTCGGAACCGAAATCGGGGATACCGCAGCAGCGCCATGGCATCCTTCGCAATGAGCACACCGTACCCGCCGTCATCGAACAGCGTGCTCACCGGGGGGTCGAGCACCAGCGCTGGCGTAGTCACGCCGAGCCAGCCCAGGTGCGCCCGTGCCTCAGCCAGTTCGGGATACGCAGCACGGTTGAGGAAGAGCGCTGCCGCGAGGTGCACCGCCGGTCGATAATCGCGATAACCACCGTCCGTCAACGGCAACAGATGGGCGCCGTCGTTGGCACCAAGGTTCGGCGCATCTCCGGTCGCCGGATCCGCCATGGTGTGCAACCATCGCGTGGCCGCCGCTGCGCGTTCGGATACAATGGAGTCGAACATCGGCAAGTCGAGCCGGCGACGCCAGACCTCCGCCAGCGAGAGCGTTTCCAGCATCAACCGGTGGTAATTGAGCGAATGCTGGCTGAAGCTTCCGTCGGTCCCGATCAGTCGTGCGGCTCTGTTGGCGAGCAACGCCCGACCCTCGGCCGCATACGACGGCCCGGCTGCCACGCCATGCCGGTGCAGCCAGGTGCCGCCGATGAAGAGCGCGGCCGCCTCCGACGTACCATGGTTGTTGTCCTGCCCAATCGCGTATCCGGTGGTTGGCGCGATGCGCGCGCAGTGCAGTTCGAGCAGGGACAACAGCGCCGAGCCGGGTGTATCGACCGCGTCGAGCATGAGTGCCGCGGTGGCAAGGTGCATGACCCGAATCGATGCTTCCTGACCGCACTTCCAGTTGGCGCCACGGTAGGGCGGGTTGACGGCGCACCAGTCATCGATCCAGTCGTTGAGCTGCTGCAGCGACGCATGGTCACCCGTTCTGACGCGCGATGCGGCTGCGAGCACCCAGTCGAACCGTGACGCCTCCCACACGGTCTTGATGTCGCCGATGCCCGGGTCGAAGTCCGGGATGGTCCACCACGGGGCATCGGTGAGCCTGGCGGTTCCACCGGTGAAGACATTCGCATGCCACGCCGGGGTGCCGGTCAGCGCCGGTTCGAACCAGCCGAAATAGCGCCCCCGGTCGTGCCAGGCTCGCGACGGCGGCAACGCAATGACGTCCATCGGCGGCCGAAAGAACTCACCACGTGGCGTGCCTGGCACTGCGAGTCGCTGCACGGGGTGAACGCCGTACTTGAGGCGAACCCGATACCAGAGCACACGCAGCACATTGGTGGCACCGAGCGCGCGAACCGCGTTGACCCGGATCCTGAAGTTCGAGAGCACAGCGTCAGCGCGTGGGGTACAGCGCTTCGAGTCTGGTGACGATCCGCTCTCCCGTGGCGCCGTCCCAGAGCGGGGGAATCGCCCCTCGCTTCCACTGACCGTCGAAGAGCCGCGTCAGCGCCGGACCGAGGGCTGCCGGATCGATCCCCAGCAATTCGTTCGTTCCGATGGACACGGTTTCCGGTCGTTCGGTCGTCGTGCGCAACGTCATGCACGGAATGCCAAGGTATGTGGTCTCCTCCGTGACACCACCGGAGTCCGTGATGACCGCCTTCGCGTGCTTCGCCAGGAAGTTGAACTCGAGATACGGTTGGGGGTCCACGAAATGCAAGTTGCCGGGAAGCTGAGTGATGGCCTGGAGGGTCTTCGCCGTGCGCGGATGCACCGGGAAAATCACGGGTAGCCCGCGCGCGCCCGTCGCCACGGCATGCAGCACGCTCGCCAGCTGGTCACCACCATCGACGTTCGCCGGCCGATGCAGGGTGAGCACGAAGTACGCGGATGCTTGCAGGCCAAGCTGCTCCCAGAACGCCGGTGGCCGGAGTCGCGACAGATTGGCGATCAGTGTGTCGATCATCGTGTTGCCGACGAAATGAATCCGTTCGTCGTGGACTCCGGCGCGACGCAGGTTGGCGTTGGCGACCTCGGATGTCGTGAAGAAATGGTTGGTAATGGCATCCGTGACGAGTCGGTTGATTTCCTCCGGCATCGTCCAGTCACCGGACCGGATCCCCCCCTCCACATGGGCGACAGGCACGCACAGCTTCTGGGCGGCGATCGCACATGCCATGGTCGATGTCACATCCCCGACGACGAGACAGAGGTCCGACCGTGACTCGAGCAGCAAGGCCTCGTACCGCGTCATGATCGCGGCCGTCTGCTCCGCCTGGGTGCCCGACCCGGATTCGAGATTGACGTCCGGCGCCGGGATGCCAAGTTGTGTGAAGAAGTCACCGGACATGCGTGCGTCATAGTGCTGTCCGGTATGCACGAGGCGGTACCGCAGGCTCGAGCCGTGCCGCCGACGCACATCCATCGCACGAATGATCGGGGCGATCTTCATGAAGTTCGGTCGCGCCCCGGCAATGATGTCGATCAACGCCACGTGTGCTCTCCAAGTTGGATGGTCACGCGGCTGACCTCGAGCAGCTCGTCGAAGGGAATCGGCGACGGCGCGCCGCCTGCAATGGCCGACACGAAGGCTGCGGCGCACGCCCTCTGGCCCTTGTCCTGCGACCAGAGCCTGGTCGCCGAAAACCCGGGCCACCCATACCCTGTGAGCTTCCGGAAATTGTCGAGCTGCAGCACACGCCCGGCTGCAAAGACCTCGAGGCGCTCCTTGGGAAACGCCTTGCTGCCGTTCGACAGGTAATTTACGACTCCGATCGACCCGTCGGCGAATGCAAGCTGCATGATGACACTGTCGCGCGTTGCTGCATCGAGGACGCTCACGGACGCGTCGCTGATCCGCACGCCGGCCAAGTGGCGCAGCAAATCAATGAAATGACACCCTTCTCCGATGATGCGACCACCACCGACCGAGCGATCCTGCGTCCAGTGATCGGCGGGCAACGGACCTGCGTTCACCGTCATCACAAAGGCCTTTGGCCCCGTGACCCCGCGCAGCAGCCGAACCATTTCGACGATCTGCGGGGCAAACCGTCGGTTGAAGCCGACCATCAGGCGCGGGGCGATTCCCGTCGCGGCCACTTCGGTATGGCACGCGTCAATGGCCGCGAGTTCGTCGAGGGTCAGGCACAGCGGCTTCTCGACGAAGACACTCTTCCCCGCCCGCATGGCCTGCATGACCAGGCGAGCGTGGCTGTCATGCCGCGTGGTGATGACAATCGCGGTGGTCTCCG
The DNA here is from genome assembly GCA_031374935.1 of Gemmatimonadaceae bacterium. Classification (GTDB taxonomy): domain Bacteria; phylum Gemmatimonadota; class Gemmatimonadetes; order Gemmatimonadales; family Gemmatimonadaceae; genus JACMLX01. The sequence continues at coordinate 503 of JANMHB010000195.1, read as the reverse complement.
GATCATTGAGCACCGACTCCGTGTCAGTCGTCGTCGTGCTGAATCCAAATTTCCGTCCCGCGTACAATCCGCTCACGCCGCTGCGGGACGCGACGGTCCGAAGCACGGCGCCGGAGTCGCGGAACGCCGGGATCAGGACCGCGGTCGCATAGTTCCCCGAACCGATCACGCTCACGACAGCCGGCCTCGCGGCCGGCGCGTTGGTGGTGCGGGCCAGCGGCACGGTGCGTGACGGTGGTACCGTCAATGCAGGATACTCGAGGACGATGCCGAGTGACGGTGCATCACCCGCGATCAGCTCGTACGCCTCGGGCGCGTCATCGATCGAGAATCGGTGCGACAGCAGCGGCATGACGCGAAGCTGCCCGCTGGCCATCATGTCGAGGACCGCCTCAAAGTTGCGCTGCTCTGTCCACCGCACGAAGCCGACGGGATAGTCGTTCCCGTGCTCTTCGTACGACGGATCATACCGTCCCGGGCCGTATGATGACGAGACCTGGAAG
>JANMHB010000167.1:0-6761 GCA_031374935.1 Gemmatimonadaceae bacterium | reverse complement strand
GCTCCCGCACCTCGGCGCCCGCCCGTGACCTGCCGCTGCACCTGACCGCCGTCGTCCTCGGCGCCACCAGCATCCTGATCGGCATCCTCTGGGACATCTCGTGGCACCGCACCATCGGTCGCGACACGTTCTGGACGCCGGCGCACATGGCGGTCTACTTCGGCGGCACCCTCGCCGGACTGTCGTGCGGGATCCGCGTCCTCTGGGAATCGTTCTGGCGGCGCGACGATGCGAAAGGCACCGACGGCGTGCGACTCTGGCGCTACTTCACCGGCCCCATCGGCGGCTGGATCTGTATCTGGGGCGCGTTCGCGATGCTCACCTCGGCGCCGTTCGACGACTGGTGGCACAACGCCTACGGCCTGGACGTCGAGATTCTCAGCCCGCCGCATGTGGTACTGCTGATCGGCATTGCCGGCATTCTGGTCGGCGCACAGGCCATGGCAGCGGCCGCGCAGAACCGCGCCGAGGGATCGTCGCTGTACGCGAATATCTTCATCGTCAGCAGCGGCGTGCTGGCGACGATGGCCGCGGTGGCCATCACCGACTACACGTTCCCCAGCCGCACCCACTCCGGCATCTTCTACATCGTCACCGGTGGTGTTTTTCCGGCGATCCTGGTGGCCGCCGCTCGCGGCTCGCGCATGCGCTGGCCTGCCACGATGACGGCGCTGGTCTACATGGCGATCATGGCCGCACAGGTCTGGATTCTGCCGGCGATTCCCGGCAGTCCGCTGCTCGGCCCCATCGGCCATGAAGTCACGCAGATGGTGCCACTGCCCTTTCCGCTGCTGCTGATCGTGCCGGGCCTGGCGATCGATCTCGTCTTGCAGCGCATGGAAGGCAGGAACGTCTGGCTCACCAGTCTGACACTTGGTGTCTGTTTCGTCGTCGCGATGGCTGTGACACACTGGCCATTCGGGGCCCTGCTCGTCAGCGAAGTGGGCCGCAGTGCGTGGTTCGGTGGCGCACACGACAGCTATCAGGTACCGGCGGAGTATCTCGTCGGTCCGCGACAGATGTGGACCGACGGACCGACAGTCTGGCCCACGCTGATCAGCATGGCAACGTGGGCCGTGCTGGCCGCGACGTTGTCGTCACGGCTCGGCCTGGCGCGTGGCGCCTGGCTGCGTCGAGTGGTGCGCTGAATGCTGCGACGCAAACTGGCGGGGTTGCTGATGCTCACCGCGCTCTGGCTCACGTCCAGCGCGCATGTCGGCAGCACACTGGTGGTGCAGGAAGGCATGGCGGGGCCGTATGGCCTGCGCTTGCTCGTGCGCCCTCCAGGTGTGATTCCCGGCTTGGTGGAAGTGATCGTGCGCACCACGACACCAGGCACCGTGCCGACCGGTGTGTCGGTGCGACCGGCGTACTGGCGCTTCGGGTTGAAGGGTGCGCCCCCGGCGGAAGTTTTGACGCCGGTGCCCGGTGAGGCGGGGACATTCACGACGCAACTCTGGATCATGCAGTCCGGCTCGTACGCCTTTCATGTGCAGGCGACTGGCCCCGCTGGCGATGGCACGCTGGTCGTCCCGGTGACAAGTGTCGCCACGACCGCCAGCACCGTGCCGCCCTGGCTTGGCTGGCTGCTCGCCGCACTTGGCACATTCCTCGTCTTCGGATTGATCTCGGTCGTTGGCGCCGCCACGCGCGAAAGTGCAATTGCGCCTGGCGCAGTTCCGGCACCGACCGATCGGCGGCGCGCGCAGCGCGCGATGGCCATCGCGGCCTGCCTGATCGTCGCGATGCTCACGGGCGGCTGGAAGTGGTGGAACGCGGTCGACACCGACTATCGCAAACAGCTCGACAAGCCGCTCGCCGTGGAAGGCACCGTCACCGCTGGCGACGCGCGCGCACTCACGCTGCGCATCACGGATGAATCGTGGACTTTCATTGATCCCAAGCAGCCCGGTATTCGGAAGCAGAGCGGCACACCGCTCATCCCCGACCACGGCAAGTTGATGCACCTCTTCCTTGTTGAAGCGGGTGCGCGTGGCGCCGTGGCGCACCTGCATCCGGTGCGCAAGGATCTGAGCACGTTCACGACACCGGTCACCGGAATCCCCGCTGGCAAGTACTGGTTGTTCGCCGAAGTGGTGCGGGAGAGCGGTTACACGGTCTCCATGGCAGACACCGTTGACGTACCAGCTGGAGCGTCGACGCCGAACGTTGATGGCGACGATGCATGGACGGCATCACCCGCCGCGATGGGTGCTGCGCCAGCCGCGCTCTCCGGCGGCGGCACGATGACGATCAGCCTCGATCGTGCACCAACGGTGCGCGGCGATGTCACGATTCGTGCCCGCGTCACCAACGCTGATGGATCACCCGCGGCCCTGGCGCCATGGCTTGGCATGGCCGGTCATGCGATGGTCGTGCGCACGGACGGCCAGGTGTTCATGCACCTGCACCCGATGGGCACAGGTTCAATGGCGGCACAGGAACGTTTGCTGCGGCGCGAGGCTGGCGACACGGTGAATCATGGCGAGGCACAGCCAACGATGGCGGCGATGCCGGGGCATGACATGGGAACGATGCCCGGGCACGACATCTCGGCGATGCAAGGTGCTCCGGGGAGTGCCGCGGCGACGGGCGTGGCCGCGACCGGCGATGTGTCGTTCCCGGTCGCGTTTCCGTCGGCGGGTTCGTATCGCGTGTTCGTGCAGGTGCGGCGCGTTGGCCAGGCGATCGAGACGGCGGTGCTGGATGTGACGGTACCTGTGCCACCGGCGAACTGACGCCGGCGCCGCGTCAGTTCTCGCAGAGCCGCAGCGACTCGGCCGCGGTCACGCGGAACCGGTCCTTGACCGTGTTCGTCCGACCCGACTCGCGGAACTCGGCGACGAAGTCGTGCATCCCTTCCGAGAGGCGGACGACCACCGGCTTGCCTGGGTCGACGCGGCGCGCCTTCACGTCGCTGACCCCACGGCTGTCGAACTCATCATCGAGATAGACCCACGCCGTCACCGGCCGGCAGTTATTCACGATGCGGATCTCGTGCGTCGGGGCGCCATTGTTGCGGCGCAGATAAGGCGATGTCCTGCACGCAGTGAGCGAAAGTCCGAGCAGCACTGCCAGGCCGGTGTATCGCGTGCGCATCGCGTCCTCTGTGTGCAGTCGGTGGTGGCAGCGCAGCAGGCGTTGCGTGCCTCGTCCCTGACGACCTGTCGGAGCAGGCGGTCACGCAGGGCGCGTCACACCGCCACCACCGGAATCTGCATCGCCTCCGCCGCATCCTGCATCCGGCGATCGTACGTCCCCAGTGACACCGGACGGCGTTGTGCCACCAGATGCGCCACTGACGCCAGATGTAATCCGTCCAGCGTTCGCACCGGGAGCGGAAATGGCGCGAGGGCACGGGCCAGCACGGTCGGGGTCAGTTCAAGCATGACGATGCGCTGCAACAGGGCGCGCACCGCATCGCCATGTGACGACATCAGCCCACGCGCGTGCACGCGATTCCACAGCTCATATTCGAGCAGGCGGCTGCTCACGACGACCCCGTCCCACAACGCCACATCGGGCGCACGCACCTCACCGAGCAGGTGCGCCAGCGCCACCGATGTGTCGAGGTAAATCACCGATCCGCCCGACTCTCGTCCAACTCCGCCAGCAACTCGCTCAATGGCGCCACCGGAAGTCTGGGGGGTGGCCCCTGCCCAATGATCGTCGGCAGCGTCATCGCGCCCTCACGAACCATCGAAGCAACCCAGGCATCCGCCAGCATCGGATGCGACGTCGCCGGTGGGCGCAGTTCGGCCACCACCCGATCCCGGTCCGTCACCAGAATCGTTTCGCCCGCAACCACGAGCCGGATGTACTCGCTGAGACGGTTCTTCAGGACTTTGAGGCCGACGGTACGCATCTGCGAAATGTAGCTACCAGAAGCTACTTCAGTATACATGGATGATTCCTCAGATCAGCTGTGATGCCACACCATACCACCGTCACACCAACCAACCGTCACCAATTCCACGCGCCCCCACCAAAATCCCCCCACCCCGACAGCACTGTCGCCTTCCTTGATTTTCGGTGTTTGTTCGGTATCGTCTCCCTCCCCACCCCTCCCGCCACCGCCCGTCGCTTCCACACTTCGCCCGCCGCGCCCCCCGTCCCATGCCGTCCCTCTGGCGCGTCGCCTGTGTCCGAATCCCCCGATTCCCGATCGGCGCCGTCTGGCGCGCCAGCCAGACCCCAAAACAGCTCGGACTCGGCCTCGACCTCACCACCCCTGAGCCCGTCTCCAAGGCTGGGGACGACAAACAACACTGGGACGACCGCCTCCTCGCCCTCGCCGACGGCAACACGCTCCGCGCCGTCACCGCCGCCGCCGGCCAGGCACGGATCAGGGCCGGCATGACCGTCACCGCCGCCAAGGCCCGCTGCGCCCGCCTCGATATCCTGCCGTGGGACGACATCGCCATCACCGGCGCCCTCACCCGGGCGACGGCAGCGCTCATCCAGGCCAGCCCCCATGTCTCCCCCGCCGGCATCAGCAACGGCACCTGGTGGGTTGGCGCGACAGGCTTCGATGCCATCGGCGGCGAGCGACGCCTCGCCCAGACACTCTTGGCCATCGCCCAGCGCTGGCACCCCCGCGCCTGCGTCGCCATCGCCGACTCCTGTGCCGCCGCCCGCGCCGCCACCTGGCAACAACCGCCCGACGGCCAACCTCTCGCCTTCTGCATCCCCTCCGGCGGCGACGCGGTCTTTCTCGCCCCACTCCCCCTCGCCTTTCTCCCCCTCGACAGCGAACTGGTCGCCGCCCTCGAGGCACTCGGCATCAAGACCGTGGGCGCCTTCGCCGCCCTCCCCGTCGCCGACATCGAACGCCGCTGGGGCGACTCAGGCCTCAGCGCCTGGCGCCTGGCCCACGGCGACGATCCCCGCCGCCCCGTCCTCGCCCGCCTCGAAGCGCAACGCTCAGTCACGGCGGAACTCGGCGGATCAAGCGACACCATGGAGCCAGCACTCTTCCTCGTCCGCGCCGCGCTGGACACCCTCGTCCGCGATCTGGTGCGCGACGGACTCGCGGCCGGGGCAGTGGCGATCACCCTCCACCTCGATGGCGGCCGGCAGCAACGCGACGATCTCACCCCGGCCGAGACGATCACACGTGAGGTGCGGCCTGCGCATCCACTGGCACGTGTGGCACCACTCTTCGAACGGTGCCGGGCGCTACTCTCCGATTGGACACTGGTTGCACCGATCTGCGGCGTCACCGTCACCCTCACCAACACCCTGCCAGCCACGGGTGAACAGGGTGACCTGCTCGACGCGGGCTGGCGTGATCCCGGCGCGGCCCTCGCCGCCCTCGAACGCCTGCGCGGCACCCTCGGCCCCGATGCCGTCATGCGCCCCGTGCTGCGCGATGATCATCGGACCGAACAGGCCGGCGCCTGGGCCGAACTCGTGGATGGCGACGATGCCGCACTCGCCGCCGCACTCAAGGTGGCGCAGAACGCCGTCACCACACGCAGCGATGACACCGCACCGACCACACACACCGGCGCCTGGCTGCCGCTCTTTGCGAATGATCGCACGGCAGCCCCCGCCGCATTGCGTCTGCTCGAAACACCGCAGCCCGTACGCATGACCTGCGACGCCGAGCATCGCCCCATCGCCGGTGTCTGGCAGTCGCACACTTTCACCGTCCAGGAATCCATCGGCCCCGAACGCCTCACCGGCGCCTGGTGGCGCACTCCCTTCGCGCACGACTACTGGTATCTCCGCACCCGCGAAGTCGGCACCCTCCTCATCTGCCACGCCCCCGGCTCGTGGGTCCTGCAGGGCTGGTATGACTAGCGCCCGGACCAGCCCCACCGACCGCACGTCACCGCGGCGCCGCAGCTCGACATCACCCCAGCGCCAGAGCCGCACGAACCTACCCGATCGGCTTCCCTTCCCGGTCCGATATCATCACCCACACACTCTGCGTCCGTTTGCTGTAGAACAACCGCACCGTCACATCCCGTGGGTTCTGCTTGAACGCAAAGTGGAAGGAAAACGTCGTGTCCAGCGACTCGCGCAACACCCCTTCCTTGAACTGCCCGTAGAACTGCTGGACCTTCGTGCAGGGCGCCACTTCGCTGAAGAACTTCTTCCCGATCGTCGTCGCCTGCGGCAACTGCGCCAGGCGGCTCTCGACCGCGTTGTACTTGAGGATGCGCCCCGTCGCGTCGAGCTGGATCATGCCGTACGGCAACGTGTCCAGTTCCTCGCCGGACATCGTGTCTGCCGTCGACAGAATCTCGGCCTTGTGCGCCTCGTGCGACGTGGGCGTCAGACGCGGGGCGGCGCGCCGGGGAGTGTCCGGAGTGTCCATGCACGGGAATATAGCGCCCGAGGTCTCCAGTGACCGGCGCCGACTACGTCGAACTCCACTGTCACAGCGCCTTCTCGCTGCTCGACGGCGCATCCTCACCGGAAGAACTCGTCGCACGCGCCGTCGTCGCCGGACAGTCCGCCATCGCCCTCACCGATCACGATGAACTCGGCGGTGCCGTCCGCTTCGCCCAGGCCGCCGACGCCGCCGGAATCGCCGGCATCATCGGCACCGAACTCACCGTCCAGGCCGATGGCACACTGCAGCACCTCACCCTGCTCGCCACATCACGCATCGGCTACGGCAACATCAGCACGCTGATCACCCGCGCCCGTATGGATGTGGCCGAGCGCGGTGCACCATCGGTACCGTTCGCGCTGCTGGCGCAACACACCGACGGCGTCTTCGCATTGAGCGGTTGCCCGCGCGGCGCCAT
>JANMHB010000146.1:0-34948 GCA_031374935.1 Gemmatimonadaceae bacterium | reverse complement strand
GGTACCAGATCCTAAGTCTGGCGTGTCTACCAATTCCACCACGTCGGCGTGCTGTACATGAAGAATCTATCTCCTGCCAGCGCACCGCAACCGGGCTCGCCACTCGACGGTCGCGAGGTCGGTTCTGCAGCGCTCCAGTATACGAACAGCGGCACCCGGAGAGGACTCCGGGTGCCGCTGTTCACGTCATCGTCCGGCGTGAGCTACTTGCCGCCGACCCGGATCGTCTCGACGCGGTTCGACTGATTCGCCACGTTGAACACACCAAGGGTGATCACATCACCTGCGTTCAGCGACGAGAGCGCCGCGAGCAGTTCCGCTGGCGTCCTCACGGCGCGCCGCGGGCGCGGATAGACGATCTCGGTAATGATGTCGCTGTCGAACAGCTTGCCGCGAGCACCGCTGCCAACGTCCACCTGCGACACGCGGACGCCCTTGATCGACGCCGGCACGCGTGCTTCGCGCGCGAAATCCGGCGAAACCGGTTCGACCGTGATGCCGAGCTTGTCGGCCGTGACACTGACGGCGAGGGGCTTCGTAGCATCGGCGCCCTCGCGCGGGCCACGCGCATCATCAGCGACGGCCACCGGCGCATCACTCGGCGCTTCGGCCAGCTTGACGCGGAAGGTCTTCTTGTCTCCAAACCGCATCACATCGACCGACACCACGTCGCCGGGCTTCTTCGTCCGCACGATCCGCTGCAGAACGCCCACGCGATCCACCGGCGTTCCCTCGATCGAGACGATCACGTCACCCGGTTCGAGACCAGCCGCCTTGGCCGGGCTGGGGGTGCTGCCGTCATTCGAGAAATCACCGACCGTGACACCGGCGATTGTCGACAGCTGCGCCGCTTTCGCCTCTTCCGCCGTGACGTCCTTGATCTGGATGCCGAGCACTGCGCGACGCACACGGCCATGCGCAATCAGGTCATCGGAGACGTTCTTCGCCAGGGAGATCGGAATGGCGAAGCCATAGCCCGAGTAGTAGCCTGTCTCGCTGGCGATCATGCTGTTGATGCCGATCACTTCACCGCGTGCGTTCACCAAAGGCCCACCAGAATTCCCTGGGTTGATCGCGGCGTCCGTCTGAATGAAGTCGGTGATGGCGTAGCGGTTTTCGAGCGGGCGCTGCAGCGAGGCGCCACCGCGACCCTTGGCGCTGATGATGCCGGCGGTGACGGTGAAATCGAGCCCGAGTGGGTTGCCGATGGCCAGCACCCAGCTGCCGATGCGGGCGGTGTTGTCATCGCCGAATGCCACCGTCGGCAGCCCACTGCCGTCGATCTTGATCACCGCCACGTCGGTGGTCGGATCCTTGCCGATCAGCTTCGCCGAAAACTCGCGGTGATCGGTCAGGACGACCTTGATGCGATCCGCTTCGCCAACGACGTGATTGTTGGTGAGGATGTAGCCGTCCGCCGAAATAAGGAACCCGGTGCCGCTTCCTTCCTGAGGCTCTTGCGGCCGGCGGCCCTGGAACTGGTTGAAGAACTCCTCCATGCCTGGCGGCACGTTGCTCGGACGGCGCGCCTGCGTCCGGCGCGGCGCATCCTTCTCCACCTGAATCGAAACGACGGCGGGCGTCACGCGCTCGGCCACATCGGCAAAGCCCGGCGCACCGCCGTCATCGCGTGGCCCGCTTGGCGCGCGAACCGCCTGTCGCGAGGATTGCGCGAACCCCGACTGCGGCAGCTCGAACGCCGTCGCAATGGCCAGCCCGCCAACGAATGCCGCCGAAACGGCGCCTACGATCTTTGCTCGTGTCATCATGCTCATTGCGTGCTCACGGATCCGGGAAGAGTCATTCGTCAGTACCCGAACACAACCACAACGGTTTCCTCGCCGTTCCGGCGAGCCCTCCGTATCGTAACGTCAGTCTCGCGAAGGAGGGACGGCAGCGCCCCCATTCCGGCAACCGGAATGAGGGCGTGTCCCCTCTGGAAGCGCGGCTGGTGGCGCCAGTCAGGCCACCGCCAGCCGCCATTCCGATCGACCTGCCGTACGACGGTCCTTACTTCTTGTCGTCGACGATCTCGTAGTCGGCCTCGACGACTTCCTCGGCCTTCGGTGCCCCGTCAGCCGCTGACTGCTCGGCCGCCGGAGGGGTGTTCGCCTCGGCGCCAGCCTGCGCATAAAGCGATGCCCCCGCCTCGCTGTAGATCCGGCTCAGATCGTCGGACGCCGACTTGATCTCGGCCAGATCCTCGCCGCGCAGCGCCTTGCGAGCCCGCTCCACCGCTTCGTCCAGCTTGGTCTTCATCTCCGGCGCCAGGCGGTCCGACCATTCCTTGGCGTTCTTCTCCACATCATACGTCATGCTGTCGAGACGGTTCCGCGTGTCGATGGCCTCACGACGCTTCTTGTCCTCTTCGGCGTTCTTCTCCGCGTCCTTCACCATGTGATCCACTTCGCCATCGGACAGTCCGCTCGACGCCTCGATCCGGATCTTCTGTTCCTTGCCGGTCGTCTTGTCCTTCGCCGTCACATGCAGAATGCCGTTGGCGTCGATGTCGAAGACCACTTCCACCTGCGGCTGACCACGCGCTGCCGGCGGAATGCCTGTCAGCTGGAACTTGCCGATCGTCTTGTTATACACGGCCAGGTCGCGCTCACCTTGCAAAACATGGATTTCCACCTGCGTCTGGTTGTCGTCGGCCGTGCTGAACGTCTCGGACTTCTTGGTCGGAATGGTGGTGTTGCGCGGAATCAGCGTGGTCATCACGCCGCCAAGCGTCTCGATGCCGAGCGAGAGCGGGGTCACGTCGAGCAGCAGGACGTCCTTCTGCTCGCCGGTGAGCACAGCACCCTGCACGGCGGCGCCGATGGCCACCACTTCGTCGGGGTTCACACCCTTGTTCGGCTCCTTGCCGAAGAACTTCTTGACGATCTCCTGAATCTTCGGAATACGCGTCGAGCCACCGACCAGCAGGATTTCGTCGATCTCGCCCGGCTTGAGGCCGGCATCGGCGAGCGCCTTTTCCATCGGAGGAATGGTGCGCGTGATCAGGTCGTCCACCAGCTGCTCGAACTTGGCGCGGGTGAGCGAATAGTTCAGGTGCTTCGGGCCGCTGGCGTCGGCGGTGATGAAGGGCAGGTTGATGTCGGTCGACTGGGTGCTCGACAGCTCCATCTTCGCCTTCTCACCGGCTTCCTTCAGCCGCTGCAGCGCCATCGGGTCCTTGGACAGGTCGATCGCCTGGTCCTTCTTGAACTCGGCCACCAGCCAATCGATCACGCGCTGGTCGAAGTCGTCGCCGCCAAGGTGGGTATCGCCGTTGGTGGACTTCACCTCGAACTGGCGCGAGCCGTCGACGTCGTAGAGCTCCAGCACGGAGATGTCGTAGGTGCCGCCGCCGAGGTCGAACACGGCGACCTTCTCGTCCTTCTTCTTGTCGAGGCCGTACGCCAGCGCGGCGGCCGTCGGCTCGTTGATGATGCGAAGGACGTCGAGGCCGGCGATCTTGCCGGCGTCCTTGGTGGCCTGACGCTGCGAGTCATTGAAGTACGCCGGCACCGTGACCACGGCCTTGGTGACGCCATGGCCGAGGTAGTCCTCGGCGGTCTGCTTCATTTTCTGCAGGATCATCGCCGAGAGCTCGGGCGGCGTGTAGCGCTTGCCCTGGATCTCCACGCTGGCGAGGTCATTCTGGCCGGCGACGACGGCATACGGCACGCGACCCTTCTCCTGCGTCGCTTCGGACATCTTGCGGCCCATGAAGCGCTTGATCGAGAAGATCGTATTGGTCGGGTTGGTGACCGCCTGCCGCTTCGCGATCTGCCCCACCAGACGCTCGCCATCCTTCGAGAAGCCGACGACCGACGGGGTCGTGCGACCGCCTTCGGCATTCGGAATCACGACCGGATCCCCGCCCTCCATCACGGCCACCACGGAGTTCGTGGTGCCGAGGTCGATTCCAATCACTTTATCAGCCATGCTTCAGCGTCCTCGCTAGTCAGATCGGGCGCGCTCCAAGGCAGGAAGCCGGAGCCGTGATCGCCGCACCGGTGCCAAATCGCCCCCGGTCCGACGCGAGCAGAGGAAGGGCAAGAGCGAGGCCCGGGTTTTCTGCCGATATGGCAGGCAGTTGTCGGGTGGTTGGCAGTGGTGGATGGCAAGATTCGCCAGTTGGCAGTCCATCGGGGACGGAGTTCATCGCGGATGGGGACGGAGTTAATGAGCTCATGAACTCCGTCCCCATGGTCCGGGGGCGTTACGTTTCGCGGCTCTCCCGCCCTCCACCCGCGAGTCATGTTCCCGATCGGCGACGAAAATCCGACCGACAATCGTCCGGTCATGACGTGGGCCATTCTTGGTGTCATGGCGGCCACGTGGTTCTTCGTCCAGGGGGCCGGAGCCGACGGAACCGCGCTCATCAAGAGTGTCTGCGAACTGGGCCTCGTTCCCGGCGAAGTGACGCGGGCTGCCCCAGTCGGTCAGGCGGTGCCAATGGGCGCTGGGTGGGCCTGTCTGGTCGATCGATCGGTCCTCAACTGGCTAACCCCGCTGACATCGATGTTTCTGCATGGCGGCTGGGGGCACCTGCTGGGCAACGCCCTCTTCCTCTGGGTCTTCGGGGACAACGTCGAAGATCTGACGGGCCCGCGTCGGTTCCTCTGGTTCTACCTGCTCTGCGGTCTGGCCGCCGCGGCGCTGCACGTCGCGTTGCAACCTGCCTCGCCAATTCCGACCGTCGGCGCATCGGGTGCGATTTCCGGGGTGATGGGCGGCTATCTCGTGCTCTTCCCGCGGCATCGGGTGCGGATGTTCTTCCCGCCTGTTTTTGTCTTTCACTTCCCCGCTTGGCTGGTCCTCCTCTGGTGGTTCGGCCTGCAACTGCTGGCGGGCCTGCCGCAGCTGAGCATGCTCGGGGCCGATCCGACCGGCGGTGTGGCCGTCTGGGCACACGTGGGTGGCTTTGTGGCCGGCGTGCTGCTGGTGCGGCATTTTGCCATCCCCGACCGTCTGGAACGGCGGCTCGCCAAGCAGCTTTCGGGCCGGATGCGCGTGAATCTGTAACGGTCGCGCATCGATTTGATGTAACGCCGTGCTGATCTTCTAACTTCCTTCTGCACTACCGGGCCGACGGCGACAAGGTCGGCGCCCATTTTCCCCTGGAGCTCCTCCTCCGTGCGTTTGATCCCCCGGGACGATCGATTTTTCGATCTTTTTGCCGAAATGTCCGGCATTCTGGTGCAGTCGGCCAATACGTTGCAACAGCTGTTCACCGATCCGTCACGGCTCGACGAATTCCAGACGACGATCAAGAACCTCGAGCATCAGGCCGACCGGCTGACCGCCGAGGCCAATCGCAAGGTCGACACGACCTTCGTGACGCCGCTGGATCGTGAGGACATTCACGCGCTCGTGACACGGCTGGACAATGTCGTCGACCTGATCGATGGCTGTGCCCGCCGGGCGCAGATCTATCGGATCACCGAACCACGCGATCCGGCGATCCGGCTCTGTTCCGTGCTCGGTGAAGCCTGTGTGCAGATCCGCGAGGCCGTCGCGGCGATGAAGAAGCCGCAGATGGTCTACGAGCATGGCGTGCGCATCAAGCGCCTCGAGGAGCAGGCCGATGCGATCTACCACGAGACGCTTGGCAACCTGTTTGCCGGCACGCCGGACCCGATGACCGTCATGAAGTGGAAGGATCTGTACGATTCGCTCGAAACCGCGATCGACGAGTGCCACTACGTGTCGTTGGCGCTCGAGAGTATCTCGCTCAAGAACAGCTGAGCTGCCGTGATTGCGTACGTCATTGGAATCGTGGTGGTCGCGCTGATCTTCGACTTCATCAACGGGTTCCACGATTCCGCCAATTCGATCGCGACGATCGTCGGGACCCGCGTCCTCACGCCGTTCAAGGCGGTGCTGTGGGCGGCGACCTTCAACTTCGCCGCCCTGTTCACCGTGGGTACGGCGGTGGCAAAGGCCATCAGCTCCGGTTACGTCGACCAGAACGCGATTTCCGCGAATGTGATCGCCGCGGCGCTGCTGGGCGCGATCATCTGGAACCTGATCACGTGGTGGTTCGGCATTCCCTCCAGTTCGTCGCACGCGCTCATCGGTGGCTTCGCCGGTGCGGCGGTGGCCAGCAAGGGGTTCGAGGCGCTGAATTGGGGGCCGAAGTGGATCGAGACCCTGTCGGCGATCGCGCTGTCGCCGGCGCTTGGCGCGATGCTGGGCCTGGGGCTGATGGCGCTGGTCTACCGGCTCTGCGCCAACACGTCGCCGGGGAAGGTCGACAAGTTCTTCAGACCGGCGCAGCTCGCCAGTTCGGCCCTGTTGTCCCTGGCGCACGGTGGCAATGATGCGCAGAAGACGATGGGCATCATCGTGGGATTGCTCGCGTCGCCCTCTGTGCGCAAGCTTTTCGAGCCGTATACCACCGGCCTGCTGAGCAACATGTACGTGCCGGATACGACGACGATTCCGCTGTGGGTTGAAATCTCTGCCTACTTCGCGATTTCGCTCGGCACGCTGTTCGGCGGCTGGCGGATCGTGCACACGATGGGCACCCGGATCACGAAACTGCGACCTGTGGGCGGGTTCTGCGCCGAAACCGGCGGGGCGATCGTGATCCTGGTGGCGTCGAAGTTTGGGATCCCGGTGAGTACGACTCACACGATCACCGGCGCCATTGTCGGGGTCGGCGCAGCCAACCGGATCCGTGCCGTGCGCTGGGGTCTGGCCGGCAACATCGTGTGGGCCTGGATCGTCACGATTCCAGCCGCCGCCCTGTTGGCCGCGCTCAGTGCGCTCATCTTGAATGCTATCGTGGTGGTCGGCCGACCGGCCTGACCATCCGCGGTGGGTGCTGGCGCCGCTGCGCCCGCCTCGAACCCCGCTGAGCGACTCATGGCAACACGACAGAAGAAGGTCCGGCGTGGCGGCGACGCCGATGCCGATGCGATGGGTTCGGTGGGGGCCGCCGGCGAAGCGCACCTGTTCTTCAGTCGTGAGCTCAGCTGGCTCGAGTTCAATGCGCGCGTGCTCAACGAAGCCCGCGATCCACGCACGCCACTGCTCGAGCGACTGAAGTTTCTCGCGATCTTCAGCTCGAACCTGGATGAGTTCTACATGGTTCGCGTGGGCGGCCTGCGTCGCAAGGTGAAGAACGGGCAGAGCGGCTATCCGCAGGAGCGACTCTCGCCGGCCGAACTGCTGCTGGCGATCGAGAAGCGCGTGAACGAACTGCTCACGCTGCAGCGCCGATGCCTGACCGAAGCGCTGTTGCCGGCGCTCGAAGCTCATCAGGTGAAGCTGGTACGCATGAACGATCTCACTCCGGCTGAATGGCTGGTGGTGGATGGGTTCTTCGAAAGCCAGGTGTTCCCGGTGCTGACGCCGCTGGCCGTGGATCCGGGTCATCCCTTTCCGTACATCTCGAATCTCTCGCTGTCGCTGGCGGTGCGGGTGCGCGATCCGCACACGGGTGGCGAGCATTTCGCTCGAGTCAAGGTTCCGAAATCGCTGGCGCGCTGGGTGCCTGCCGGTCGCCCTGGGCTGTTCGTGCCGATCGAGGATGTGATCGGCGTCAATCTCGGCTCGTTGTTCCCGGGCATGGAAGTGCTGAGCTGGCACGCCTTCCGCATCACGCGGTTCTCCGACTTCGAACTGACCGGCGTCGAGGAAGATGACGACCTGCTGTCGGTGGTCGAACGGCAGGTCTTCGAGCGGAAGTTCGGCGAAGTGGTGCGCCTCGAGGTGCAGACGGGCATGCCCGATGCGCTGCGCACCCTGTTGATGGAAGAGTTGCGCGACGAAGAGGACGCCGTGGTGGTGGCGCTGCCGCTGACGGAACGCGATGTCGACGAACCCGGCATGCTGCTCGATCTGGGCGACCTGATGTCGCTGGCGAGCGCCATCGACCTGCCTGAGCTGCGATACGCCCCCTTCACGCCCGGCATTCCGTCGGAGCTGGCCGAGCACAGCACCATCTTCGATGCCATTCGCGAGAAGGACATTCTCGTGCATCACCCGTTCGAAAGCTTCCGGGAGACGGTCGAGCATTTCATCGAACGTGCGGCGCAGGATGAGCAGGTGCTGGCGATCAAGCTCACGCTCTACCGCACGTCCGGCGAAACGGCGATCGTGCGATCGCTGATCGAGGCGGCGGAGCGGGGGAAGCAGGTGGTGGTGCTGATCGAGCTGCAGGCGCGCTTCGATGAAGCCAACAACATCGCCTGGGCGCGCGCACTCGAGAACTATGGCGTGCATGTCGTCTACGGTGTGCCGGGACTCAAGACGCATACCAAGACCGCACTCGTCGTGCGCCGTGAGCCGGAAGGCATCCGGCGCTATGTGCACATCGGCACCGGCAACTACCACTCGCGTACGGCCCGGCTCTACACCGACATCGGCCTGTTCACCTGCAGCCCGAGCATCGGCGCCGACGTCAGTGACCTGTTCAACGCGCTGACCGGGTTCAGTCGCCAGCAGCTGTATCGCAAGCTGCTGGTGGCGCCGGCCAACATGCGCAAGCGGTTCGTCGAGCTGATCGATCGCGAGGCGGAGCACGCCCGCGCCGGGCGCGGCGGCCGGATCATTGCCAAGATGAATGCGCTGGTCGACCCCGACGCGATCTTGGCGCTCTATCGTGCATCGGCTGCCGGGGCCAAGGTGGATCTGATCGTACGAGGGGTGTGCTGCCTTCGCAGCGGCATGCCCGGCGTGAGCGACAACATATCCGTCCGTAGCATCATCGGACGTTTCCTCGAGCACTCGCGCATCTTTTGCTTTGGCAACGGCGGCGCACCGGAGTACTACCTCGGCTCGGCCGACTGGATGCCGCGCAACTTCGATCGCCGCGTTGAGACGGTGGTGCCGATCGAGGACCCGGTGCTGCAAACGCGGCTCGAGTCACTGCTCCGCACCTGTCTCGATGACAATCGGCAGGCCTGGCTCCTGCAGACCGATGGCACCTATGTGCAGCGGACGCCGTCCAAGGGTGAGCCGGAGCGCGGTACGCACGCCATCCTGCTCGAGGACACCTGGGGGAGGTGATCGTCGGCAAGGTGTGGATCAGTCGACGGAGTCCGTCGCCTCCCATTCCACCGGCTTGCCATCGGGCCCGATGATGTGCACCGGCAGATCGATCAGCTTCTCCAGCAGGTCGCTCTTCCGGCTCGCTCCCCAGAGTTCGAGTCGCGTCGAGCGTGCCCGCGGGTCCGGTACCGGCGTCAGTCGCAATGCGCGCTCGGTCCAGCGCACCTTCACCTGCTGCACGGCACCGATGTGGCCCCGATCAAAGCCGTCGGCCACACGCAGAATCGCTGCCAGTCGGCGTACGCGCTGCTGCTGTTCCTTCGTCAGGGCGGCAAACATCGGATGCTTCGCCTTCGGCGGGGCGCCGCGGTGATAGCGTGCGACATTCGCCATCACCACCTGCTCCTCGGGCGCCACACCCAGCAGATCGGCATGCACGATCAGGTGATACGCATGCTTGTGGTGGTCGTTGTAGCTGATGTGATAGCCCGTGTCGTGCAGCAGCGCCGCGTCGCGCAACGTGTCACGATCTTCCGGCAGGCAGCCAATGCGGGCGCCGATGGCATCGAAGAGCTGCAAGGCCAGCGTCTGCACATGCTGGGCATGCGGCTCCTCATACTGCGTGCGCGCGGCGAACTGCTGCACGCTGCGCCGCCGACCCTCGCCGGGATCGGTGGCCTGCGGCGTGACTTCAGCGGCTTCGAGCAGCAGGCCCTCACGGATACCATAGGCCGACACGTGAAAGTCACGGATGTCGAGGAACGCCATGACCTCGGCCGCCACGGCCATGCCCGCGACGATGATATCGGCGCGCGCGGGATTCAGCCCGGGCACAGTCAACCGCTCGGTCGGCGACAACTCGATCAACTGGTCGAGCAGATGCTCCAGCTCTCCGCGCGAGACCTGCTTGCCGTGCACCGTGCGCGCCGTCGCCAGTCCTTGCTGCGCCAGCAGCATGCCGGCGACGTTGGTGAACGTTCCGCCGGACCCGATCATGCCCGCGCCACGCCACTCCTTCACTGCGAAGCGTTCGCGAACCTCGGCTCGGAGCGCCTTGCGCAACTTTGCAACGGTGCTGCGCCGCACTCCGCTCCGCAGATATGCTTCGGTGGCCCGGATCGCACCGAATGGCATCGAGAGCAGGCGTTCCACCAGACCATCCGCCGACAACGCCAGTTCCACCGATCCACCACCGATGTCGCAGGTCACCATGCGACCGTGACCGACGTCGAAATGAGCCTGCGCGCTGCGAAATGACAGTCGCGCTTCATCTTCTCCCGAGATGATGCGCACCGTCAGTCCGGCCGCCTTCTTGATCTGGCGCACGAACGCGGCGCCGTCCGTCGCATCGCGCACCGCGCTGGTGGCCACACATTCAATGCGCTCGGCGCCGAGCTGTTTGGCCAACGTGACCATCCGCTGCAGCGCCTCGATCGCTGCCAGCGCACTTTCCACGGAGAGCCGTCCGGTTTCGTCGACGCCGGTGCTCAGGCGCGGCGCCGCCTTCATTTCGTCCACGGTGCGGATCTGCCCCGTGCTGCTGACGTCCGCCACGATGGCGCGGATCGAATTCGAGCCGATATCGATCGCGGCAATCCGTCGCGGGCGGGCTGAGGCGAAACCGGCGCCACCGATGACATCGCTGAAGGCGGGCGTCGGTTGGGGCGCGCGCGGCGGTGTCACCGAACTGGCCGGAAGCGCGATGGCAGGCGTGGGGCGACGAGGCGAACGGGCAGGCATGCTGTCGGGGGCGGAGGGGCGTGCGACAGGCAACTTACCGGCGGCGCGCACCTATTGTTATCGCCACCGCGGGTGCAGGTCAGCGCGGTCGGTCGGCCCACTCCCGCTGCAGACTGCGCCGCATCGGATCGGGCAACGGTGCGTACCCCAGCGCCAGCGCGTCCGACTCCCCCTGCTCGAGGGCCCAGCGGACGAACTGCGCAATCGCGGCCGTTCGTGCGGTATCCACGCCGCGTGTGGGGACGATCAGCCACGACAGCGATGCCATCGGGTAGCTCAGCTCACCCGGGGCGTCACTGATACTGGTGGCGAATTCCACCGTGTCCTCGATCGATGACAGCATCGCACTGGCGGCTGCGCGCAGCGCGCCGGTCTGCGGCGTGACCCAGGCGCCGGCGTGATTGCGGATGCGCGCGACCGGCAGGCGATTCTGCATGGCATACACCGCCTCGACAACACCGACGGCAAACGCGGTCGCCTTGATCTCCGAGGCCACCCCTTCGTTGCCGCGGACGCGACGCCCCACGGGCCAGGCGGGAAAGGTGCTGCGCCCTGGCGCGGTGGCCCACGCGATACTCACGCGCGAGAGGTACTCGGTGAGGATCCAACTGGTGCCGCTGCTGTCGGCCCGCGTCACCACGCGAATGCTGTCAGTCGGCAGTGTCACATCGGGATTCAGTGCAACGAGGCGGGGATCGTTCCAGCGCGTGATTCGACCGAGGAAGATATCAGCCACTGCCGGGCCATCGAGGCGCAGCTGGCGTGTGAGGCCAGGCACGTGATACGCCACGGCGGCGCCACCGACGACGAGCGGAACCTGTCTGATGCCCTGGTCCGCCAGCGCTGCGCGATCGCTGGCCGAGAGCGGGACGTCGGTGGCGGCGAAGTCCGCCCGTCCTTCGAGAAGCAATCGCATGCCCGCCCCGGACCCGACCGACTGGTAGTTGATGCGAATCGCAGTCGCATCACCGAAACGGGAGAACCAGCGTGTGTAGACGGGATACGGGAAGGTCGCACCCGCGGCCTCGAGGGCGATGGTCCCGCTGGTGACTGGCCGCGCTGCATCAGGGACAGCGGGAGCGCATGCCGATACCAGGCACGCGAGCAGCGCGGTTGCCCTGCAGCGCCGGATCGTGTGTGTCACATGTCGTTGTTGTAGCCGGCGAACTTGAAACGTCCCTTGTGTTCGACGATCGAGCCGAAGAGTCGACCATTGAATGTGCTGCCGTCCGCTCGCCCAATGCGCACCTGACAGCCATCATGCAGCGTGATGGAGCCGGTGGTGGCCGGCGGATTGGGACAGTCGAGCGACTGCAGCGTCAGCGGCTTGCCGCCGATCCGATCGATGGCGCGGGCAATGCCCTTTTCGCTGCTGAGCGTCATCAGGTCCCACCGCACGGTGGGTGGCATGCCGTTCGTCATCCCGGCGTCACGTGAGTTGGGATAATACAGATAGGCAAACTCCGCGCGCGACAGCGTCAGGCGGCCGAGGGCGGCACGGTCGGCGGCCGCGAGTGCCGCGACGAACTGTGCGGCCAGCGTCTGGCGCGAGTCCGCGCCGCCGATGAGGCTCCTGGGGTCCGGCAGACCCGCACGAAAGCGGCGGATCATCTCGGGCATCGGGAAGACGGAATCCACGACGGAGCCGGGCGGTCTGGTCGTGTCGAGCGGTACACGCTCGTAGGCGTATGGCACGCCCTCAGGCGTGAGTGCGGTCGCGCTCGAGTCACGCGCGGCGGCATTGTCGGACGAACGGCACGCCGCGCATGCGAGGACACACAGGAACGTTGCGAAGGTGCGAGCGTGCAGCATTATCGATGAGAAAAAAAGACCAGCGGGCCGACGCGAGAGACACTCGCACCGGCCTGCTGGAAACTAGCGCCGAATCAGTCGATTGCGTATGTCGTCCAGCCGTTCCACCACTTCGGGCCAGCCGGATCCGCAGCACCGCGGAAGGCCGTACCGGCGATGAACGTGCCAGCGCGGGTGAGCAGCGTGCCGGTGAACGTCGCCAGACCGCCCGACGCGGCCGGACCGCCGGTGACCGGCGCCCAGTCGAACGTGGCGCCATTCGCCGGCTGCGTCACCGAGACGCTGGTGAACAGCGCCGATGCCGTTCCGGCCACCGTGCGCAGGTTGTTGGCGGTCGTGTCGACCGAATAGTGTCGCACGGTATTCGACACGATCGGTGTCGCCTGTGGCTCGAACACGTTGCCGTTCTCGGCGAAGAGGATGTTCGACAGCCCGAAGTCACCTGCCGTCAGCCGCTGGAACGTGGTCGTGTCACGGAACGAGACGCCCGCCACCGGGAAGCGCCCGACGACACCGTTGACGTAGAAGCCGCCCGTACCGCGGCGCAGCAGCATCCCGCGGCCGCCGCCGGCCGGCAAGGTGACGCCGTTCGTCGTACCGGTGCCGTACAAGGTGAAGTTGGCCACGACCGGAATGGTCAGCGGCGTCGAAGCCTGGCCCGTCGGACATGCGGCACCGTCGCACCCGTCGTTCTCGATGCCCTGTGGGTCGGTGGACGGCGACCCGGCATTCGGGCGCGGCGGGATGATGCGCGTCTGCATCGCGATCAGGTACTGCAGCCGTCCGACATATCCTTCAGACATGTCGAAGTGGTCGTCGCCCGATTCGTAGCTGACGAGGTACTTGCCATCCACGGCGCCTCCGAACCACTCGTAGCTGTCGTCGAGGCCGGCCAGCGTCTGGATGTACTCGATACGCGTGCCACTTCCCACCGCAGCAAGCGTGAGCGAATTGAGCTCCTGGTTCGGAGCCGTGGCGAAGCCGGCGAACTCGATGCGGACATAGCGCAGAATGCCGCTGTTGTCCGTGTTGTCGGCACCGCCGCTGTACACCTGCGCGGGGTTGTTCGTGCCAACGCCCGTCCCTTCAATCGTCACGTTGCCGGTCTTGTTGATGACTCCACGGCCGATGATGATCAGGCCACCCCAGTCACCGGGCTGACGACTGCGCGCGGCGCGACCCGAGGTGAAGACGATCGGATTGGCCGCCGTGCCTTGCGCGTCAATCTTTGCGCCGCGCGTGATGAAGAGTGACGAACCGACATTGACGGCGGCGGTGTCGCCGCGGATCCGCGTGCCGGGCTGAATGGTCAACGTGGCGCCGTTGGTGACCTGGATGAAGCCGAGCAGCGTATAGACCGTATCCGCGTACAACGTGCGGTTGGCGGTGATGTTGCCCGAAATGACGCCAGAGACGGTGCCGGGGGCGGCCGTCGTGACCGACGCTTCGTTCGTGTACTGCGACGGGCCGGACGCGCGAATCGCCTGCACGCGATAGCGATACACGGCGCTCGGTTCGAGCCCGGTATCCACCAGCACCGTGTCCGTCTGTGTCGCCGGAGACACCGTTGCGAACGTGCCACCACTCGCGCCAACGGCACGCTGCACCACGTAATTCGTCGCATCAGACACCCTGCTCCACGTCACGCGCGCCGTGGTTGCTGACGGAGCGGTCACGGCGGCACTGGTCGGCGGCAAGTCCGTCGGGGCAGCAGGACCATCACTTCCGCACGCAGACAGTACCAGAGACGAGGCAACCAGCCCAATCCCCGCGATTGAACGCCAATAAAAAGTCATGAGACTCTCAGCAAATATGTATTGGAAAAGACGGTCAGCCCGTATGCCGGGCTTCGATGAATCTCCCCTCACTCCGTCATGACTCGTACACATCGTCGTCACGGTCATGTCACAGCAGGTCAGGCCCGTCGTGACACGCGGTGGAACGCCGCTGGTCGCGAGAGATCCAGGCGGCGGTGCCAGACGCAGAAACGGGCCCGGATCAGACTGCATCCGGGCCCGTCATGAGCGAGACTGCTGACCCGCTGTTACGGCTGCCAGTTGAGTCCGAAGGAGAAGATACGGCCCGTGCGGTACGATTCGCGTGTCACCGGACCCTGTTCGACCCGGAACCGCGCATCGAGCAGGTTGCGCGCGTCGAACCGGCCAGCGATGCCCTTCACGAGCGGAAAGCGCAGCGAGAAGTCGACAACCTGACGGGGCAGTTCCTTGACGTCCGGCAGCGGCACAACACCGGCATCGACGATCCGGGGACCAATGACATTGTAGAGCAAGGTCGCGCTGGTGGAACCGCTGCTGGTGTTCCAGGTCGCGCCACCATTGATCATGTAGGGCGCCTGACCGACCATCGCACGATTGGTGTTCGTCGCGCTGACCAGGCCGGGCCGCAAGGTGATATCGCTCTGCATGAGCGTGGCGTTCGTGAAGAGGCTCACGTTCTCCAGTGCCGAGGCCAGCTTCGCCAGCCCGGTGCGAGCCTCCAGCTCAACGCCATAGTTCGTTGCGCTTTCGGCGTTCTGGAACGTGACGACACGCGTACCGGAGGTGGCGAGGTACACCCGCTCGATCGGATTCTCGAACTGCTTGCCGAACACCGAGACGCTGAAGACCTCGGTGCGCGTCGGGAACCACTCCCAGCGCAGGTCGACATTTCGGATCAGCGACCGGATCAGGCTCGCGTTGCCTTCGATGTTGTCACCGCCGATCACGTCTCGGAACCGGAGCGGAGCAAGCTCACGATACTCTGGCCGCGCCACCGTTTGCGAGGCGCTGAACCGAAGATTCTGATTTTCGGTGGCCTTGAAGGTGACCGCGAGGGACGGAAGCACATCGTTGAACTTCGGCTGGGTCGTGATCGGCGAGCCTACGGTCGGGGTGGCAACGACTTCCACCGTCGAATTCTCGAGGCGCGCACCGGTGATGATGTCGAGGCGGGGCCGGGCCTGCCACGTGAACATCAGGTAGCCCGAGGCCAGACGATCCTCGGCGGTGTAGCTGCCGCCCTGCGACAGCGGCACCAGGCTGAGCGCGCTGCTGCCAGGCTGCGTGAACCGACCGTCGAAGATGCTCTCGGGCGACAGGCGACGCTGCGCGTTGTCCAGACCAAAGCCCTGCGCGCTGTAGACGAAGTTTTCCGCGGCTCGATTCGAGGCCCGATACAGGCCGCCGAACTTGACCTTCAGCTCCTTGCCCGGCTCAAAGAACGAGATCCGGTAATTGGCCTGTCCCTCGTACGTGCTTTCATCGAGGTCGCCGAACGTGCGCACCGCGCTTTCGGTCCCGATCGCGAGCCACTCCGCCGGCCCCGTACCGGTGCGGGAATACACGATCTCGGAGCGATCAGGCTCGCGGCGTGTGACGCCCGACGCCGTCGCCGCCCAGTCGAACTGCTGTCTGCCGCCGAACAGCGAATGCTCCGCGGCGAGCTGCGAGCTGCGGATCATCCGCTCCACGTACTGCAGGCGTGTGATCTCCAGCGGGATGCCGAGGTTCTCACTCACACCGGATTCGACGCGCGCGTCATTGTCGCTGGTCCGGTTGTACGTGTTGTTCAGCGACAGCTTGGTGTTTCGGCCGAGGAAGGTGCTGAAGTTCGCCAGTCCGCCCCAGAGCACACCGGTGCCCGATGAGGTGCCTTCAAAGCGATCGACTTCGTCGATGCCACCGCGGGCCAGCGCGTACGCGCGAACCTGATTCGTCTTGATGTTCTGCTGGACGCCGTAGTTGCCGCTCAGCAGGTAGCCGATGCGCTGGCCGAGAATCGGATCGCTGCCGCCAACCGACATGCCAAGACTTCCGTTTCCGGTGCCTGTCGTCGGCAGTGCGCTCCACCGATTGCGGAACGTGCTGAAGACGCTGTTGACCGTGCCTTGACCCGGCTGCGGGGTGAAGGATCCGAGGCCGCGCACCGACGAGGGCAGCGCGCGCTTGTCTCCGCCAAAGGCGAAATAGTCGAGGCCCTGATTGCCGGCGGTGAAGGTCGACTTCCCTGTGACGGCCGCATTGTATCCGGCCGACGATGACATCACGACCGTCCGCTTGGCCGGGAACTCCTTCGTCTGAATGTTCACCGCTGCACCGGCAAAGTCGCCAGGCTGGTCGGGGGTGAACGTCTTGGAGGTGGTGATGCTCTGAATCAGGCTGGCCGGGAACAGGTCGAGCGGCACGACCTTGCGCTCCGGCTCCGGGCTGGGCAACCGTGCGCCATTCAATGACGATGTCGTGTATCGATCGCCAAGTCCGCGCACGAACACATACTTGCCATCCTGGACGTTCACGCCGCTCACGCGACCGACGGCCGCGGCGGCGTCACCGTCCGGACTCTTCGAGATCTGTTCGCTGGTGACCGTATTGATGATGGCGGCCGCACTGCGCTGACGATCGAGCGCGGCGCTCACCGAGCCGCGCTCTTGCGTCGCCGTCACCGTCAAGGCCGCGAGCTGAAGCGCTGCCGGTGCCATCGCGATGTTCTGCTCGACGGTCTGACCGGCTGCGACCACGATGCCAGTGATCGTCTTGGAACCGTACCCGATACGCCGTGCGAGCAGTGTCACCGTACCGGCCGGCACACCAGTCACCGTGAAGCGACCGTCGACACCCGAAAGCGCGCCAATCGACGTCCCGACAACCTGAATCCCCACGTCCGACATCCCACTGCCCTGCGGATCGAGCACTCGACCTGTGATCCTGCCGCGCGCCGCCGGAGGCGTCTGCGCAAAGACTGCTGACGAAAGGCCGCACACCGCGAGACACGCGAGTGACAGCCGACGAACGATGGATAGCGACATAGGGATTCGCGAATCGTTTCGGGGAAGTTCTGTGGGCCCGAATGACTTCGCCCACGACATGCCGACGCATGCCCCGTTACGTTCGCCCGTCGATGTGACGGTAACCTCGCATTTCTGCAACGGACGTGTAACGACGGGCCGGTGTACCCGCGTCCCGTCCGTTACGCGTTCGTGACCGGCACCGGCCAGGTGGTCAGAATCGTGGTCCCGACACCGGCCGCGCTCTCGGCCGTGACACCCCCACCGTGGGCTTCGACCAGGTGCCGCACGATCGCCAGCCCGAGTCCGGTGCCACCCTGCTCACGCGAGCGCGCCGGGTCCACCCGGTAGAACCGTTCGAAAATGCGTGGCAGATGCTCGGTCGGAATGCCAATGCCGGTGTCAGTCACCGCCAGGGTCAGCGTGGCCCCATCCCGGCGCGAGACGACCGTCACCGTCCCCTCGGCGGTGTGACGCACCGCGTTCTCCACCAGGTTGCCCAGCACCTGCCTGAGCGCCGTGGGGTCGGCGAACACCCGCTCGGCGTCGGCGGCGATGTCGGCACGGACGACGATCCCCTTCGCCTTGGCGGCCGGCTGCGCGGCGAGCATCACGTCTGCCACCGTATCCGGAATACCACTCCATGCCGGATTTGGCCGCCAGCCCCCGGATTCGATCCGGCTCAGGTCCAGCAGATCGTCCACGATTCGCTGCATCCGGCGGGTGTTCGACAGAATCGTCTGAAGAAACGCATGGCGGTTGGTGATCGGCATGTCGCTGTCGTCCACCAGCGTCTCCGCGTACCCGCCGACAATCGTCAGCGGGGTTCGGAGCTCGTGGCTGACATTGGCCACGAAATCACGGCGGACCTGTTCGAGTCGGCGAATCGGCGTCAGGTCGTACATGGCCAGCACGGCACCGCCGTCGGTCAGCGGTCGCGCCACCAGTGAAATCGCGCGGTCGTTGAGGACCACTTCGCGCGGGTCCACGATCTGCCCCGAGAGCGCCCGCTGCAACGCATCGCGGAGACTGGGATCGTCCGGCAACCGATCGACGGGGAAGGGCACCTCGCCATCGACGCTGGCCAGCACCCGGCCCACATCGTTGATGCGCATCACCTGCCGCCCCGAGTCCACGGCGATCGCCCCTTCGGTGAGCGAATCGAAGAGCTCCGTCAGCAATGACTCTTCAGCCTCGAGCGTCGCCAGACGCGCACCGAGCTGCTCGGCCAGGCGATGGACTGCCCGCGCCAGATCACCGACTTCTCCGGGCGCGGAGAGCGCCGGTCGACGCGACAGATCGCCGGCGGCCAGCGATTGGGCCACATCGCGCAGCTCGATGATCGGCGCGGTAATCGACCGTGAGAAGAACCAGCCGAAAACCGCCACGGCCACGATCGCGCCGACGCCCACCAGCAGGATGTCGAGTCGCGATCTGGCGAACAGTTCGTCGACTGCCCGCGTGCGGACTGACACCCGCGAGACGCCAAGCGGCATCCGGACCGCCACGTAGAGCTCCTCGTCGCCGGCCGAGGCGGAGAGGCGGCGCGCCTGCCCAGTGCCGTTCGCGAGTGCATCGCGCACCTCCGGTCGCGTCCTGTGATTTTCCAGTGCGCGCAGCCCGAGCGCATCGAACTTCGAATCGCCCAGCACGACGCCCGAACTGTCGATCAGTGTGACGCGGTGCCCGGTGGCCAGGCCTGCCGCATCAGCAATGGCATCGGCCGCCGAGCGGTCTGACCACTGCGCCGCCAGCAGTCGCGCCTCACTCTGCAGCTGCGCAACCTGCTCGTCGCCGATCCGCGCATAGAGCCGCCGATCGAGCACTGCGATGACCGCCGCCAGCAGCAACGAGACGCCCAGCACGAGGCCGAGCAGGAGGCGGGTGGTGAGACGCACGCAGCAAACCTAGCGCGTGAGCCGAGGCTGAACCGCGAGCTACCGCGCGGTGCCGCCGCGCATGCGGTACCCGAAGCCGCGCACCGTCTCGATCAGGTCACCGGCCTCGCCGAGCTTCGTGCGCAACCGCTGGATGTGCATGTCCACGGTGCGCGTCTGGATGTCCGGTGCAGCCTCCCAGACCGTCTCCAGCAGATGTCCGCGCGCCTGCACCCGGCCGCGACGTTCCGCCAGCGTGATCAGCAGCTTGTACTCGGTCGGCGTCAATTCCACGTCCTCGTTCTCGATGGCCACGCGGTGCGCCGCACGATCGATCCGAATGGGGCCGATCTGCAGCAGGTCGGTCGGCGCGTCCGAGGTGCCGGTGGTGCGTCGCAAGATGGCCCCGACGCGCAGCACCAGCTCCTGTGGACTGAACGGCTTGGTGAGGTAGTCATCCGCTCCCAGCGACAGTCCACGAATCCGGTCCTGTTCCTCCTTGCGTGCCGTCAGCATCAGCACTGCGATGTGCCGGGTGCTTTCCTCGGCACGGATGTGTTCGAGGACATCGAAGCCACTCATGCCCGGCAGCATCAGGTCGAGCACCAGCAGCGACGGCCGTTCCTGCCGTGCGATGGAGAGTGCGTCGGTGCCGTTCGAGGCGGTCGAGACACGATAGTTCGTCTTGGCGAGGTGGTACGCCACCAGCGCGACGATGTCCGGCTCATCATCGACGACCAGAATGCGTTCCTGAACATGTTGTGCGGCGCTGGTCATGCGATGTGCTCCTCGACAGCAGTGTGCGACCCACTCATGGCAGTGCCATGCCGATGCTCATCGGCCACCATCGGAATATGTGGCGCGCCATTGGATGCGAGGCGCTGCCGGATCTTTGCCAGAATCATTTCGATTGCCACGGTATTGTGTCCACCGCGCGGGACGATCACGTCCGCCCAGCGCTTGCTCGGTTCAATGAACTGCAGGTGCATCGGTCGAACCGTGTTGACGTACTGCTCCAGAATCTCCTCCAGCGGCCGACCCCGGGATGCCATGTCGCGCTTGATACGGCGGACCAGGCGGATATCCGGGTCGGCGTCCACGAACACCTTCACGTCCAGCCGCTCCCGCACCCGTTCGTCGGTGAACAACAAAATGCCATCCACTACCACCACGTCCACCCGTTCGACACGGGTCGTCAGGGCGCTGCGGGCGTGAATGGTGTAGTCGTAAATCGGCTTGTCGATCGCTTCGCCCCGCGCCATGGCATCGAGGTGCTCCACGAACAACTCGATATCGAAGGCATCGGGGTGATCCCAGTTCAGGTGGTGCAATTCCGGCATCGACAGTCCGATGTGGTTCCGGTAGTACGAGTCCATCTCGACGAAGGCGACCGATGAATCAGCCAGCGCCGCCGCCACGCGACGAGCCACTGTGGTCTTTCCGGAGCCAGTGCCCCCGGCAATTCCGATCATCAGCGGGCGGTTCTGCACAGCTCCTCCTGCGTCACGAATACAGCTTCATCCGTGACTGTGTGATTCTTCGTGATGATTCGGTCACGAATGCGTATCGGCGCGCCGGTTCCGGCGCGCCGGCCTGAACCGGGCAATCTACCTCCGAAGTGATGGGGAGGGTCCGCTGCCGGGCAGGACCACTGGGCGCTAGGTTCCGTCCATGAAACTCCTGGCTCTGCGTTCGCGGCGTCTCGTGACGCTGGCAGCGTGTTTCGGTGTGAGCGCATCCCTCGGCGCCCAGGCGCACCCCGCCAGGCGGTCGCTGGTGGTCCTCGCCACGACCGATGTCCACGGACGCCTGCGGGCCTGGGACTACTACGATACCCGGCCTGACTCATACCGCAGTCTCGCGGCCGCCGCCACCATCGTCGACTCCGTCCGGCTTGCCAATCCCGGCAACGTGCTCCTGGTGGACGCCGGGGACCTGCTCCAGGGGAATCCGCTGCTCACCGTGGCCGCGCGGCAACCGCGTCACGACCCCCATCCGGTCATCGCCGCAATGAACGCCATGCGCTACGATGCCGCCGCGATCGGGAACCATGAATTCAACTACGGCCTGCCCTTGCTGCGGAGCGCACTGGTGCAGGCACGCTTTCCCTTCCTCTCGGCCAACGCCGTCGCACGCCAGGGGCGCGATGCGTTTCCCGCCTTTACGCTCGTACGCCGCGGTACCCTCACGATCGGCATCCTCGGCGCGACCACCCCTGGCGTCATGGTCTGGGACCGCGACAATGTGCGCGGCAGGCTGCGCTACGTCGACATCATACCCCCGCTGCGACGCGCGGCAGCGAATGCGCGCCGGGCCGGTGCGGAGGTGGTGGTGGCTGTCGTGCACGCGGGGCTGGACGGCCCGGCCACCTACGACACCGCCAGTACAGGGTTGCCGGGGGAGAACGTCGTGTCGCGCATTCCGCGCGAAGTGCCGGGCATCGACCTCGTCGTCTTCGGGCACTCGCATCGCGAGTTGGTCGATACCGTGATCGATGGCGTGCGGCTGATGCAGCCGCGGAACTACGCCGCCACGGTCGGTGTCGCCACGCTGAATCTCGCTCGCGCACAGGGGAAATGGACAGTGGTATCGTCCACCGGCGCGTCGGTGAAGGTGGCCGGTCATACGGAATCATCTCAGGTGCTGCTCGCGAGTGAGCAGATGCACCGTGCCGCGCTGGCCTACGTGGCCGAATCGCTTGGCGTCTCGCCGACGGCGTGGCGCTCTGATCTGGCCCGGGCCGTCGATCTGCCGATCACCGATCTGGTCGGAGAGGTGATGCGCCGGGAGTCGGGCGCACAGTTGTCCGCCAGCCCGGCGTTCTCGCTCGACGCGACGCTCGACAGCGGCACGATCACCGTCTCGGCGATCGCCAAGCTCTATCCGTTCGAGAACACGCTGCGTGCGGTCCGCATTACCGGCGCCCAGTTGCGCAGCTATCTCGAGCACAGCGCGAAGTACTGGAAGACATGGACGCCAGGCCTCGCCGAGTCGCTGGTGAATCCGGCCGTGCCCGGGTTCAATTTCGACATGATCGTCGGTGCCGAGTACGTGATCGATCTCTCGCAGCCCGTCGGTCAGCGGATCACGACGTTGAGTGTCAACGGCAGACCGGTGGTCGATTCCGACTCCTTCACGATTGCGCTCAGCAACTACCGGCAGACCGGTGGTGGCGGCTACACCATGCTGGTCAACGCGCCGCTCGTCTTCGAATCGAAAGGCGACATCCGCGAGATGGTCATCGACGCGGTTCGCAAGGCCGGCCGACTCGATCCTGCCGCCTGGTCGCGCGAGAACTGGCGTATCGCCCCGGCTGCGGCTGCCGCAGCCGCACGCGCGTCCTTGCAGCGCGGTGGCCGGACGGGCAGTGCCGCTGAGGTTGCGCCAGCCGCCGATCTCCGTTTCGTCCCCGGTTCCTCAAGACAATGACTTCAGTACGTGTGTTCGTGAATGCCCGGGGCTACGACGTCCCCATCGGTGCCACCGCGCTCGATGCCGTGCGCGCCGCAGATGCGGCCGAAGCTGACGCCGTCAGCGCGGGGACCCGCCAGATCACCGACAGTCGGGGCCTGCCTGTCGCGCCAGCAACGCCTGCCTATGGCGGTGTGATCTATCGCACCGTGGGCAATCGCAGTCGCGATGCGGAGCGCGCCGAATGAGTCCGTCGCTGGTTGCGTCGGATCGCTCGTTGCTGCGCCGGCTGCCGAAGGCCGAGTTGCACTGTCATCTCGACGGCTCGGTGCGGCCGGAGACGATGCTCGAACTGGCGAAGGAATACAAGGTCGCGATGCCGCGCGATGATGCAGACGCGCTGCGGGCGTACATGCGTGTGGATGATGCACAAAGCCTCGAAGACTACCTCCAGCGCTTTGATACGACGCTCTCCGTCATGCAGACCGAGGAGGCGCTCGAACGCATCGCCTACGAACTGGCGATCGATGTTGCGGCCGAAGGGGTGCGGTACATCGAGATGCGATATGCGCCGCCGCTCAACACGCTGCAGGGGCTGACGCTCGAACAGGCGGTGGACGCGCCGTTGCGCGGCATTCTGCGGGCGCAGCGCGACGCCGACGTCACGGCACGGATCATCGTCTGCAGTCTCCGGCACTATGATCCGGCGCTCTCGATGGAGCTCGCCAAGCTGGCCGTCGCGCACCGGCATCGTGGTGTGGTGGGCTTCGATCTGGCGGGCGGTGAGTTCGGCAATCCCGCGTCACGGCATGCCGCGGCATTCGCGTACTGCGCCGAGCACGGGCTGGCCTGTACTTGCCACGCCGGCGAAGGGGATGGCGCCGAGTCGATTCGGCAGGCGGTGCACGACTGTCATGCGCATCGCATCGGCCACGCGACCCGCCTGCTCGAAGACCCCGCCCTCGCCGACGAGGTACATGAGCGTGGCATCGCGCTCGAACTCTGCCTCACCAGCAACGTCCAGACCCGCGCCACCGATCGCTACGAAACGCATCCCCTGAAGCAGTTTCTGGCGCGCGGCATGAACGTGTGCCTGAATACCGACAACCGGCTGATGTCTGGCACGACGCTGGTCGACGAGTACCATCACGCTGCCACCAGTTGCGATTGTACCTTCGACGAACTGGCGGGGATGGCACTGGCCGGCTTCCGAAGCAGCTTTCTGCCTGACGCCGAAAAGCTGCCCATGCTGGAGCGGATTGTGCGCGAAATCGAAGCGATTCGACTGGGGTGCGGATGATGACGCCATTACGATCACGCGAGGCACCCCCGATGGTGAGCGACGCGGAGGTGCTGCAGCAGTACGGTGCCGCCGCTGCCGTGCGGGCCGCCGCGACGGTGCGCGAAATTGCCGGTCACCCCATCGCGACACCGGTTGCCGCCCTCGTGCTCGGGTCGGGGCTCGGTGGGCTGGCGGAACGGATCACTGATGCCATCCGGATTCCCTTCCACGAGATTCCCGGTTTTCCCCCGGCCACGGTGGAAGGCCATGCCGGCGCACTGATCGTCGGCCGGCTCGGCGGGAAACCGGTGTGCTGCCTGGCGGGTCGTTTCCATCTGTATGAGGGACACCCGGCTGCCGTAGCCACCTTTCCGGTGCGCCTGGTCCATGCGCTCGGCGCGCGGACGCTGATCGTGTCGAACGCCGCCGGCGGTGTGCGCCGAAGTCTGTCGCCCGGCACACTGATGCGCATCGACGATCACATCAATCTGATGAACCGGCATGCGTTGGCCGGCCCGGTGCAGCCTGATGAGCCGCGGTTCCCCGATATGTCCGCGCCGTACGATCGCACACTGGGTGCGCAGCTCGATGCTGTTGCCCGGCAGATGGGCCTGCGCCTCGACGTTGGTGTCTACTGCGGACTGCTCGGGCCCACCTACGAGACGCCCGCCGAAGTGCGCATGCTGGAAAGACTCGGCGCCGATGCCGTTGGCATGAGTACGGTGCCGGAAGTCATCGCCGCGCGCGCCCTCGGCATGCGCTGCGTGGGTGTCAGCCTGATTACGAATGCGGCCGCCGGCTATACGGCCGCGCTGCTGAACCATGCAGAAGTTCTGCACGAATCGAAGGAAGCGGCGGGACGCTTCCAGGCGTTGATCACCGGCTTCGTCGCCACACTGTAGTGCCGTTCAGGGCAGTGGCATGTGACGACCTGCTGACAGGCGCCCATGCGGATCAGGATTGGCGCGGGAATGCACGCATTCGATGTGCGGTGCCGCAATCCACCTCGACAGACTTTCCGGAGATGCGTTGACTCTGCTCACCGTGGCGCGCGACCTCCAGCGCCGCAAGGCGCGGGAACGAAGTGGCCGCTTCGTGGCGGAGGGCGTTCGCACCGTTGAAGAACTGTTCAGGAGTGACCTGGAAATCGACGGCGTGCTGGTGACCCGTGCCGCCGCCGCGACACCACGAACGGCCGTGGTGCTGGAACAGGCAGAGGGACGGCGGGTGCCGATACTGGTCGTGGAGGATCGGGAGTTCGATTCGGCGGCCGGTACGGAGGCACCGCAGGGTATTCTCGCGGTGTCGGCGGTGCCCGCCTTCAGCTTCGCGAGTCTGCCGGCCTCTGGTATTCGGCTCCTGGTGCTCGATGCGGTGCAGGACCCCGGAAACGTCGGCACGATCCTGCGAACTGCGGCCGCGCTGGGTGTGACGGCGACGGTCGCTTTGCCGGGAACTGTTGACCTTTGGAACGCGAAAGTCGTCCGTAGCGCGATGGGCAGTCACTTCGTTCACCCGGCGTGGAGCGCTCCGGTCGAGATGCTGGCGCCGTTTCTCGAGGCACGCATGATTCCGCTCTGGGGCGCCGACGCAGCCGGGACGCCGCTCCCGGAGTTCGTGGTGCCCGAGCAGTGGGCGCTGGCCGTCGGAAATGAGGGGGCTGGTCTGTCGTCTGCGGTACAATCGCTGGTCGCGGGGACCGTTGCGCTGCCTATCAGCCCGGCGGTCGAGTCACTCAATGTGGCCGTCGCCACCGGTATCCTTCTGTTCGCTTTTCGCTGAGCCCTGTGGACGCCTCCGTCTTCACGATCATCACTTTCGCACTGTTCGGCGCCTGCTTCGGCTCGTTCCTGAACGTGTGTGTCGCGCGGTGGCCCGCCGGGCTGTCCGTCGTGCGCCCCGCCAGCCGCTGCCCGAAGTGCGAGCGCGAGATTCGCTGGCACGAGAACGTGCCGGTCGTCGGGTGGCTGCGGCTCGGTGGCAAGTGTGCGGGGTGCGCGCTGCCGATTTCGATCGAGTATCCGATTGTCGAGATCACCGTCGCACTCCTGTGGGCGGGCTCCGCGTTCCTCGCCGGCGGGGGCCTCGACGCGCTGCGGCTTGCCACCTTCGCCACGATCATGTTCGGCATCACGCTCACCGATGCCAAGCACTACGTCATCCCCGACGGATTCACCGTCTTCGGATTTCTGTTCGTGCTGGTGACGAGCGTGGTGGCGTTTTTCAATGGGACTGCTGAGCAGTGGTTTGTCCCGCCGGTCGAGGCGATGTACGGCGCCTGTGCCGGCGCGGGCTTCATCGCGATCATCGGCTGGCTTGGTGAAGTGGCGCTGAAGAAGGAGGCAATGGGGTTCGGCGACGCAACGCTGATGGCTGTCGTGGGTGCGGCCATCGGACCGACCCGGGCCATCGTCACGGTGTTCATGGCGGCCGCGCTTGGCGCGACGGCATTCCTGTGCGTCGTGTATCCCATCGGGTATCTGAAGGCGCGCCGGCAGGGGCGCGAGTTCGAGCCGCCGCTCGTGCCCTTCGGCGTGTTCCTGGCGCCGGCAGCGGTCGTGATGCTGCTCGCCGGCAACGCCTTGCTGGAGTGGGGCAGTACCTTGCTCGGCGTGCCGCTGCACTGAACTGACTCCGTATCCCCGACCCTGACATCGTGCGTCGTCTCGCTTCCGTTGTCCTCGCCGCGCTCTGCCTTGCCGCGTGCGATCGCAAGCCGCTGCCAAAGGCAGGCGACCTCCAGGGTGAAGTCGACGCGCTGGTGCCGAAAGTCGAGGAGGCGGCGGGACTGAAGTTCAGGCAGCCGCCGAAGGTGGCGTCGCAGTCACAGGCACAGGTGCAATCGTTCCTCATCGCGCAGTTTGCACGCCCGGAAGTCCGGCGTGATCTCGACTTCAAGGTCGCGGTCTGGAAGCGGCTTGGCGTCGTGCCGGATTCGGTCGATGTCATCGCCGTGCTGACGCGACTCCTCACTGAACAGGTGGTCGGCTTCTACGATCCGAAGCGCAAGACACTGTTCGTCGTCGAGGGGCGGCCCGGCGTCGAACGCGAGACGGTGATCCGCCACGAATTGACGCATGCGCTGCAGGACCAGTACGTCAACCTCGATTCGATCCAGAACGTGCAGGGCGACGATGACCGGGTCGGCGCGGCCCAGGCCGTGTTCGAAGGGCACGCCACGGTGATGATGATCGGGAACGCGGCGCGTACCATCGCCTGGGACAAGGCTCGCGAGAGCATTCGCGAAGCGCGCGCGGCGAATCCGGCATTCAGTGCGGCACCGGCATTTCTGGCGGAAGGATTGCTCTTTCCCTACATCGGCGGCGCGGAATTCGTGCGCACGGCGATGGGTGACGGCGCGTCCAGCGCACAACTGCTCGCCGACCTGCCGACGAGTACCTCGCAGGTGCTGCACAAGGAACAGTGGGGGGCGAATGGAAACGCGGCCGAGGTGGTGCGCTTCACGCCAGCCAGCGGTGCAACGGTCCGGTATGAGAACAGCTTCGGCGAGTTCGAGACACGACTCGCCCTCTCGGAACTCCTCGGCGACGTGACGCGCGGGTCGGCCGCCGCACGCGGGCATGACGGTGATCGGTACGCACTCCTCGCGGTCGCTGGCGGTGATGGGCTGGCCTGGGTGCTGGCCTGGGATTCCGCACTTGATGCAGAAGAGTTTGCCGAGGCCTTCGCTGATGCTTCGGCAAAGCGGTACCGCACCACGGTCGTCTCGATCAGTGGTCGCCGCGAGCTTACCGCATCCGGGCGCCAGGTGACCATCCGTACCGACAAGGTGAACGGGCGGGACGTGACGATCGTCGAGGACCTCCCGGCAACGGCGAAATCGCCGATGATCTCCGTCGCGGCCATCACGATCCGGGCCCGCTGACGCAGAGGCTGTCAGGCACTGCCTGACCGCCATCCGCGAGCGCGCGGTGGCGCGTGCCGTCGTTCGGGGGCTAATTCCACGCAGGCGACCTGTGCCGCTGCTGCATGTCGGCGGCGCTGTAAGATTGCCGGAACCTCCGGTGGCCGCGCTCATTCTTCATATTTCCCTGCATGACTGCTCCCGCGAACGACATCATGGCCAAGGTCGAGGTGCTGGCCGATCTCGAACCCCTCGTCGACGAGTTGATGGTATCGCACGAAGCGAAGCGCGTGCTCTGGTTTCCGAGTGAGCTGCTGGCGCCTGCACCCGACACGGATCCCGAGATTTACATCCGGCAGCTCCGCGAGCGCAGCAAGGGCATCTCCACGCCAGCCCGGGTGGCGTTGGCGCTCAACCTGCTCACCGAAGAGGGGCTACCGCACTTTCATCGCCTGCTTGCCGTGTACCTTGGCAACGAGTCGTTCTGGCACAAGTGGACCAACCTCTGGACCGCCGAGGAAGACCGGCACGGCGCCGTGTTGCACGACTACATGCACGACAGCCGCATCCTCGACAATCCCGTGCTCGAGCGGATGCAGTTCGAGTACATCAAGGCAGGGTTCGCGCCGGCGTGGGACCGCGATCCCTATCGCGTCTTCGTCTACACGTCGCTGCAGGAGCGCGCCACGCAGGTCAGTCACGCCAACACGGGCAAGCTCGCCAGCGTCACCGAGCCGCTGATCGGTGAAGTGCTGTCCAACGTCGCCAAGGAAGAGGCGCGGCACTACACCTTCTATCGCGCCATCTTCAAGGCCGTGCTGGAACGCGATCCGAACACGGCGCTGATTTCGGCCGCCGAGATCATGCCGTCGATCGAGATGCCGGGCGTGAGCATGCCACACTTCCGCGACATGGCTGACGTCGTGCGCCGGGCGGGGATCTACGGGCCGCGCGACTACCTCAGGATCGTCGAAGAGCTGATCAAGTTCTGGGCGATCGAAGCGGTGACGGGGTTGGATGAGATGGGGCGCAAGGCGCAGGAAAAGATCATGGCCGTGCCGGCACGCCTGCTCCGGGTCGCCGACATGATGGAAACGCGGAGCAAGGCGAAGACCTTCTCGTTCGACGTGGCCTTCGCCCGCGAATTTGCGATGGACTGACCTGTCGCGCGTCGCGGCACTGTGCTTCGATCGCCGGCGAGCAGGTATTCGATGGAGAGCGATGTATGACCAACGCATGGCCGCGGGCGCTGTTGCTGGCCGCACTGCTGATCGCCGGCTCGGCCGGCTGCAAGGATGACCCCGCGACGCCGGTTGTCACCGATCCCGGCGTCACGGAGTCCGGGCTGAATTTCCAGCTCTCGGGCGCGACGCTGACATCCGTCGCCGCTGCACTGCCGAACGCCGACGCGTCGTTCAGTGCGCCGCTCGTGCGGCTGGACCGCAGCCCGACGACGACACAGGCGGCCACGATCTCAGTCAGCGCGGCCGAACCGTTCCAGACCCTGCTGGTGCAGCCCGCCGGCAGTGCCTCCTACGTCCGTATCTTTCTTCCGGCGCCGACGCAGCTGATCGGAGTGAGCGTGCTGGTACGGTCCGCCGGGGCGCCGGCCGTCTCCACGGCCGTCACGATCGCCGTGGGGAGCGGCGCGCGCACCTCGCGTACGTCGTCGCTCTCGCTCGTACCGCTCGGAAACTGATGGGCAGACGCCGCGCGCTGAACAGCCGCGCCTCGATTGCGGCACGCGCAGCCTGCGTCGCCCTGTTGGTCCTGCTCGCCGCACCCGCCGCGCGTTCCCAGTCTGCAACGACGGGCACACTCTTCGTCGTCGGTGGTGGCCCGCAACCCGCCGCGCTGGTCGAGGAGTTCGTGCGTCTGGCCGGAGGACGCGGAACGGCGAAGATCGCGGTGTTGGCGATGGCGAGCGGCTCCGGTCTTTCCGCGGGCGAAGAGAAGGCCGCCAGCCTGCGTGCGATGGGTGTTGCCGCCATGAACATCTGGCTCACTCGCGCGCAGGCCAACACGGATTCTGCCGCGCGGCTGCTGGATGGTGTCACCGGAGTCTGGTTCGGTGGCGGCGATCAGGGACGTTTGGCGGAGGTGTTGCGCGACACACCCACGCTGCGCGCGATCCAGGCGCGCTTCGCCGCGGGCGCCGTCGTTGGCGGCACGTCCGCTGGTGCGGCCGTGCTCTCGACACCAATGATCACCGGTGACGAACGTCGCCCGGGCGGCGAGCGGCGACCGGCCGACTCCACTGACAACTGGCTCACCATCGATCGCAACGACGTGATCACCGCCGAGGGTTTCGGCTTCATCACCGAGGCGATCGTCGATCAGCACTTCGTGCGGCGCAAGCGGCACAACCGGCTGCTCAGTCTCGTGCTCGAACGGCCGCAACGCCTTGGCGTCGGCATCGACGAGTCCACCGCGCTGGTGATCGGGCCCGATGGGGTCTGGCGCGTGCTCGGTGCCAGTGTGGTGGTGATCTACGATGCGCGAAAGGCGACAATCACAAGGTCCGCTGCGCCTCTCGGCGGGAGCGGCATCGTGATGCACGTCCTGCCGGCCGGAAGCCGTTTCGATCCGCGCACGGCGCACGCGACCGTGCCCTGAACTCAGGGCAGCGCGCGGATCGCCTGCGAAATGAAGAACGTGCCCACGCCGATCACCGCGCCGAGCGCGAACCCGAACTTGATGATGAGGTTCAGCTCCCGCTGCGTCACACCGCGCACGATCTCTTCCACGCGTTGGGTGCTGAACTCGTTCACCTTGCGCTCGATCAGGGCCGGGACGTCGAACTTCTGCACCAGCGCCGGCAGTGACGTGACGATCCACTCCCACAACGCCGGTGCCAGCACCGACGCCAGACGATCGCTGGCCTGCGCCGGCAGCCAGCGGGCGGGTCGTCCGATCGGGGCATCCAGCGCTTGCTGCACCACGCGTGTCGCGGTATCACGCACGAATTGCTGCGTCGCGTCGCCGCGCATCGCCTCCAGCACCCAGCCGGCGATCGTCTCATCCGTCACACCGCTCAACAGGTCGTCGATCCGGCGATGGGCGACGCCGTCGAGCGCCGACTCGATGCGTCCGGCGACGAATCGCTGCGTGGAGTCCGCTCGCAGCAGTGTCAACGCGCCCTTCGAGAGCCCGTCGGCGAGTGAATGCACCCGTGCCGCATCCGGGGCGCCCACGATTTCGCGCAGCGGCTTCCGCAGCAAAGACTCCACGCCATCACGCACCGCCTTTGTCACCTGATCGCGAATCGCCGGCTCGCGCAGCAGTGCCGACAACTCGTCGACACCTTCACCACCAAGCGCGTCGAGTGCTTTTTCGAGTGCCCGTTCGGTGACCAGAAAACGCGCCAGCACACGCTCGTGAAAGCGCAGGTCGGTGACGAACTTCGCCACCACACCTTGCAGGGTGCGCTTCACCGTGTCGCGGCTTTCGGGTTGCGCCAGCCAGGCGCCAAGGCGGTCGACCGCCACGGGGATGTAGGCGTCCACCGCCTTGTCGAGCATCGCGCTCAATTCGGCGGGCATCGATTGCATCAGCGGCGCGTCGCGCGTCAACAGCGATTCGGTCTGCACGCGTACCGAACTCGCCACCGCGTCGGCCACGGTGTCGCTGTGCGACAGGGTCAGCGCCAGCGCGCGCCCCTGCTCGACGATTGCGGCGCGACGTGCGGCCGGCAGCACGTCCGCCAGTGTCTGCTCACCGATGGCGCCGCGCAGGTGTGCCACGAACGACACCACGGTCGGTCGCGCCTCGTCGCTTTCAGCCCAGCGTTCCACCCGTTCGGCGATCGTGGTGCCGATCGCCTGCAGTGCCGACTCCAGCTCGGCGCTCATCGTATCGGGCACCAGGCTGCGCAGCGACCCGCGCTCCGTCTCCAGCAGCGCCTGCACCACGCTGGCCACGCGCTCGTTGAACGCGTCCCGGATGCCGCCGTGCGTCAGCTCCTGCAGCATGTCCTGTGGCGTCAGCAGCTTTTCGCCAACGACCTTGCCGATGCTGGCAGCGAGGCGCGCCTTGTTCTTCGGGATCGCGCCCTGCACACCGAGGAACGGCTTGTGCGGATTGAACAGCATCCACACTGCCACGGTGTCAGTCAGGCCGCCGGCCAGGCTGTGCAGGACGACGTTGAGCGCGAACTCGCGCAGGAGATGTGGAGCCATTGTACCGGAGTCTACGCACAACGCGCCGCGTGTGTGTCACGCGGCGCGCTGGCCGTACGTTCTGCACAGGCGAAAGTTACTGGGCGCCCCGGCCGGCGACCGCCGCCCGATCGGGGAAGGGAAGGACGACCTGCGCAGTGTCATCTTCCTCATCAGTGGCCACACCGGTGATGCTCGGCGGGTCCAGTGGCAGCATTGCCCGATCGAGCACTTCATCCATGGTCTGCACGAAGGTGAACGTCATCCGCTCACGCACTTCAGCCGGAATGTCCCGGATGTCCTTGGCGTTCCCCTGCGGCACGATGACTTCGCGCAGACCCGCGCGGTAGGCAGCCAGCACCTTCTCCTTCAAGCCGCCGATCTCGAGCGCCTTGCCCCGCAGCGTTACTTCGCCGGTCATGGCCATGTCGCGGCGCACACGACGTCCGCTCAGCACACTCGCAATGGCCAGTGTGACGGCGAGCCCTGCGCTCGGTCCGTCCTTCGGGATGGCACCGGCCGGGAAGTGGATGTGGAGATCGGTCTCGCGGAATTCCTCCTCCGCGATCTGCAGCAGCCCGCTGCGCGAACGCACGTACGAGTAGGCGGCGTCGACCGATTCGCGCATCACTTCGCCCAGCTGTCCGGTGACGGTCATCCGTCCCGTGCCTGGCATCTTGAGCGCCTCGATCAGCATCAGTTCACCACCGTTCGGCGTCCACGCCAGGCCAGTGACGACGCCAACTTCAGGCTCCTGTTCGGTTTCCTCGGCCGCGAACTGTGGCACGCCGAGCAGTTCTTCGGCCTTCTGTGGCGTGATCGTCCACGGCTCCATCTCGCCTTCCGCCTTCCGACGTGCGCGCTTGCGGAGCACCGCCGCCACCTGCCGTTCAAAATTGCGAAGGCCGGCCTCACGACTGTACCGCGCCGCGATGAACTGCAACGCTTCGTCGGTGAAGATGGCATCCTCCTCGGTCAGGCCATGCTCCGCGCAGAGTTTCGGGAGCAGGTAGCGCCACGCGATCTGCACCTTCTCTTCCGAGGTATAGCCCGCGATGCGAATCACTTCCAGGCGATCGCGCAATGCCGCCGGGATGTCGTACAGGTTGTTGGCCGTACAGATGAAGAGCACCGAACTCAGATCGAACGGCTGGTTCAGGTAGTGATCGACGAACGACTTGTTCTGTGACGGGTCCAGCACTTCGAGCATCGCTGCCGTCGGATCGCCGGTGGCACCACCGGTACCCATCTTGTCGATCTCGTCGATCATCACCACCGGATCCCGCACGCCGGTGCGTCGGAGCGCCTGGATCAGCAGGCCAGGCATCGCCGCCACATACGTGCGGCGGTGTCCGCGCACTTCCGCCTCGTCGCGCACGCCGCCAACCGAGATGCGGTGGAACTCGCGCCCGATGGACGTGGCGATGGCTTCGCCGAGTGACGTCTTGCCCGTGCCCGGTGGTCCGACGAAACAGAGGATCGGGCCCGCTGGATCACCGCCACGCAGTTTGCGCACGGCCAGATACTCGATGATCCGTTCCTTCGCTTCGCCGAGGCCGTAGTGCCGCGTGTCGAGGGCGGTAGAGACCCGCTCCAGCGAGATGTCGCGGTCGCCCGACTTCTTTGACCACGGCAGCGAAAGCACCCAGTCGAGATAGGTGCGCAGCACCTGGTACTCGCTGCTCGCCGGCGACAGCATGCGCAGGCGTTCGCACTCGCGTCGTGCTTCGAGCGACACCTTTTCCGGCAGATGCGCTTCGTCGATGCGGCGCAGCAATTCGGTGCTCTCGCGCTCGCCGGGGTCGGTCTCGCCCAGTTCCGTCTGAATGGCGCGCAGCTGCTGCTTGAGAAAGAATTCGCGCTGGTGCTGCTCGATCTTCACTTCGGTGGTCTTCTTCACGTCGTCCATCACCCGTGCGCGGGCCACTTCGCGCTCGAGACGGCCGAGGATGAAGCGCAGGCGATCGCCGACGTCGAGCTTCTGCAGCACGTCGTCCTTGTCGGCGATCTTGAAGTTCAGGTTGGTGGCGGCGAGATCCGCAAAGCGGCCCGGATCCGAGACGTTCATGCGCAGGATCGCCGGAATCTCCGCCGGGATGCGATCGACCAGGCTGGCGAGCGTCTCGGTGGCGCTGACGATGCGCGTGACGAGTTCCTCGACTTCGATCACGGCCGGCAGCACATCCCACGCCGGCGACACGGCCGCGACCACGAACGGCGCCGACTGATCGATGCGCTGGATGGTGATGCGCCGCAGGCCCTGCAGCGTGATCTGGACCGTGTCGCCGGGCAGGTTGATGCGCTCGTGCACCCGTGCGGCCACGCCGATCTTGCCGACGAAGTCCTGTGCATCGGGCGCGTCATCGAGTTCGCCGCCGGCGACGACCAGGGCCACCACCACACCGGGTTCATCGAACGCGCGCAGCAGCGCCAGATTTTCCGGGCTGCCCATCTGCACCGCGATGGTGCCCAGCGGATAGACCATGGTCGAACGGAGTGCCATCAACGGGAGCGTTGGCGGCAATTCGGCGCGAAGGATCTCGTCCCGTCGTTGGGAGTGAGTCATCGGTTTCCGACAAAGGGTAAGCACGGTCTCATTTTGCCGTTTCTGGCAAGACGCTAACAATCGCGGACACCCGTGCGGTGCGCCAGCCATCCGGCGGCGAATTTTGCGGGTTGCTTCGACTCACAGTATCGGTTCAACGACGGCTGCTCTGTTGCGCCACCACGGGAGCACCGGTGCTCACGCTGCTCCCGCCACCACGGGAGCACCGGTGCTCACGCTGCTCACACACGCAGCACATCGGTGAGCAAGCTGAACAGTCAAGAAAGGATGTTGGCCAGGGCGCTGATGCGAGAGGACTTGGCGCATGCCGCTGCGTCACCGGGCTCTTCCGTCTAATCGATCACAGCTCACGGGGACGGAGTTCGTCCGCTCATGAACTCCGTCCCCAAGAGCGGACGAACACCGTCCCCATGTGCAGTCGCGTAACTTGTTACGCCACAGTATATTGGCTAAATTTACGCCCA
>JANMHB010000130.1:0-3270 GCA_031374935.1 Gemmatimonadaceae bacterium | reverse complement strand
CTCGCCCCCGTCTGACAGGTTCAGCACGCAGCGCCGTTCAGCCGGCTGCAGGCACGACGCTCCCTGCCAGACCCAGTTCGCTTTCTCCGCTGCGGCCAGTGAATCGAGGTCGAGCACCGTGGTCCAACGAGGCGATGTCGTGCGGAAACTCGCCAGCGTCGTCCGACGCCAGACACCGCGCACGTGGGAAGAGTCCTGCCAGAAGTTGTAGAGCATACCACCGATGAAGCGCACACCGGGAATTCGGTCGGTGGCCTGCGCCATCGACAGCGCGGACTGATACATCCCGGCGAAACGCGGATCCTTCTCGAGCACGGCGGTGGTTTTCGCGTTCTCGGCGCGAACCCAGGCCATCGCCCGATCGCCGGTCATCTCTTCAAGCCAGCGAAAGTCATCGCTCGTGTCGGGGGGCGCCGATTGCGCTGCGGCAGCTGACGTTGCGACCAGCGCCGCACCGAGCAGTGAAATGAGTCGGGTCATTGGACTGAGTGTGAGTGTGAATTCCGCGCGTGGTCGAGCCACCCGCTGGCGGTCAGGGGTCGATGAAGTCCGCGAGACTCTGCCGAGTCCGGTCCACCACCAACCGGGTCACGTCCGGCCGTGAGTAGTGGCCAGCCAGATCGAAGTTCTGCCGCTCCCCTCGCACGAGTGCATGGTCGAGTTCCGCGATCACCAGCGCTTCTCGCCCTACGACGGGGTCGACGATGAAGTGCCCGTCGGGACCAGCGATCGCCGTCCCGCCATTGGCCAGGAACTCCCCGCTCCGTTCGAGGATCACCGCCAGCTCAGGCGTGTCCGCGGGAAAATCCGCAGGCCGCATCAACCCGGACACCGCGAGCACGTAGCTCCGCCCTTCTTTCGCCAGAAACAGCGGAAGATCGTGTGTGTTGTGCAATCCACCCGGCCAGACCGACACATGCAGGTCTTCGCCCTGAGCATAGAGAGCGGCGCGCGAGAGCGGCATCCAGTTCTCGAAGCAGTTCAGCCCACCCACGCGGAACGGCCCCAGATCGTGCACGCGCAAGCCATGCCCATCACCCGGCGCCCACGCCAGTCGCTCTTCGTAGGTCGGCTGCAACTTTCGATGCGCCGAGCAGATCGTGCCAGTCGCATCGATGTAGACCAACGTGCAATACAGGCTGTGTCCACCACGGTCAGCGGCCCGCTCCATCACGCCGAGATAGACGCTGATCTGCCACGCGCGCGCCTGGGCGCAGATCGTATCGAGATCCCCCCGGGCGATATCGACGCCTTGATCCAGATACCTGGCGAAGATCGCTTTCTGGCGCGCGTCATTGAACCGCGCTCCATCGGTGCGCTCGATCCAGAACGGATAGCCGGGTACGAGCGCTTCGCCAAAAACGATCAGGCGGCACCCTTCCGCCGCCGCGCGCTCGCTACACGATGCAACCTTGGCCAGCGTCGCATCGCGCTGCAGCCAGACCGGCGCAATCTGCGCACAGCCCACCACCAGCCTGTCACCCTCGCGCACCCGCGGCGCGTTGACGCGTATGATCTCCATGTAGCTCCGTTCGGGTGCACGGCAGACGGGTGCAGCGGTTGCACGGCTGATGGGAACGATCGTACCCGCTCTCCAGTAGCTTCTCAATGGCCTCGCACTTTTCTCGCGCCGTGGGGACAGTGTCTGGCACGCTGGCGTATCAGTTTCCGATGGTGCTGCGAGACGAAGCGCATCTGCGAGTTCAGCGGGGTACCCG
Organism: Gemmatimonadaceae bacterium; assembly: GCA_031374935.1. Lineage (GTDB taxonomy): Bacteria > Gemmatimonadota > Gemmatimonadetes > Gemmatimonadales > Gemmatimonadaceae > JACMLX01. The sequence continues at coordinate 1,552 of JANMHB010000130.1, read as the reverse complement.
TGGCATCACGTTGCGGGTGAAGGGGCCCTATCGACCGGGGAGCTGACCGTTCCACCGGTGTCCATGTTTAGCGGATCAAGGGGTCGATTGACGCCGCACGCCGTGCACCGGGTGTGCTACGGCCGGAACGGCACCTTCGCCCAGGTGTCCTGGTGCGCCGCGCCGATTGCACCGCCGATCAGCGTCGTGGCACCGGTGAGGAGCACCGACAAGACGCCAGCGACCGCCGTCGCGGAGATGAAGACATCACCATCTTCCCGGGCGTCGGCAACCACGGCCAGTGTCATAAGCACCGCGCTGGCGCCGATCCCGACCAGCGCGCCACGACCAGCACCCCGCCTGAACCCCGCGCCGGCAGTGCGCTGACCCACCAGCATTTCCACCGCCCCGATGTCTCGGATCGGAATCGACACCCGTTCCAGCAGGTCGTCCCGGCTGTTGATGACGAAGTTCAGGGAGTCGCGCGACTGGTACGTCCCGCGGTAGAACTCCCGCGTCGGCTGCCAGCGATCGACACGAACCTGCGCCCCGACCCGTAGCGAGTCCGCACGCTGGGCGTGCAGCGGCGTCGACAGGACGACGCACACGAACAGGGCCAGGCAAACAGGACGCATCGGGGGGACGTGCTGGATGGGAAGCAAAGCGGGGCGACAATCCGAAGATCGCCGCCCCGCCCCATTCCCGCCATTCGTCGCGAAGTGCGACGCGAAATTCCCTACAAGAACCGCCCGATCACCGCACCCAACGTCAGAAACACCACCGCCAGCAGCGCCAGCGTGGCCGGCTGCATGGTGATGCCAGACGTCGTTGCTTGCGCGGGAACGGCGCGCGCGAACATTTCTGCCGAGCTATGTACGGCCGGGGCTGCCACCAGACGGGTGGCAGTCGCAGGCGGCAGCGCGTTCATGATCTGCGCGGCCACATGGGCAGGGGTGCGCACTTCCTTGCGCGCCGATGCCTCACGGCTGATCCGCGACCAGAGTTCGGCCTCGGGAGTGAGCTGGTTGTTTGCCAAACGCGGCGCGGGAGCTTCCCCGTCGAGCCAGGCGTTCAACGCCGCCATCGCCCCATCGGCGCGCAGCGGAACTTCACGATCGGCCAGCGGCCGATCACCCAGAGGCTTGTGTGCCGAGGGCGGGGTAACCTCACGGTCACCCCGAGCGCCTTCTGGATTCGGTGTCATGTCCATCATCATGCGTACTTCTCCTCGAGAAGAGCCTGCAACGCTTCGCGTGCACGATGCACACGCATTTTCAGCGCGCCGACGGTAGAGTCCAGCATTTCGGCCATCTCCTCGTACGATCGACCTTCGACGTGCTTCATGATGAAGGCCTCCCGCAGGGAAGGTGACAGCTGGCCAAGGGCCCAGTCGAGGTCGACTCGGAGCTCACTGCGATCAAGCTCCTCATCCGGCGTCGTCAGGTGTGACGGCTGATCATCTTCTTCATAGCTCACGTGTGTGCGTCGGATGTTCTTCAACCAATCCTTGCACCCGTTCGCTACGATTCGGAAAATCCACGCATCGAACCGCCCACGCACCTCACCGAGGTGC
>JANMHB010000075.1:0-3584 GCA_031374935.1 Gemmatimonadaceae bacterium | reverse complement strand
TGCTCTGCCACCGTCCCTCGCTCGATCCGCGCCAGTACGTCCCCCGCCGCATCCCCCGCGAAGGCGAGCGACTGGTAGAACAGGAACGTCGACACCAGCGTGTGGCGCGCGCCGAGGATCAGGCCAAGGCGACTCTCGCCGTCATTCGAGGTCCCGATGTTCGCGAGCGCCGCACGGTCGAACGTCAGCTCCACCGTCTCCCGCGTTGCAAGATCCGTGGAGTCTGTCGTCGACTTCCATTCGCGCGAGTCGAGCGTGGCAAGCTCTGTCGTGCAGTCTCCCGAGCCCGTCCTGCACTCGCGTGGAGGCGTGATCCCGGAGACGGGAAACAGTTCGTCTGATGGGGAGTGAAATACGCGTCCATTGGCGGGTCGCGGTGCAATCAGCAGGCGTACCGAGCGCACCGCGTGCGTTTCGAGTGCCTCGTTGCGCATCCGCACCGTAAATGGACCGGGTAGCGACGCCGAGGCATACAAGTGATCCACGTCGCGGGCCTCGAGCGTGCGCAGCGGGCTGGCGGAGAAACCTTCGGCCTGGATGAACGACGTGTCGTCGGCCACGTAAAACGTCGGGCATGATCCGAAGCACGCTTTCGGATCGACGAGACACGCCCCAGAGACGACCCCGGATATGGTGCCCCAGATGGCCAACGTGACCAGTCCGCTCGGATAGACCGTACCTGCAGTGCTCGCCTGAAGCAGCGCGATGGAGTCCATCGGCACCGCGCGATCCACGGCTGCGGATGACAGGCGATCCACGGAATACCCGGAGCCGATCACCCGCAGGACCTTCGCCGCCGTGTCTTCCTGCCACGCGGTGGCGATGATCAACTCACCTGATCGCAGATGGAGCTTGATCGACGATGCTGGGGTCGGTGCCTTTGCGAGCGCGGCGGATGTCGGCGCGGCGACGGTGGGATTCCATACCCGCACACAGCTGCCCATCGCGACCACTGTGATCAAGCCCGACACGGCGCGCGCCACGCGGATCGCTGCGTCTCTGGCGCGAATCTCCGACACGAATTGCACATGACCCTCCGTTTGACTGGATACAGGAGAGATTACGCGTTCGGACGCATCCTGCAAAGAAGGGAATCACCCATGGATCGTGTCCGGCATCTCCTGACCCGATCCACCGTGTGGTGCGCGTCGCGAGTGCAAGTGCTGTGCAGGATACGCCATCGGTCATGCGGCGGACCGGCGGAAGGACCGGCAACAGTGGTCGCCGCCATTGGACACTGGACGTGACGATCGGCTTCAAAGCGGTCTGATCCAAGAGCAGCTCCGAGGGAAACACAAAGACCTGCGAAAATCCGCCGTCGGGCATTCCCCCTATTGCGCGTCGCAAGACGAAGGTGAATGGATTGCGCGCAGTATTGGCTGGTCTCCGCTGGTATGCGCAGGTCTCCGTACGACGCACCTCGAAAGAGCACGGGAGAAGAGCGATGAACGTCCGCGTATTCTCAGGCTGTGCCGCACTGCTATTCACGACCACTGCACAGGGTCAGGCTTGTCTCGGTCTGGCATCGCTGGAAACACGACCGATGAACGTCTCCGTCAGTGCTCGTTTCGCTGACGGGGTGACTGGCGGCGGTGCCCGCTTCGGGTTCGGAACGGCAAGGGCCTTCGGTGGCGTGAGCGGGGCGATGGTGAAGGCAGACGGCGTCAGCGGCACCACGAAGGGCGCGAGCGTGGATGGCGGCTTGTCCTTCAACATGGGGGAAAAGAAGCAGGCGATGCTCTGCCCGGTGGCATCGGTCGAGTACCTGAAGGCCCCCGATTTCGATGATGGTGAGGGTGGCACCATTACATCGAGTGCTACGGGTGCCTCTGCCGGCCTGGCCGGCGGCGGATTGTTCAACACGTCATCGAGCGTCAGCTTCATCCCGTCCGCTGCCGTGAGCGCGGCCTACCAGCGCGTGTCCGTGTCCGACGGTCAGAACTCCGCGACGGACAGCGAAACATACGGGATCCTGTCGGGTGGGCTGAGTTTCGTGTTCAGCCCGAGCCTGCTCGTCCGACCCTTCATCTCGGTCCCGTTTGGTCTTGATGGCAGCAATGATCCGTTGTACGGCGTGGGCGTGTCCTTTGCCTTCGGCAAGCGCTGACCTCGAGGGCGCTGCCAGCAGCACGCACGCCCTCGCTGCTTCCGATTGACCGATCGAAGTGGAATGAGCGGACGGTGAAGCACAACGAGGCAAGCAGAGGTGCGACAATCCCAACCTCGCCGAGCTCCAACACACCGTGAGGATCAGTGCCTGCGGCTGGCATGCGGGGGACGGCTCTTGCACCAGGATGACACATCTCTTCAACAAATCGAGGCATCATGAAGAAGTCCCTGATAGCGCTTTTTGCGACCGCGGCTCTGGCGCAGTCCCTCGCCGCGCAGTCGCTGATCGTGCCAGGTGGCAGTCAGGTTGGTGGGTGGGGAGTCGGCGGCATCCAGACGGTGGGCCAGACCTTCACGGCACTGAACTCCCGACTCAACGGCTTCTCGTTCTTCCTGAAGAACGAAGTGGGGCCACCGGTGACGTTCATCGCCTACGTGTTCCAGTGGGACGACGTGACCTTCCGCGCCACTGGTCCGGCGCTGTATGTGAGCGCCATGTCGGTGTCGCCGCCTCCACCCGCGTTGCCGGGGTTCACGCCGTATTCGTTCCTCACGTCAACGGCGCTCACCACTGGTGGTCGCTACGTGGCGTTCATGTCAGTCGTCGGCTTCAACGGTTTGTTCGCGAGCGTCGAGTCCAGCGCGACCGATGTCTACTCGGGGGGGACGTTCGTTTTCACGAGTCGTCCGCCGATGCTGTTCGCGTGGGACACGTACTCCGGCATCGGCAACTCGCCGCCACCCCGTGATCTCCGTTTCGAGGCCAGCTTTTCACCGGTGCCTGAACCAGCATCGATATTGCTCATGGCAGTCGGCCTCGCGGGCATCCACGTCGCCACGCGCCGTCGGCGCGTGGCGCGACGCGCACCGTCACCTGGGTGAGCTTGCCGAGAAGGCGCGCCGATGCAAGAGGCTTGCGCGGAGTCGCCTTGGGCCGATGTGCGGGTAGGGGTATCGTGTGGCACGCGCGCGAGGAGTGTCGCTTCCCACCACGGCGTCTGCCAGACGCGATCCAGAACCGGGGAGCGGCGAGCTTCCGCCCGACTCGTACGTCGAACGAGCGCTGCCGCACGCGTACCCAGCGGGCCAGCACGAACACACCATCCGAATCCATTGCTCAACGGTCGTGCGAAGCGGTATCGTGCTGCCGCGATCGCTGCGGATAGTCGCGAACGCACTGTCAGGTGATCGTGCACTCTCATCACGCGCGTGAACGGGAGACCCATATGTCCATCGATCCACTGCTCGATCAGCGCCGCGAATTCCTCGCCATGGCTGGCGCCGGGGCGCTGGCGTTCGCGTCCACTGGTGCGGCAAAGCGCTCCGCAACACTTGCGTCGTCCTCGCCCGACCCCTGGCTCGGACCGCTGTCCGGCAAGCACAAGATGTACTTCGACGCGACGAGTGCGGCCGGCGGCTGGGTGCTCGTCTATGTGATGAACTGGCTCAGCAGCGCCGCCGCCGCATACGGCGAG
>JANMHB010000071.1:0-6986 GCA_031374935.1 Gemmatimonadaceae bacterium | reverse complement strand
TGTGCGGCGCAATTCCGCAAGCACCGAGGCGCTGTCGCCGAGTGCGGACCGCACGTAGGCAGACGCGGTCGTCATGACGGAGGTGACTCGACCACTGTAGCTGGCGGCACTATCCCGATGGCCGGAATACAGGTGCAGAATCGAGCGGAATCCAATCGCCGTCAGGTTCGGGACTGACCCTTCCATGGACAGGTGGCTGATCGCGAGCGCGCTGTCACGCTGTCCCAGCAGAAAGTGCGCGAACGAGAGCCATCCCAGCACGAGCGGCGAGGCAGGATCCGCATTGCGCGCCTCATTGAATTCCTGCAAGCCCTCCGGCAGCTGTCCGAGATACAGCAAATGCCGGCCCAGCTGGACATGCGCCTCGACATCGCTTGGCGCCAGGCGCACCGCGGCGCGAAATTCCTTCGACGCCAGCGGCCAGTTGTTCAGGTGCTGAGAGGCCAGTCCGAGTGCGATGTGCGCCTGCGAGGCTGTGGAGTCGAGCGCCAGCGCGAGTTGCGCGGCGGTGGTGAGCTCCTGGTGGACGTCAGCCGCCGGTATCTGCTGAAAATTCGGGTACAAGGCCAGCGCCAGGCTCAGCCCCGCGTAGGCGCCGGCGTAGGTCGAATCGATGGCGATCGCTCGTCGAAATGCCGCCGCGCTTTCGCGCACACTGGTTCCACGGCGGCTGAGCAGTTCCTGCCCCAACATGTAGTTCCGGTATGCGGCAGGACTGCTCGTCTGTCGTTGTACCGCGGCCACGCCGAGCACACGCGGAAAGCGGCGGCGCAACGCGCCCGTGGCGCCGGTGGCAATCCGTTCGGCGATCTTGAGTTGCTGGGTCGGATCCACATCGAATCGCTCATTCCACACTTCGCTGGCGTCCGCGGCGCGTGTGAGGTTGGCGGTGACGATCCAGCGCCCACGCTCTTCGCGCATGTCGCCGGTGATGAGATAGTCGACGCGGAGTTTGCGACCCACTTCGCTCACGTCCGAGCCGTTGTTGAACGCCTTGGCGCCGGAACGGCTCCGTGCCACCACGCCGGGCACTCTCGACAACGCACTGAAGACTTCATCGCCTAAACCCATCGCAAACGGCGCCAGCGCGCTGTCGTTGCTGATGTTGCCGATGGGCAGGACACTCACACTGATCTCGCCGCCTGTCGGCTCCACGTTGCGGGTCAAGAAGAGCCACAGCGCGCCCACGGTCAGCACACCGGCCGCGCCGGCCAGCAGCAGTCGTTGCCTACGCTGCGCCGTAACCGTCCCGAACGCGGTCGCCGGCACCGCACTGCCATCGAGCACTGTGAGCAGCGCCGCCGCATCCGCCGGGCGCGCGACCGGCTCCTTCGCGAGACACTGATCAATGAGTGCCGCGATCGGTGCCGGAATATCAGCGCGCACCGAGGACACGGGAACCGGCAGGGTCGACAAGTGCGCGACAATCACTTCGCGAGCGGATATTCCATGGAATGGCGGCGTGCCAGTGAACAACTCGTACGCCAGACAGCCAAATGAGTAGATGTCCCCGCGATGATCGGCCGCCGCATCGCCGATCGCCTGCTCGGGCGCCATGTAGGCCGGCGTGCCGACACCGGCGCCAGTCTGGGTGATGGCGGACTGTCCCGATCCGGTCTGCGCGGCACTGACGGCCTTGGCGATGCCAAAGTCGGCGACGACCGCCGTATCCGCGGACATCATCACATTGTCCGGCTTGATGTCGCGGTGCACCACGCCCTGTGCATGCGCGTACTTGAGCGCGCGCGCCACGTCTCGCAGTGCACTCACGGCCTCGGCGATCGGCAGCGCCCCGCCGCGCGCCAGCCGCGTGCGCAGCGACGGCCCGTCTTCATACGGCATCACGAAGTACAACAGGCCGTTCGCGTCGCCGGAATCGTACAGCGGGACGATGTTCGGATGCCGCAGCCGCGCCGCGATCGCGATCTCGCGCAGAAACCGCTCGCGGCCCAGCGACGCCGCCACATCCGGCTTGATGACCTTCACCGCCACGTCGCGGCCATGCTTGATGTCGTGCGCGAGATACACGTGCGCCATCCCACCCTCTCCGATCTCGCGATCAGTGCGATAGCGCTCACCGAGCAGCTCAGGCAGCCGCAACGCGTCACTCGCAGAGAGCAGCGGAAACTGTGCTGCTGCCGGAGCATCGAGCAGCGTCAACGGTTGCTCGGTCTCGCGCAGCAATTCGACCAGTCGCCCACGACGCACGGCATCGCCGGCGCTCACGGCGTCGAGCGCGCGGCCTCGCTCGGCCGGCGCCGCATCCAGCACGACATCGAGCAGCGGCGAAAGCTCTGCCCAGTCGGGCGGCAGAATCTCGCCATCGCGTGCGTGGAGCGACGGCTGACTGGTCACACGCGGTCTACTCCCGGAATCGGAGGCCCGGCGACATGGAGCGGACGCGGGCGAGCTCGCCCTGAATCGTCGCCTGCCGGACGACGCGGGTCAACACCAAGTCGCCCGCGTGCTGATGGCGGGCTCACTCGCGCGGTCGAGTTCGCCGATCCAGTCGCCCCTCGAGTCGGCTCAACTCGATCGCACGTACTGCGCTCCCGCTTCCTGCGCCCGCACCACCGCGAAGATCCCCGAGGGCTGCAGCTTGACACCGGGAATCAGCATCGGCAACGCGCGTTCGCGCGCCGCGGCGTCGCTCACCCGGTCGGCCTTCATCACCAGCTGGACGATTTCGCGGAATGCGAGGTCGCACGCCAGCACGGCACGCCCCCGCGCGATGTAGCGATCCAACGCCCAGTCGTCGAACGCCGGCGGGATCTCACTGCGCGTCGAGCTCAGCAGCGCCGGATTGCGGTCGGTGGATTGCTGTGTCACCGGGTGTGTCACCCGCATCAGCTTCCCCAGCTCGTACCGGTCCCAGAATGCCTGCTGCATCACGAGCGAAATGGCCTCGGCGCGAATGACCATCACCGAGGAGAGGTCGGCGCGAGGCGTGCCCAGATGTTCGATGTACTGCGCTTCCCAGATCGAGGCCCGCCAGACGCTCCTTCCACTCTCGATCGCGGCAACATCGAACACCGCGCGGTGCGGCGTGCTGAGCGTCGCGGGCCAGCTGAAATCGTACGGCTCGGCGCCCACGTCGAGTGGCGAAGTCATCGGGACCTGGGCCGGGATCGCACCGAACGGCATGGTACGCGCCGTGACGGCGGCGGCACCAGCGCCAAGCGTGCCCAGGAAGTCGCGTCGAGATGGCATGGCAGGAGGGGAACGGGTGGGTGTGCAGTCAGCGGCTGACCCGAGGAGACAACCGAGTCGGAGCATCGGTCTCACGCAGTATTGGCCGAACGCTACCACTGGTACTACGATGTTCGCGAGCGCGAGGCGACACGGTCATGTGAGAACGGTCCGCCACGGCGCCTCTGCACCGCCGAAGGCGTGACGGACCGGAGGGAAGCTCGTGCGCCCCGTTTGTAAGGGTTCAGCATGCGAGCGCTGCGGACTCTCACGGTTGCCGCGCTGGCCCACGTCACCCGTTACCGGATGCCGACACGTTCGAAGCACGCGATCACCTGCATCCAACATCGCCCACGCGTCCAGAATGTTGGCGGACCACGGCGCCAAGGGTGCCTGCGACTCTTCGCGCGCGGATTCCATCCTGGTGCAACCCGATTGCGGATTGCGACGTCTTTGACGCCTGTGCATCCGCATGTGATGCGGCACGACCGGTCGCTCGCCGCGGCTGGAGCGCAGGATCAAACACGACTTCAACACTTCAGCCGCATGCCCACAGACCAGCGGCGGCAGGTGTCGCACTCCAACCGCGATCGGCTGCGATCAGGCCGATGGTCGCGGCGACGACGTGGCTGGGCACGAGCGGATGTCGATCGGACGCGCACCGGCGCTGCTCACTCACGGTGACGACGATCGCGACGTGCGCTTCATCGAAGCACTGACCCTGATCGAACGACTCCGTGCGCAGGGCGTGACCGTCGAGCAGCTGGTGCTGCCGGATGAAATCCACGGATTTCTGCGGCACGAGTCGTGGATCCGCGCGTATGAGTCGGCGCTCGATTTCTTTGCACGGAAGATGTAGCGCCCGGTGCGGCATGGCGGTCCAGCGCCATGCGCGCAACCGGAACCGGGAATACTTCACGCGCCGATGGCGTCTGCCACTGTGAACCGGGGACGACGTCTGTCACCGATACTGTGACGCGTGGAGGATACTTCGATGAGTGTGCACATTCGAACCTGCACTGGCTGTTCCGTGGCCAGTGCTGCAGTGTCGCGACGTGACTTCGTGTCAACCGCGACCATGGCCGCGGTCGCCGTCGCGCTGAGCGCGTGCGGCGGTGGAGGCAGCGATGGTGGACCAACGTCACCACCGTTCGTTCCGAAGCCGCCCGCGCTTTCGACGCCACTGGTGATTGCCCTGGCGAACTTTCCGGCGCTTGCGACAGTCGGCGGCGTGGCCCGTGTCAGCAGTCAGCCACCGATTGCGCTCGCACGAACGTCGAGCGGCCTGGTGGGTTTTTCGCTCGAATGCACGCACGCCGGCACGACGGTCGATGTCCGGTCGAACTTCACGCTCAAGTGCCCGAATCACGGCGCCGAGTTTTCGTTCGATGGCAATTGGACCGGCGGTGAGCAGCAGACATCGAGCCTCTTTCGAGTCACCGTGACGCCAGATGCAACGGGCGCCACCGTCTCGATCTCGACCTGATCCGCGCAGCGATTCACTCCCCGGGGGTTGACAGCTCTCGGCTCCCGGGTAACTCTACACGTCATGAGCCACCCGGTCCGCGCCCTCTTTACCAGCTATTATTACTTTGGCCGCCTCGCGGACCACGGTGGTAGAGCGCGCGCGTAACACCGCGACTGACTTTCCTCCGAGGCCCGCAGCGATGCGGGCCTTTCGCTTTTTTGCGAGGCCCGGGCGCCGCGGACTCCTCCCACGAACGCTTCACGGCACAGGAGCCCCGCCAATGCAGACCCAGTCCAAGACCGCGACCTCCACCCCCACCCCCGATCGCACGCCTGAACAGCAGCGGGCCGCCGATCGTGTTGAGTCACTCCGTGCCTCGATCGATCGCATCGATGAAATGCTGGTCTCGCTGATCGGCGAACGACAGCGCCTCGCCCGGGCCGTGGGTACGGCAAAGCGCACAGCCGCAATGCCGCCGGTCGATGCGTCCCGCGAGCATGACGTGATCCAGCGGATCGCCAATCACGCCAGCGATCACGGCGTGAATGAGACCGAGGCGCGGCTGCTCGCCGACCAGTTGATCCGACTGGCACGCACCACGCAGGGATTGCCAGTCGTCAGCCGCCGCGAATCGGCCGCCGCGTGAGCACCGAAACACCATATCGCGCCGGTCGAGGCGCCCGAGTGGCAAGGCGGCGCCCGCAGCAATCGCAGCGCTATTGCGAGGTGGGCCAACGCCGCCAGTCGGGATGACCCGGCCGGCGCCCGCAGCAATCGCAGCGCTGTTGCGAGGAGGGCCGCCGCCGCCAGTCGGGATGCATCGGCCGGCGCCCGCAAAGTCGGGGGGCTGCGCGTAGACTGTCCGAACCTCCGGATCGTCGATGCCCTCACCAACACGCCGCATGACCTCTCGCCGCGATTTCGTCGCCACCACCGCACTCGCCGCCGGTGCGCTTGCCCTCGGACGCCCGCGCGACGCCGCCGCCCATTCGCGCCTCGTGCCGCATGTGCAGCGCCGCATGGACGCGCCGACCCGCGACCTGCTGCTCCTGGCCCTCGACACCGCCAAACGCGCCGGTGCCAGCTACGCCGATGCCCGCATCCAGCGCGTGCAGCGCAACGCCGTCTTCACCCGTGAACGGCAGGTGCTCGACGTCATCGACAGCGACACCATCGGCTGCGGCGTGCGCGTGCTGGTCGACGGCTGCTGGGGCTTTGCCGCCACGCCGCGGTTGACCAACGACGGCATTCAACGCGCGGCGATGGAAGCCGTGGCAACCGCCAAGGCCAACCGAATCGCGCGGGACAAGCCGATCGAGCTGGCACCTAATCCCAGCCACCCCGACGCCAGCTGGTCGAGTGGCTTCACGATCGACCCCTTCACGATCTCGATCGAAGAGAAGGCGACGTTGGCGATCGCGGCCAACACCGCCGCCCTCTCGGTGCCCGGTGTGCGCTTCGTCAGCACACAGTTGCAGTTCGTGAAGGAAGAACGGAACTACGCCAACACCGACGGCTCCGTCATCGCACAGACGCTGGTGCGCACCTACACGCCGATGAGCATCACCGCCGTCAGCGCTGATCGCAGCGACTTCGCAATCCGCGACGCGGTGGTACAACCCACTGGGCGCGGTTGGGAATCGGTGCTCGAGAACAACCTGCCCGTGAACGCGAAGAAGTGGGCCGAGGAGGCGGCGGAAAAGCTCACTGCCAGATCGGTCGAGCCGGGGCGCTGGGACCTGATCCTGCACCCCTCCAACCTCGGCCTGACGCTGCACGAATCCGTGGCGCATCCAACGGAACTCGATCGCGCCTACGGCTACGAAGCCAACTACGCCGGCACCTCGTTCGTCGCACCGCCGGAGAAGGTGCTCGGCACGCTCAAGTTCGGCTCGCCCTTGATGACCATCACCGGTGATCGCTCGGAACCGGGGGGCTGCGCCAGCATTGGCTACGACGACGACGGCGTGAAGCCGGAAGCGTTCACGATCATCAAGGACGGCGTGTTCGTGGACTATCAGACCACGCGCGAACAGGCAATGTGGCTCGACTGGTGGTACAAGAAACGGGGGATGCCGACACGCAGTCACGGCTGTTCGTACGCCGACTCGTGGAGCAGCGTGCAATTCCAGCGGATGCCGAATGTGTCAATCAAGCCGGGCGCGAAAGACCTCGGCTGGAACGACCTGATTGCGGCGACCGACAAGGGTATCGCCATTCTCGGGCGCGGTTCTTACTCGATCGACCAGCAACGATTCAACGGCCAGTTCGGCGGCGCGCTGTTCTACGAAGTACGCGGTGGCAAGATCGTCGGCCAGCTGCGCGACGT
>JANMHB010000062.1:0-2485 GCA_031374935.1 Gemmatimonadaceae bacterium | reverse complement strand
AGCGCCGGGGCGATGAGCAGATGCGGGAAAGCCTCCGGCACCATGTGCGTGACCGGATTGTAAATCGGCGCGAGCATCGGTGTGGCTTTGAATAACGGCAGCACCCAGGTCATTCCTCCGCAGAGCAGCATGTAAACACCGGCAGCGATCGTGGCGGGAAAGCGCAGCTTCGAGGCGCGCGCCAGCATCGCGAAGTAGAACGGGTAGACGATGCTCGACGCGCGATAATAAGTTCCCGAGTGCTGATGATTCGGGAGACTTTCCTCCGTGAGCATGATGGCCCCCATCGCAATCAGGACGCCTCCAGCATAGACAAACAGCCAACTGCCAGAAGGCACCGTGGAGGCCGACAGCGTTCCGGCGGACGCCGCACGATTCTGCACGCCAGCCACCAGCAGCAATCCGCCAAAGACCAGAAAATACATCCCAGCCGCCAGCACCGAATGCGGCGGGCTGAGGATTTTCACATCCAGCCCGTAGGCGTCATGCCACCAGTTGTCGAACGGAGCCGACACCAGCATGGCGAACGATCCCCAGATGCTCACCCACGCTCCGATGGGACCGCGAAAGCCCCACAGCCCCACCGAAGCCGCGCGCTGCTCCGCGCTGCCGAAGAAAGTCGCCTGCAAGACCAGCCAGCCGCCGATGCAACCGCCCAGAGTGCCGCCGAGATAAATCACCATGTGCGCCAGCGTCCAGAACGTGTCGCGCCCGATGGTGGAATGCCACGAGATGTCCCAGAGGATGCCGATCAGGATGCTGGTGGCGCCGAGGACGACGGCGGTCAGGTGCAGCGGCAGGTCACGGGCGGGCGCCGAGGTGCGGGAGCGGGCGGCAGGCGTGACGAGAGAGGTGGCCATGGGCGCAGGGCAGGTTGAGAGGCGGCGGAGCGCAGACTCCGAAAGCTACGTGAAACACCGGCATTGGGTTCAACCCGCGCCGCGGTGCCAGGAGTGTCATGCGGTATCCAGGGTTGGTGGTGGCGATGCGTTCACTCGCTGGACTTGTGACGGTCGGGTGCGGTGGGGCGAAGGCGGGGCCTGTGACGCCGTCGGTGCTCAGCGTCGCCGGGACGTACCAGACGGCGGTCAGTCTGCTGCAGAGCACCTGCATCGGCACGGTGGTCCAGACCTTCCCGACCTCCGTCACCCACACACCCGGCGCATCAACGCTGACCGTGTCGCACGCCGGCAGCGTGTATACCGGCACGGTGTCGTCCGATGCGTCCTTCCGCACTCCTGCGGCGCCGTTCGTGATCAGTGGCGTGACGTACCAGATCGGCATCGTGGGCCAATTCACGGTGTCGGCACTGGATGCGACGGTGACGGTGCAGGCTGGGGTGCAGCCACCGTGCCAGTTCACCGCGCGCTGGGTCGGGCCGAAGTCAGGGGCGCCGAATGTGATACCGTAGAGAGAAGTGTGCGGCCACGGGCCGCATTGCTCAGCTGACACCCGACGCCGCCAGGCCACCTGACACCATGCGGGGGCGGCGAGCGTACGGCGTGCATCCAGCCGACAGGGAGAACTCCGATGGATCCAAGACAAGTGACGATGGTCGTCGCAGCCCGAGGCCACCCCGGCGCGTATCGTCCGGGTCATCACGCCGCACTGAGCGACGAACCAGCGGCGACGTCGACGCGATGCGGGCGCGGCGCGTTTGAACACCGTCACACACCTTCACACACCGTCACACGAGAAAACCATCCTGCAGCCGGATCACGCGTTGACCGTACGCCGCATTGTCCTCGGAGTGCGTGACCTGGATGATCGTCGTGCCTTGCGCGTTCAGTCTCGAAAACAGCTGCATGATCTCACGCGATTGCGCCGAATGCAGGTTGCCCGTCGGCGAGGAGCAGTGATGGCGAGTCTGCTGCCATGGGTATTCGGGGGCGTTCTCGCTCTTGCCGTTGCCGCCGTAGCGTTCACTACGGTTGCCGCCCAATCTCCCGTAGCCGACCCTTTGCCTCATCGTTCGCCGGATCACGGCGGATCGCTTCCCGGAACGCGGCTTCGGCGGCCATGGTATCTCCCTTGATCAGCATCACGGTTCCGCGGGTGACAAACATCGCGATACCGGCGGGATACTTCTCTTCGTTCAGTCGAAGCATCGCCAGCGCTTCGTCAAACTTCTTCGCACGCGCCAGACGGAAGGCGGCGCTATTGAGGGAACCTTCACGGAAATCGTACGCATTGCTGCCGTAGTACTGCTGCCAGAGCGCCTTGTAGGAGCGCACGGCGGAATCCACGCCGGCCGTTGTTGCCGCCTCGGTCATGAACGTGGCCAGTGTCATCGGCCGGCTGAGGCCGTGGTGGCAGGTGGCGCAGGTCACCTGCAGGCCATTGGTGGCGCGTCCAGGCAGTGTCTGGAGTCGGGTGTTGATATCCTCGACCATCCGCATCATTTCGCGTGCGACGAGTTTGGTGCGCTTCTCGTCGCTGGCAAAGTCGAAAGTCGAGAGCGGTTTGCCTTCCTCGCCGACGTGGC
>JANMHB010000187.1:0-2023 GCA_031374935.1 Gemmatimonadaceae bacterium | reverse complement strand
CGCGTCGCCCTTGACGGCCTGATCGACCAGCTTGGACAGCTGCGTCTTGGCTTCGTGGATGTTGACGGTGATCATGACTTGTGGACTAAGGGTAGTGGACTAAGTCTAGCAGCGCCCGGAACAGGATCAAGGGGCCCGGAGTCCCAGCATCGGTGCTACTCCCGAAGCCGCATCATGTCCAACCACTGCGGCTCGAGCCCGTGCGCATCCGCCATCTGCTCAAGCGCGGCCATGTCGATGGTGTCCGCCATCACCCGCAGAATTCCGCGAATATCGCGCAGGTGCCGCTCACTGGCACCGCGCTGTCGAAATCGAAGCTTCTGGAGAATGACCTGCTCGGGCGATGCGATCGGCACCTTGAGCCCAACCAGCTCGACGACACGTTTCGTCGCCAACCCCTGCCGCGCCAGCATGTCGTTGCCCGCGAGATAGACATCGGCGCGCGCATCCGACTCGAGGTGCAAAACATTGAAATGGCCGAACGCGTCGCGTTCCGTCTCCTGCGCGATGACCTCCACGGGCGGGCAATAGAACTCCGCGTCCGGAAACTGCTGCGCGAACCGCATGGCGTCACGCGGATGCATGGCCACCACCACGTCGATGTCTTGGGTGAGCCGCGGCTCCCCGTAGAGAATGGCCGCCACGCCGCCGGACACCATCCACTCTACGCCCGCCGCGGTGAGTGCGGGAGCGAAGATGGAAACGACGTCAGTTGGTCGCACGGCGGAACAGATCGCGTGCAACGGCATTCACGGTGGCCTCGTCATACGCCGGATGGCGCAGTCGGACCCCGGCCTTCACGGCGTCCCACGCCAAGTCCCAGATGCTGTCCGCGAGCGCGAGCTTCTCGTCCGGACTCATCTGGCGATAACGGAGCGCCTGACGCGCGGCGACGTCGGGTGTGACGTCAGGCACTGAGGTGGTCATGTCGCTGAGTGTACGACCTGTGGCAGCGCCGAGCAAGCTAAACTGCCGCGCCGCTGTCGAACCGCGGCAGAATGTGCGGATGATGCAGCGCGGCCGTGGTCTTGATCTCCTGCGCGAACCGCTCGAGGCGGTAGCGGCCGGCCAGGGCCGCACCGAGGCGCGCCAGCACGTCGCCGCTCACTTGATGCCGGCTGCCGTCATGAGCCGCTTCACTTCGTCTCCCCAGTGCAGCACGACGATCGGTTCGACCTTCTGTGCGCCCGCTTGCGGCTTCAGCATGATGAAGTGCTTGCCGTCGCGCGACACATCGAAGTTGCGCCACAACCCCCAGCCGGTGCCTCGCACATAGGGCCGGGCATCGAACAAGACGGTGCGCGTGACGGTGACCGCTGCGCCGAATGCGAGCCGCGCCTGCGTGAGACGTTCGGCGTCATCGTCCCTGTACACCAGCTCATTGTTCGACAACCACACCGGTTCCGAGGAGCCTCCGGTCGAGATCGGGGTGCGTGGCCCCGGCGACAGGAACGGCTGGACGAAGACCTGCCCCTTGCCCGTTTCATCGGACACGTAGGCGATCCACTTGCCGTCGGGGGAGACTTCGCCTGACCCTTCCTGGGACGGACCGGCCACCGCGGGGCGCATCGTGCGCGTCGCGCCCGACATCGGAATGGCGAAGATGTCGGTCTTCCCATCAGCCCGCCCATCTTTCGATAGCCCGTTGAAGACAATCCACTGGCCGTCGCGCGTCCAGAAGGGCGTTAACGCTCCAACCATATCCGGCCCCTCTCGGGCACCGGGGCCCGAACCGTCGGAGGGGATCGACTCGATGTGAAACGCCGCGCCGGCAGGCTGCGTCGCGAACGCCAGGCGACGGCCATCGGGCGACCAGGTGGGGCGAATGTTGTTGCCCTCGAACGTCAGCTGTTGCGAGGTGGCCGACGCGAAGTCGTGGACCGAGAGCTGAAAGCCCCCTTTCGCATCGCGATCGTGGAATGCGAGGCGCCGGCCATCAGGCGAGAACCGCAGCGCTTGATACGCACCGGGCTTCGATACGATCGTCTCTTCGCGTCCGGTGCGGTCCACCTGGACGATGGTG
>JANMHB010000133.1:0-4173 GCA_031374935.1 Gemmatimonadaceae bacterium | reverse complement strand
GTAGAGCGTGTTCGGGTCGACAGGATCCATCGCCAGGTCGATGACACCGGTGCTGTCATTCAGGTAGAGCACGTGCTGCCAGTGCGCGCCACCGTCGGTGGTGCGAAAAACACCACGGTCGCGGTTGGTCGTCCATTGGCGCCCCATCGCCGCGACGTAGACGATGTTCGGATTGGTCGGATGGATGATGACCTTGCCGATGTGATGCGTGTCGCCGAGGCCCATGTTGGTCCACGTGTCGCCGCCATTCACCGACTTGAAGACTCCGGTGCCCGGATACGCATAGCCGGCGTAGCGCGGTTGTGCCTCACCGGTGCCGACCCAGACCACGCTCGGCTTGCTTCGCGAGACCGCGACGTCGCCAATGGCGAACGCGCTTTCGTGTTCGAATATCGGCCGCCAGGTCAGTCCGTTGTTCACGGTCTTCCACAGGTTGCCGGAACCGACGCCGGCGTAGATGGTACCCGTGTTGCCGGGTGGAATCGCGATCGCCTCGATCCGCGCGCCAATCTTCACCGGCCCCGCGGCGCGCCAGGCGAGTCCACGGAACCATGAGCTCTCCGCGAGGGCGCGATGCGCGGTCCACGACGTGGCACGTTCGGCCGCGGTGGTGGCCTGCGCCCGCGAATCATCCGGCGTGCCCAGCGCGAACACTGCCGCCAGCAGCACCGCGGCACCGCAGGGCGTGGTGTTCATCGACGACAGCGCTCGCCGGAAGCGTCCATCGCGGCCATCACCGCCTGGCGAGTTGCGCGCTGCACTTGATCTCCACCCGCGCCGCGGGTCGCGGCAACGCGCTGACGGCAAGTGTCGCCCGGGCTGGCGGATCCACTCGGAAGAACTCGATGTACACCGCGTTCATCGCGGCGTAGTCGGCCATGTCCACCAGGAACACGGTGCACTCTCCAACCTGCGCCATCGTCGCGCCGGCAGCGATCAGGGAAGTGCGAATGTTCTCGAGCGTCTGACGAGTTTGCGCCGCCACGCCGCCTTCGATGATGTCCTGCGTACCGGGCTTGATGCCGGTCATGCCCGAGACGAACACCTGATTGCCGGCGCGGATCGCCACCGAGTATGCCGGCACCAGCGGCGAGATACCCGGCGGGTTGACGACCACTCGGTCGGTACCGGACACGGCGCCTGACGGCGCCGCCGACGCGTGCGCGCAGCCAGTCAGCAGGAGTGCGATGGCGTATGCCGTGGCGAGCCGGGACGTGGGGGAGCGATGACGCATGGGACAAGGAGTGAAGTGTGAGAACGGTGCCGCTGGCAGCGCCTGGTATCGAGCGACTTCGAGAGCCGCTCGCCTGTTCACTTGCGGGCCGGTACGATGATCGGTTCAAACCAGGTCGGCACGATGACGCGACTCCGTGGCGACGTCGTCAGGACTTCCTGCACGAACTTCTGCCGATCGGCGAGCGCGGCGGCCGAGGGTTTCGGGTTGCCATAGGCGTCGGCATGCGATGGAATGACCAGTGCCGGCCGGCCGAGCGATCGCATCAGGCGACCGGTGTAGTCGTGAATCTCGAGGCGCTGGCTGTTCGCGCCGACCAGCGCGATATCGGGACGCAAGCCGTCCATCTCTCGTTCGATGTAGTTCATCGAGCCCATGATCAGAACCTCGTGACCTGCCATCCGCAGGAGATAGGCAAGGTTGCCGCCCTCGACGTAGTCCTTCCGCCGCAACGGCGCGCGCAGCCCGCTCGGCGCGTTGCCGGTGATGCCGCGCCCGTTGTTGTAGTACCGCTTGTGATCCAGCGCACTGTGAATGTTCGGGATCACGCGCAGCGAGAACGTACCAAACTCGTAGTCTTCGCCACCGATCACGGTGATCAGCGCGCTGTCGCGCACATCATAGGCGCGCGCCAGGTTGGCAGCGGTCTGATGCCCGATGATGGTGGCACCCGTTCGACGCGAGATGTAGCCGGCATCGAGTGCGTGGTCGGAATGCCCATGCGTGATCAGGATGTAGTCGGCGCGCGTGACGTGCCGGTTGATCAGCGTGGTATCCGGCACATACAAGGCCTCGGGATCCGGACCGGCTTCAGCGGCGCCAGGGAGCCAGCGCGCGAACTGTGTCAGGAACGGATCCACCAGCACCACCGTGCGGCCATCAGTGATTTCCCATCCCGCGTTGCCGAGATAGGTGAGGCGGACGTCGCCTGGCTTCATTGCGGCCGGCGGCAAGCGATCGGGATTGCCAGTGTGCGCGGGCGTCGCCGTGTGCACGGGCGTTGCCGTGTGCGCGGGATCACGCGGCGACTGCGCAAAGGAAGACGGTCCTGCCAGCAGGTGTGGCAGCAGGCTGACGATGGCGATTGCGCGATGAAACATGGCACCGTGGCGAAGGGGATGCAGCGCTGCGGAATTTGTCGCACGTCAGTCGTTGCGTGGCCAGGCACCTGTCCCGCCCAGCGGAATGAGGCCGCGACGCCGGAATCACTCGTAGGTCGCGCACGGCCCGAGAAGCGATTCCAGTCCGGCGGACCCTCATCTGGCGCCCGAGCGGTAGTCGATGCATTGTCGGGGAGACTGTAGCAGCCGGCCGGCGCATCGGCAAGCAATAGCGGCAGCCGGCGTCTGGCCCACGACGCGCCACACCCACTGATGCTCGTTGCGCGAAATTCGCGTCGCCGTTCGCCATGGCGTACGCAAGCGCACACCGGACGGTTCACGACCACCACCATGAGGCCCGCACGATGACCGCCGTCGCCGATTTCACGAACGATCCGCTCGACTTCATGCAGCGGAACGTGGTGCTGGTGCAGGTCGGCGGTCTGAGCGTGCCCGGGCCAACGGGTACGTTCACGTTGAGCAAGCATACCGGCCCATACAAGGGGAAGAACCTGCAGGGCAAGTCCTGCAGCATCTATGAGTTGCACCAGGCGGTCAATCCGCTCTCCTTTGTCGCATACTGGTGTCAGTATGCCAATGACGCTGTGCACTCGGTGACGGCGGCCGCGGCGGCCAGTTATCTGTTCACCGCAAAGATGGACGGCTGCTCGTTCGGGGTTGCCTTGCCAGCGGTGGATGGATCGGTGCGGGTGGCGCACGCGAACAGCTCCAACACCCCGGCACTGAACACATTGAACGATCTCATCGGCAACGAGCAGGATCTCGCCATCCGCGCCAGTCTGCAGCGCGAGAAACTGACGACGAAGACGGCGCATCAGTTCGACCAACTCGCGGAAGTCATGGACTACCGCGTACAAAAAACGCTCGGCCCCCTCGAGTATGCCGATCGCGGGCTGAAGTCCACGACCTTCGGCCTCCGTGACGGGACCGGTGCATGGACCTTCTACTATCACATGTACAGCATCGTCGGGGTCACCCACAGTCTGCGCGCATGCCTGCCGATTCGCTGATCCGGCCGGGCGCGGATCGCCGACGCGCCAGCTAGACCTTGTGCGTGGATAGCAAGAGACTCGTCTCCGAATTGCCGATCCCCTTGATCGTCCGGATGCTGCGCAGCGCTTCGTCGAACGACTCGAGGGTGTCCGTCCCCAACTCCGCCACGATGTCCCAGCGCCCATTGGTGGTGTGCAGCGCACGCACCTCGGGATAGCCCCGCAACGCCTTCAGGATCGCATCCGAGCGATCACCGTCCACGGCAATCATCATCATGGCGCGCACGCGATGTGCCGCCGCTTCCGATGTCGTGCGCACCGTAAAGCCGAGCAACACGCGGCCCTCGATCAGCCGATCGATCCGGTTCTGGACCGTGGCCCGTGACACCTGCAGGTGCAGCGCGAGCTGGGCCACCGAGAGACGCGCGTTCTCCCTAAGCAGCGAAATCAGTCGGTGATCGAGAGAGTCCATTGGGCGGCCGCGGTGGATCGTGGTCCTGTTGACGAAGCACGGAGTTGATCATTCTGACACTCTACAGTGTACATAGTGCCAGTTTTATTCGCAACTCTGCCATTTTCTTACGCTTGTTGCTAACATCTCCGCCGGCGAACTTACCGGCATGACCTCCGCAACGCTCCGCCCCGCTCCCGCCGACCGCCGCCTGGCCCCGCGCGCCACCGGCACCGTCCAGCTGATCGGCGTCCCGATGGACCTCGGCGCCAGCCGACGCGGCGTCGACATGGGTCCGTCGGCGATGCGGCTGTCGGCCCTGACCCCGCTCCTCCAGCGCCTCGGACTCACCGTCGAGGATACCGGCAACCTCCC
>JANMHB010000128.1:0-36412 GCA_031374935.1 Gemmatimonadaceae bacterium | reverse complement strand
CGCGATTGGAGTTGTGTGGGCAGCGCCGGCTTTAGTCGCGGCGTTCGGCGGCGGAGGAGGGACGGGGTTCGGTTAGTGCGGGACGTGGTGATTTGGGGTAGAATGGGTGTTATGCGACCCGCGACTCTGATCTGGGTGGAGGGGAAGGTCGCCCGCTTGACCTATGTCACGTGACGCGTTACAGTGATGCGTGATCAAGTCGTTCGCGGATCGGCGTACGGAGGCGCTCTTCGTCACGGGACGGGCGCGACGCGTCCCGCCCGAGGTGGTGCGGCGTGCGCTGCGGAAACTCGAAGCGGTGGACGCAGCGACCACCGTGGACGACTTACGGGTACCGCCCGGCAATCGGTTGCACGCCCTGAGTGGCGACCGGCGTGGGCAATTCGCCATCGCCGTCAACGATCAGTGGCGCATCTGCTTCCGCTTCGATGCTGGGGACGCGTACGATGTCGAATTCTGTGACTACCACTGAGCGAGGGTCCGCCATGTCCATCGCACACCGCCGGGGTCGGCAGCGCGCCCCGATTCATCCGGGCGAGATTCTCCGTGAGGAATTCTTGCCGGACTACGGGCTGAGCGTCAGTACGCTGGCCGTGGCGCTCGGTGTGTCGCGCCAGTCGGTCAATGAATTACTCCGTGAGCGTCGGGCCCTGAGTCCGAATATGGCGCTGCGGCTGTCGAAGCTGTTTGGGAACACGGCCGAGTTCTGGCTGAACTTGCAGCGCAGCGTGGATCTCTGGACGGCGGAGCGCGACTTGAAGGCCGAAGGGGCGCGCATCACGCCGCTGCGGGTCGCATAACATCATGATGAGACTGCGCAGTACCGCAGCGTGCCGAGCGCAGTCGCGGCATCGGTGCCAGGTACTGCGCAGCCAATCCTCGTGTTATGCAGACTCCGCGCTGTCCGGGAGCGGGTCGACTTGCGCCTGTGTACATCTGTGCATACAATGGAGTGTGCGCTACGACTGGGATCCCGCCAAGTCCGCTGAGAACGTCCGCAAGCACGATGGCGTGCACTTCGGCGACGCGGTCGGGTCGTGGAGGATCCGTACGCGCTGACGGTGCCGGATCGGTATCCCCATGAGCAGCGCTGGAACACCGTCGGTCGCGACTTCCTGGATCGCGTGGTGTGTCTCTGTTGGACGTATGCGGCCCCCGAGGTCATTCGCGTGATCTCGGCCCGCCGAGCAACTCCTCGCGAACGCCGCCAATATGCGGAGGATGCCGATGGCTAAGGACGTGGATTTCTCGAAGGGCCGCCGCGGGGCGATCGTCCCGGTGGTGACCGGTAAGACCCGGATCACGATTCGGCTCGATGACGATCTGCTGGCGTGGTTTCACGCGCAGGTGGATGCGGCCGGCGGCGGCAGCTATCAGACGCTGATCAATCAGACCTTGCGGCGCTCGATGACCGAGACGACGGAATCGCTGGAGGCCGTCGTCCGGCGCGCGATTCGCGCGGAACTCGGGACGTCGAAACGCTCAGGGGCCAAGCGATCGCGGAAAGTCGCGGCATAACATCAGGATGAGACTGCGCAGTACCGCAGCGTTCTGCTCGCGCTCGTCGCTTCAGTGCCAGGTACTGCGCAGTCTATCTTGGTGTCGGGGCACATCGACGCGCTTCCTGCGCAGTACGGAGACCTTCGAATCGACGACTAGAATAGCGCGTCGGGAGATAGTTGCAAGCGTGCCTTCCTGATCGTCCAACACCAGAGGCTTGTTGGGCAATTCCCGCGTCCAAGTCAGGAGCGCTTTTCATGAACCTTTGGAACAGGCGTGTTTTCGGCATCATCAGTGGATTGCTTCTCGGACGTGCCGAAAGTGTGAACGCTCAAACGAGCAAGCTCGGACTGTCTACCACTGCGATTGCCCGACGTGCCGTGCCAGCCAGCGTCACAATTGTTGCACTGGATGCCCGCGGAGACACTCTTGCATTTGGGAGTGGCTTTTTCGTACGCGCTGATGGAATTGTCGTGACAAATTACCACGTGCTCGCTGGCGCAACCCGCGCGCTGATCGTTCGCGCGAACGGTGAGATTCTTGATCGCGTGAGTGTACTGGACGCCGACCCAGCCTCCGACTTGGCGATACTCAAGGCGACGGTAGTCGGTGTGCCTGCGCTCACACTTGCTGCGGGAACTCCATCTGTCGGGCAAAAAATTGTAGTCGTTGGCGCGCCTCTCGGTCTTGAGCACACGGTGAGTGAAGGCATCGTGAGCGCGGTCCGGATCGAAAGCGGTCGCGAGCGCATTCAGATGTCAGCACCAATCAGCTCTGGATCGAGCGGTGGTCCGGTAATCAATGCAAATCTTGGTGTCATTGGAGTGACACGCGCAACAATTGCATCCGGGCAGTCACTAAACTTTGCAATCCCCGCACGCTACGTGATAGCGCTTCTTGCCGATGCGGCTGGTGCGAAGGCGATGTCCGTGGAGGCAGTGTTTGCAACGGCAACATCACGGCAAGACCAACCGACAGGCAATACGCGTCTATCGACGAATAAATCGGCGCTCGTCATCCCAAGGCCGAGCGCTCCAAGAAACGGAGCCTTGATTGGCACCTTTCATACGAAAACCGAGGTCACATACGCATCAAATGCGGCGCCAGATTCGGTCGTGAGCGGAATTCTCGTACTTCCAGAATCCGGCAACGGATTCTGGAAGCCGCGCCACACTGGCCAGTTCGTCATGCCCGCAAGCGACGCGGTGAACACAGCGACGGGCCGTGTCGGTGTGAAAGTTGGAAGAATTTCTCTTGAGGGCTGGGTGACCGAGGGTGGCTTTTACATGGCAGGGCAGGATCTCGTGGATCGAACGTCGCTTCAATTCACAGCAAGCCCAGTTGATCTTCCTCTGGCAAGCGCGATTGGCATCTACGATGTCGCGGTTCGTACGTCATATCGGAAGGGAGATTACGTTGGGACGCCAAGGGAGTGGACTGGCGTGGTTAGCGTAATGACAAATTCAGACTCAGTTTGGATGGATATCGATCTGCGGAACGCATCTGGCGGATCCACCGGCGCGTACCTTCGTACTACGCTTGACGGAACCGGAAACTTTGCGTGGTCCAACGATACCAAGGCGGCTTCTGGGGTCGTGCGAAACGGACGCGTCGAGATTGAGTGGACTGATCGGCGCGAGGGAAATGCCGTTTACCGCGGCCTCATCACGGGTGCCCGGCGGTAGGTGCTGGGAAAGACCGTTCTTCGCGCCATGCCTTCTGAGAAAGTACGATGCTGCCGACAGCAACGGTTCCTGTGATGCAAGATGTTGCACACGCCGGGCGCTCCGTGGTGCCTGCGCTTTGCCTCAACATCTGCATCTGCCAGTCGGAGTGCCTCCAGTGGCTCTGCGTGGTAGCATCTTCGGTACAGGCACTCCGCAGGCACTGCTGGTGTTGGCCGCTGCGACGGACTCGTCGACAATTGTCAGGCCAGCAGCCCGCCCAACCCGGAATTGATTCGTAACAATGGGACTCTTGACCTTCAGCGTCAACGTCACCCTCGACGGGTGCGTCGACCACCAGGAAGGAATCGCGGACGACGAGACACACGCGTTCTTCACCCGCCTCATGGACGGGGGAGGGGCGATGTTGTGGGGCCGCGCACCTACGAGATGATGGAGAGCTACTGGCCGGCGGTCGCTCGCGGCGACGAGAAAGCACCGCCGGCGACTTTCGCCGGAGCGTGCAGGCGCTCAAGGACGCGACCCCCGCCGGTGTGCTGACCGGCAGCGGCAAACTCGCAACTGCGCTGGACCGGCTGGATCTGATCGACGAGTACAAGCTTCTCGTCCACCCGACGATCGTCGGTCACGGGCCGACCTTGTACGAGAGTGGGCTGCCCGGCACGCGACGGCTCGAGCTGGTATCGGCAACGCCGCTCCGAAACGGCGTGGTCGCTGTGCAGTACCGGCGCGCGCGCGGCTGACGCCCAGTCGAAGCGGACGGTCCGCTGTGTGGCCCGCCGCTGAACCAGAGCGCTCGACACGTGGCACGCTGTCGCGTAATGTTCAGGAGGTTCCCTCCGAGGCCTCCGTGACCACAACTCAGCTTCCGATTCGTCGCGACCCCGAGATCATGAGCGGCACGCCGACGTTCGTCGGCACGCGGGTACCAGCGCAAACGCTGCAGGACTATCTCGAGAGCAGCGAAACGCGTGATGCGTTCCCGGCAGACTTCCCGTCGGTTTCACGCGGCCAAGGCATCGCCGCAGTGGATCTCGGCAACACATCGCTGATCGTGGAAGCCTGACGCCGCTGAGTGCGGATTCTGTTCGATGAGTGCACGCCCCGCACGCTGGTTCGTGATCTCACCGGCTTTGGCACCACGCACGTGGTGGATCTCGGCTGGCACGGATACCTTTGTCGCGCTCAACTATTTGGCGTTGGAATGCATCGTGGTTGCGTCGTCCACTCTCACCAGCACCAGTCGATGACCATTCGTGTGGAGCGGTTCGCACAGCGCCGTCACTGGGTGGCGCTGTTCGGCCTCGGCGGCGCCATGACAGGTTTCGACGCCCGCCCCGTGGCAGCGCAGCACCACGCCAGCGCCGTGACCATCGGAGTTGGAGCGGGTGCGCTCGGCGTCTCGCGCGACGGACTCGTCCGACAAGTCTCTGCGGGGTATGATCGCAGCGTGAATCGGTGGAGTCGCTGGTGGGTCAGCCTCCAGGGGATGCACGACGGGAACCCTGGTGTGTCCTCGCCTGGCCTCAAGCAATCCGTGAAGGAGATCGTCGTGGCGACGGGACCATCGGCGGAGCTGCCGCTTGGCGCGCGCGCTGCGGTGACCGCCGGCTTCGGCGTATACGGCGTTGCGAGGCGTTACGGCGTAGGACGGCGTGCCGACGGTGGTCCCGCACTCACGGATGCCAGTTGGGGCGGCGGAGACTGGGGCACCGTCGGCCGGGCTGGGCTGCGCGTCGGCAGCGCGCGCGGCTACGCGCTGGTGCTCGACGGCCAGCTGCGGCTGGCGCGAGAAGGCAGCGTGCGTAGTGTGCAGCCGATGTTTGGCGTCGGGGTGCGTCGAGGGCTGTGACGAACGACCACCGCCTTCACCGCGCGCCTCCCCGCGATGAGAGGCTGTAATGCCACGCCCCGAGCGACTTCTCGCCCTGATCGAACTCCTGCGTACCTACCGCTATCCGGTGTCCGCGGCGGCCCTTGCGTCGCGACTCGGCATGAGCCCGCGCACCGTGTATCGCGACATCGCGGCACTGCAGGGACTCGGCGCACGCATCGTCGGCGAAGCCGGTGTCGGGTACGTCCTGCAGCCAGGCTTCACCCTTCCGCCGCTGGCGTTCACGGACGATGAACTCGAGGCCGTGATGCTCGGAGCGCGCATGGTGGCAGCGCGCGGCGACGACGGGCTGGCAAACGCCGCGCGACACGCGGTCGCCAAGATCGGTGCGGTGCTGCCGTCGGACCGCCGCAGTGCGCTCGACGACTCGGCACTGCTCCTCAACCCCGGTGGAAATTGCGCTCGGGCGTCGAGGCGCGATCGCTCTGCACACCTGTCGCCTGACTGGACTGATGCCGCGGCACGACCGGTCGACTCGTCCGACATCCGCAGTGCGATCCGACGGGAGCGAACGCTCGTGCTCACGTATCAGGATCTCGACGATCGCACCACGACGCGTACGGTGTGGCCGATCGCGCTCGTGTTCTTCGCGCAGGTCGAGGTGCTCGTCGCGTGGTGCGAGCTGAGAGCCGGCTTCCGACATTTCCGCCCCGACCGCATTCGAGCGCTCGTGTCGACCACGGAGCGCTACCCTCGCCGCCGGCATGTGCTCCTGGCCGAGTGGAGGGCCATCGAGGGACTTGGTGCCGATGCCGGGGACCCGCTGCACCGGCGGTCCCCACGCGGACTCAATAACACTGCTGACAGGAACTGACAGCGGGCGACGGTAGGCTCAACATGCTCGTGCGGGGCACCGCGGCCTGGGGCCGATTGCGCGCTCCGCGCTCACACACCTGCATGGAGTCGACATGGCACTGCAACGAACGGCAGTCAATCCGGTGACGTGGTCAGTCGCACTGGGATTCAACCAAGGAGAAATCGTCTCGGGTCAGACCCGAACGCTGTTCTGCTCCGGCCAGACCGCGATGAGCAGCGACGGAGCTCCACAGCACGACGGCGATATGGAAGCGCAGCTCTCGCTCACACTCGACAATCTGGATGGTGTGCTCCGCGCGGCTGGCATGACACTCGCCAATCTCGTGAGGCTGAATGTGTACTGCACTGATGTTGACCTGCTCTTTCAGCACTACGGTGTGCTCGCCTCGCGGCTCGGCGCCGCCGGAGCCATGCCGTCCACCACGATGCTCGGGGTGGTGCGGCTCGCGATCCCGGGCCAGATGATCGAGTTGGAGGGAACTGCTGTGGCGTGATGCCCCGGCGTCGCTTCGGCGATGCCCGCTCCTGTACGCCTGACCCGGACACCTGTACGCGACTGCCACAGTCCCGGCGGTGGCAGTCGCACCGGACCGTCCCGCCTCAGGTCGTCGTTGTGTTTGCCAGCGTGGTACTGCGCCGCATGTGACCAGCGCGCGGTGCTGCGAGTATGTTCGGCGACTTCAGCCGGGAGCATGCGTGGGCGCGAGGAGGACGCGGTGGATCGTTCTGGGTTCAGCGGTACTCGCCTGTGCGGCTTGCGCAGACGACATCGCCGCATCCGCTGTCACCGTCCGGGAGATGGACGCCGCCATCCAGACCGATGCGCTGGCCTACCGGCTCGCGCGCACCCAGGACACGTACGACGGTGTCATCCGATTCAGCTTGACCAATCGTTCGAGTCGCGCGCTGGCCGTGGAGAACTGCCTCGGCGCGACGGCCGCCGTGCTGGAGCAAGAGGTGGGCGGGGATTGGGTAGGTGTGTGGTCGCCCGTGATCCCCTCGTGTCTGAGTCAGCCCATCGTGATCGCTCCGGGGGCGGCGTATGCGGGCCAGCTGTCAGTCGGTGCCGGTCGACCCGGAACCAACTACGAACCGAAGTTCTCCACCGATCGTATTCCAGGTGTCTACCGACTCGTGTGGGGGAGTCTTCGCTACATCGGAGATACCACGAGGGTACCGCGGTCGGAGCAGACGTCGAATCGTTTTTCGATCACGGTGGGGCGTTGAGCTCGGCTGAACGCACCCGCGTGCCTGACGGCGTTCCCGAAGGAGCCGCCGTGAGCGCGATTTCCGGGCGTGATCCCCTCGATGCTTTCGGGCCATGCGCGGCGCCGAGTGGCCAGCCCACAGCCGTCAGGAGCCGTGATATGAAGCAGTTCGCGCACAACGAAGCCATGCCGGGTGCCGGGCACTGGAAGCGCCGCGGCGTATTGGTGATTGGACTGGCGATTGCCGCCTGCACCGAGTCGAGCGCGCCCTTCTTCGCGGCGGATCTCCGCACCGAGGTCGCACCCGCCGTTGTGACGGCCGGTGACACCGTCGTGCTCCGTGCGATCATGACCAATCCGACGGCACGACGCCTTGATGTCGGCGGAGCCTGCGGACCGCCGGTGTTCTTTGAAGTGAACCCGAGTGCAGGGGAACCGCTCTACCCAATTCCACTGGACCTGCCGTTCACGTGCGAGCGAAACGATCTTCACGATCTTGAACCGGGTGAAGTGGACACGTTGACCACCCGCTGGCGTGTGCCGACCGCCGCCGGTCAGTACTCGGTGCGCAGCGGATTTCGGACCGCGAGCGGTCTCGAGCGCCTGACAGTCCCAGTCTCGCTGACGATTCGCTGACACGGCTTCGTGTGGGCAGAGCGGGGATGCAGATTCAGGCTGTCCTGACCTCCATTCGCTCGCGACGATGCCGCGGCGCCACGCGGTGGTGCGCCGCGGCGAAGTCGACGCACACCAACCCCGGCACGCGATGCCAGTTTCCCGATCCCGCACGGCCAGTCTCCTCTCGCTCGCCGGTGCCCTGCTCGCGGTCGACTTGAGCGCGCAGAGCGCTGCGTCTCCGACGCCAGCGTCGTCACCACCGCTCCCCTCGATCACCCTCCCCGCCGCACTCGACCGCGTGCTGCGCGACTACGAAGCCGCCTGGCGACGTGGCGACGCTGCAGCACTGGCCGCACTCTTCGCCGAGGAGGGGTTCGTGCTGCAGAGTGGCCGTGCACCGGTCCGAGGTCGGGCGGCCATTCGGGCGACCTACTCCGGCCAGGGCAGCGCGCCGCTTCAGCTGCGTGCACTGGCGGCATCGGTCGCGGATACGGTGGGGTACATCATCGGTGCGTACGGCTACGGCGAGCCGCGCGGCGACGTGGGGAAGTTCACGCTCACGTTGCGCCGGCGAGCGGGCGGCCCATGGCTCATTTTCTCGGACATGGACAACCCGAGCCTGCCGCCGCGGTGACTCATCGGCGCGGCGTCTACTCCGTCCTGCCGCGCCATCCACAGCCAACACCTCGGCCAACACCCAATGCCCTCCAGCGTTCGCACCACGATCTGCGCCATCGCCACCGTTGGCGCGCTCTGGTCCAGTGCCGTTACGGCACAACCCGCCGTTTCTCGCGCCCGGCGCGCGACGACGGACTCCGCAGACCGCTTCGTCGCGGCCGAGATGGCGCGCCGACATGTGCCCGGTGTGGCGATCGCGGTCGTGCGCGCGGGGAGGGTGATCAAGGCGCAGGGGTATGGTGTGGCCGACATCGAGCAGGATGTGCCGGTGACCGCACAGACCGTGTTCAAGATCGGCTCCGTCAGCAAGCAGTTTCTCGCCAGCGGCATCATGCTGCTGGCACAGGATGGACGGCTGGCGGTTGACGACCCGGTTGCGAAGCACTTTCCGGGAACACCGGAAACCTGGGGTGGCATCACCCTGCGCCATTTCCTGACGCACACCTCGGGCGTCATCCGTGAAGGGCCGGCATTCGATCCGTTCCGCGTGCAGCCGGACAGCGTCGTCATCAGGTCTGCGTTCAGCGCGCCGCTCGATTTTCCCACCGGCACGAAATATCAGTACTGCAACGTCTGCTACTTCACGCTCGCCGATGTCATCGCGCGCACGTCAGGCAAGCCATGGGACACCTTTCTCGCCGAGCGTATCTTCACGCCGCTCGGCATGACATCGACGCGCACCACGACCACGACCGACCTCGTCCCGCGCCGTGCGCGTGGGTACGTCTGGCAGAACACGCGCTACACCAACGCCGAGGAGTATCTCGCCGTCCGGCCCAGCGGCGCGTTCCTTTCGACGGTGCTCGATCTGGCGAAGTGGGATGGCGCACTTCACACCGATCGCGTCCTGACGCGCGCGAGCCGCGACGCGATGTACACTCCCGTGCGACTCAATGATGGACGCACGCACCCGTATGGCTTCGGCTGGCTGGTAGACAGCTTCGAAGGACACGCTCGCGTGCACCACGGCGGATCCCTTCCTGGATTTCGCGCGGAGATGGCGCGTTTTCCTGACGACAGCCTGACGGTGATCGTACTGACCAATGCCGACGGTGCGGCGCCCTTGGAGATCGTGTCGGGGCTGGCGCGGATCTATCTCGCACGACCTGGTCGCGTGCGATGACGGCTGATGGTCCACTGCATCGCGGCGTCCTCCGTGCCCACGCCCGTGCTCTGGATCCGCTCGGCCTGCGATGGCACCGTCGTCCACTGGACGAGTTCGAGTAGTGGCAACTCGATCGAAAACACCTGCTGCAGGCGCGCTTGAAACTTCACGATTACCAGTGATTGGCCGCGCAGGTCGAAGAAGTTGTCCTGCAGCCCGACTCGCACCGTGGCGAGCAGTTCGCGCGTGGCCGTGGCGACGCGCTGTTCGGTGGGGGTCATCAGCACCGCACGCCGGTCGTCGGTGACCGGTGCCAGCTCCTGCGGCGCGGGCAGGGCCTTGCGGTCGATCTTCCCGTTCCCCG
Organism: Gemmatimonadaceae bacterium; assembly: GCA_031374935.1. Classification (GTDB taxonomy): domain Bacteria; phylum Gemmatimonadota; class Gemmatimonadetes; order Gemmatimonadales; family Gemmatimonadaceae; genus JACMLX01. The sequence goes on along the minus strand of JANMHB010000128.1, from coordinate 26,544 downwards.
GCAGCGGGACCGGTACAAAGGCCGTGACTCTCTGCCTGGCCAGCCATTGCCGGTGACATATCTGATCAGCGCGCCGCACACATCGCGCGACGAGGCGCCAGCGGCGTAACCGCGTCGCACGGGTGTAGTTTGGCCAGATGCCACTGTCTGCCCGCTCTCCGCTCCGGCTGGCGCTTTCCGCGCTGCTCCTCGGCTTGCCCGGCGTGGCAACCGCCCAGCCATCCGACTCCACGCCGCGCCCGAAAGTCCTCGTCATCGCCACCGGCGGCACCATCGCCGGTGTGCAGGATGCCCCGGGCACACTCGGCGACTATCGCGCCGGGACCCTGACCGCCGAACAGATTCTGGCGTCGGTGCCCACGCTTTCGAAGTTCGCTCGGGTCGAGACGGAGCAGTTCTCGAATGTGGCCAGCTCGTTCATCACCCCCGCGCAGTGGGTGGCGCTCTCGCGCCGGATCGACGAGGTGTTCCGCACGCGCCCTGATCTGGCCGGCGTGGTCGTCACGCATGGCACCGACCGGCTGGAGGAGACGGCGTTCTTCCTCTATCTCACGGTCCACTCCGAGAAGCCGGTGATCGTCGTCGGCGCGCAACGTCCGGCCACTGGCATCAGTCCCGACGGTCCCATCAATCTGCTCTCGGCGGTTCGCACGGCCGCCGCACCTCAGGCAGTGGGCAAAGGGGTGATGGTGGTCATGGACGATCGCATTCTCTCCGCGCGTGAAGCGCGCAAGCTCTATCCCCGCAGCGGTGGATTCTCCGGTGGCGAGATGGGAATGCTCGGTGTGGTGAGCGGCGATGGCCCGGAGTTCTTCTTCGCGCCAACGCGCAAGCACGGTGCATCGAGTGAGTTCGATCTCTCCAACGTGTCGGCGCTCGGCGAGGTCGATCTGGTCTATGCATATCCCGGTGGCACCGGGCGCAGTTACGACCGCAAACCGGATGGCGTGGTCGTGTCCCGAACGGGCTTCACCTGCGCCGAGTCGGCGTCCTACCAGACGTTGGCGCGCAGCGGTGTGGTGGTGGCGACCGTCTTCACCAGTGGTGAGGACGTGAGTGAGCCCCCGACGCCAACCGATAGCGTGTCGAGTGGAATGCGCCGATCGTGTCCGGCCCTCGACAGTACGGGACTGTTTCGCGGCAAGTGGGTGCCGACCGTGACCGTGCAGCACCTGACGCCGCAGAAGGCGCGGATCCTGCTGATGCTCGCCCTGACGAAGTCGCGCGATCCGCGCGAGATCCAGCGCTACTTCAACACGTACTAGCGGATAGGCGACGGCGGTCTGGTGCAGGTTCGCCATCTGCCACCGCCAGGGCCACCGATCAGCACCGCGCAACCCTTTCCGGGGTCGCCCTGTCCGAGGGGTGCACGAGGCCACGTCGGCCGCTGACCACGCAACCCCACCTCTCGTGGACGACCAACAGCTGATCGCGCAGGTGCTGGCCGCTGACCCGAGGGCGGAGCGCGAGTTCTACGACCGGCATGTGGACAAGGTCTATCGCCTGGCCTATCGCCTCGCGGGCGACGATGCGCTGGCGCAGGATTTCACGCAGGAGACGTTCGTTCGCGCCTTCGACCGCCTGGCGCAATATCGGGGCGAGGCGGCGTTGTCGACCTGGATCTGATCGATCTGTGTCACCGTGTCGCTCAATGGCCTCCGGTCGCGAACCACGCGCTACAAGCGCGAGGCCGGATACGATGAAGCGCTGACGTTCGCGGTGACGTCACGCGAGTCGGAGCCGGATCTCAAGGTGCGGATGCAGCACGCAATTGATGCACTGCCCGACGGATACCGCACGGTGTTCCTCATGCACGACCTCGAAGGATACACCCACGAGGAGATCGGCCGGATCATCAACATCGAAGTCGGGACCAGCAAGTCGCAGCTGTTTCGCGCGCGTCAGAAACTGCGCGTGGCACTGGCGGCCTTTGAAGGAGAATGGGCATGACGAACAACGAGGACGCGAACGAGGCCGCGTTGTCAGCCGCAGAACGTCGTGCGGCCGCGGCGTATCACGTGCCGCCCGACACGGTGCCGAGCGACGAGATGTGGCAAGCGATTCAGGCGCGTCGCGCAGCGGCCGGTGCGCCAGGGTTCACGGCAGTGGCGGTGGCTGGCACGGCGAATGGTGACGCGCCACAACCAGTCACGGTTGAGCGGACCACGCGCGGGGCACTGCGTCGGTTGCCGCGCTGGGCGACGGCCACCGTTGCGGCGGTCGCAGCGGCCGTGGCGGTGACGCTGACGGTGCCGCGTGTCATCACGGCGCCGGTGGTCACCGTGACAGCGGCCGCCGACAGCGCGGCTGGTGCACTGGCGTGGCGCCTGGCCAGCACGGAGCACTTCGGGATGGCGGAGAGTATGCTGACTTCCCTGTCCTATCCCAGTCAGGCGCAGAGTGAGGCGCAACTCTCGGCCTGGTCGCGCGATCTGCTCGAGAGCACGCGGCTGCTGATGGACTCACCGGCAGGGCGCGATCCGAAACGGCGACTGCTGTTGATGGAACTGGAACTGGTGCTGGTGCAGCTCGTCGAATCGGGTCCGACGATGCGCGCCGAAGACCGCAGTGTGATGGACGACCTGATGTCGCGATCGGCACTCTTGCTGACTCGCATTCGGACCACGGTGCCGGCCGGCGTGTCGGCCGAATATCAATAGCAGTGGAGAGGATTGACATGACATGGTTCATCCCGGTATTGCTCGCCGCGCAGGTGGCGATGCCCACCATCACAAGTGCCGCGACAGCAGTGACACCGACGAGCGCGAGCGCTGAGTGGTACGCGCAATCGGATCCCGCCGACTCGGTCCTGCGCGCCGCCAGCGCGCGGCTCTCGCGCGGCGACTATCGCGGCGCGGCTGAACTGTTCCGATCGGTCACCCGGCGCTTCCCGACGTCGATGCGACTGAGCGAGGCGATGTACTACGAGGCATTCGCGCTCTACCGCGCCGGCGACCTCGAAGCGGCCCGCGGCGCGCTCGATCTGCTGCGCGTGCGGTATCCACAGCAGGCGGCGCGTGGTGATGCCAACGCCCTGCGTACCAGAATCTGTGGTGAACTGGCGAAGGAAGGCGACAGCGCGTGCGCTGAGGAAGTGACGCGAGTGTCAGCCGCCGCCGCCACGCCATCATCGCCGCGGACGCCACGCGCTCCACGTGCGTCGTCGTCGGAGGCGGGGAGTCCGTCCGGCTCGTCGCGGAGCGGCGCGGAGTGCCCCGAGGGTGACGATGATGACGAAAACGATTCGCGGATCGCGGCGCTGAATGCGCTCCTGCAGATGGACGCCGATCGCGCAATGCCAATACTGACCACCGTGCTCGCACGGCGTGACAAGTGCTCCGAGCGGCTCCGGCGGAAGGCCGTGTTCCTGGTCTCGCAGAAACAGTCACGGGAATCGGCGAACGTCCTCCTCTCGGCAGCACGGAACGATCCGGATGCGGAAGTGCGCCAGCAGGCCGTGTTCTGGCTGTCGCAGGTGCGCGATCCACGCGCGGTGGACATGCTGGTGGAGATCGTCACCGGCAATGGCGATCGGACGCTGCGCGAAAAGGCGCTCTTTGCGTTGTCACAGCATTCGAACCCTGCAGCCGGCGCCGCCCTGCGCACGTTCGCCGAGAACGAGCGTGAACCCACCGAGTTGCGCGAGAAGGCGATCTTCTGGCTCGGCCAGCGCTCGGGTGCCGATCAGGGCGAGTATCTCCGCGGACTGTATCGCAGGGTGGGCGACGAAGAACTCCGCGAGCGCATCCTGTTTGCGCTGTCGCAAAAGCGTGGCAACGGCAACGAGGCCTTCATCCTGGGGATCGTGCGCGATCCGAAGGAGCCGCTGGAGTTGCGCAAGAAGGCGATCTTCAACGTGGGGCAGATGGGCTTCGACATCGGGCAGCTCACCGGGCTCTACTCGTCCCTGGATGACCGGGAATTGCGCGAACAGGTGATCTTCGCAATTTCGCAACGCCGTGAGACTGCGGCACTGGACAAGCTGATGGACATCGCGAAATCCGACGCCGATCGGGAACTGCGCAAGAAGGCGATCTTCTGGCTGGGGCAGTCGCGCGATCCGCGGGTGGTGGCGTTCCTGACGGAGCTGATCAACAAATGAGCGCGCGCGCGGTGGGCCTCATCCTGGTGGCTGGTGCGCTGCTGAGCGTGCCACTGCGGGCGCAGGAATCGATCGCGCAGTCGGTCCGGCGCGTTGGCACCGGAACACTGCGCTTCCAGTTCAAGGCGCGCGAGGGGGTATGTGGCAGCGGACAGTCCATGAGCTTCTACACCCGCGGCAGTCGCGGGCGAAACGGCGAGTGGGAGTCGGAGTGTGAGCCCGGGCCTGTGCGTGTGGCGATGGACATTCGCGACGGTGCACCCACGGCGGTCCGGTACTACATCGGTGGGCGATGGGGTACGCTGGGTGACGCCGCCGATGTAGGCACGGTCGCCGCGTCGGATGCCGGACGCTGGTTCATCCGTCTCGCGGAAACGGGAGAGGGGAAGGTGGCACGGGAGGCGATCACGGTTGCCACGCTCGCCGATTCGTCCTCGATCTGGCCGACGTTGCTGCGGCTGGCGAAAGACACTGGTCGTCCGGTCGAACTGCGGAAGAGTGCCGTGTTCTGGCTGGGGCAGGCGGCCAGTGACGCCACCGGTGCGCTGAACGGGCTGGCCGAGGACGAGAACGGGGACGTGGAAGTGCGAAAGCAGGCAGTGTTTGCGTTGTCGCAGCGTCCGAACGGGGAAGGTGTGGGCCCGCTGCTGGCGATCGCGCGCGGCAGGCTCGATCCCCGCATCCGGAAGCAGGCCATCTTCTGGCTGGGGCAGAGCGGGGACGATCGGGCGCTGGCGTATTTCGAGGAAGTGCTGACGAAGCCGTAGCGCGAGCCGGGTGGTTGACGCGCGTGGGCCGTGCTGTTGGATTACCTCTGCTGAATCCGTCGGTGCGGCCTGCTGTTTCGCGGGCGGTTCGGGCGACTCGTGGCGTCACTTCAACTGGAGCACCCGCATGCACCTCGGAGCCTTCTCCATCAGCCTTGCCGTCAAGGACATCGAAGCGTCAAAGTCGTTCTATGAGAAGTTCGGATTCGCGAAGCTCGGCGGCAACGAGGCACACAAGTGGCTGATCCTGAAGAACGGCGACACCGTGATCGGCCTGTTCCAGGGCATGTTTCCGGCCAACATCCTGACCTTCAATCCCGGGTGGGACAGCAGCGCGCAGCCGCTGGCTGAGTTCACCGACGTGCGTGAGCTCCAGCGCCAGTTGAAGGCGCAGGGCGTGCAATTCTCGACCGAAGCCGACGAGAGCACGACGGGTCCGGCGAGTTTTGTGGTGATGGATCCTGACGGGAATTCGATTCTGGTGGATCAGCATCGGTAATCCGCCCGAAACGGAACGGATCGGCCGCGGTCAGATCCGCGTTTCCGCCGTCCGCGGATAGCTGATCCCCATGCTCTCACCCATCTTCACCGCCAGCCCCGCCTTCCAGCGCGGCGTGAAGAGCACGTACTGCGAGGGAAAGAGCATCACCACGGTCGATCCCAGCAGGAATCGCCCCATCTCATCGCCCTTTGCGAGCGTGACGCTGTCGTCGCCGTAGTGCCACTCGCGCGGTGCCTCGGAGCGAGGCGGATTCACCACACCGTGCCAAGCGGTGGCCATGCTGCCCACGATCGTCGCACCCACCAGCACCATCACGAACGGCCCCTGTTCGTTCTCGAAGACGCAGACGACGCGCTCGTTGCGTGCGAAGAGTCCGGGGACGTTGCGCGCGGTATCCGGGTTCACCGAGAACAGGTCGCCCGGCACGTAGATCATCCGTGTCAGGCGCCCGTCGACCGGCATGTGAATGCGATGATAGTCCTTCGGGCTGAGATAGATCGTGGCGAAGGAGCCGTCGGTGAACTGATCCGCCAGCGTCTCGTCACCGCCGACGAGTGCGGTGATGGAATAGTTGTGCCCTTTCGCCTGCAGCACCTGATCGCCTTCGATCGTTCCGCACTGACTGATGGCACCGTCCACCGGGCAGACGAAATCCGCCGTCGCAATTGGCCGGGCGCCGGGCTTCAGTGCCCGGGTGAAGAAGTCGTTGAAGGTCTCGTACCGCGCCGGATCCGGCTCGGCCGCTTCCTTCATGTTGACGTGATAGCTGTTCACGAACCAGCGGATGAGCGCCGTGGTGGCTCCCCCCGCCTTCGCCGACGCAATGCGGCCGGCGAGGGTGGTAAGTGCCTGCTTGGGGAGCAGGTACTGCAGAGCGGCAGACGAAGACATCGGCATGGGTGAGCGTCATGATAGTCAGTGCTCGCGCTGGAAGCACCGCGGATTGCGTGGGGGCCAGCCGGTCCGTGAGAACCACCCGACCGGCCGGCGGCGCCACGACCCGGGGAAGTGCTCGCCGGCAGCTCGCCGGCGCACCGATGTTTGGCGCTCTGCCTCCGTGGTCTTCGCGCCCGATCCCGCGGCCCCGTTGCGTCGACGTGCATCCTCGGCCCCACCGGTAGTTTCCTGTCGGGATCCGGTTCTTCGTTCCTTCCACCACCCGATATGAGCCCTGGCCTCAACGGCAGCCCGAAGCCGGTCACCCACGCCGCGCCACACAGCCGCCGCCCGCGCGCACGCCGGCTGGTCTTCATCGGCATCTGCGCACTCCCGGTGCTCACCGCGCGCCTGGTCGAACTCCGATCGTTCGAGCGCATGCAACTCCTCGAAACGACCAGCGAGACGTCGGCCAGTGTGAGTCTGGGCGACATCGATCGTGATGGCGATCTGGACGTGATCCTCGCCAAGGGGCGCCACTGGCCGCTGCGCAATCTGGTCCTGCGCAACGACGGTCGCGCGCACTTCACGCCCGAGGCGATTGGCGACTCAGCGGATCGCACCTACACGGCGGCACTGGCAGACCTGAACGGCGACGGTACGCTCGATCTCGTCGTCAGCAATGATCGCCCCGATGCGAAACTCATCTATCTCAGTGACGCCACGGGGCACTATCGCGCAGCGGGGACATTCGGCCATCCGGAGTGGTCCACGCGGTATGTCACCGTCGCAGACCTGAACGGTGATGCGCGTCCAGACATCATCGTCGCGAACCGCAGCAGCAATCCGGCCACGCCACGCCCGAGTTTCGTGTGTCTGAACGACGGGGCCGCGAGCTTTCCCGTCTGCACCCCGCTGCCGACGCAATCCGCAACCATCATCGTGGCATCCGATTTCGATGGTGATGGCACAACGGATCTGTTCGTGCCGCATCGCGATGGTGGGCAGAGCGTGATGCTCTGGAACGACGGTACCGGAAGGTTCTCAGGTAGCGCCGCGCCGCTCGGCCCGTCGCAGGTGTCGGTGCGGGCGGCAGCGGCTGGCGATATCGATGGTGACGGCACGCCGGATCTGGTGCTTGGTGATCTGACCACGAAACGAATCCTCGTCTTCCGCAACCTGGGGTCGCGGCGATTTGCAGATGCCGCTGAGATCAGCACCGGGGCGCTCGAGGCCGGCGCAATTGGCATTGGAGACCTGAACAAGGATCGCGCACTCGACATCGTGGTTGGCGCTGCTGAAGGACCGGGCACGGTCTTCTTCAACACCAGCCGTGGCGCACAGCCGGGTTTTTCGTCGATCCGCTGGAATGATGGCAAGGGTACCGTGTATGGCGTTGCCATCGGCGATCTCGATGGTGATACCTGGCCCGACCTTGCGGTGGCGCGATCAGAGGCGCCCAATGCAATCTGGTTCAACGGTCCGGCCGCGAGGAAGTAGACGGATGTGACGGGCGTTGTGCAGGATGCAGTCAGTGCTGATTGGCAGGCCAACTCTTCACCGTACCGGAACGAACATGTCACGTGTATCTCGGTGCCTCGCGTCGCTTCTTCTGCTCGCTGGCGTGACGAACGCGCTGCGCGCTGATCCATATCCGCGCCAGCCGATTGACGTCGAGCACTACCGCTTCGTCGTGATTCTCTCCGACAGCACCGATCGCATCGATGGCGAAGCCACCGTGCGGCTGCGCCTCCTGAAAGCGGATCTGGGGCAGGTCTCCCTCGATCTGGCAGGGATGACGCCCGGGCGGCAAGGACGCGGCATGCGCGTCAGTGCGGTGACGCGCGGCGGCAAGGCCCTCGCCTATCAGCACGCCGCCGACCGACTTGTGATCACGCTCGATGGCGCCGTACCCCCAGGTACGATGATCGAGCTGGTGGTGCGCTATGCCGGTATTCCCGCCGATGGCCTGCAGATCAAGCCAACGCCCCTCGGTGATCGGGCATTCTTCTCCGACAACTGGCCGGACAAGGGACATCACTGGCTGCCGATGATCGACCACATCGCCGACAAGGCGACGATGGAGATGGACGTCACGGCGCCGTCGCACTATCAGGTGATCTCGAACGGGTTGCGGGTCGAGGAGACGGACGATGCTCGTGGCACGCGACGCACGGTCTGGCGTGAGTCGGTACCGATCGCGCCGTGGTTGTATGCGCTCGGTGTCGCGCACTTCGCCGTGCAGCATGTGGGGGACTACAACGGTGTCCCGATCGAAACGTGGGTCTTTGCCAAGCAGCGCGACGCGGGCTTTCACGATTTTGCGGTGCCGACCAAGGATGCGCTGGCGTTCTACAGTGAGTGGATCGGCCCGTTCTCGTACGAGAAGCTGGCCAACGTGCAGTCGAACTCCGTCAGCGGTGGCATGGAGGCGGCATCGGCCATCTTCTACAGTGCGGGCAGCGTGGCGGGCAATCGTCCGGTACGGTGGCGGAACGTCGTCATTCACGAGATCGCGCATCAGTGGTTCGGTAATGCGGTCACCGAGAGTGACTGGGACAACGTCTGGCTCAGCGAAGGGTTTGCGACCTACTTCACGCTGTTGTTCATCGAACACGCCTACGGTCGCGACGAATTCGCCGAGGGGTTGCGCGACTCGCGTCGCAGCGTCGTTGCGTTCGATGCCAAGCGGCCGGACTATCGCGTGATTCACGCAAACCTGGCTGACATGGCTGACGTGACGACGGGCATGACGTATCAGAAGGGCAGCTGGACGTTGCACATGTTGCGCCAGGAAATCGGGGATGATCGTTTCTGGGCGGGCATTCGCGACTACTACGCGCGGTTCCGTGACAAGAACGCCGCCACCGCCGACTTCCGGCTGGCGATGGAACGAGCGGCGGGTCGTGACCTAGGGCCTTTCTTTCAGCAATGGCTGTATCGCGGCGGCATACCGCGCATTGACGGCAGCTGGCGCTGGGATGCGGCGGCAAAGCAGGTGGTCGTCGAGCTGAGGCAAGCGCAGGCCGGCGAGCCGTTCGTGCTGCCGATCGAGATCGGGATTGCAACGCCCGGCGGAAAGGTGCGTGTCGAACGGGTCCGACTCGACGCGCGCGATGGGCGCTATTCCCTTCCTGCCGATGTCGCGCCGGTGTCAGTTGAGCTGGACCCGAACACGAAGTTGCTTTTTTCCGGAACACTGGTGCGCCAATAGGCTTGCGTGGTCACACAACCAACGGCGCACGGCATGAGCATCGGCATTCTCGGTGCCGGCACGGTCGCAAAGACCGTCGGCGCCGGACTGATGGTGCATCCAACACTCCCGGGCGGGCCAACAACGATGTTCCTGTGTGGCAACGATGCGACTGCGAAAGTGACCGTCAGCGGACTGATCACTGCACTTGGCTGGGCGCCGACGGATGTGGGCACCGCCGTCGCGGCCCGCGCCGCCGAACCGTTGTGCATGCTCTGGTGCATTCCGGGAATGCGCGGCGGTTGATGGGTACAGGCGTTCAAGATGTTGCGACCAGCTTGATGCGACGCGCGAACGAACCCGGCCATGGGTCTCGTTCGCACAGTTGAGGTTGTTGGGCGAGATCTGAGGCGCCGATGTTCGCGGGTGGATCGCGATCATCGGTGCATTCGCATATCATCCTGCACGCGCGACACGTGAGAGTGGCGGCGCAGTGAGTTCGTCTCTCTGGCGACAGAGCTCGCTGTACGAAAATTGCAGTATGTCGCGCACACACCCGGCCACCCCTCACAGGATCGGAGCACGTGACGACGCAACTCCCCGCCGGCCCGTATCGCACGCTGACCACGCCAGAAGGCGCAGCGTTTCCGTACTACATCATGCCGTTCGATAGCGACGGCATCTGTACCGGACCGCTGACACGTGCGCACCTGCTCGCGAATCTGTCGGGTGTCACCGACATCTTTCTCTTCTCGCACGGCTGGAACAACGACTGGTCGGCCGCGACGAAGCGCTACGAAGAGTTCATCCGCGGATTCCAGGCGCTGCGATCGGCGAAAGCACTGCCGATGCCGGCGACGTACAGGCCGCTGCTGGTGGGCGTCTTCTGGCCCAGCCAGAGCCTCACGATTTTCGAAAGCGAAACGGGACCGGGCTTTGCCAGCACGGCGGTGCAGGATGCCAGCGTCGGCGCGATGCAGAGTCTGCTGGCAGAAATCGGGGCACAGGTGCCCGCTGCCGCACGTGCTCGCTTCCATGCGCTTGCGTCAGCGACCACACTCGATTCCGCTGAGGCCTCGGAACTGGCCGACATCCTCGCCGCAGTGCTGAGTGGCGCGAGCGATTCGGAAGCCGGTGCCGAATCCGCCCCGACTTCCGCCGACCTGCTGGCGTCAGCCGATGCGCTTGCCACGCCAGAGCCCGACTACGACGCTGTCGGGTCGGTGACGACTGCACCAGGCGCGAGCGTGCCTGCCGCTGCCGGCATCGGCGGTATCCTCCGCGCGCTCGACCCGCGCAACCTGCTCAAGCCGTTCACGGTGTGGCAGATGAAGGATCGCGCGGGAAAGATCGGCGCGGCCGGCGTTGCACCGCTGCTCAGTGATCTGCTCATGAAAAGTGACCCGACGGCGCGCGTCCATCTGCTTGGCCATTCCTACGGCTGCAAGGTGGTGATGACCGCAACCTGCAGGATGCCGCAGACCACACGCCAGGTGGAATCCGCGCTGCTGATGCAGCCGGCAATCTCGCAGTATGCGTTTGCCGACTCGGTGCCCGAGCGGAATGTGCCCGGAGGGTTCTTCGCGGCACGCGCCCGCGTGCGTCAACCGATTGTGGCGACGTTCAGCACGCGCGACACACCGCTGCACACGATGTTTCATCTCTCGGTGCGCCGTCACGACGATCTCGGCGAGCTGCAGTACGCCGGTGCCGAGTCACCGAGCAAGTTTGCGGCCATGGGTGGGTATGGTCCACGCGCCACGGTGGGGGCCGAGATCATTCCGATTCGCAAGCCGGGTGAGCCGTATACGCTCCCCAGGGCGCCGGCGGTGATCGGGATCGACGGGTCGCGCGTCATCGATGGGCACGGCGGCATTCTCAACGACGACGTGTGGTATCTGGCGTGGACGTTGGCCACCGCACACATGCGCCCCTGAGGGAGCAGAGCCATGGCCGAGTCGCTGAAGCGAGAGTTCAACCTGGTCGTGCTGAAGGTCGAGATGCGCCCGGTGCGGCCAGAAGTGCTCTTCACGCTGCAGGCGAAGGTGGACGGCACCATGACCGACGTCCGGATCTGGCTCAGCACCATCTCGGCGCTCGGTTTGACGCGCGATCCAACCAACACGCGGGCGGCGCCGACTACCAGCGCGCTGCCTGCTGACCTGATCGGCGAGATCGGGCAGTGGATGCAGGACAACATTCACGACGGCCAGCCGCTGTGGGTGCATCTGGTGAAGCCGTATGGCGCGCTCCGATTCATGCCGTGGGAGCGGGCGTTCGGCAGTGAATTCGGCCACGCAATCCTGATGCTGCCCGATTTTCTCTTCCCGCCACCACGCGAGTCGTCCGACGTGCTCGACGTGGCACTGTGCGCGACTGCCCCGCTCAATTTCGAGGAAGGATTCGTGCGGGAGGCTCTGCACGATGCCATCGGCGGCATCATGAAGGCCTCGGTGCGGCGAACGGAAGTCCATGTGTTCACGGACACCACGCTGTACAAGGAGGTACGTGCCGCCTCGGCGCTCGTGTCGGACAGCAACGTCCGCCTGACGCTCTACGATCCCGTCGATGCCGCACCGTACGCACTCGCCGATATCTCCTCACGGCTGGTCGATCGCACCGGCCAGCTGCGATCGCCCTGGTTGCTCTGGATGCGCAACGCGCTGGTCAAGCACTCGGTGGACGTGGTGCACATGATCGGCCATGGCTACCTCACGCGCGATCGCGGCGCGCTGCTGATGGCCCAATCGCCACTCGAACGGACTGGCGACCATCGCGCGGGGCCGGTCAGTGCCATCGAGCTCTTGAATTTCATGACACAGGTCGGCGCGTGGGGTACGGTGCTGACCGGTGTGCGCGACAATTTCTCGCCAATGGGGTTGCGCGCGCTGGCCGACGAGATCGGGCAGTCACGCCCTGGTCCGCTGCTGATGCACAGCCTCGATCGTGATCCCCGACAGGCGCTGCTGGCGCCGGCGTACCGGCTGTTGTTCGACACGGCACCATCCGGCATGCCGGTCTCGGATGCGCTCTTCGTCTACTGTCAGCCCTATCGCGTGGGCAACAACTCGGCAGATCCGTTCGAGGTTGGCATGCAGGGCAGCGAGCGCAAGCATCTGACGCTCGAATCACCGGTGTCGCGCAACTACGCACAGAGTGCCGCGGCCGAGGAGGCGAGCCGCAGCCCCTCAGCGCTGGACGCGATCATTCTGCGCGCTGGCCCGCTGAAGCCGTGGGTGGCAGCCACTGAACGTGTGGCCGAGCAGGTACAGCTCCGGCTGCAGAAGAATGCGCGAGACGACGACGATGATCCGGTGCAGAGTGTGCGGCGGCACGCATCCATCACGATGCTCGATTCGCTCCGGGAGTCGGTGGCAGCATTCGCCGACGAAGACGCAGCCGCAGAGCGAGTGCTCGACAAGGCCTCACTGAAGTCGCCCCTCACTGAACAGGCAGCCCAGGCAGCCGAAGGTGGTACCGCATGAGAACCGTCATTACCGTTGACCCCAGTGGCACCGTCGATCCCGCCACGAACCTCGAGCAGTTCGTGATGAAGATCGAGCGCCACAGCGCCAACATTCCGGGCATGACCCACGTGCGGCCGCTGATACTCGCTCCCCTGCCTGCATGGGGGACGCCGGACGCGGTCGTCGCGCGTGGCCGACTGCTGCGTGATGCACTCCGCAAGCACGCGGGGATCGCCGCGGTCCTCGACTCACTTGGCACCACCACCGCCGGCGTGCAGGCGCCGCTCTACGTCAAACTCAGCGAAGGAGATGCCGAGCTGATCGCGTGGGAAACGTTGTGCGACGTGGCCGACAAGTTCGTCGCCCTCGATCGACGATGGCCCATCGGACGCATCACCGATCCGGCCAGCACGATTGCACGACCGACCCCGCTCTTTCGGCTGCCGGTGAAACTGCTCGCGGTCATCTCGGCCCATGGCATCACCGGCCAGGAGCGCGAATGGGTGATGCTGCGCGACGCGGCCGAAGATGCCCGCGCGTGCGGGCTGCCGGTGGATGTCCATGTACTCACCGGAGATCCGGTCGTCCACGCCCAGGTGACGGCCGACATCGCTGCCGGTCGTCACTGGGCCTCAGTAGCCGGCGTGGATGCCTCCAGCGCCAAGGTGCTCGGTGCAATTCGCCGCTGGCAGCCGAACATCATTCACTTCTTCTGTCATGGTCGCGCCGGTGACGGCGATCAGCGGCTCGAACTCGGCACCGCCGCCGATTTCGCCGATGCTGCGGTCACCGCCGGTTCGGTCACCATCAATGGCGACCAGCTCGAAACGTTTGGTGAGGCGCTCGACAACCCATGGCTGCTGGTGCTCAACTGCTGCGAAGGCGCGCAGGCCAGCCGCGACTCGCTGTCGCTGGCGCACCGGGTGGTGTCATCGGCGTTCCCGGCAGCCTTTGCGATGCTGGAGCCGGTGGACGCGAGCGATGCGCACGAGTTTTCGCGCGCGATCTATGGCGCGCTGCTTTCCGAACTGGTGACCGTGAAGCAGCAGCTCGATGCCGGCGACACGGTGCGGTTCGAGTGGGCCTCGATCACCCACGATGCGCGCGATGCGATCAACGCGTTGCATCAGGGCAACGCATCAACGCGGCACGAGTGGGCGCTGCCCGCGCTCTACGTTCGCGGCGTCGATGCGATGGAGTTTCGCCTCGCCGCCGACGCCGTCACCGACGTCATCATCGGCGCCCAGAAGGCGGCACTCGACACCGTGGTGGTGTGGCTGCGATCGGTGCGGGACTCGCTGTCCGAGGACCGTCGTCACGCCGCGATGGCCAAGGCGCTGACGCAGGCCGGTGTGCCGGAGCGGCTGTGGCCCGATGTCGATGGCACCTTCGATGGAGCCGCACCGGGTGGCTGACGACGACGCCATCCTGCATGATGACGGACAGCTGCGCGCCAATGCCTGGTGCGGCGCTCCGGTCGTCGCGGCGCGGGATGCGGCCTTTGATGCGTGGGGCACGGCGGGCAAACGCGAGCCGCCGAAGAAGCTCCTGGCGCCGGCCGAGGTCGACCCGGGCAACTGGCGCGACCCGACGATCGGATGGGGCGTTGTGCTGCCTGACTCCAGCGCACCGGCGCCGGACAAGGCCCGCGCCCTCGATGCACCGGAGTGTGTGCGCACGTTGATCGCCGCGCGCAGCAATGCGCCGGTCTTCCGCTACGTGAGTTCACTGCCTCCGGGTGTGCTGCGCCGCCATGCACCTGATGGATCTCACTCCGATCCCGGCGTTGCCGGCTTGCGTGGCATGGGTGCCAACGCGATACCGAAGTTTCTGCTGATCATCGGATCGCCAACCGACATTCCATGGTCCGTGCAGTATCGCCTGCAGCTGGATGCGGCAGTCGGACGACTCGATCTCGACCCGGCAGGCCTCGAGCACTACATCGACGCGCTGCTCAGCGACTGGAACGGCGCGACGGTGGCGCGGGCGAAGCCGGTGGTGTGGGCGGTGGATCACGGTCCGCAGGACATCACCCGTCTCATGCGTCGCACGATTGCCGATCGCCTTGCGAAGGCATTCGCGACCGACGCCGGCCACGAGTTCGTGATGCAGGGCGGTGCATTGGCTGACGATACCTCCACCGGCCCGGCGCTGGTCGATGCGCTGGTGCAGCGTACACCGGCCTTCATCGCGACCTCGAGTCACGGTGCCACCGGCCCGCTCGATGATGCGGCTGCCATGAAGGCGCAGCTCGGCGTACCCGTCGATCGCGATCACACGACACTGGCGCTCGGCGCGCTCACCGCCGCCTGGTCACCACATGGCGCGGTGTGGTATGCACACGCCTGCTGCTCCGCTGGCTGCGATGCCGTGTCGGCGTTCGCGGGTGTGGCACCGGCCAACTCGACTCTCGGGCAGACGCTGACCGCGCTCGGCGCGCTTGGTGCACAGTCGGCACCATTGCCGAAACTGCTGCTGGGCCGACCGGCGCCGGCACGGGCCTTCATCGGTCACGTGGAACCGACCTTCGACTGGACCCTGCGCGACACGCGCAATGGCCAGACCACCACCGCCCACATCATCGACGCGTTCTACGGACAGCTGCACCGCGCCAGCAAACCGCCGCTTGGCCTCGCGATGCAGACCTACTACCGCGCGGTGGGGGGACTGTGGCGCGATGTCGCGAACTCGCGCGATGACATGAACGCGTTCAAGGCCGGCGCTGCCGACGACGTGCGTCGGTTGCGCCTGATCGCGTCCGATCTGGAGTCGATGGTGCTGCTCGGTGATCCGACCGTGACGATCGGCTAGCTGCCGCGCGTATTCAGAAGACGAACGGAATCGCCTGAAACTGCTTGGTGACGAGTACTGACCCATCGCGATCGGGAATGTACGCCACCTTGAGCGAGCCCCAGCTCACGAATCCGCCAACGCGGCTCCGTCCCTCCCATGGCCAGACCAGCGCGCCATTGCGGTCGCTGGCGGTGATCACGCCGGCAGCCCAGTAACTCGGATAGAGCAGTCCGCGCGGTCCGGATTGCCCGAATCGGTCGCCGAACAGATAGCGCCGCAGGCCGAACTCGCTGGCCGAGACGGCCTGCACGCGGTCAGCGCTCCAGGTGACATAGCCTGGTGCGTATGATGCGATCACTTCCCACGGACTCGGGCCGCGCAGCGGATCGGCGCGGAAGCGGGGGATCCAGCGTTGCGCGGCGTAGTTGAGCAGCACTTCGGGGCCGTTCAGTCGCGCGGAGGTGGGGCCGAGTTTGCGCTCATATCGCGCGAGGCGCTCGAGTACCTTGTCCTGCGCGTCCGTCAGGAGCAGGCGCTGCACGGTGGATGACACCCGCACCACCAGTTGGTTGGTGGCCGGATCGAGCGAGCGCGTGACGACGTCCCTGATGTTCTGGCCATCGCCGTCGTCATCGTTCTGCACCACGGCGCGAAACTCCGACATCGCATCGAGGATTCGTGCGCGGTTCTCCTGCGTGCCGCGGGCGTGGAGTCGTGCGACGGCGGCAAGTGGTGCATGGGTGCCACCGAACAGTGCGTGCAGCGAGAAGCTGGAGAGCAGTGGATCACAGATGGTCGCACCACTGATACGGACGATCGTGCTGTCTGATTTCAGTGCCGTCATGATCGGAGCTGATGCCGTGACGGCACGCGTGGCGCGACAGTAGTCGCCGACGGTGAAGGAATCCGCGGTGGCGATGAGTGCCGAGTCTGCGACCATCCGGCTTTGCTGCGCGGTGACCTGTGGTGCGGCAGCCAGCAGCGCTCCACCGATCACGCCGCCGATTCGGGTGAGATGATTGGCGCTCACGCGACGACTCCCGTTCGCAGGAGCGGCTCCTGACCGGCGATGTAGGCCGTCCATGAGTGCGGATCATTGGCAGTCGGACCACCGGGTGCGAATGCCGCCGCCAGTGCCTGCGCCGTGGCTTCAGCGCTGGTGAGGTTGAGACCAGTCTGTGGCACGATGATGCTCTTCTGAGCCGGCACCTTCATGTAGCCCCACGGGAGCTGCTGCCCCAGCAGATGGCCGCCAACCGGATCGTGCGTTCCGGTGACCGAGACGAACTTTTTCGTGCAGCGCACGTTCCGGCCACGTCGCTGCTCGGCCGGAATTGCCAGCGGCTGCGACAGGGTCGCCACGCTTCCGATATCGGGGATCAGCCCTGCGATCGCTCCGCCGATCGTCCGGATGAGCTGCACTGGTGATGCCATCAGAATGACCGAATCATACTTGACCAGATCACTCGCCGGCTGCAACTCGTGTTCTGGCTGCATGGCCACTGCCGTCAGCACTTCGTAGGTGTGAAAGCACCCAAGGCTGTGCGCGAGGATCGAGACGCTGTAGTCGAGGGCATTGTCGCCTCGTGCATCGGCGGCGCGCGCCCGGTCGCGCTCGATCTGCTGCAGCTGTGCGATGAATGCATCCCGCACGGCGAACCGGAGATCCATGCTGAGGATCGGCCACAACACATCACCGGCGTACTCCGCGATCATCGCATCGGTGGCCGTCCCCCCCATTTCGGCGCTCAGTGCTGTCTTCATCGCACTGACGCCGGCAGCGAAGTTCAGCTTGGTGGACAGCCAGTCGTTGATGAAGTCATAGTTGAGCCGGTAGATCGCCGTTGTCGCAGCGTCAGCGCCGAGGATGCTTCGCAACGCATCATCGGGAAACGAGCCGGCCTTGCCTGCGCTAGCGTCACCGATCCCGTGGACCATCAGAAAGGCGCGGTTGCCCGGCCAGGGAAGTGACTGCGGTACGAATGGCATGTCGAACGCTCCTTAGCAGGCCGGTCCGATGCGGCAGCACAGGGTCCGTCAATGCAGCCGTGCGCTGTGCAGGCGTCCACGCTCCACACGTGATGCAACGTCCTCAGCGCCGTGGCGTTCTCGCGCCCTACCGATCACATCAGCAGTCGTGAGTGCGTACCGCCGTGGCGATCATTCCCTTCCGGGTGGGATCGGTTCACCCAGCGCCGCCGCCGTCCGCACGTACTCGGCAGCCGCGGCGTGTGTGGCGTACCAGACCTTCCCCGCACCCTTCACCCTGATGTGCGCCAGCAACAGCTCGAGTGCGACGATCCGCGAGCGATGCCCCGACACATGCGGGTGCATCGTCAGCAGGAACATTCCACGCTCGTCGTATGCCTTGTCAAACTCGTCCATCCAGACCTGTGCCACGTCACGCGGATTCATGTAGGCGTTACCGCGCGGATCGAAGAGTGGTGCGTCGTCCAGAATCCACTCGACCGGCAGCTCGACAAGGCCCGTCGGCCGACCGTTCTGCAACAATTCGTATGGATTGTCATCGGCCATCAGCGAACTCTCGTACCGAAAGCCCATGTCACGCAAAATGCCGAGTGTGTTCGGGCTGAAGTTCCAGCTCGGTGCGCGGTACCCGGTTGGCTTGGTTCCGGTGAGTGCGGTCAGTTCGGCAACGGCCTTCTTCAGCAGTGCGCGTTCGGCCGAGTCGGGGAGGGTGGTGTTCAGCTCGTGAATCCAGCCGTGGACGGCGAACTCGTGTCGGCCGCTGCGCTTGATGGTATCCACCATCGATGGTGTCAGCGCCAGGCTTACCGATGGAATGAAGAACGAGGCTGGAATCCGCTGCGAGTCCAGCAGTCGGACCAGTCGTCCCAATCCGCGCCGCGCGCCGTACTGTGCCGAGGCGAGGGTGCCCACCGTGGGTTCGCCGAAGCGAATCGGTATCGTCTCGTTGTCGACGTCGAAGGAGAGCAGCACCGCCACCCGTGCGCCACCGGGCCAGGTGGCGGGTGCGAGTGAACGGCCTGCGCGTACCGCGTTCACGACGGTGCGGACGGAGTCCATGGTCCATTGCCAGCCTGGCTTGACCGGTGCTGGCTGGGGTTGCGCGCACACGATCGTGGGGCAGGCGAGAAGCAGGGCGAGTCGGCGCAGCATGGGTGTCTCCGGGAACAAGCGGGCGGGCGGACGTTGGTCGGCACGAACGTACCGCGAAACCCTCGCTTTGGGAGCGGTGCTCCGAACAACCGGCGTGCAGCCTCACGCCGACGTGTCGAAGTGGTACGTGGCGCTGGTTGTCGTCGCGCCAGCAGTCCGCCGTACGCGCGCGTTCGCCGCCAGATGCTCCAGCACCTTGAACACGGTCTCCACCTGCTCGGCAACACCCGCCGCGACGGCGAGCTGCTCCGCCGTTCGTGGTGTCGGTGTGGCGCGCAGCGCAGCAAGTACGCTCTGCTGCACGACAAGAACTGTGGTCGCCGCCTTCTTTCCCGCCTCGACGCCCGGCTGGTGGTAGGCATTCACATTCACCAGCGACGCGTACAGGCCCACTGCGCGTTCGTACAGCGCAATCAGCGCCCCGACCGAACGGGGGCTGACATCGGGTAATGTCAGTGTCATCGATTCACGCGCGTTCTGGTGCAGCGCCTCGCGTGTGCCGAGCATGAACCCCAGCAGGTAGTCACCCGACGTCACGTTCGGTTCGACCTCCAGCGGCGTGCTGGCCTGGTCCTCGAGCACTTCGACGAAGGTCATGAAGAAGTTGTGAACGCCGTCACGTAGTTGCTGCACGTACGCGTGCTGATCGGTCGAGCCCTTGTTGCCATAGACCGCAATGCCCTGATGCACCACCGCGCCCGACAAATCGAGCTCCTTGCCCAGCGACTCCATCACCAGTTGCTGGAGGTAACGTGAGAAGAGCAGCAGGCGATCCTTGTAGGGCAGCACCACCATGTCCTTCGTGCCGCGGCCACCGCCCGCGTGGTGCCACATCAGCGCCAGCAGCGCCGCCGGGTTCGACGCCACCATCGTGTTGCGCGTCGCCACATCCATCGCGCGTGCGCCATCGATCAACGCCGTGATGTCGATGCCCTGCAGTGCGGCCGGCAGCAGGCCGACGGCGGAGAAGATCGAGGTGCGGCCGCCCACCCAGTCCCACATCGGAAACCGCGCCAGCCAGCCAGCGGCGGTTGCAGTCTTGTCGAGCTCACTGCCATCACCGGTCACGGCGACGGCATGCTGCGCGAAACTCAGCCCCGCTTTCCGGTAGGCCGCTTCAGCGACGAGCATCCCGTTGCGCGTCTCCCTGGTGCCGCCCGACTTCGAGATCACCAGCGTGAGGGTGCTCGCCAGCCGGTCACCCAGGCGCTCGATCACGCGCGCCATGCCGTCCGGATCGGTGTTGTCGAAGAAGTGCGGCGTGAGCCTGTCGGCGCCGGTGCCAAGTGCGTCGGCAATGAACTGCGGCCCCAGTGCCGAACCGCCGATTCCGATCACCAACAGCTGCTCGAAACGGACGCGGCGTTCGCTGACGATCTGGCCGCTGTGCACCGCCGCCGCGAACTGGTGAATGTGCTCGATCGTGCTGGTGATCGCGCTCGTCATCGCCGGCTCGGGGGCCAGTTCAGGAGCGCGCAACCAGTAGTGGCCAACCATGCGCCCTTCGTCCGGATTGGCGATCGCTCCCTTCTCGATCGCTTCCATCGCCGCAAATGCGCCACGCATCGGAGCGGCCATGCGGGCCGCGAAATCGTCCGCGAAGCGCATGCGTGAGATGTCGAGCGAGATCCCGAGCGACTCGGTCACGCAGAGGTGCGTCTGGTAACGCTGCCAGAGTTCCAACGGATTCATGTCAGTTCCTCAACGCCGGTCGCCAACTCGTGGGCGGCGGCATGTGTGTGCGGCGTGTGTACGCGGCGTGTGTGCGCGGCGTGTGTGCGCGGCGTGTGTGCGTCATGGTGATGAGTCGTGCAGTTGGATGCGCCAAACGTACCCGGTCCCGGCCTGGCCCTGCCGGTCGATTGGAGCAGCCCCGAGCATTCACGGAGACGCTGATGCGGAACCGGTGAGAGGGTCTCGGCTCACCGGTGCAGGCCGGGGTTTGCCGCTGCGTCGGACAGCACGATCGCGTGATCCGAGCGGACCCGGCCAGCAGGAATCGTCTGATCGCCCTCGAGGAGCCTGGCCAGCATCGGAGCCTTGGGCGCGCCCGTGGCGACCCAGAGAATGCGCCGTGCGGCGTTCAGCACCGGGTACGTCATGGTCATCCGGCGCCGCCCGGCGTACTCCCCGGTGACCGCGATCGCGGCGTCAGTCACGTCGAGCACCGGCTGATTCGGCAGCAGCGACGCGGTGTGGCCGTCCTCGCCGAGCCCGAGGTGTACCAGATCCAGAACCGGCGGATTACCAGCCAGTGATGAGACAGTATCAGAATACAAACGCGCCGCTTTGTCGGAATCAGGCAATTCGACCGGCATCGGATACAGCCCCCCAAACGGCGCCGGGAGGTGCGCGATGAACACCCGCTCGAGGTGGGTCAGGTTGCGATCGCTGTGACCAGCCGGCGCGATCCGCTCATCCACCTGGAAGAGCGACACCCTGTCCCACGGCATATTCAGGTCGGCCAGATAGCGCAGCATCAGCCACGGGGTGCTGCCGCCGCTGGTGGCCAGCAGGAACCGGCCGCGCGCTGCCACCGCCTCACGCGCCGCCTCAGCGATCACCTCCGCCGCCCGGAGTGCGACCGCATCGGCGTCGGCCAGAACTTCGTCGCGCAGCACGTCAGTGCCCGCCGAGATGACAGATCTCGTTCCAATGCTGGATGATGCGATCTTCGCGATGGCTGGTGAGCACACTCACCGACGCGGTGTCCATGAACAGTCCCGCACCCGCGCGCGCCGGGTGCCCGAGCCAACGCGCGGCCAGCACCCGCAGCAGGTGTCCGTGCGCGAACAGCGCGACGTCACCCTCGGCGGCGATCACACGGGTGATGATGCGGTCCGCCCGCTGTGCGACGTCGTCAGGCGACTCGCCCCCGGGCGCGCCGCGAGTCCACACGCTCCAGTCGGGGTGCAGCGTCCGGATGTCAGCAATCGTCTTGCCTTCAAGCTCGCCGTAGTCCCACTCCTGCAGATCGCGTTCGATCGCCGCCACGTCGCCAAACCCGGCCAGCCGACACGTCTCCAGTGCACGGGTGAGCGGGCTGGAGAGCACGAGCGCGAACTGTCGCGCGCCGAGCTTCGTCCGGATCGCACTCGCCTGCTGCTCGCCGAACGGCGTGAGTGGGACATCCGTCCGGCCGGTATGCTGGCCCGTTCGTGTCCACGCGGTCTCTCCATGCCGGACCAGCCAGAGTGTCTGAATCCCAGCCGTCACCGGTCGTCCACCGCGTACCACCCGCCCGGCACCAGATCCTCGGCTTCCTCCGGACCCCAGCTGCCCGGGTCGTAGAGAATCGGCGCACCGTTGTCGAGCACAGGGTCCACGATCCGCCACGCCTCCTCGACGTAATCCTGCCGCGCGAAGCGGAACGTCTCGCCATTCATCGCATCGCCGAACAACTCGGCATACGCATCGGTCTCGGCGCCTTCGTGCTCGTGACTTGCCTTCAACTCGAGGCGATGGCCGCTGGCCACGTCCGGCTCGCGGACGGTGGCACCCAGCGCGAGCTCGAACTTGGGCCCGAGCTGGAAGCGCACGTAGTTCGAGTGCAGGCGAATGCCACCGATCGGCGGCGGCCGACGCAGCTTCACCAGCACCTCGGTGCGCAACTCCGGCATCTGCTTGCCGGCCCGGATGTAGAACGGCACACCGTGCCAGCGCCAGGAGTCCACCGCCAGCTCCAGCGCCACGTACGTCTCGGTATGCGAGCGAGATGCGACACCGGCTTCGTCCAGATAGCCGCGGAACTGGCCGCGTACCACCTGCTTCCGTTCCAGCGGCGCAATCGCTTTCAGCACTTTCACCTTCTCGTCGCGCAGCGTCTCGGTGTCGTCGCTGCTCGGCGGCGGCTCCATGGCGATGTTCGAGAGCACCTGCAGCAGATGATTCTGCACCACGTCGCGGATCGCACCGGTAGCATCGTAGAATGCGCCGCGTCCCGAAATTCCAAACGGCTCGGCCATCGTGATCTGCACGTTCTCGACATACTGCCGATTCCAGATCGGTTCCAGGAAGCTGTTGGCAAACCGGAAGAAGACCAGATTCTGCACCGCCTCCTTGCCGAGGTAGTGATCGATGCGGAAGATCTGGTTTTCGTTGAACGACTCGTGGACGATCGTGTTCAGCCGACGCGCCGACGCGAGGTCGGTGCCGAACGGCTTTTCGAGCATCAGGCGTGCTTCGGTAGGCTTGCCGTTGCGACTCAGCTGCTTGATGACCGTCTCGAACAACGATTGCGGCACCGCCAAGTAATGTAGCGGATTCTTCACGTCACCGAGGGTGGCGTCGAGCTGGTCGAACATCTCGGGCGCCGTGTATTGCCCTTCGACGTAGCGCATCAGCTGCATCAGCTTCGGAAACGCCACCGGGTCCAGGCCGCCGCCATGTTTGATCACACTCTCCTCGGCGCGCTTCTGCAGTGCTTCCAGTGAGCCGCCACCGCGCGCCATGCCGATCACTGGCACGTCGAGCACGCCCTCTTTCACCATGCGCTGCATGGCGGGGAAGATCTTCTTGAACGCGAGGTCGCCGGTGGCGCCGTAGAACACCAGCGCGCCTGAGGGTGTCGCTCTCACTTCTTCTCCTTGTGGCCGCCGAAGCCGGCGCGCATGGCAGAGAGCACACGATTCGCGTAATCCGCTTCACCGCGTGAGGAGAACCGCGAGTAGAGTGCCGCCGTCAGCACCGGCACCGGCACCGCTTCATCGATCGCCGCCTTGATCGTCCAGCGCCCTTCGCCGGAATCGGAGACGCGGCCCGCGTATTCCTTCAGGTCGGGCGACTCGATCAGTGCCTGCGCGGTGAGATCGAGCAGCCATGATGTGATCACGCTGCCACGCCGCCAGAGTTCCGTGATGTCATCGAGCGGAAAGTCATACTGGTAGTGCTCCGGATCGCGCAGTGGTGTCGTTTCGGCGTCGTGCTCCTGATTGGCCTTGCCGATGTTGGCACTGCGGAGGATGCCAAGGCCTTCGGCGTAGGCCGCCATCATGCCGTACTCGATGCCGTTGTGCACCATCTTCACGAAGTGGCCGGCGCCGGCTGGGCCGCAGTGCAGGTAGCCGTGATCGGCGGTGCCGACGCGGTTGTTGCGTCCCGGTGTTGGCGCCGCGGCATCGGTTGGCGGTGCGAGCGTCGCGAAGATCGGTTCCAGTCTGGCGACGATCTCGTTTTCGCCGCCGATCATCTGGCAGTAGCCTCGTTCGAGCCCGAAGACGCCGCCGCTGACGCCGACGTCCACATAGTGCAGGCCCCTGCCCGAGAGTTCCTTCGCGCGACGAATGTCGTCGACGTAGTACGAGTTGCCACCGTCGATGATCGTGTCGCCGGCCGTGAGGTGCGGCACCAGGTCTGCGATGGTGGCGTCGACGACACCGGCCGGCACCATCAGCCAGACAACGCGCGGCGTGGCGAGCTGGCGGGCGAGTTCGGCAAAGGAACCGGCACCGTCGGCGCCTTCCTTCACCAG
Source organism: Gemmatimonadaceae bacterium (assembly GCA_031374935.1). Classification (GTDB taxonomy): domain Bacteria; phylum Gemmatimonadota; class Gemmatimonadetes; order Gemmatimonadales; family Gemmatimonadaceae; genus JACMLX01. The sequence goes on along the minus strand of JANMHB010000128.1, from coordinate 2,233 downwards.
CGCTGCGACCGCGTCGGGCGACCGGTCGAACGCCACCGCCTGATGCCCGCTCCGCATCAGGCGCCGCACCATGTTGGCGCCCATTCGTCCAAGTCCGACCATGCCGATACGCATCGAGCCGCTCCCTGATCTGTCTGTGTGAATCGGTGTGCCGAGCCGTCGGAGTGACGGGGTCAGCGATGTTGTGCTGCGCGCGCGAAGCGTGCTGTGGGACTGTGGGGACGGAGTTCTCGAGCTCATGGGGACGGAGTCGTGGTGGAGAGTCGTGGTGGAACACGGAAGAAGGGAGGAGATGATGTGAAAGGCAGCACCCGGTAGTGCTCGCTGCTGATCCTCAATACATCAGACCGGTACTCCTTCGGCCCACCGTTTCGACCACTCGGCTTGTTCAGAGCCTTGCTGAATGTCACAGCTGCCGTGGCAACTCGTTGAGCGAACGCGTCAACGTCTCCACCAAGCGGTCCGCATCCGGAAGTGTCAGCGGCATCGGCCCGCGGATCTTGATCACGTTGTGAAACGGCCCGTCGGTGCCCACCAGCACACCGCGCTCGCGCATGCGATTGACCACGAACGTCGCTTCCTCCGTTGCCGGCTCGAGTGTTTCGCGGTTGTGCACCAGCTCCACGCCAAGAAACAGTCCCGACCCGCGCACATCCCCCACGATCTCGTGCTGCGTCATCAGCGGTCGCAGTCCGCTGAGCAGCCGGTTGCCGACCGTGAGCGCGTTCTGCTGCAGTTGCTCGTCGATCGTTACCGTGAGCGTCGTCATGCCGGCGACGCAGGCTGCCGTGCTCCCACCGAAGGTGCTGAAGTATTCCATGCCGTTGTTGAAGCTGTCGGCGATGGCGCGCGTGGTGATGACGGCACCCATCGGATAGCCGTTGGCGATCGGCTTGCCGAGGACGACGATGTCTGGTGTGACGGCATGCGCCTCGAAGGCCCAGAAGTGTGTGCCCATGCGACCAAAACCCGTCTGCACTTCATCGGCGATGCACAATCCGCCCACCGCGCGAACCCGAGCGTACACATCGCGCAGGAAGCCGCCGGGCAGCATGATCTGTCCGCCCACACTCGGGCAGGTTTCGGCGATGTAGCCTGACAGCTTGCGGCCGCTCGCCGTGATCGAGTCGATGACGTCACCGACCCGCGATGCGAACCAGGGTCCCGGTTCTGCTTTCACGTCGCGCATGCGATAGACGTCGGGAATCGGAGACGTATGCACCCAGTCCGGCGCCCCTTCACCACCCGGCCCCGCGTGTTTGTACGGGCTGATATCGATCAGCGTGGTGGTGTGCCCGTGGTAGGCCGAATCCATCACGATCAGGTCGCGTGCGCCCGTGTGCGCGCGAGCCAGGCGGAGTGCCAGTTCGTTCGCTTCGCTGCCCGAGGCGGTGAAGAACGCGACGCTCAGTGACTCAGGCAGCAACGCCGTCAGTGCTTCGGCGTACAGTGTGAGTTGTTCCTGCAGGTAGCGTGTGTTGGTGTTGAGCACCGCCAGCTGCTCGCTGACCGCGCGCACCACACGTGGGTGGCAGTGGCCCACGTGGGCGACGTTGTTGTAGCCATCGATGTAGCGATGGGCGGCGTCGTCATAGAGATACTGCTTGTAGCCGCGAACGATGTTGAGCGGGCTGGCGCCGTAGGAGACGCTGAGATTGCCGCCGATATGCGCCTTGCGCGATGCGGCGATCTCGGGCTTCTTCTCGTGATGCGGCAAGCGCTCGGCCGGAATGCCGAGGATCAGGTTCGGGTCGGGGAAGATGCTCTTCCAGACGTTGCGCTGGCTCGCGCGGACAGCGCCATCCACGTTGCATGGCACGTCGAGCATGTCGGTGACCAGCTGCACGTGGACGTGTGCCCACCAGTTGCCGTTGGTCGGTGCGCTTCCGATGCGGGCGAACTCGGTGCCTTTGGTGATCGTCGTGCCGAGTGTCAGTCCGTCCAGCGAATCACGCGTCAGGTGTCCGTAGAACGAGTAGAACTCGACTGGCTTCGGATCGTCGGTGGTGTGGCGGAGGACGACCAGCGGACGCGCAACTACGCTCAGATCTACGTCGACCTCGTCGACCCCGGCGCGCGCCGCGAGTCGCAGGCCCAGCTGATGGATATGGCGCGGCGCGACGTCGTCGCGAAGCTGCCGTCCGGCCTGCGCGTCAACGTGGCCGAGGTCCCGGACTTCGCGGTCGGCAGCGCCACACAGAACACGCAGATCGTCATGTCCGGCCCCGAGCTC
>JANMHB010000110.1:0-82554 GCA_031374935.1 Gemmatimonadaceae bacterium | reverse complement strand
AGAATCGTGATGCCGCGTTCTTTCTCGAGCGGATTGGAATCCATGACACGCTCGGCGACAATCTGATTCTCGCGGAACGCTCCGGCCTGGCGGAGCATCTGATCCACGAGAGTCGTCTTACCGTGGTCGACGTGCGCAATGATGGCAATGTTACGAATAGACATCCCGGAAACTTAGTCCGGGGACCAAGTGCCCCCGGAAAAACCGGGGCTCCCCGACGCCGTTTCCCTGGCAACCCGCCCTCCACCGGGGCATCGATCAAGGGGACGGAGACTTATGCGGACACCCCCCAGCCGTCGCCACCGCATCCGTGGAGCCGTTTCGAGCGCGGCCTACGCCGCCGCGGGCGACGCCGCGCGGTCCAGCGTGATGCCGCGGGCCTGCAGTGCCTGCTGGAAGCCGCCCTTGTCCACCGCCTTCAGCCAGGCGTCGTTGGCATCGACCAGATCCCGTTCCACCAGCTCGAGCAGCGCGTCGTTCATGGTCACCATCCCCAACTTCTTCGACGTCTGCATCACGGTCGGGATCTGGAAGGTCTTGCCCTCGCGGATCAGGTTGGAGACCGCCGTGTTCGACAACAGCACCTCGCGCGCCGCGGCCCGGCCCCCCCCCTTCTTCTTCACCAGCGTCTGCGAGATCACACCGCGCAACGACTCGCTCAGCATGGTCCGGATCTGCGACTGCCGATCGGCCGGGAACTGGTCGATCAACCGGTCGACGGTGCTGGGAGCGGTGGTCGTGTGGAGGGTGCCGAAGACGAGATGCCCCGTTTCCGCGGTCTCGATGGCGCACTCGATCGTCTCGAGGTCGCGCAGCTCGCCAACCAGGATCACATCCGGATCCTCACGCAGTGCGGCACGCAGCGCCGCCTTGAAGCTGTTGGTGTGCACCCCGACCTGCCGTTGTGTCATGATGCACTTCTTGCTGGCATGCACGAACTCGATGGGGTCCTCGATCGTGATGATGTGATCGGTGCGCGTCCGGTTGACGAGATCGATCATGCCGCAGAGCGTGGTGCTCTTGCCGCTGCCGGTGGGCCCGGTGACCAGGACCAACCCCTTGGTCAGGTTGCACAGCGCCTTCTCATGCTCCGACAGGCCCAGCTGCTCGGTGGTGATGATCGTCGAGGGAATCAGCCGGAACACCGCCGCCGCCCCGCAGCGATCACGCAAGGCATTGCCACGAAAGCGCGCGACGCCGGGAATGTCGATCGCGAAGTCGGTGTCGTTCCGCTCCGCGAATTCGGTCCGGTTCCGGTCGGGCATCGATGCCAGCAGCATCTGCTCCAGCTGGTCGCCGCCGAGCGGTGCGGCACCCGCGATCCGGATCAGGTCACCATCACGACGGATGATCGGTGGTTCACCGACGCGGAGATGGAGATCACTGCCCTTCTGCGCCGCCAATGCGCGGAGCAGCGCGTCGAGTGCCTGCCGCGGACCATTGTCGAGAACGGGTGTGGCCTTCGCCACCGCAGCTTCCTCACGGAGCGCAGGATCAGCCGAACTGGCGGGGAGGATCTGCGCCACCACCCGGCCGTCGGCATCACGCTGAATCGAACAATCGACCGGGACTCCATTGCCATCGTAGGTGAACCGAGCCGGACCGCCGCCCATGATCGCGGCCTGCAGTGCAGCGGGCGCAATCTCGCGCAGCAGGCCAACGATCTGCTCGGCGCTGAGCGGCTGTTTGGTGATCGGACGCGTTCCGCCATCGAAGCGCAGCTCCGCCACGGCGCCTTCGTACAGCACGAGTATCGTTGGTGGCGCAGTCCCGAGCGCCATCAGAAACTTGTCGAGCGAAGCCATGAAGAGCCTGCGGCAGCGAGCGTGGGACTGGCGTTCAACCGGGGGTGGGTCGGCTGCCGATCCGTTGGTGGACGGAGAGTCGATCGTTCCGGTGCAAGGACGCACGCCACGACCGCCGGTCACGTGTGACGCCTCTCATCCACACATCTGTTTCCGTCATCACGGACGCAGCCACTCGCTCACGTCAGGGCGAAATGTCTGCACGACAGACAGGCGAGACGGTGAGAGGCACGGCGTGACGCAAAGGAGCAACGGCGGGCGCTTTGTGTCAGCCGGTTGCCGTTGCTCGCACCGACGCGGCCTGCGACGGCGGACGGGCGCTATGCGCTGGCGTGGTTCGCGAGCCGGGCGCAGAGCAGCACGGCGTGGCGGAAGCTGGACGGGTCGGCGATGCCCTGGCCGGCGATGTCGAGCGCGGTGCCGTGATCGGGTGAGGTGCGCGGAAACGGCAGGCCGAGCGTGACGTTCACGCCGGAACCGAACGACGCGACCTTGATGGCCGTCATGCCGACGTCGTGATACGGCGCGATGACGACGTCGAATTCGCCTCGCATCGCACGAACGAACACCGTATCGGCGGGGAACGGCCCCAACGCACCCAACTCGGCGGCCACCGGCGCCAGCAGTTCGGTGTCCTCCGACCCGAAGCGACCGCCGTCACCCGCATGCGGGTTGAGTGCGCAGAGGGCAATCCGTGGCTCGGGAATGCCATACCAGTGCTGCAGCCCTTCGCGCGTGAGCTGGATGGCATCGCGCAGCACATCGGCGGTCAGTGCGGCCGGAACGTCCCGAAGTGGCAGATGGGTGGTGGCGAGCACCACCCGCAACGATTCACTCGCCAGCATCATCACCGTCTTGCGACCAGTGAGGTCGGCCAGCAATTCGGTGTGACCGGGGGCATCGTAGCCGCCGAGCATCAAGGCATGCTTGTCGAGTGGGGCGGTGACGATGCCGCGAGCTGCGCCCGATTGCGCCAGCTCCACGGCACGCACCACGGCATCACCCGCCAGCTGCCCCGCCAACGTTGCCCCGCCGCTCGGCGACCACTCGCCGATGCTCTCGTGCACATCGACTTCAGTGCCGCGAGGACCGATCACCAGCAGGTCGCACTGCCCTGTGATCTCGTCATCGTCGAGCATGGCCTGCACCAGCTCGGGCCCGATGCCACGCGGGTCGCCGAGCGTGACCGCCAGGCGGGGGCGACGGCGTGTCATGAGCCGATCGGCAGCATGGGGACTATTTCTCCGGCGGTTCGACTGGTGCCGCCGCCGGCAAGCCCGGGATCGGGTTCCGCAGCACGAAGGTGTTGGCGCGCAGATGGTCGATGAAGCGTCGCATCGAGCGTTCGTCCACCAGCTGGGCGCGAATCCGCTCGCGCACTTCACCCACCGAGTAGAGCCCTTCGTCCTGCTGACTGAGCAGCTGGAACACGACGAACTTCTTGGTGCCGCGTCGTGCGTTGTCGATCGCGAACGGTGCGCTGATGTCGTTGACCTTGACCCCCTCGAGCGCCTTGAGATACGGCGCCGGCAGTTCACTGCGCGGGAAGGGATCGTTGAAGGCGCGAATCTCGTCCGGGTCGTGGAACTTCGCGCTCAGCGTGTCATAGCGCGCGCCACTCCGCCAGGCGTTGGCCACGCTGTCGGCCAGCTGATTCGCGCGACGCTCGTCGGCTGAGTCGAGGGCCGGGATGATCAGGATGTGACGCGCCTTGACTTCCTTCGGCTGCACCTTGTCGACGCGGATGATGTGGAAGCCGAAACTCGTTTCCACCACCGGGCTGATCACACCCGGCGGGAGCGCGAACATCATGCGATCGAACTCCGGCACCATCTGCCCGCGACGGTTCCAGCCCAGGTCACCACCGGTCTCCTTGTTCGACGGGTCCATGCTCTCGCGCTTGGCGATCAGCTCGAAGTTGCCGCCGCGCTGGATCTCGATCAGCAGCGAGTCCACCTTGGCGCGTGCCTTGGCCTTGTTGGCGGCGGTCGGCGTGGGGCCGATGACGATCTGACGAAACGTGACCTGCGCCGGTCGCTTCGGCAGCGTGGTGCGATTCTTCTCGTACATCTCCATCACGTCGCCCTCCGACACCAGGGCGCGCACCAGCTTGCCGTCGGCCTTCATCTTCTCGATCAGCTTGCGCTGCACCTGCTGCCGCTTGGCCGCCTCGATCAGCGTCTTGCGGTATTCCTCCGGCGATCCGAAGCCGGCGCCGCCCAGCGCCTGGCGGAACTCCTGATCGTTCTTGAACTGATCGCGGATCTTCTTCAGCTGCCCTTCCACTTCCGGCAGCACATCGCCATCGGCTACTTCCACCTTCTCGACGACCGCCTTCTGCACCAGGATTTCGGCATCGATCAACTCATCGATGATCTTCTCGACCAGCTTGCGATGTTCCACCGAGTCCGGCGGGATCGGCATGCCCTGCGCGCGACGGGTGTTGTACTCCTCGAGGACCTCGCTCCAGAGAATCGGGTGATCACCGGCAATGGCAATGACCTGGTCCACCGGCACCAGCAGCGGCGCCGTTGCGGCTCCGGCGGGTCGGACGGCGGGGGGAGTCTGGGCCTGCAGCGCGACGGCGCAGGTCAGCAAGGCAGCAAGAACGACAGGCGATCGAGTCATGCGTGGGAGTACCCGGCAGGCGAGGCGTCGGTTCACCACCAGAGCGGTGGGGTCGCGCGCGACACATCAAATGTAGAGCGGGGGAGCACGGTGTTCGTGCTCCCCCGCGAATTCGCCACAGTAGCGTGGGCGGTTACGGCTTTTTGGCCGGAGCCGCAGGCTGAGCCGGGACCGTCTGGAGCGCCTTGTCCGGCCCTGGCTGCGACTCGCCCGGCATCGGCACGGCCGAGGCAGGACGGTTCGCGGCACGCGTCGAGTCGGCCGAGCCCCGGAGCTTGTTGGCGGCTTCGAGTGCACGATCGACACCGGCGTCGACGATCTTGGCGCCCGGGTAGCGCATCCGAAGCATCAGGTCCATCGAGCGCGCGATCGGCACGAACGCCCCGTCCTTCACCAGCATGCTTTCGAGGAAGGTGTTGACGCGGCCCGTCGCCAGCACTTCGCGGGCGGCAGGCGTCTTGGCACTGTCGATCAGCTGATTCGGCGCCACACCGAGCTGCGTCCACGAGTTGATCACGAGGGTGCGGAACTCGGCGCGGATCTGGCTCTTCTCCTGATCGCTCAGATCGACCTTGGCACTGTCGGCCTGCTTCAGGAACAGCTCATTGCGCATGAAGTTCTTGATCAGCGTCGGGATGATCGTGTCCGGCGCGTTCTGGATCTGCGGAATCAGCCCCTGTTCCGGCGGATAGGCGTCGATCCAGCGCACCAGCTGCCGGGCAGTGAATTCGCCCTTCTTCGTCGTGCCGAGCACCATGCCGCTGGCGCGGTAGCTGTCCAGATCACCCACCACGTCACGGGCCATCTTCGGCGCGTCGGACTTGACCGTCACCGTGTTGGCGGCTTCGAGACGCGCCCAGTAGGTCGATTCGGCGGCCGCCGCGCCGCGCTGCTGCATGAGCTGGGCGACGTTCTGCGTCACCGCCGAGTACACCGGGCGGAAGATGATATGGAAGCCGAACCGCGTCTGCACGACGGGCGAGATCTCACCGGGCTTGGTGCTGAGCACACCAGTTTCGAACTCGGGCGCCATCATGCCCTTGGGGAATGCGCCGAGCGAGCCGCCCTGCTGGGCCGAGCCCGGATCCTGACTGAAGCGCGACGCCAACTGCGCAAAGTTCGCGGGCGTCAGCACCTTGCGCAGTGAATCGGCGCGGGTCTTGAGCGCCGCGATCTGCTGCGGCGTCGCACCCTTCTCCGGCGCCCGGAAGAGCACATGACTGGCGGCGAGCACTTCACCGCTGTTATAGCGCGCTTCGCCGTCGGTTGGCGTCGCCACGGTCCAGCCCTTGGACACGACCTCAAAGAACTTCCGCGCGCGGGCATTCGCGATCGGTGCCCAGAGCGCCGAGTCGAGCTGCTTCGGATCGTTGAGTGAATCGCCGTTGGCGCCGGCCTTGGCCAGCAGCTGGTAGTTGACCCAGAGATCGGCGACGACGCGCACGACATCCTTGCGGAGCGGTACCTTCGACGCGCCGAGCAACTCGGACAGCTTCTTGACGGTCAGTTCCTGTGAGCCCGCCTTCGCGACGGTATCCGCGTGAGCGCTGAGCGCTCCGCTGTTGCAGCCGGCCAACGGAGCCGTGGCGACAACGGCGATCGCGGCAAGGACAAGTGTTCTCATTCGTCGAAACGGGTACGGGTGAAGGCTGCCACAGTCTGAACGGACACGGACAGCCGCCGAACGGTCAGCGGCTCAGACTGCGCAGCGAACGGACGAGGCCCTCGAGCACCGCCGCTCCGCCGAGTCGCGTGAGCTTGAGCGTCAATGGTTGCGCGCGGCGCACCTCGGCCTGGAACTGGACTTCATGGAAGGCGGCGCTGAGCCCCTTCATCCGGGGCACGGCGTCGGCGCGAAACGTAATACGACCCTCATCCCCCCGCACCAGAATTGCCTCGATTCCCAAGGTGCCTCCGAGCAAGCGGAGCTGAGCCAGGTCGAAGTAGGCCGCCGCGGCCGGGGGCAAAGGCCCGAAGCGGTCGCGGACCTCGCCGGCGAGCGCCTCGATGGCGGCGGCATCCGGCGCCTTGGTCAGGCGACGGTAGACGTCGAGCTTGAGATCCTGCATCGGCACATAGTCGTCCGGCAGGAAGGCCGGCACGTCCAGCGACACATCCGATGGTTGGGGCGGCGGGGCCGCGTCGCCCCGCTGGATTCGACCCACGGTCTCTTCCAGCAGGCGGAGATAGAGATCGAACCCCACGGTGTGCACGAAGCCGCTCTGCTCGGGGCCGAGCAGGTTGCCGGCCCCGCGCAGTTCCATGTCCTTGAGCGCGACCCGATAGCCGCTGCCAAGGTCGGTGTTGTGTTCCAGCACCCGCAGGCGGCGCTCGGCGTCTTCGTCGACGATGTCAGGCACCAGCAGGTAGCAGTAGGCCCGACGATGCGAGCGGCCCACCCGGCCACGCAGCTGATACAGCTGCGCCAGGCCGAAGTGATCGGCACGGTCGACGAACATCGTGTTCGCGTTCGACACATCGAGTCCGCTTTCGACGATCATCGTGCTGACGAGGATATCGGCCTCGCCGCGCACGAACTGTCGCATGACCTCCTCCAGTTCGCGCTCCTTCATCTGGCCGTGGCCAACCACGACACGGGCGCGCGGCACCAGCCGCTGCAGATGGTCCGCCATCGCCAGAATCGTCTCGATGCGATTGTGCACGAAGAAACACTGCCCGCCCCGATCGAGCTCGCGACTGACGGCTTCCTCGATCAAGGCATCGTCGTTCGGCTCGACGTACGTCAGTACCGGGCTTCGGTCGCGCGGCGGTGTCTGCATCAGCGTCATGTCGCGCAGGCCCGCCAGCGACTGGTGCAGGGTCCGCGGAATCGGCGTGGCGGTGAGCGTCAGCACATCGGTTTCCATCTTCAGTTGCTTCAGCCGCTCCTTGTGCTTCACACCGAAGCGATGCTCTTCGTCGACGATGATCAGCCCGAGGTCGCCAAAGACGACGTCCTCGCCCAGCAGGCGGTGCGTGCCGATGACGATGTCGACTTCCTTCTTCTTCAGGCGTTCGAGGGTCATCGCCTGTTCCTTCGCCGTGCGGAAGCGGCTCAACTCCTCGATCACCACCGGGAAATCCGCCAGCCGATCGCCGAAGGTACGCACATGCTGGTCGGCAAGAATCGTCGTCGGCACCAGCACCGCCACCTGCCGTCCGCTCTGCACCGCCTTGAACGCGGCGCGCACGGCGATCTCCGTCTTGCCATAGCCCACGTCGCCCAACAGCAGCCGGTCCATCGGGCGGCCACTCTCCATGTCGCGCTTCACGTCCGTCGTGGCGCGGCGCTGGTCCGGCGTATCCTCGAACAGGAAGCCGCTTTCGAGCTGCATCTGCCAGTTGGTGTCGGGCACATGCGGCGGGCGGGCCGCGATGCGACGACGCGCGTACAGATCCAGCAACTCGTGCGTCATCTCGAGGATGGCACTGCGCGTCTTGTCGCGCTGCTGACTCCACTTCCGGCCACCCAGCTTGTGCAATCGCGGCGGTGGCGCGTCGGCGCTGACATCACCGGCCGCCCGGTATCGCTCCACCTGATCGATCCGGTACAGCGGCACGTTGAGCCGGTCGCCGCCTTCGTATTCGATCACGGCAACTTCGACGGTGCTTTCGCCGACGAAGGTGGTCGACAGCCCGCGGTAGATGCCGATTCCATGCTCGAGATGCACGACGTAGTCGCCACTCTTGAGCGCCGTGACCACATCGAGCACGGCACCGCCACCATACTTGCGGGTGCGACGAATCCGGCGCTCGCGCCGGAAGATCTCGTGGTCGGTGAGCACGCGCAGCCCCTCGCGACCATCCGACGGCGGCAACAGGAACCCGGCGCCGAGTACCCCGAGGGCGAGGGTCGCGGTGGTGCCGCGGCCTCGTTCGTTGAGCAACTCCTCCAGACGTTCCAGCTGCCCGCTGTTGTCGCAGAGAATCAGGGTCGGGACGCCGGCGGCCACCAGCTTCCGCAGCGCCGCCATGTCACGCCCGACGGTTTCCGGGGCGCGGGCCGGAAACCCGACATCGATTGCGCTCGACGGATCGACGATGCGAATGGTGCCGAAGCCGCGCAGCCGTTTCCGGGTCTCATCGGGGTGCTCGAACAGCCGCTCGCGCGCGGGGGCATCCTCACCGCGACGACGCGCCAGCTCCACGTGATGATGCGCCTCATCCCACGTCCGCTTCAGCTCCGGCTCGACGCTCGTGCCGAGCGGCTGCACGAGGAGTGTGTCGGGGGGCAGCAGATCGGCGAGCGTCACGCGCTCGTAGGCGGCATCGCCATCCTCGGTGGCCGGAATGTCCACCGGGAGCACCAGTGCCACCGTCGCATCGCGTGTGCTGCGCTGCGTGAGCAGGTCGAAGTGCCGCAACTCGACGATCTCGTCGCCCCAGAACTCGAGACGGGCGGGCTCCGCCATCCCGAAGCTGTAGATGTCGAAGATGCCGCCGCGTACGCTGTACTGACCCACATCGTCCACCATCGGCACGCGCTCGAAGCCGTGCGCGTCGAGGTGTTCCGACAACGCCTCGAGCCGCCACGCATCGCCCTTCCGCAGCTCGAGACGCGCGCGCGCCACGGCACGCGCAAGCTGGGTGCGCTCCATGAGCGCGCGCGACGTCGTGAGCAGCAGGCGCACCGCGCCACGCGAGAGCTTCTCGAGGGTCTCGACGCGCTCGCCCGCCACTTCCGTGTGCGGCTCGACTTCGCCGAATCCTTCACGCGGCGGATACAACGCGATGCCGTCGGCGTCAGCCAGCGCCGACAGGTCCGCCAGCCAGCGTTCGGCATCCGGCAGCGCGTCGGTGACGACGATGATCACGCGCCCCGGGAGGCGACGCGCCAGCGCGGCAATCATCACCGCATCACTCGAGCCGTGCAGTCCGGCCAGCGTCAGCACACGATTCGGCGCCGGCAAGGTGTTTAAGACCCGCGAAAACTGCGGCAGCCGTTCAATCGCGTCGAGCAGGGTCGGAAGGCCCATCAGGCAGTGCGTGCAGGGGAGTCTGCGCCAGCAGCGGCGCGCGTGCGGTACCGGCCGGACACCCACGCCTCGGCGAGCACCGCCAGCAACGCGAGCCAGAGCAATGGGGCGGCCAGTGGCTGCGACGCGCCTGATTGACGCACACTGCTCAGGAACGCCGGTGTCTCGGACGATACGACGACCTGCTGCGCATCACCGAAGCGCGCCGCGAGTTCGGTGGGGGTCGCACGGGCCAGCTGCGGTTCGCCGGGATCGAGGCGCACACCAACGGCGCCAAGGATGTCCGCGCCGCGCATCCAGAAGTAGACCCCCGGCAGCGACGGTGCCGACAAGGCACGGCTCCCAACGGGCAGACGCGACGCGGCCGAGTCGGCACCAACCAGCTCCGTTGCACCCGCCGGTGTCACCAGTGGAGCACCGGCGGTGACGAGCGTGGCGGCGGTGGTGCCCGAGGCCAGGTTGCTGATGGCATCGGCCAGCCAGGGCACGAACGTGGCGCGCACTGGCAGCGTCGTGCTGCCGGGATCGAGCGCGGAACCAAGGATGACCCATTTCGGACCGCGCACCAGCCACACGGCACTGCCGACCATCGCCACCGTATCACCGATCGCGCCGGGCTCCGCGACGAGCGGAAACCATTGCGTGACACGAATGGCCGTGTCGCCGCGCAGATCGTCGTGCAGACTGCGCACCATCTGCGCGCCCCGCTGTTCGGCGCCGAATCGCCATGGAATCCCCAGCCGGGCGAGGGCCGCGTTGGCGCTGGCCACACCGCCGGCATCGGTGGGTGGCACGATCAGCGCCGGCAGCGTACTGACCGACGACGCCGCACTGATATTGACCGTGACAGGCCCACTGGCACGAATCCGCCCGCTTTCGCGCAGGGACGTCACGGCGGCGGCGGCAAACTCGCCGGCCGATTCGCGCACCGCCGGCGCACCACCAACCACGATCGGCACGATGGCGTGATCATCCGCGCCCACGCCGGACGGTTCGATCGTGACGTCCAGTGCCTGCCAGCCGCTGCCCGTACCGAGCAGCGGGATCCTCGCCGTGGCAACGGAATCGCCGGCGTTGCGCACCAGCACACCGCGCGCGATGGTCGTCGCACCGAGTGCGATACGATAGGCCGTGCTGTCGCGTACCGGCTGGATGGTGAGTTCGAGCGTGCCGCGCGGTGTCCACCATTGTGGCTGCGCGGTGGCCGAAAGAATCGCGCCGTTGGGCGGGGGGGCCAGCGACGGAACGAACGCGCGGATCCGCGACGATCCCGTCGGCACGTCAGTCGTCCACGCGGAGCGCTGGCCATCGGTCACAACGGCGACGGCACCAGCGTCGTCGCCCGTGCGCTGCGTCAGCGCCATTGCGGTGCGTACGGCGGCATCGATGTGTCCGGCGCCCGGCAGTGCGATGACGCGGGACAGCGCCGCGTCGATCGCATCCGGCCCGGTGTAGACCGTGCCGTCGGCGGTGATCAACCAGAGGCGTTCCGCAGCGCGCGAGGCGTTGCGCAGCGCGCGGGCGGCGGCCGTCAGTCGATCGAGCACCGGGGCGCCGCCGACGATGGCGGTGGTGCTGAGCGAGTTGTCGAGCACGATCGCCAGTGCGCGCGGTGTGCCCTGCCCCCGGGTCCAGATCGGCTTCGCCGCCGCCAGTGCCAGCAGCACGACGATCAGGATGCGCAGCAGGAGCAGCAGCAGATTTTTGGCGCGGACGTCACGACTGGACTCGCGCTCGGCGCTCTGCAGATAGCGCACGGCGGGAAACTCGACGCGCGCCCCGATGTTGCGCCGCAACAGATGCAGCAGCACCGGAATGGCCGCGAGGGCCGCCAGCGACAGCCAGAGTGGAGCCAGGAACGCCACGGGTCTTGCTCAGCCTCGCACGAAGTCGCGTGCCGCAAAGGCGCGATGGAGCGGCAAACCGAACGGTTCGCTGGTATCGCAGAGTGCGTAGCGGGCGCCTTGCTCCACGAACAGTGACCGCCAGCGCTCGATCGCGGTCTCGACTGCGGCGCTGTAGGCGGCGCGGATCTCGCGCGCACTGGCCGTCACTTCGACCCCGGTCTCCGAATCGATGAACCGGGCATCGGTGCTCACGTCGAGCACCCGCTCACCGGGATCCATGATGTGCATCACCAGTACGTCGTGGCCTGCCGCCCGCAGCGCACGCAAACCCGGCGCGACCGACGCCGGATCGACCAGCAGATCGGTGATCGCGATCACCAGGCCCGGGCGCCGGATCAGCTGTGAGGCCTGTTGCAGCGCGAGGTCGAGCCGCGAGTCGCGGCCGGTACCTTGCTCGAGCATTGCGCCGACAAGGCGCTGAAAGTGCGCCGGCCTGGCCCGCGGGGGTACCACGGTCCGCACCGCATCATCGAATCGCACCAGCCCAACCGCGTCGCGCTGCTTGAGCAGCAGCAATGCGAGCGCAGCAGCCAGCTGCTCGGCATACGCCTGCTTGGTCAGCTTGGCCGTGGGGCTTTTCCAATGCATCGACCGGCTCACGTCGAGCAGCACGACGGCGCGCAGGTTGGTCTCTTCCTCGAACTGCTTGACCACCCAGCGATCGGTGCGGGCGGCAATCTTCCAGTCGATGTAGCGCAGATCGTCGCCAGGCTGATAGGGCCGATGCTCGGCGAATTCCACGCTGAAGCCCTTGCGAGGCGAGCGATGGAGCCCGGTCAGGAAGCCATCGACCAGCCAGCGCGCGCGCACTTCGAGCCCACCCAGTGCGGTCAGCACGGCAGGATCGATGAGGTCGGGACGGGTCTGGTTGGAGAGAGACATTCAGCAGCGAAGACATCGGTCGGGTCGGAACACGTCTCCGAAAGCTACCGCAACCGGCGATGGATGTCACACTGCCCCGGTTGGCAGACACACCATCGACAAGCGGCGCCAGCGCTGATGACGGCAATTTCGCCTCGGAACTCCACGCACCAGCATTACCCGTCGCGCCAGCCCGACAGCCGGACCGGCTCGATCAGCGCCATGTGTGGCACCGTCACCGCGGCCAGCCCGACAAAAATCAGTTGAATGACCTTCGGCTCCAACGGGATGTCGCCACCCAATCGCCACGCGAGCGCACCAAGAACTGCGACCCCCAGCATCGGGGCGACGGCGGCGCCAAGCACCGAGCGTCGTTCATCGGATCGCACCCAGATGACGGTGCGAAGAATGTGACGCGCGGAGTGCATCCCACAGAAGAACAGTCCGAATGCAACAAGGGGCGGCGCAACGCAAGCCAGCGTGCCGACTGCCATCAGCTCGAGCGACGTCTGCCACGATCGCTGCCATGTCAGCCCCGCGCACACGACAACTGCAACTGCCCACGGGATTGCCGCCAGACCGATGAAAGGCGCCACTGTACGAGCCGCATCGGGTCCGACCAACATGCCAAACAAGCGCGTCAATTCATCTGCGTGGCGCAGCGCTGGCAGAACCAGCACGGCACCGCCCTGAACGAGCCGCGGGATGCCGGGAGTACCGCTGATGGGATCACCCGAGAAGTGCAGTGCGGAAATGACGAGGAAGCCAACCAGAAACAGCGCCGGCGCCACCGACCAGAGCAACACCACGCCCAGCATCAAGACGCCATAACCAAGGGAAAAGCCAGCCCACGCGCGTGGTGTGCGAAGGCCGAATCGCTGCCGGGCAAATGTGGTGTCGAGCGCACCATGCGGAATGCCGAGGAACGCGATCAACGCAGCGACCGCAATCACCTCTGACCGTGGCGGAATCCGTGGCAGCAACACCGAAGCCGCAGCGCCAGTTGCCGCGATGACACAGAACAGCGCACCCTGCACTTGCAGTGCGCGGTTCACGTCGAACCGCGCAGGGCCGGCGCGCCGGAGATACCGGATCGCATGAGTTGGCGCAGGAACAGTCCGACCGGCAGCGTGGCGATGATCGCGGCGCAGTCGACGGCCGAGCCGCTGTCACTCAGGAACCGAATGACTCGGGCAGCATCGGCATTCCGGAACAACGACAGGAACAGCTCCGGCGCGCGCTCGGGGTGCGCGCGCAACACCTGCAGAAACAATCGATCCATCGCTCGTTGATGCCACGCATCGGGCGCATGACCGACATCGAACGAATTTCGGCGTAGCGACGCGGCGGCTGACTCCGCCCATCGCTGAATGCGCTGGAATGCGTATCCAGTGCTTGCCCGTCCCGCACCACTCATCAGGCCCACGCGGCGATAGTCGACGACCCGGCGAACCAGATTCGCGGGGAGACCCATTGGCAGAATCCCAGACTCCTCTCGCAGGACGACGACCGGATTGCCACGGCAGGCCGCGGCCACTGCCGCACACTGTGCGCTGGCGAGCGAGACCGCTGATCGCCGGTTCCGGCCAAACACGGTGTACTCAACGAGTGCACGGGTTGGCGACAATGGAAGCAGATACGTAAATGCGACGCCGTTCTCGCTGCTCGCCTCGAAATCCATCAATTCAACCGTCGCTGGATCGAACACCGGTGACGCACATTCGATTTCATGTCCCACGAACGACTGCCAGAGCAGCACGTCGCCGGCGACGACACCCGGCGGCGGTCGCGTGTCGATGATCTGCCGCGCCCGGACCGCCCCGACCCCTGTCTCGACGACCCACCCACCAGCGATGCGGATCGGCTCCTCACGAACCGACACACCAAGCCGCAACTCGACGGCAGGAGCGCGGGCAATCTGTGCCTCGGCATTCTCGTAAAACGCTCCGGATGACAGCAGTTGGTATGGCGTCGACCCACAATCCACATCCACCTGCGCCGGCCGCGATCGCACGCGCATCTTCAGCCAGGAGTGGCTGATCAGCTGCTCGAAGGGATGTGCAGCGCCGCGCCAGAAACACCACGTGCGATCGTTCTGGTACGCCTCCCGGCGCTCGAGGATGAGAGTGCGCCGGCTCCGACCACCGTCGTGCGCGAGACGCACGCCGAGGCTGAGGCCGGCGCATCCACCACCCAATATCAGAAGATCCGCATCAAATCGCACGCGAGGATCCGAATTGCTGACGGCTTTCCTGCGATTGGACCGTGGAGCAGATCACGACGCCGTCTCGGCCTCGGACTTCCGCAGGGCGATGTTGAAAATCAGGACACCGAACGCGGCCTTCGAGATGATGTCGCAGATGGTATAGCCGATCTGCACGGCGGTCGTGGCACTCCCACCGGTGAAGCCGATCATCGGAAAGACAAAGACGAGCGGATAGAAGCTCCACGAGAGGACCGTGACGAGGCGAGCGGAACTCACCAGACCGCGGACGGAGGCTGGCTGCGTCGCGATTGATGCCTTCAGCCCGACGAACAGGTCGGTCACGATGAGGGCGAACGGAATCATCGACAGGCTCCACCAGAGCCACCGCGTCCCCGACTCAGTGGCAATCTCACCGGGGTAGCCAAGCACGATCATCAACGCCGCCAGAAGACCGAGCTTCGTGCTCCGCGCGATCGTTTCAGCTCGTGTCAGGCGCATCACGAGGATCAGTTCAATCAGCAGCAGCGGCACGGTCAGCAGCCAGTCGACGTAGCGGTACGCATCATTGAACTTGATGCCGGTGCTGTTCAACTGACCGTCGACGACGGCGTATGCAGCCTGCCAGCTGTCGAGTATTCTGAAGTAGTGATAGAACGCCACCAATGTCACGATGCCGGTCAGCGTGAGCGCAGTTTTGTATGCCGTCGCCACCTGCGACCGACTGAGAAAGAAGAAGACGGTCGCCGCACCCATCACAGCGATCGTAAAGGAAAAGGCATTGTACACCAACTCGTACTGCGCCAGCGAGATACTCACGGACAGTTGCCTCGATGAGACTTGGCGAAGGAAGAAGATGTCTTCCCTCAGGTGGAGACCACCATCGCATAAGCGAGTGATGCGCGGCACCGGTTCCAGCTCACACCGTTTTGGCCGCGACTCACCGGTGTGTGCGATGCGGGACGCGCCGAGATGCACTCGACGCACACGTGTGCGCGCTGGTGTGCGGTGACCATGCGGCCTGGCTGCGGGCTGTGAGCGCGGGCGCGCGCGACGCATTCGCAGGCTGCGCTTCACGGGCGGCAGCACACGTCACGGCGAAATCGCCGCTGTCATCCCGTCGCGGTGACGCGCAGACACGCAGACACACCACTCTCCGACCCGGGTGCACCGCGCTGTGTCGTCAGCACGGCGAAGTCGTGCGTCAGGTGGGGGCGTCGCGCAAGATGCCGATCGCAGAGACAGAGAGAAACAGATTCAGCAGCAGCAGACAGATCGCCGGCAGTGTCTGAATCCAGGGATCGCGCACCCGGAGGCGGGTCGCGACACCAAGCAGCATCAGGAGCGACAGGCCCGCCGCGCTCACAACGACCAGCGACGGCGCGATCAGCCCGCCGAGCAGGCCGAATGCGCCAAGTACTTCGAATCCTCCGGTCAATCGACGATATTGGCTTAGGCCAAAACGCGAAAAGTCGTCGATCATCCCGCCGCCGAACAACGTCGTCAGCCCGTACCACAGGAACAAAACGCTCGACAGAACGATCAGTACCCTATCTGCGATGGTCATCTGCAACCGCCCTGCAGCGGTGACACCGTGGTGTGCCATGCCTTTCTCAGCCGGAGCCTCGACACCATGCCTGCTCGCACTCTCGCTTCCCTGTTGCAACTGATCATCGGTACTGTACTCCTGAATGTCTGGCTGGTGCGAGCCAGGAATTCCACTGCGTATCGAGGAGGGTCTGCACAGTCTCTGGAGCAGGAGTTTGTCGAATACGGCCTGCCCTCGGCCATGTTCTACGTCGTCGGTGCACTGAAAGTGATCGCCGGCGTCGTGCTTTTGGCCGGTTTGTGGCTGAATCTGCCGGTTGCCGCCGCCACGACGGTTGTGGCCGTGCTGATGGTCGGCGCCATCGCGATGCATATCAGAGTGAAGGATCCGGTGCGCAAATCCGTGCCAGCGGCGGTGATGTTGGTCATGTGTGCGGCCCTGCTGCTGCTGCTCCGCTGATGTCGCGTGCCCTTCGGACGCGCGCCCTGGCAAGGCCAAAACGACTCGCCGACACCGGGTGAGCCAAACCGCTGCGGCGTCGATGCGAGTCGGCCGGCCATGATGCTCGGCGGTCACGCGCGTGGCGGCGCCGGTTGCCTCGAACCGCGGCGGCGGCATAAGTCAGTTTGCGGTTTTGGGTGACAGGGGTATCCACCCGTGCTAGATTTGACAAGTGCCGCGGCGCCGCCGCCCCTCGCTTCAGCCCCTGCCTCATGTCGTCGCTCGACCGTATCCGCAACTTCTGCATCGTCGCCCACATCGATCACGGCAAGTCGACCCTGGCCGACCGGCTCATCGAAATGACCGGGACGCTGCAGAAGCGCGAAATGAAGAGTCAGGTGCTGGATACGCTGGACCTCGAGCGCGAGCGCGGCATCACGATCAAGCTGAACGCCGTGCGCATGACCTATTCGTCGCGCGCGGGTGACGAGTATGAGCTGAACCTGATCGACACGCCCGGCCACGTGGACTTCACCTACGAGGTGTCGCGCTCGCTGGCGGCCTGCGAAGGAGCGATCCTGGTGGTCGACGCCAGTCAGGGCATTCAGGCCCAGACGCTCTCGAACCTGTTCCTGGCCATGGACGCCGGCCTGGAAATCATCCCGGTCCTCAACAAGATCGACCTGCCCGGCGCTGAGCCTGATCGCCGGCGGCAGGAGGTGGTCGATCTGATCGGGTGCATGCCGGAAGACGTGCTCTCCGTGTCCGGCAAGGAAGGCACCGGTGTGCCGGAACTGCTGGAGGAGATCGTCAAGCGCGTGCCGCCGCCGAAGGGCAACCCCACCGGCCCGCTGCGGGCGCTGATCTTCGATTCGTACTACGACAAGTATCGCGGCGCCATTCCGAGCATCCGCGTGGTCGATGGCGAGATCCGGAAGGGAATGAAGATCACCTTCGGCGCCAGCGACAATCAATACGAAGTGGCGGAAGTCGGGTCACTGCAGCTACGCCAGGTGCCCACCGAGAAGCTGCAGGCGGGCGAAGTGGGCTACGTGGTGGCCAGCGTGCGCAGCGTGAGCGAGACGCGCGCCGGCGACACGATCTTCGACGTCGTCAACCGCGCGCCGGAAGGGCTGCCGGGCTACCAGGAAGTGCGCAGCTTCGTGTTCGCCGGCATCTATCCGACCGACACGCAGCTGTACGAGCAGCTGCGCGACGCGCTGGAAAAGATGAAGCTGAACGATGCGTCGCTGCAGTACTCACCGGAGACGTCGACGGCGCTGGGCTTCGGTTTCCGCTGCGGCTTCCTCGGCCTGCTGCACATGGAGATCGTGCAGGAGCGACTGGAGCGCGAGTACAACCTCGACCTGGTCACCACGGTACCGAGCGTGGAGTACCATGTGTACCGCGAGGACGGCTCGATGGAGCTGATCGAGAATCCGTCGCGCATGCCGCACGCGTCGACGATCAACCGCGTGGAAGAGCCGTACGTCAAGGCGCGCATCATGGCGCCGGTGGAGTACATCGGCCCGATCATGACGCTCGGCACCGACCGGCGCGGGATCTACAAGAACATGTCGTACCTCGATACCAAGCGTGTGGAGTTCGACTGGGAGTTCCCGCTGGGCGAGATCATCCTCGACTTCTTCGACAAGCTGAAGACCGTCAGCCGCGGGTATGCGAGCCTCGACTATGAGATGCTCGACTATCGCCCCAGCGAGCTGGTGAAGCTCGACATGCTGATCAACGGCGATCCGATCGACGCCTTCAGCGTGATCATCCATCGCGACAAGTCGGAGGAACAGGGGCGGAAGATCGCCGAGAAGCTGAAGGACCTGATTCCGCGCCAGCTGTTCGAAGTGGCGATTCAGGCCGCCATCGGCATGAAGATCGTGGCGCGCACCACCGTCAAGGCGCTGCGAAAGGACGTGCTGGCGAAGTGCTACGGCGGCGACATCAGCCGCAAGCGCAAGCTGCTCGAGAAGCAGAAGGAAGGAAAGAAGCGGATGAAGCAGGTGGGTGCGGTGGAGATTCCGCAGGAAGCCTTCCTCGCCGTCCTGCAGGTAGACTGACGGTTGGGCGACGCAGCGCGCGTTGCCCCGCCATCACTCGTCATCCAGACGTCGTTTCTGGGCGACGTCGTCCTCACCACACCGCTGCTGACGTTGCTGGCGGAGCACGGACCAGTGGATGTGGTCACGACGCCTGCCGGTGGTGCACTGCTCGACGGCCACCCGGCCGTTCGTCGCGTCATTCGCTACGACAAGCGCGGCGCGCAGAGTGGATTTGGCGGGATCACATCGCTGGCCGCGGAGCTGCGCCGCTCGCAGTACACGGTGGCCTATCTGGCACAGGGATCCTGGCGCAGCGCAGCGCTGGCCTGGCTGGCGCGCATCCCATCACGCATCGGCTTCGACTCATCTGACGGCGCGGCGATCTACACCACGCGCATGCCCTATCGTCGTGACTGGCATCACGCCACGCGACTTTTTCAGCTCGCCGCCGCCGACGCAGCACGTGCGACATCGGCCCCATCACTCGCGCCGCGGGATGTCGATCGGGCTGCCGTCACATCACTGTTGGCACAGGCCCCGTTTGGTAGCGCGCCGTTCGTCGCGCTGGCACCGGGCAGTGTCTGGGCCACCAAGCGATGGCCGGAGTTCGCGGGTCTGGTTGCGTCGGTGCCCGTCGGGTACGGCATCGTGGTGGTCGGCGGCGCCGAGGATCGGGACCTTGCACATGCAATCGCGGCCGCCGCACCCGATCGCACGCTCGATGCCACCGGCCAGCTCTCGTTGCTCGCCTCGGCGGAGCTGATCCGACGCGCGGCCGGCCTCGTCACCAACGATTCGTTGCCGCAGCACCTCGCCAGCGCGATGGGGACGCCAACTGTCACCATCTATGGCCCGACGCTGCCCGCCTTTGGTTTCGGGCCGCTGGCACCGGTGCAGGCCATCCTCGAGCATCCGCCAGGGCTCGAGTGCCGGCCCTGCTCCGCCCACGGCCCGCAGGTCTGCCCCCGTGGTCATTTTCGATGCATGCGCGAGATTCCAGTACGCACCGTGGCCGACGCGCTGACCCCGTTGCTCAGCCGCTGACCAGCGGCTGCGCCCCACCACCACGTTCCGTGCCGCCTATGCCTGCCCACTCGAAGTACATCGTCGGCGTCGATCTTGGCGGCACCAACATCGTCGTCGGGGCGATGCCCGAAGACGGCTCCCGCGAGATCGCGTTCCGCTCGGCACCGACGCGCGCATCGGAA
This sequence comes from Gemmatimonadaceae bacterium, assembly GCA_031374935.1. Classification (GTDB taxonomy): domain Bacteria; phylum Gemmatimonadota; class Gemmatimonadetes; order Gemmatimonadales; family Gemmatimonadaceae; genus JACMLX01. The sequence goes on along the minus strand of JANMHB010000110.1, from coordinate 62,922 downwards.
GGCGCGGATGCGGTGACGGAACGCATCATCCAGCTGATCGAAGACGTGATCACGGTGACGAGCGCTGAAACCGGTGTCCACCGCGATGCCTTCCTCGGCATCGGGGTCGGTGCGCCCGGCCCACTCGATCGCCACAAGGGCATCATCATCACCGCACCGAATCTCGGCTGGAAGAACTACCCGCTGCGTGACCGCATTCAGTCGGGCACGCAGCTGCGGACCACGCTCGACAATGATGCGAACTGCGCGACCATGGGCGAGGCGTGGACCGGCGCAGCGAAAGGCGCCAGAAACGTCATCGGCGTGACCATCGGCACTGGTATCGGCGGCGGGATCATCATCGATGGCAAGCTCTTTCACGGCAGTTCCGATGTGGCGGGCGAGATCGGGCACATGACGATCGACTCCACCGGCCGCCGTTGCGGCTGCGGCAACTACGGCTGCCTCGAGGCCTATGCCTCGGCCACGGCCATCGCCGAGCGTGCGCGCGAAGCACTGGCTGGAGAGACGGAAGGCGCGCTGCTGCGGCTGTGCGAGGGACAGCTGCAGAAGATCACGGCCCAGCTGGTGTACAAGGCCGCCAAGGAGGGTGATCTGATCGCCATTGACGTGGTGCGCGAAACGGCACGATTCCTTGGCGCCGGCATCGGGGCATTGCTCAATGTGCTCAATCCTGAAGTCATGGTGCTGGCCGGTGGCGTGGTGAACGCCGGCGATGCGCTGTTCGTCCCGCTCAAGGCCGAGGTGCGGCGTCGTGCGTTCGCGCCGGCGGTGGACGCCTGCCGGATCGTACCAGGCATGCTCGGCGCAAGTGCCGGCGTCGTTGGTGCCGTCGCTGCGTTCAAGGCGCAGACCAGCAACTTCGCCACCTCGTGACGCCAGCGCGGAAGCGGCGCCTTGGCGTGATCGGCACGTTCGTCTGGGATGTGATCCACGGACGCGACATCCGCACGGCGCCGGTGCAGGAATGGGGTGGCATCACCTACGCGCTCTCGGCGCTCGACGCCGCACTGAGCGAGGACTGGGAGATCGTCCCGCTGATCAAGGTCGGCGCCGATCTGCATCGGCAGGCCACGGAGTTCATCGGCACACTGCGCCGCGCCGCGCCCGACGCGGCGCTGATCGAAGTGCCACAGCCGAACAATCGGGTCGAGTTGCGCTACATCAGCGATGAGCGGCGCACCGAAGTGCTCACCGGTGGCGTGCCGTCGTGGTCATGGATGGGATTACGGCCCTTGCTGGCCGACATCGACGCGTTGTATGTGAACTTCATCGCCGGCTGGGAACTCGACCTCGAGACGATGCAGCTGCTGCGGGCGCATTTTCAGGGCCCGATCTATTGCGACCTGCACTCGAAGATGCTCGGCATCGATGCCAGCGGCCTGCGGATTCCCGAACCGCTGGCCGATGCGGCGGCCTGGTGCCGCTGTTGTGACGTGCTGCAGGTGAACGAAGACGAGATGCAGCTCATGGCGCACGACCCCATGGCGCTGGCGGCAACGGCGCTGGCCAGCGGTGTGCACCTGCTGTGCGTCACCCTCGGGAAGAAAGGTGCGGTGTACTTCGCGGCGCCCGGCTTCGCACGGCTGTCAGACATTGCGACCCCCGTGTCCAGCGGAGCCTTCAGCGCGGTCAGTACCGCCCTCGTGCCGATCGACGCCGACCTCCTCGACACCGACCCCGGTGACCCGACCGGATGCGGCGATGTCTGGGGCGCGACACAGTTCTCGCATTTGCTTGCAGGCACTACCTTCACGGACGCCATGCGACTCGCCCACACGGCGGCGGCACGCAACGTCCGGCACCGCGGTGCCACGGGGCTGGCGCATTACCTCCGCGGAGAGCTTGCCACGTCGTGACCACGATCCTGACCGTTCCACCATCACTTGATGACGGCACGTTCGAGTCCCTGCTCCAGCAGATGGCACCGCTGGCAGCTGACGCGAAGGTGCTGGTGGACGCTCGGCACACGCGGTGGGCAAGTCCGTACGGCCTGATCGGGCTGCTGACGCTGGCGCAGTCGCGCGCCGATACGCCGCAGTTCATTCCGCCGGAGGACCCGAATACTGCCAGCTACTGGGCCCGTTCCGGGTTCTTTCGGAACGCCGAAAAGCTGTATGAAATGATGCGCCCCGTGCCAAGATCGCGCACCGGCGATTCCAATTACTTCCTGGAAATCACGCCGATCGCGAAGACCGAGGACGTGCAGCACGTCGTGCAGCACATCCAGGAGCGCTCGGCAGCGATCATGGAAACCCTCGGTTTTCCGCCGAGTGGGGCGATCGGGTTTTCGGTGGTGTTGTCGGAGAGCTGCCAGAACATCATCGAGCACGCCGATGGCCCGGGGTGGGTGGCGGTGCAGAACTACGACTGGAAGAAGCGGCTGGGGCGGCGCGTGGTGGTGATTGCGGTCACCGACTGCGGCATCGGCTTCCGGCAGTCGCTGGCGCCGAAGCGCGGGTCGTCCGATCGCTGGGATGACGGCGCGGCCCTCGAATCGGCGCTGTCACGTGGCACCAGCCGTTTTCACGATCCCGGTCGCGGGCAAGGCTTGGCCGGTATCAAGCGATACGTGGCCAAGTGGGGAGCCAAACTGACCATTCGCAGCGGCACGGCGCGCATCGGCATCATTCCCGCGTGGGACGATGAACTCGCCCTGATCGAGCACCTGCCACCATTTCCCGGCGCACAGATGCAAATCATCATTCCGCAGGCGGTCGCATCCTGATGCTGCAGCTGATGCCGCTCGATCTCCGGAAGGCGCTCGCCCGCGCGGAGTGTGACCTGTATTCGAACCTCGTGACCCGGGCCACCGGGCGCGCCGTGCGAAGTCAGCTGGAAACGATGCTGCGTGACATGCCCGGCCAGCGCCTGGCCGTGCTCGACTTCACTCACGTCGGCGTCCTCGACTTCAGCTGCGCCGATGAGATCGTCGCCCAACTGCTGCTGCGCTTCGGCGCCGGGTTGCCGGCGCACGCGCCGGCGCTGCCAACGCCGAGCTATTTCATGTTCCGTGGCCTGGCCGAGGCGCACCTCGAGGCGCTGGAGCCGGTGCTCGAACGGCATGGGCTGGCGCTGGTTGCCGAAGGCCCGGATGGCTCGATGCAACTAATCGGCATGGTCGAGCCGGACGAGCACTCGACCTGGCAGCTGGTGGTGGCCTCTGGCGGCGGTGACGTGGACGCGATTGCCTCGTTCGCTGCCGAGGCGCGCATGGACCTGCATGATCGACTGGTCGCGCTGGCCCGCCGGCGACTGGTGATTCAGACAGCGGCGGGCTTTCACCCGCTGCAGCACCACTGAGCCACGCCCGCCATGCGACGCCAGACTGATCTCTACAATCCTCCGCTGCAGGTGGTGGGCTTCGTCGGCAGCCGACGCGGTGACGCGGAGCGCGGGCCGGCGATCAGCCTCAATCGGGAGGAAGCGTCACTCCGGATGCTGGCCGATGGCGAACTGGTCTTCATTCACGGGCCGCGGCGCAAGGAACTGGCGCCGGTGATCGTGGATGATGCGGTGCCGCGGGGTGGCGTGGTGGTGCGCGACATTGCCGGCGTGATGGTCAGCGATGTGATCAAGCTGGTGAAGCCCGACATGGATCGCGGGCCGTCGCCCGCCCGTACCGAATTGCTGGGGTGATGACACGATGACAGGCGACTCCGAGCGACCGATGCACTTCGCGACCCGCGCCGTCCACGCCGGTCGTGTGACCGACGGCCTGAGTCCGATCGCACCGCCGCTGGTGCAGGGCGTGAACTTCGAGCAGCCGCGCGGTGTGTCGTCGGTGCCGCGATACACGCGCTACGCCAACACGCCGACGATCGTGCTGGCGCAGCAACGGCTGGCATCACTCGAAGGCTCCGAAGCCGCCGTCTGTCTCTCGAGCGGCATGGGCGCGACATCGTGCGCGATGCTGGCGCTGCTGCGCCCGGGTGATCACCTGCTGAGCAGCGCCTGGATCTACGGTGGCACGCACCGGCTGTTCACGGAAGAGCTGCCGAAGATGGGCATCGAGGTCACGTTCGTGGACCCGCTGGAATCGCGCGGGTACCGGCTGGCGATGCGCCCGAACACGCGGGCGCTGTTTGTCGAGACGCCGGTGAATCCCACCTGCCGTGTGCTCGATCTGCGACCGATCAGCGCGCTGACGAGCGAGATGGGTATCGCGCTGGTGGTCGATTCGACCTTTGCCAGCCCGGTGAATCTGCGGCCGCTCGAGCATGGCGCCGACATCGTCATCGCCTCGACGACCAAGTATCTGAACGGCCATCACGACATGCTGGGCGGTGCCGTCTTCGGCTCGCAGGCGTTAATCGACGAAGTGACGCAGAAGATGATGGTGTGGGGCCAGGCACCGGACCCGTTTGCCTGCTGGCTGCTCGAGCGCGGGCTGAAGACGCTGCCGATCCGCGTGCAGCGCGCGAACGAAAACGCGATGGCCCTGGCCACCTGGTGTGAAGCACACCCGGCGTTCGCGGCGGTGCACTATCCGGGCCTGCGCTCGCATCCCGATCACGAACTCGCGGCCACCACGATGGATGGCTTCGGCGGCATGCTGGCACTGGAACTGGTGGGTGGGGCGCCGGCGGCCGACCGCATGGTCGAGAAGCTCGCGCTCGTGCTCCACGCCACATCACTCGGCGGCGTGGACACCCTGATCTGCGAACCGCGCTTCAGTTCACACGCGCACATGACGCCAGCAGCGCGCGCGGCCCTCGGCATTCCTGATGGTTTCCTGCGGGTCAGCGTCGGGGTCGAGGATGTGCGCGACCTGATCGCCGACTTTGCCCAGGCACTGGCGTGAGCAGCAACCCGACGATCGTCAAGTTCACCAGCGTCACCAAGTCGTGGCTGCGCGGCAGCGGCGGGCTGCAGAAGGTCAGTTTCGCTGCGGCCAAGGGAGAGTTCGTCTTTCTCACCGGTCCCAGCGGTGCCGGCAAGAGCACCATCCTGAAGCTGTGCTACATGGACGAGTTGCCGAGCGGCGGGGAGGTACGCGTCAGTGGCGTGAGTTCGCTCAATGCGAAGCGAACGGAGATTTCGAAACTGCGCCGCAAACTCGGCATCGTCTTTCAGGACTTTCGCCTGCTCGAGGACCGCACGGCGTGGGCGAACGTCGCCTTCGCACTCGAAGTCACCGGCACCCATCCGAAAGCCATTCCTGCACGGGTGCAGAAAGTCCTCGAGCGGGTCGGGCTTGGCCCCAAGATGCAGGCGATGCCGTCGGAACTCTCGGGTGGCGAACAGCAGCGCGTTGCGATTGCGCGGGCCCTGGTGAACGACCCGTTCGTGTTGCTGGCCGACGAGCCAACGGGAAACCTCGACGATCGCGCCAGCCGCGCGGTCTTTCAGTTGCTGCGCGACATCAATACCAACGGCACCGCGGTGATGATGGCAACGCACGATCTCGACCTGGTGCGCAACAGCGGGTTCCGGTCGCTCGAGCTCAACAAGGGCGCGCTGGTGTACGATTCGGCCGAAGCTCCCCTGCCTGAGCGGGAGCACTGATGCGGCTGGCTCTGCGGGAAGTCTGGACCGCCTTCAGGCGTGCACCGGGACTCGGTGTGCTGAGTGTGTTCACCGTCGCGTTCTCGCTGTTTGCGGTCGGGCTGTTCGGTCTGGTTGCGTACAACACCCGGCTCGCGCTCGAGCGGTTGGAGGAGCGCGTCGAGATTCGCGCCTATGTGACCGAGGGCACCGAGACCGATGCCGTTGCGGCAGCCGTCGGCGACGTGCGTGCGTTTCCCGAAGTGGCCAGCGTCACCTACGTGTCGCCCGAGGACGCGCTGAAGAAGGCGCGCACGGAGATGACCGAGTTCAAGGATGTCTTCGAACCCGAGTTCCTGCCGGCGTCGATGGAAGTCCGGCTGAAGCCTGGGATGCGCGATCCGGAAACCGTGCGCGTGGTGGCGAAGCGGCTGAACGGCTACGCCTTCGTCGACGATGTGCGCTACGGAGAGGAGTGGGTGCAGAAGTTCTACAGTGTGCGGCGGGCCGCCACCGCGGCCGGCATCGTGCTCGGCATCGCCTTTGCCTTCGCCGCCATGATCATCATCGGCTCGACCATCCGCACCTCGGTGCTGGCACGGGCGCGCGAGATCGGCATCATGCGGCTGGTTGGTGCCACCGACAGCTTCATTCGCGCGCCGTTTCTGATCGATGGAGTGCTCAAGGGGCTCATCGGCGGCGCAATGGCCGTGGTGCTGATGTGGATCACGCGCGCGGCACTGACGGCAACGGTGTTTGCATTTCAATTCTTTCCGGCGCCCGTGCTGGTCCTGTGCGTGCTGATCGGCGGCATCATCGGGCTGCTGGGCAGCGCGGTGTCGGTCGGGCGTCAGCTGAAGCGGGTGTAGTGCGGATGCGATGGAGATGGCGCCGCGCAGTGGCGGCGGTCGCGCTGACGCTCCTCCCCGCCCTGCTGCCGGCGCAGACGATTCCCTCGTCGCAGCGAATCGCGGCGCAGCGCGCCGAGCTGGAACGGATCCGTCGCGAACGTGCTGACCTGCAGCGCCGGATGCAGCAGCTGCAGGGTACCGTCCACGACCTGAGCGAAGAGAAGCGCAACATTGCCCTGCAGGCGGATGCCACGGCGCGTGTGGTACGTTCACTCGACGCACAGCTCGAAGGGATTCAGGAAGAAGTACTCGACGCCACGTCGAGTCTGGCCGGTGCCGAGGATGAGCTCGTGACCAAGCGCGCCGTGCTGCAGCGACGGCTGCGCGATGTCTACAAGCGCGGCCCACTCTACAATCTCGAAGTGCTGCTCTCGGCCGAGAGTTTCGGCGGCCTGATGGCACGCTACAAGATCCTGCACGCCCTGACGCTGCGCGATCGGACGCTGGTCTCGAGCGTGGAGCGGCTGCGCGACCAGATCGCGAAGCAGCGCGGGCAGATGGTGCGCCTGCAGGAAGACATCGAACGCAGCAAGCAGGAAAAGGCGCAGGAAGAGGATCGACTGCGCGCGCTCGAGGCGCAGCGCGGGCGGAGCATCAGTGTGGCCGAACGGCAGACGCAGGTGGTGCGCAGCCGACTGGCGGAAATCGAACGCTCGGAAGGCCGGCTGCGCGGCGTGATCGCCAACCTCGAAGATGTGCGACGCCGCGCCGAAGCCGCCGCCGCGGCGGCCAGCAATGCCGCACCGCCCACAGTCGCGGGCCGACCGGCGACGACCGCACCGCGCGCCGCGCCGACCGCGGCCAGCACCATCCGTACCGCCGATTTCGGCCGGCTCGACTGGCCGGTGGATGGGACGATTCTCTATCGATTCGGCCGCACCGTCACGCCGGAGAACACCACGCTGCGCTGGAACGGCATCGGCATCCAGACCGCACGCGGCACCCCGGTGAAGTCGATTGCCGCTGGAGAAGTGGTCGTCTCGGAGAACATCGGGACGTACGGCATGACGGTGATCGTGCAGCACGGTGCCGGTGACTATTCGGTGTATGGCTCGCTGGCCGCGGCGAATGTCGCCAAGGGGGCGCGAGTGCAGAAAGGTCAGGTGATCGGCAACGTGGGAACGGCTGACCCCGACATGCCGCCGCATCTCCACTTCGAGATCCGTCGCTCGCGCGGCGCGGCGGTCGATCCACTGGACTGGCTGCGAGGGCGATAACCCATGGCGACGAAGACGAAGCAGACGGCGACGACGAAGGTTGCGGCGTCGAAGAAGCAGGCAGTGAAGAAGCAGGCTGTGAAGCGGACCGCGACCACGAAGACCGCCGGCAAGAAATCCGCGGTGACACAGACCGCACCGAAGAAGCCCGCAGCAAGGACGCTGGCGAAGAAGACCGCATCGAAGAAGCCCGCGGTCGAGACGACGGCGACCACCAGGACGACGACCAGCAAACGCGCCCTGCCGTCGAATCCACTGGTGCCGCAGCGGCGCACCGACGACTCGGCCGCGCTGCCCCCGTTACCGCGCGTACCAGCCGGTATGCTGCTCGGCACACATGTCAGCTCGCAGGGCGGATCGTTCGCGGCGCCACCGCGAGCACTCGAAATCGGCGCGACGGCGCTGCAGCTCTTCACCAAGACACCGAACCAGTGGAAGGAACGCGAGATCGACGCTGATGAAGTGGCGCAGTTCCGCGCGGCGCTGTTCGCCGCCGGTTCACCGGTGACGGTGTCGCACGACAGCTACCTGATCAATCTGGCGTCACCCGACGATGCGCAGCGCGCCCGCTCGCGCGAAAGCTTCGCCACTGAATTACGCCGCTGCCATGCGCTGGGCATTCATTTTCTGGTGTCGCATCCGGGCAACTACATGGACGACCGCGACGCCGGCATCGCCCGCAATGCCGCCGAGATCGCCCAGGCGCTGCGTGACGAGCCGGGCGACACCATCCTGTGCCTCGAAACCACCGCCGGCACCGGCACTGCACTCGGTGCGACGTTCGAGGAACTGGCGGCGATCATCGACACGCTGCCGGCCGACCTGCGACCACGCGTTGGCGTCTGCGTCGACACCTGCCACATCTACTCGGCAGGCTACGACATCGTCAGCGATTTCGACGGTGTGATGGAGACCTTCCATCGTACCCTGGGCCTCGAGCGCCTGCGCGTCTGGCACCTGAACGACTCCAAGACGCCGTTCAACAGCCATCGCGATCGGCATGAACTGATCGGCGAAGGGTCACTCGGCGACGGCCCGTTCCGCCGGATCATGACCGATCCCCGGTTTGCGCATACAGTGCGGATTCTCGAGACGCCCAAGCTCGACGATGCGACGCGCACAGACAGGACGATGCTCAATCGGCTGCTGCAGTTTCTCGACTGACGGTCTTGCGCTCTGGGGGCGTGAACACGGCTTCCGAGCGCGGGGGCGTGAACGGAGCATGTCGCAGGCGAGGTGCGGTGCCTACTCGTCGCACTGATGCTTGCGAACGGGGCGTGAGCTCGGCGTGAACGGTGTGGACCGCGATCCTGCTCACCTCACGCCACGTTCAAGCCCCAGTTCGTCAGGCCCGGCATCGCGCAGCTCCACACCTGCGCGCACCAGTCGCCACCCGCTAGTCCGAATTCAACACCACGCTATTGAATAACGGCTGCCCCACGTGGCAGAAGGTGTTTGTCTGGCTGTCGTTACCGGACAGGGTGTTCACGGTTGTAGACGGCTCATTGGGGGCAGTCGACCGTGCGCGGTGTGGGGCCGGGTGGTGTTGTAGGATGTGAGGAAGGCGGCGAGCGCGCTTCCATGATGCAGACATCGCATCGGAGCTCACGCGACGAGTCCTCCCGCTCGCGTACTGGCGTTGACTCACATGGCATGGTGCCGGAGGCGGAGCACGTTGGTGTCAGCCGCTCACCTTTGGCGCTCGCGCCCAGTGGTCAACGTCACGGTTGCATCGTTGAACGCACTTCCTTCCCAGGTTCGAGGTCATTGCATGCGCGGCTTGATTCTCCTGATTCTGCTGATGTTCCCTCCGCTCGCGATGGCGCAGGACCGGGCCAATGATCCGGTGGCTGCCGCGATGGGTGTACTGAACGTCGTTCTCCCGCCCGAGGCAGAGGAGGCCTTGGCACTGTCCGCCGCACCGGCGCATCTGCGCGCTGAGGCGACAGTCTATGTCTACGGCACGACTGGCTTCAAACGCTCTCGGACCGGCACGAACGGGTTTTCGTGTCTCGTGAACCGCGACGCATTCTTCTACGGCGCGTCCGAGTTCAAGCCGACCTGCTGGGATGCCGGCGGCGAGCAGTCATACCTGGCCGTCATGCTGGCGGTCGGGGAGCTGCTTGCCGCCGGCGCGTCGCACAAGGGCATCGCGGACGCAATCGCTGCCGGGTTCACGGCCGGGAAGTTCAAGGCTCCCAGCGCTGGCGGGGTGGCGTACATGCTGGCTGGGGACGTGGAGGTAGACCCCAAGACCGGACGGGTCACGAGGCAAGTCTTCCCAGGCCACTACATGTTCTACGCCACCGGCGTCACCAACGCGCAACTGGGATTTACCGCGGACGCCGCGCTCGCGGATGCCACGTTGCCATTCGTTTTCGCAGCCGGGGCGGGCGGCAAGCACGGCCTTGCCTACATCATCGCGGTGCCTGGTGACGTCCACCGCGTCGACCATTCGAGGGGTCGCTGAAGGCACGCCGAACCAGGCGCTGGACGTGAAACCACCGGCCAATGCGTTGCGTACAGTTCGCGGCGCTCCGGCGTCGTCATGCTGGCGAGCCTCGTCGTTGCTCTCTCGAAGACTCTTCCAAACGAATTAATGCTGACTCGACTCCTGTTGGTCACCGTGCTCGCCGCGGCCTCCGATGCAAGCCCGATCGTCATTCGCGATGACGTTGACGACGCGAAGTATCGCGTGCCGGCGTCCGAGTTTCCCGCGCTGGTCGACATGCCGGGCGAAGGGCATGGGGTACTGATTTCTCGGCAGTGGGTCGTCACCGCAGCGCATGCCATCACGTGGCAATCCGAGATGAGGCAGGTGACCATCAACGGGAGAGCCCGCGACGTTGAACGTGTCGTGCTCCATCCTGGATACCAGAAGCCGCCGCAAACCCAGCTCGATCAGGCGTTGGCCACCTGGGACTTTACGCTGTTCAAGGGACTGCTGTACTCCTCCGACGACATCGCCCTGGTGAAACTCGCCCAACCCGTCACGGACGTTACACCTGTCGCAATCAACACGCGCACCGACGAGTTCGGCCAGGTCGTGAAGATCATTGGCAAGGGGGCGACGGGGAACGGTGCCATCGGGTACGACTTCGCCAGCTCCCACCGCACCGAGCTTCGCCGGGCCTACAACAAGATCACCAGCGCCCATGGTCGCTGGCTCTGCTATGTGTTCGACAAGCCGTCGGACGCGCTGCCCCTGGAAGGCGGCGCTGGAAGTGGTGACAGCGGTGGGCCGGTTCTCGTCGAGGCGGAGCGGGCGTGGGTGTTGGCCGGACTGACGTCGTGGGTCGATGCACAAAGCACCATTCGAACGCCCGGGCGGTATGGCCAAGTCACGTGTAATGTCCGGCTGAGCCATTACCGGAGTTGGATCGACAGCGTGATCGCGGCGCAGCCGTAAGCGTAGCCGACACTGAATCTCCGCGGGGTGCACTCCGCATCAACGAGTTGCGTTTCGGCCAGCACCGCCGACTCGTGCGGGGCGACCATCCAGCCGGCGACGTCGGCACCACCGAACACCACCGAACACCACCGGACGACACGCCGACTCACGCCGTCTGGAGAGAACTCCGGGCTAGAACCCGAGGCGATACACGAGCGACAGGTTCCGGCCGGGATTGAAGGTGAACGCCTTGATCCGGCTGGTCGCGTCGGCATAGCGCTCGTCGAGCAGGTTGTCGACGCGGGCCGTGAGGGTCTGGATCACGCGCTTCGAGGGAATCGTCCAGCTGGCGTTCAGGTTCAGCATGGCGTAGCTGTCGGTCGGCACGTCGGTCGCGTTGTCGGTCGCCACACGCGTCTGGCGCAGCACCTGTCGGGCATCGCCGCCAAGGCTCCAGCTGCCGCGATCGTAGCGCAGTGAACCACCGATCCGCGCGGCCGGAATGAATGGCAGGTTGGTACCGCCCGACACCGTGCCGCGCACGGCATCGGCGAGGGCGCCCACCACGAAGTGCTTCGCGAACACCGTCTCGCCCGAAAACTCGAAGCCGGTGAGCGTCGCGTCGCGCTGGACGAAGTTCACGCGTGGCACGAGCTCGCCATCCACCGTTTCGGTGCCGGTGGCCACCGGCAGGATGTAGCCGTCGATGGCGTTCCGGTAGCCCGACAACTGCATGAACCCTTTCGCGCCCTGCGCCCGCAGCACCACATCCAATCCGGTGCTCGTCTCCGGTGTCAGGTTCGGATTGCCGACGTCGAACGTGCCAACGGCAATATGGTAGCCATTCGAATACATCTCTTCCACCGTCGGCGCGCGGAATGCGCGTGCCGCGCTGCCGCTCAGTGTGAGACTGCCTGCGACCGGCAATGACACACCGAGCGACCCGCTCCCATTCCTGAAACTGCGCGAGCGCGCGGTGGCGAACCGCGGATCGGTGCCTGCCTGTGACTCGATCCGGAAGGAGTCGAAGCGCCCCCCGAACTGCAGGCGCGGGGTGCGCGATTCCGCGGCACCGGTGGTCAGCGGCACTTCCTGATAGATGAAGGCGGCCAGGTTGGTGTTGTCGGCCGCCGGCGTGAACGCCTCATCGCCGATCGGCTCGTACTGCCGCAAGAACATCTGCCCGCCAATCGTACCGCTGACACGGCCGAACTGCGTCTTGCCCGTCAGGGCCGCGGTCTGCGACTTGAGATTGAAGGTCGTGCCGATGGCACCGTCCGCTTCGATCTCATCATGCGTGTACGATTGCACGGTGCCCTCGAACCGCAGGTAGCTCAGTGCACGAGACCCGGTGGTCATTCCGGCGCGTGCCTGCAGACCCTTGCGTACGCCGTCGATCCGGATCCCTTCGCCGCCGGTCGCGAACGGAACGCCGTACTCGAAGTCGGACTGCCGGTAGACCACGCCCGCCGACAACCGATCACCGACGTAGCCGATACCGGCCGTGCCATTCCAGGAACGGGCATCACTGTTCGGTTGTGCACCACCGCCGCCACCGATGCGATACGAGGCCTGATCGCGGAACGTACCGCGGAGCGTCGCCGCCAGCCTCGAGCCCAGCGGAATGTTCAGCGCCGCACTCGTCACACCACCCGGCGTCACTGATTCCGTCTGTCCGTTCAGGAACCCGCCGACGCGCGATGGGACCGTCGTCGGAATGTCGCCAGAAATCACATTGACCACACCGCCGACGGCAGCGTTGCCATACAGCAGCGACGCCGGGCCGCGAATCACTTCGATGCGCTCGGCGCTGTTCGGATCGGCGATCACAGCATGGTCTGCCGAAATCGAACTCAGATCCGCCACGCGCTCACCATCCTGCAGGGTGAGAATCCGCTCGCCAGTCAGGCCGCGGATCACCGGGACGTTGGCCATCGGGCCATTGAAGCGCATGGCGATCCCTGGCTCGCCGGAGAGCGTCTGCGCGACCGAGGCGCCCAGTTGCCGCTGGAGGTCCTTGCCGCTCAGCTGAATCGTGGATTGCGTGACACTGAGTGGGTCAGTCCCGGTTGGCGACGCGGTGATCTGCACCCCAGGCAGCCGGAGCACCGTGCGGCGCAGCACGATGCGCAGCGGCGGGAGCTCACCCGTCGCCGGGACGGTCACCACCTCATGCACCGGTACGTGGCCGACGTGCACGATCGTCAGATGCACCGACCCGACCGGTGCCCCGACGAAGGTGAACCTGCCGGCGGCATCGGTCACCGCGACACGCTGCAGCTCGGTCGCCACCACCTGGATGTTCGGCATCGGCGTGTCCGCCGAGTCTACCACCACGCCGCGAATCGGTGGAGCGAGCTCCGCTGCGTGCCGGAGGCCTGATTCGGCGCCCGGAACCGGCGGCGTGGCGCTCAGCACCGTCGGGGTGGCCGGCAGCAGGAACGCCGACGCACCGATCAGGTGCCGGAGGGCGCGGAACGTGGTGAAGAGCGACATGGCGTGGAATGACTGAAGGTCGATTCGAGCGAAGGCAGCCCGGTCGGCGGTGCTGGATCCGGCTGGCGCGCCCCGAGCCGGGAGGTCCGTGGCGCGGCTCAATGCGATGTTGATATTACAATATCAGCCCCAGCGGTCGGCGACAAGCGCGAACCGAAACTCCCGTTCAGGCGTCTTCATGCCGCCGGTCGGCCGAAAATCGTCGCCCGGGACTCTGGCCGTTTCGTTAGTTTTTCACGGATTCGCAGGAACGCCCTGTCCGCTCAGCGCGAGCTGACAGGGCGTGCGGCGTGTCTCCCCACACCTCTCCGCCACATGGCTACTCAGACTGAGCCGCACACCCGCTCGAGCGCCCACGGGCTTGCTGAGCAGGGCCTCGCGCCCAGCGGCTCATTGCATTGGAATCTCGTCGCGCCCGAACTGGTCCAGGCCGCCGTGCGCCGCGACGAAGGTCGGCTCGCCGACATGGGCCCGTTCGTGGCCGTCACCTCACCACACACCGGGCGCTCGCCGAAGGACAAGTTCATCGTCCGCGAGCCCAGTTCGGAGGCGAATGTCGACTGGGGCACGGTCAACATGCCGATCGAGGAGGCGCATTTCGACCTGCTGCTCGCCGATGTGCGCGACTACCTGAACGAACGGTCGGAACTGTTCGTGCAGGACCTGTATTGCGGCGCGCATCCCGGTCATCGCCTCAGTGTGCGCTACGTCACGCCGAACGCGTGGCATGCCCACTTCGTGCGCAACATGTTCATTCGGCCGGAGCTGCACGAACTGGCGCAATTCGCCCCGAATTTCAGCGTGCTGCACGCGCCGGAGTTCCAGGCCACGCCGGAGAAACACGGCACCCGCACCGGCACGTTCATCGTCGTGCACATCGCGCGCCGGATGATCCTGATCGGCGGCACGCGCTACGCAGGCGAGCTGAAGAAGTCGATGTTCTCGATCATGAACTACCTGATGCCGACGCAGAACGTGCTGCCGATGCACTGCTCTGCCAACATCGGTGCGGCGGATGACTGCGCACTGTTCTTCGGCCTCTCGGGCACCGGCAAGACCACACTCTCTGCCGATCCCGATCGCTCTCTGATCGGTGATGACGAACATGGCTGGGCCGCTGATGGTGTGTTCAATTTCGAGGGCGGCTGCTACGCGAAGGCGATCAACCTGAGCGCGGAGCAGGAGCCGGACATCTTTGCCACCACGCAGATGTTCGGCACGGTGCTCGAGAACGTCGTGCTCGACGATCAACGCAAGGTGCAGTTCGCGGATCAGAGCATCACCGAGAATACGCGCGCGTCGTATCCGCTGCACTACATCAAGAATCACGTGCCGAGTGGTCGCGGCGGGCACCCGAAGCACGTGGTGTTCCTCACCGCTGATGCGTTCGGGGTGTTGCCGCCCATCGCGCGGCTCACGCCTGAGCAGGCGATGTACTACTTCCTCTCCGGCTACACCGCCAAGGTGGCAGGCACCGAGACGGGAGTGAACGAACCACAGGCCACCTTCAGCGCCTGCTTCGGCGCGGTGTTCATGGTCTGGCACCCGACGAAGTACGCCGAAATGCTCGGCCAGCTGCTGAAGCAGCACGATGCCAAGGTCTGGCTCGTGAACACCGGCTGGAGCGGTGGTGCCTACGGTGTCGGCAAGCGGATGAAGCTCGCCTATACGCGCGCGATGGTCCGCGCCGCACTCGCCGGCACGCTCGACATCGCACCCACCACCACGGACCCCGTCTTCGGGCTGGCGGTACCCAAAACGGTGCCTGGCGTGCCAGAGGGTGTACTCGATGCGCGCGCATCGTGGACGGATGGGGCAGCCTACGACGTGCAGGCGCGGAAACTGGCGTCGATGTTCCGCGAGAATTTCGCCCGTTTCGGCGAACAGGTGTCAGCGGTGATCGCCGGCGCCGGACCGTTGGGCTGACGCGCTCGTCGCGCCGCGACGTGTTTCTGGTTTCATTGACGAGGGCACCTGGCTTCCGGGTGCCCTCGGCTCGTTTCCACCGCTCCGGCCCCTGACCGACGCTCGTGAAAGTCATCCGCGATCCGCTCTGGAACAACATCCGCCTCGATCCGCTGTCGATCACACTGCTCGACACGCCGGCCATGCAGCGCCTGCGGTACGTGCGGCAGCTCGGCTATGCCTTCCTGGTGTATCCCGGCGCCTCACACTCGCGATTTGAACATGCCCTCGGCGCCTATCACATGGCGCGACGGACGATCACGCTGCTCGCCGAACGTGGCGAACTGGATCAGGTGGCACCGGTGGAGAGGGAACTCACCGCAGCTGCCATGCTGCTGCACGATGTGGGGCACTATCCCTTCAGCCACGCGCTGGAGGAAATCGGCGCGCTGAACCACGAGAGCGCTGCCGCGCCGCGCATCACGACCGGCGCAGTGGCGGAGGCGTTGACGAGCGCGCTGGGCGACGGCGCACCGGCGCGTGTGCTCGCGATGATGCATGGCGCCGATGTCGGGCCGCTGCAGGGACTCGTCTCCGGCTCGATCGACCTCGACAAGATCGACTACCTCAAGCGCGACGCCATGATGTGCGGCGTGCCGTATGGCGAGATCGACGTCGACCGGCTGCTCGACAGCGTCGTGATCGTCACCGATCCGGGCACCGGGCGCCCCGGCGTGGGCATCATGGAGAAGGGCCTGAGCGCGCTGGAGTCGCTGCTGTTCGCGAAGTATCAGATGTATCGCAACATCTACTGGCACCATGCGGTGCGCAGCGCGACGGCGATGTACAAGCGGCTGGTGGATGATGCGCTGCAGTCCGGCGGCTTGCCGCAGGATGGGCTCGCCGAGTGGACTGATGAAGGGTTGTTGCACGCGCTCCTGCCGAGCGCGCCGCCGCTGTTGATGGCACTTCGCGAACGTCGGCTGTACAAGCGGCTGGCCCAGTGGTCTGCCGCCGAGCTGGGACCGGAGGCGGGCGAGTGGATCGCCTCGGATCGCGCTCTGGCGGTGGCGGTGGAGGATCGGCTGGCGGTCGAACTCGGGCTCGGTGCGGGCGACATCCTGCTCGACTATCCGGCCAAGACGCAGATGCTTGGCGTCGATCTTCCTGTGCAGCGGCGCGGTGGCGCGGTCGAGCACCTCACCAGCAGCGGGCTGGTCGGCGCGCTGAACTTGCCGGCTCTCAGTGAGCAGCTGTATCACTCGGCACGGTGGCTGCGGATCTTTGCGGTGCGCCGTGTGCCGGTGAATGTTTCCCAGCTCTGGACGCTGGTCACCCGCGACGCCGAGTGGCTACGCGCCGCTCTGGCTGACGGTCGTTCGCTTCTTTCCTGATTCAGTGAATCACTCTCCCGCTCGTCTGTTCGCCATCATCGCTGTCCTCGCCATGGGTGCCGGGTGCGGTCGCGCCTTTGTCGCGACGCCCGAAGAGCGTGTCGGATACCTGCGCGAGCTGGTACGCGCACGGACCGTCTCACGCGATTCGCTTCCGATCGACGCCTGTTCAGTGAATCGATTCATGGACGGCGTGCCGGCGTGGCGCGACTCGCTGGTGCAGGCCGAGCGTGACAATATCGCCGAGGTCACACCCTGTCCCGCGGACATCCAGCCGGTTGCGGGACGCTTCGTGATCATGAGCTGGTATCGCAACTGGAGCGGCGAGTATGTGATTCGTGGCGCGGCGGCGCCGCTGGACCAGGGCTACCGTTTCACCGATGGCATTTTCGTCGGGCGCGATCAACGCGGCGATCAGGAGTACTTCGCCGGTATTCCCGATCCGCGACCGGCGTCTGGCGCCGATTCGCTCGTCGACGGGATGTTGCGGGGTGATTCGACCCGGCGCGGTGGGTCGGTGTCAGACTCCGCGGCCGACTCGGTCAGGGAGTAGCCAGGCGTCAGGCCTGTCGCAGGCGCCTGCGCCGGGCGTTGTGCTGAAGCAGTCGCGCGTCAGACCGGCGGACGCTGCCTGCCATGTGCCTCCGCCAGCGCACGCCCGATGCCTCGGTAGAACGCCGCATCTTCCAGCTTGTCGTCAGCCACCAGTCCGAGTGCGGTGCACTCGAGCGCGTACAGAATGTTGCCGAGATACAGCTCCGCCAGGTCGCCGACGCGCGCCGGTTGCCCTGGCTCGTCGTGCTGCGGCTCCTGCGGCTCCATCGATCAGCGCGCGGTGGCGATCTGCACGATCACGGCAGTGATGTTGTCCACACCACCGGCGCGATTGGCATCCCAGAGCAGCGCATCGACCATCGGGCCCGGTGATTTCCGCGCGGTGAGGATCTTCAGCAGATTCTTGTCCTCGACCATGCCGGTCAATCCATCGGTGGCGAGCAGATACAGATCGCCATCTGCCAGCTCACCTTCGTAGATGGTCGGCTCGACATCGCTGGCCACACCAACGCAACGTGTGATCACGTTGCTGAACGGGTGATAGCGCGCCTGCTCCGGCGTGAGGTACCCGGCATCGACCTGCTCCTGCACGTACGAATGGTCGACCGTGATCTGTTCGAGTTCGCCGCCGCGCAGCCGGTACACCCGACTGTCACCGACGTGGGCGATCATGTACCGGCCGTCCCCGACGATCATCGCGGTGAGCGTGGTGCCCATGCCGTGCTTGTCCGGCTCCTCGACGGTACGATTGAAGATCTGCCGATTGGCGTCGAGCACGGCGTCGGCCGCCACGGTGTGCAGCTGCACCACCGGCAAGCGCGAGGCGCGCATGGCCGCGCTCATGATCTCCACCGCCATGGCACTCGCGACTTCACCGGCCGCGTGCCCACCCATGCCGTCAGCGACGATATAAATGCCGCGATCCGGGGTCGCTTCGGCGAGATAGGCGTCCTCGTTCCCGGTCCGGACCATCCCCACGTGCGTGTTCGCGGCGTGAATCAGCTGCATGTCACCGCGGCATGGGGCATCGAATCCTGAGCCAGACCCGGGTCGCACCAGAGCGCGCCAACCGGGGAAACAAGGGGGGAGTGGAGTGTCATCAGTCGGGTGAAGCTAGGCCCCGTCGATGGGCCCGGCAAGCGCGACGGGAGGGTTCACTGCCGTCTCATCCGTCAATGCCGCCGGATCGCCCACCTGAAGCCGCCAGAGGCGTTCGTAGAGGCCCCGCTGCCGCAGCAGCCCGGCATGCGTGCCACGCTCGGCGACCACACCATGGTGCATGACGAGAATTTCCGTGGCGTCCACGATTGTGCTGAGCCGGTGTGCGACCGCAAGTGTCGTCCGGCCCGCCATCAACGTCCCCAGCGCGGCCTGGATGTCTGCCTCGCGCTCACTGTCGACGGCGCTGGTCGCTTCGTCGAGCAGCAGCAGGTCGGGGTCGCTCGCAAGGGCCCGCGCAAAGCTCAGCAACTGGCGCTCACCGACCGAGAGGGTCGCCCCCCGCTCGCCGAGGGTCTGTGCGTAGCCAAGCGGCAATCGCTCGATCACCCGGTCGGCACCCACACGTCCCGCAGCGGCGCGGACCGCCACGTCGTCGATGGGCGAGGAGAGCCGGATGTTCGACGCCACATCCCCCGCGAAGAGAAAGATGTCCTGCTGGACGTAGCCGATGCGCGACCGCAGCGCGTCCAGCGGCACGGTGCGAATGTCCTCGCCATCGAGCAGAATCCGGCCACGCTGCGGGTCATAGAAGCGCAGCAGGAGGCTGACCACGGTGGTCTTGCCGGCGCCGGTGTGCCCCACCAGCGCCAGTGTCTCACCGGGCCGCACCGTGAACGACACGCCCTTCAGCACCCAATGCGTGTGGGCATCATCCGGGGCGACGCCGTCCGGGGTGTCGTAGGCAAACCAGACATCTTCGAAGGTCACTGTGGCGCCGCGATGGGTGCGGGCATCGTGCGCTGCCGTTGTCGTCCCCGCATCGGGGACGGTGGCCGTCGTGTCGAGCAGCGTGAAGATCCGCTCCGATGCGGCCATCGCCTGCTGCAGCGTGTTGAACTTGTCGCTCAGGTCCTGCAGCGGCTGGAAGAAGCGGCGCACCAGCTGCAGAAAGGCAGCCACCGTGCCCACTGTCAGCACGCCGGCGTTGACGCGGTGTGTGGCCGCCACGATCAGCGTCGCCAGGGCGACCGTGGTGAGAATCTCGATCGCCGGAAAGTAGGCGGCGTAGTACGCGATCGACTTGATGTTGACGTCGAGATGGTCGCGATTGAGGGCGTCGAACCGGCGCGACTCTTCCGCCTCGCGGCTGAAGAGCTGCACCACCCGCACCCCGGTGATCCGTTCCTGGGCGAAGGCGTTGATGCGCGCCAGCTTGCCGCGGATGTCACGATACGCCACGCGGACCTTCTTCTGGAACACGCGACTCACCAGCCAGACGAATGGCACCGTGGCGAATGCGGCCAGCGCCAGCTTCCAGTCGGTCACCAGCATCATCACCGCCATGGCCGCCAGCGCGAAGAGATCGCCCACGCCGGCCACCACGCCGGCGGTGAACAATTCGTTCAGCGACTCCACGTCGCTGGTGACGCGGGTGATCAGGCGGCCGGCGGGATTGCGATCGAAGAAACTGATGCTGAGCGTCTGGAGTTTCGCGAACAGCTCCATGCGCAGATCGCGCATCACACGCTGGCCGAGCAGGCCGGTGAGCATCGTCTCGCAGTAGCTGCAGACGAACTGCACCAGCAGCGCGCCGGCCAGCGCGATCGTGGCCAGGCGGATGAACCCCAGATCGCGCGCCGGAATCGCGTCATCGATCACCCGGCGCGTCAGCCACGGGCCGACGACCGCCGTGGCACCCTCGAGTGCCAGCAGCAACACCGCACCGAGCACGAGTGCCGTGTAGGGCCGGACGTACTGAAAGAGGCGGCGGACGAGGCGGCGGTCGAGCACCGGCCGTACCTCGTCATCATCCTGCGGGATCGCGGGTGCTGTCATTGTCTGCGTTAACGCTACGCACTCCGGGTTCGTGTCGTGAGGGGGTGGTGCCGATTATGATTGAGGGGTGATCGACCGCATTACCATCCGTGGCGCCCGGCAGCACAACCTCAAGGGCATCGACCTTGACCTGCCCAGACGCGCCATCACCGTCATTACGGGGCCGAGTGGTTCCGGCAAGTCGTCACTGGCCTTCGATACGATCTACGCCGAAGGACAGCGTCGGTATGTCGAGAGCCTGTCGGCGTATGCGCGCCAGTTTCTGGAACGCATGGAGAAGCCGCGTGTCGATCGGATCGAAGGGCTGTCGCCGGCGGTTGCGATCGAGCAGAAGAATCCCACGCGATCCTCCCGTTCCACCGTCGGCACCGCCACCGAGATCTACGACTACCTGCGCCTGCTCTGGGCCCGGGTCGGGCACACGTTCTGCGGCACCTGCGGGCGTGAACTGCGCCCCGATACGCCGCAGAGCATCGCTGACCTGGTGAAGACACTGCCCGACGGCACGCGCTTCTCGGTTGTGTTTCCGCTCACGCATGCGGCATCCCTCGGCGCCGAGGCGCTGGCCGAAGCGCTGCGGGTGAAGGGGTTCGTGCGTGTGGCACTGGATGGGGAGATCGTTCACGTCGACGACCTCGTTGCCTCGAAGCGCAGCATCGCCTCGGTACAGCGCATCGACGTGGTGGCAGACCGGCTGACGGTCAACGCCGAGGTAGGCGGTCGCGTGGCCGATGCGGTGGGCACGGCGTTTTCCGAAGGGGATGGCGACTGCGCGCTGCTGTTCCCGACCGAGGTATCGCTGCCGGCAGGCCACGAGCCGCGCACCCGCGTGGCGTTCACCGAGCGCTTCGCCTGCCCCGACGATGGCACCGAGGCACCAACGCCCTCGCCGCAGCTCTTCAGCTTCAACAACCCGCGCGGCGCCTGCGCCACCTGCAACGGTTTCGGCGCGACGCTCGAGTATGACGAAGCGCTGATCGTTCCCTACCCCGATCGCTCACTGCGCGACGGGGCGATACATCCATGGACGATGCCGCGCTACGAGGAGCCACGACGAAAACTCTACGAGATTGCGAAGCGGGACGGCATCTCCTGGACCGCGCCGTGGAAGTCACTCTCGGCCGAACATCGCAAGCTCCTGTTGCGCGGAAAGACGAAGGGATTCACCGGCGTCTTTCCTTTCCTGAAGGCGCTGGAAGAGAAACGGTACAAGCAGTACATCCGCGTCTTCCTGCGCCAGTACCAGTCGGCGGCGACCTGCGCCACCTGCGGCGGCTCGCGCCTCACGAAGGACGCGCTCAACATCCGCATCGCCGGTGTCAACATCGCCGACGTCAGCGCGATGTCGGTCGATGCGCTCGATGTGTGGACCGAATCGCTGGCGCTCTCGCCATTCGAGATGCAGATCGCCGAAACGGTGCTGCGCGAGGCAAGGGCGCGAGTGCGTTTCCTGCGCGACGTCGGGCTGGGTTACCTCTCGATGGATCGCGCCGCACGCACACTCAGCGGCGGTGAGGCGCAGCGCATCGCGCTCGCCAACTCCCTTGGCGCGCAGCTGGTGGATACGCTGTATGTGCTCGACGAACCGAGCATCGGCCTGCACCCGCGCGACATGGACCGCCTGCTCGGGCTGCTGCGCCGGCTGCGCGACGTGGGCAACACGGTGATCGTGGTCGAACACGATCTCGAAGCGGTGCGCATGGCCGACTGGATGGTCGAGATTGGCCCCGGCAGCGGCGACAAGGGTGGTGAGGTCGTGTTCAGCGGCCCCCTCAGTGAGGCCGCGAAGAGTCCGCTCACGGGGCAGTATCTCACTGGCGCGGTGAGTATTCCGCTGCCGGAAGAACGTCGCACCGCCGGTCCGCGCTATCTGACGCTGAGCGGCATCTCGGCACACACGCTGCACGACGTGACGATGAAGATCCCGGTGGGATGTTTCGTCTGCGTGACGGGTGTGTCGGGCAGCGGCAAGAGCACGCTGGTGCATGACGTGTTGTATCGTGCGCTCGAAACGCGCCTCACCGGTGAGAACTCGGCCAAGCAACATCTGGGCGAGATCGTCGGCAACGTGAAGTCGATCACCGGTGCGGAACACTTCGACGATGTGGTGCTGATCGACCAGGAACCGATCGGCCGCTCGCCGCGCTCGAACCCGGTGACCTATGTGAAGGCGTGGGACGAGATCCGCCGCATCTTTTCGCAGACACCATTGTCGCGGCAGCGCGGCTACGCACCGGCCACCTTCAGCTTCAACATGACCGGCGGCCGCTGCGAAACCTGCGAAGGGGCGGGCTACGTCGAAGTGGAGATGGTGTTCATGGCCGACGTGCTGGTGCCGTGTGAGACGTGCGGCGGCAAGCGGTTCAAACCCGACGTGCTGGAAGTGCGCGTGTGGGGCAAGAACATCGCCGATGTGCTGGAGATGACCGTCGATGCCGCCACGCGCCTCTTTCCGGGCGAGGACCGGCTGGCGGCGGCACTCTGGCATCTGCAGCAGGTGGGGCTTGGCTATCTGCGACTGGGGCAGCCGGCGACCACGTTGAGCGGTGGCGAGGCGCAGCGGATCAAGATTGCACGCGAGCTGTCGCAGTCATCGAAATCCGCGGGGCGCAAGCTGTACATCATGGATGAACCGACCACCGGCCTGCATCTCGAGGACATCCGGAAGTTGTCGAAGGTGCTCCAGCGGCTGGTCGATCAGGGGCACACGCTGATCGTGATCGAGCACAATCTCGATGTGATCAAGCTCGCTGACTGGGTGATCGACATGGGGCCGGAGGGCGGCGTTGGCGGTGGACAGGTGGTGGCGGTCGGCACACCGGAACAGGTGGCCGCACACGAGACGTCGCACACCGGGCGCTGGCTGCGCACGGTGTTGCCGAACTACGTGGATGGCGTGCGGGTCAAGACGCCGCGGAAGCGTTCAGGTACGCAGAAATCCTAGCCATCAACCGTCGGGGGCTGACGCGCAGCGACTGCACGAGCAGCTTGTTGGTGAGGCCAGGAATGACGACGCGTTCTCCGCTGAGCAGCCCTTCCCATCCGGCGCGCGCGACCGCTGCGGAGGACATCATGAGCCCCTTCTGCTTGAACAGTTTCGCGTCACTCATTCCCGCGACGGCGCCGAACTCGGTCGCGGTTGGCCCGGGGCAGAGCGCGCTGACGGTGATGTTGGTGCCACGCAGCTCCTCCGCCAGCGCTTCGGTGAACGACAGCACGTACGCCTTGCTGGCGTAGTAGACCGCCATGCCGGGGCCCGGGAGAAAGGCCGCGGTGCTGGCGACGTTCATGACGGCGCCGGAACCGCGTTGCAGCATCGCGGGCAGCAGGCGGCGCGTGATCTCGGTGAGCGCGGTGACGTTCACCTGTATCAGGTTCAGCTGAGCCTCCAGCGGCAGCGACGCGACGCTGCCGCTGGCACCCAGGCCGGCGTTGTTGATGAGCGTATGCACGTCGAGCTTTCGCACGCGCAGCTCGGTCGCCAGGAGACGCGGAGCGGTCGGGTCGCCGAGATCGGACTGGATGATGGTCACGTTCGCATCGTGCATGCGTTCACACCGCTGCGCGACGGCGGCCAGCGCGTTGAGGCGCCGGGCGACGAGCACCAGATCGAACCCGTCGGCGGCAGCGCAATTGGCGAGATCGGCACCGATGCCGCTGGAGGCGCCGGTGATGAGGCAGAGCGGTCGGTTGGATGGCATGCGCGAAGTATGCGTGGTGCGCGATCAGGTGTCATCCGACGCAGAAAGGCGACCGCCGGAGCGATCGCCTTTCTGCGTGCGTCAGTCGGTGCGTCTGCGCTCAGCGCACGCGACGACGTCGGGCCACGACACCGATGGTGCCGAGTCCGAGGGCCAGCAACGCCAGCGTTGCCGGTTCGGGGTTGACGATGAAGGTGGTCGGCGCTGCGAAGCCAGCGGCAGCGGTTGCGGGCAACGACAGGTTGTCGACCGACGCCGTCGACGTCCTGTTGTCGCCGCTGTTGAATGCAACGTACCCGGCGCCAGCCAGCCCGACGATACCGAGCAACGATGCGCGGCCGGTATTGGTGCTGAAGAAGCCGCGTTCCGACGAGTTGTCCTCGGACTCGGCATTCGTCTGGCTTTCGTGCAGCGAAACGGACCCGAAGTTGTCCGACGGCATCGACTCAGCGATCAGTTCAGTGCCAGCGCCTCCACCAGCCTCGACGCTGCTGACTGGCATCGCGAAGTTGACATCGATCGAGGACAGCAACTGATGCGTCGTGCCGGATGGTGCTGCCGTTCTCGCGAACGCGAAGGTCTGGGCACCGCTGGCCGTACTGACGACGATGACGGCGACCAGTGCGGCGACGAGCTTGGTGCGGAAAATCATCACAGGCAGTCCTCGGGGTGGCGGGTGAAGCAGGGTGGCGCTGCGCTGCCGCACTGCGGGCGCTGGCCGGACGTGGGCCAGTGACGTGGGCCAGCGCGGATCGTCCTCAGAGGCAGTCTGCGCGGCCACCGATAATTCAGCGCACGATCTGTTCCACGCGAGCGTTCCCGGCCATGCGTTAGTCGGTCTGCTCTCGATGGAGCCGGCCTCAGGTTGACCCGGGGGCTGTGTCAGCTAAGTTTGGGGGCTGGCTGTGAAGCCGGTGCGATCCCGAGTAGCTCAGCCGGTTAGAGCAGCTGACTGTTAATCAGCGGGTCGGGGGTTCGAGTCCCTCCTCGGGAGCTTTGGAAAGTGTTGTGAGAGAACGAGATAGCAGAAACGCCCTGCCGGGATCCGGTGGGGCGTTTTGTTTGGGGTTCCCCGGGGTACCCCCACAGCACAGCAAATGCGCGAATGAGCTACAATTTCAGTCCCGCTCGATAGGCGCGACGACTGCGCTCCCTCGCATACTGACTCTTTTCGCTGCCGCTAACCGACGGCGGTGCGCTCCCTTAGAACCATTCCCACCAAAACCTCGACCGTGCCGAAGATCTTCATCAGCCACGCGAACGCCGACAAGCCGCTCGCCGACGCGCTATTCGACCTTTTGCAGCTTGCCTGCGATTTACGCGTTGCCGACATCGTTTGCACATCGGTTGACGGTGCAGGAATTTCGACCGGAGCGGAGTTCGCAAACTGGATCAAGGCGAACCTGGCCGACTCGGCACTTGTCGTCTTCGTACAGACCGAAAACTTCGCCGCGAGCAAGTTCTGCATCGCTGAGATGGGCGCTGCTTGGGCGCTCAACAAGCAGATATTTCCGCTGATGTCTCCGCATGTTTCACGCGACCCGGGAGTTGTATTCAGCGGACGGCAATCCTCGCGCCTCGACTCGACGGGGCTCGACGCTCTCCGCGACACTATTGTCCAGCTAGCCCCCGGCAGCTCGAGCACTACCGCTCGTTGGACAATCAAGAAGGATGCTTTCATCGAGAATCTTGACGCTCTTCTCGAATCTCTGCCAAAGCCTCAGACGGTGAGCATGACAGAGCTCCAAGAGCAAAAGCAACTCACCGAGGCGGCGAAACAGTTACATCGAGAGTCTGAACTCAAGCTGCGCGATTTGGTGAAACAGCTCAGCCTCGTCGAAGCGCTTAAAGATGCTAACGAAGTAGACTCGATTCATGCGCAGTTTGTACTGCCACTGGATGCCTATGAGAAGCTGGTAAGCGAAGCGCGCCAAAGGCTCAGCCCGCTCGGTCGTATTGAGGCTCGCGCATTGTACGCGGAGATCAAGAATGATCCGTGGTATCCGACGGACTATGCCTGGAACACGTGGGGAGACAGTATTAGCAAAGCGGTCGCGAGCGAATGGATAATCCAGGAAGAGCTGATCGGAGGAGAAACGAGCTTGTCAGCGAATTCGGAGCATCCGAAACTAGCAAAGGCCTTTGACACACTTCATGACCTGAACGAAGCCATCCTGAAGCTGCCTGCTGAAGCGATCAAGAGTCTCGCGCAGGAACACGAATGTCTGATTTCCATCACCAATCGGCAGTACTGGGATGAGATTCTTCTGAACACGCCAATGCTGGAGTAGGACTTCATTTCGAGATCAACGCTCTTGGCGAACTCGCGCCGCTCCCTGCGCGAGCCAAAAGTGTTGGTCCGTCTGCCGTTGTATGTTCGAAATCAAGCTTCCGAGACCTGTTGCTCGCAGACTGGCGCGCACGTCGGGACCGTTGTTCTGCTAAAAGTCTCAAGTCAAGCTCTCGGTGCGAGGCAGCGCAATTCGAACACGTGACTTCCTATCCATTTAATCATGGAGACCACTGTCGCCGGGGCGACTCCACGTCTCCCCGAGACAATTTGATGGCACTGAATACGCCACGTTTCGCGGTAATCGCGCAAAGCAGCTCTGCAGCAATCTTCGCTTTGGGGTCATCGCTGATTCTCGAGAATGTTCAGACTCGGTTTGGAACCGCTTCGCTGCAGTTCGCAACTCAGCGCGGCAAACTTGTGGGCTTTGCGAAACCGGTTCCACGATCCCTCTGCGTCGAGATAGTCGGCGCCGCACCAAACCTCGAAGCCGCGATCGACGAGTTCGTTCGAGTCGCCAGTGCGATCCTACCGATGGTGTCGCTCGCTACGAACGCTCCCATATATGATCTGCAGGTTCATCTAGGTTACGAACTGCGCGCGACCGGGGAGCAGCGCCCATTCGTCCAGCAGTTCCTGCTCGACGGGCGCGTCCTGCCCGTAGCGAAAAGGCGTGTCCCTATAGCCGAATGCCAGTCGCTCATAAGCATGCTCGCCTCACACCAGTCTGGCGAGCGCCTGCACAGGTGCTGCGTTCACTACTACGAGGCGCTGCAGAACACTCTGCCGGGCCGCGAGACTTACGCAATGGCCAATCTCTACTTCGGCGTCGAGACGATCACCGAGGTAGCTCGAGCATCGTTCATGCTGTCTAACAAACTCACTAAGGATCAGCTAGTCTCATACTGGGGCGTCGAACTCAAGGTACTCGACGCAGAGGTTAGGCGAAGACTCGTGTTCCAGGGCGATGACGCCACGTACAAGATGGCGAAGGAGGCCAGCGACGGACTCGAACACGGCTACTCGCCGCTTCGAGATATACACGTTAAGGCACGTGAGGTTCTCTCGAAGACCGCCAGCTATCTCCGGAGCGCAGTCTTGAAGTACAGCGGCTTGGACCATCCGACGGTAGAGGTGCTCAGTGCTGCTGGCTACGCAATGCCGTGCGAGATCCACCAAACAAAGTATTTCTGGGGGACACTGAGTGGCGGCACGGGCGAGACCGCCGCTGAAGGGGAGCTCTATCCGATGCTCGTATGGAAGAGCACACCGCGAGAGCTACCGAGCGATGTGGGAGAGGATCCGCGAATTCAGTTTGTTGAGACCTTTTCAGCCAGAGTCGCCAAGGACGTCACGCTGAAGCCGGAGCGATTTGAGCTTAGAGGCGCTCTGCCCGAGAGTGAGTCGAACGGTTTAATGGAGGCAATAGCTCCACAAGTTGAAGTGGAGCAGCAGCAATCAGACGGAACTTCTCCACCATTCGAGCTTGACCGGCCGGCGATGCTCCCTTTCGCAGTGGCTCTTGCAAGATTCCTCCTAAACTTCGGCACAGTCGACCAACTGAGTAGACACTGGTTTGCGGTATTGGGATTGGACGCGAAGTATCCCACGATTGCGACCACCGAAGAGCGTGTCAGTCTGCTCGTAACTGAGCTCGAGCTGATTGTTGACCAAAAAGAGCTGCGTGACAGATGCATCGCCCTGTGGGCACCAGTCACGCCGCTTGCGGAACTTCACAATTCTATGCTGCGAAGCCCGTTGCTCGTTGGGCGAGGGTCAACTCTGAACACAAATGCGGACGAAATGGCTGTTCTCGTACATCGAAGCCGAATGCTCTGGCCCGAGAGCATCGACGCATTCATTCTCATCGAACACCTCAATCAGGGTACGGATGCTTCAGCCGCACTCGCAGTGCAGATCGATGCCGCCGCAAACGCACTTTTCTCTCAAACTCAAATCGACGTTCGATTGCGCGCCTTCGCGCCGTCTTAGCCTGACGAGGTAGATCGATTCGCAAACTTCCGTTCGGCTTCAGGGACTACTTCGTTTTCACCGTCGGCCGAAGCTCGTCGCGAGGACGCACGCGTCGCGGACTCCGTATCTCCTTGACCTGCTTGGCATCGACGACTCTCAGGGCTGGATACCCGCTCGCCGAGTCCAGCGCCACTAAAATCAGTCCGTTGCTACCATACCGCAACAAACGCCAGTCGTGCGGCTCGGGTGGATCGAGTACGACCTTTGGTAGTGACGATGACACAGGATGAAGGTCGTCTGCCGCACGTGCCTTCCCAAGCGCGACCGGAGCCTGAGTGAGCGCTCCGAGAGCAGCGACGTAAACTATCCAGAAGTGACTGCCGTCCCACTTCAGCCTTGTGCTTCGAAGCCGGGCGATAAATTCAGCTGCGCCGAAACCAAGACCGGCGGTATAAAGCACGGCAGACAGAAATGCTGTTAGCGAGTCCGTGTCTACACCGAAGGGCCTCCAGCTATTCCCCGAAATTAGTCCGAAGACAGTTGCCGCGAGGTAGAGGAAGAGCGCCGCTCTACGAACGTAGGTTTCTGAAATTGCGCTCGTGCTCAGGCTCGCAATGTTGCTCAGCGCTGTCAGGCAAAAAATGACACCAAACACTGCGCTAAACGCAATGAGCTCTGACGGCCGGAGGTCACTTACCAGCCAATCTGCTCCGAACTCTGAGTAATAGCTCGACGCGGCCCGCCATCCAACTGCGTAGGCAACCGTGGAACCGACAAGCAGCAAACTGCTCGCTTGACCGAGTGTGCCGATCGCAAGGCCGAGCGCTCCAGCGATGCCTTGGTCATTGGCGCTTGCCACTGCCTGTGTCGCCTTGACAACCGGTTCTATCGGGGAGTCACTCAATATTCGCTCACGGAAGGATTTCGCTTTGGGCTATTCATTTTCCTTCTTAGATGACCCGATTGCAAGTCGGCACCGACTACACAAACGGCTGATACAGATCGCGCTGCAGTCCGACAAAGAGACTTCTGACTCTGTCAGCGGGGCCAAGCTCTGAAAAGGCATCATTCAATGCTCCTCCGTACTTGAGCTTCAGCAGCGGAGTCAGCTTGTCGCTTTCGAGTTCGTCGACCCCGTGGACCTGATACTGTAGAAGCACGAATTCAACGAACGCGCGCTGCTTCGCCGAGAACTGCGCTGAACTCGCCACACGTGCATAGCCTGCCCGTATGGATCGCGCGATCGGCGCCGTACAAAACGCGACGTACGCCAGGACGTCGTACAAGTCACTGTCCTCGGCCTCGATCGCGCGCTGCATGTCACCCAGGCGCTCGCGCGAATAGCCCTTCTCCGCTAGGCCATCGAGCAGCTTCCGGCGCGTGTCTGGGGCACTCCAGATGCGCCGCAGCTCATCCTCGTCGGCAAAGAAGGTCGGCAGGGTGCCGAACAGTTCCTTCAAGAACTGTGTCGCCGACATCATCCGGCCGTCGGGGCTCCAGTAGCTGACGGAGCTCATGCTCTGGATCGTGCGCTCCTTGCCATCCGCGAGCTTAACCTTGATTCTCGTCGGCCGGCTGTCCGTTGGCGGCGGATCGCCGCCGCGGTCCCGGTCTGGATCAGGTTCGCCGGTAACTCGCGGCACTTTCGGACCGGACGGCTCCGGCTCCAGCGGCTCGCCATCCCACTCCGGATCATTGAAATGGTGATGCGCCTTCACGAAGTCGTAGATCGTGAAGTAGTCCTTGCCATCGTAGAGCCGCGTACCTCGCCCGATGATCTGCCTGAATTCGATCATCGAATTCACGGGCCGCAGCAGGACGATGTTCCGCACGTTCAGGGCGTCGACGCCGGTGCTCAGCTTCTGTGACGTCGTGAGGACCGTGGGAAATGTCTTCTCGTTGTCACGGAAATCACGCAGGTGCTGGTCGCCGAGCGCGCCGTCATTGGCGGTCACACGCACGCAGTACAGCGGGTTGGTGCTCGTCTTGGACTGGTTGATCAGGTCCCGGATCAGCAGCGCGTGGTTCTGGTTCGCGCAGAAGACGATCGTCTTTTCCTTCTGGTCGATCATCTCCATAAGCAGCTTCACGCGGTGCGCCTCGCGCTCGCGGATCTCGATGGACTTGTTGAACTCACTCTCTGTATAGCGCTTCCCCTGCTCCACCTCGCCCTCGACCACCTCGTCGTCGGGAGTGTAGACGTACTCGTCGAGGGTCGTGGCGATCTGGCGGACCCTGAACGGAGTCAGGAAGCCGTCGTTGATCCCTTCCTTCAGAGAATACGTGTAGACCGGCTCGCCGAAGTAGGCGTAGGTGTCGGCGTTGTTCTGCCGCTTCGGCGTGGCGGTGAGGCCGAGCTGCACGGCGGGCTTGAAGTACTCCAGAATCGCGCGCCAGCGCCCTTCATCCTTTGCGCCGCCACGGTGGCACTCGTCGATGATGATCAGGTCAAAGAAGTCGGGCGAGTAGTCGCCGAAGTACGGCGTGTCGCCCGGACCGCTCATGAAGGTCTGGAAGATCGTGAAGAAGATGCTGCCGTTCTTCGGGACCTTGCCCTTTTTCCGGATTTCCTCGGGATCGATGCGCACGAGCGCGTCGGCTGGGAACGCAGAGAAGGCGTTGTATGCCTGGTCTGCGAGGTTGTTTCGGTCGGCAAGGAATAGCACGCGGGGCTGGCGGCTTGGCTCGGCGGAGGTCTTCCAGTCACCGAGATTCCAGCGCGACTGAAACAGCTTCCACGCCAGCTGGAATGCGATGAAGGTCTTGCCGGTGCCGGTTGCCAGCGTGAGCAAGATGCGATCGCGGCCGGTGGCGATCGCCTCAAGCACGCGGGAGATGGCGATGTCCTGGTAGTAACGCCCCTGCCAGCTCCCGCCCTTGTCCTCGAACGGGATGGCGGCGAACCGATCCCGCCACGCATTCGACTCGGCGAAGGTCAGCGCCCATAGCTCATCGGGCGTCGGGTACGCGGCCACCTCGCCCTCGGCGCCGGTGGACATGTCGATGCGGTAGATCGCCTGGCCGTTGGTCGCATAGGCCAACCGGACAGCCAGCTTGGCAGCGTAGCTCTTCGCCTGACCAACCCCTTCAGTAAGTGGCTTGTCCCACGCCTTCGCTTCGATGATGGCGAGCTTGGTGTTACGGTAGACGAGCACATAGTCGGCAATCTCGGCCTTGGCCCGCGCGTTCTTGCCACCGCTACCCTGCAGCCGCCCGAGGGTGATGCCGTGCTCGCGCAGAACTCGGCTGCCTTCAATCACGCCCCAGCCAGAGGACTTCAGGGAGGGGTCAATGTGCTCAGCGCGTGTTTCGGCTTCGTTCATGCGACCTCTGCGACCTGTCGGTTGACGGACATATCCGTCAATCCTCCAGTGAAGGCGCGCGACAGCAGTGCCGACTTCAACTCGTCAAGCACCGCCAGCTTCCGTTCATAGATTCCTTGCATCGCCTCACATTGCTCTGAGAGAGCCTCCAACCGCGCAACCACCTGTGATTGCTCGGCCAATGTGTCGGGGATTGCGATTGGAATTGAGTTCAGAGCCTTCTGATTCAGCTTTGGTTGAGCCGCACCCGTGATGTACGCGTCGAGCGGAATGCTCTCGAGATAGAACTCAACGAACCGCTGCGTCGGTCGGTGCTCAAACTTGAGAATGTGTGCATGGTTATTGACCCAATACTTGCCGGACACTGAGAAGGCAATCGGTGTCGATCGTGCGAGCAAGTTCGCTCCGTCTTCAGATATCAAGAGCGCTTCGCCGTCGAAGAGGTAGTCGGCCACGTAGTCTACGATGCCCGACGCACCATAGTAAGGAAACTCGCCGGGTTCTCTTTCGCTCTTCGTGATCGGGACACGCTTGCTGTCAAGGTTCGTCGAAAGTTGGTCAAGTGTTCTTGACTGCCAGCGCTCCGCACCCTGCAGAAAGAGTTGCCTCGCATCAGACTCGAATAGCTCCCCGACGTTTCGCACGTTCCGTTCGGCGTTGGCCTTGGCGGTAGCGATACCCTCGGATGCTTCGTCGAGGATGGCAACTATGCGGCGCTGTTCGGACATCGGCGGCAACGGAACCGGAATCTCACGGAGGTTGGCTTGGTTCAGCTTCGGGACAGTGAGCCCGGACACAAAGGGCGACAAGTCCTGATGAACCAAGTAGTAGACAAGCCAGTCGTCGAGCAGGATTTGCCGAATCGGCCGTAGCACGTGAGCATGATTGTTGACCCAGCATGGCCCAGACACAGCGAACGCGGTCCCATCGCCTGATTCCCACTTCGCTCCGTCCTCACCGACGAGAACTAAGCGCTCATCGAAAATGAAGTCATCGACGTAGTCAACGATGCCGGTCGCGCCGTAGTACGGATACTCGCCGGCGCGACGATCCTTCTTCGTGACGGGCCGCCTCCGGCTGTCCAGTATCTCGCACACGTCGCCAAGCGACTTAATCTCCCAATCTCTCATTGCGGAATTAGACCTCGAATCGTCGACAGCACTTCGGCGCTTTCAGCATCCAGCGCCGTGATCTCATCGATGATGTCCTGCGGCGTGCGCAGCGCGCCCTCCTCGCCGCCGTTCGGGTTCTTGACTGACAGGTCGAAAGTCTTTGCATCGATGCCCGCCGCATCCACACACCAGCTCTGCGCCGACTCGGCGAAGGTCTTCTGGCGCTCGATGAAATCGACCAAGTCGCCATCATTCAGTGGATTGGTCTTGCCCATGTTGCGGCCTGGGTTCAGTTGGTAGAACCAGACCTTGCGCGTGGGCGCGCCCTTTTCAAAGAACAGCACCACGGTCTTCACACCGGCACCCTGAAACGTTCCGCCTGGGCAGTCCAGTACCGTGTGCAAGTTGCTGCTTTCCAGCAGCAGCTTGCGAATGCTGGTGCTTGCGTTGTCGGTGTTGCTCAAAAATGTGTTCTTGATCACGATCGCCGCACGCCCGCCTGCCTTCAGCGCTTTGATGAAGTGCTGCAGGAACAGGAACGCCGTCTCTCCGGTCTTGATCGGAAAATTCTGCTGAACCTCCTTGCGCTCCTTCCCGCCGAACGGCGGGTTTGCAAGGATCAAGTCGTAGCGATCCTTGTCCTGGATGTCGCTGATGTTCTCGGCCAGCGTGTTCGCGTGCACGACGTTCGGCGCCTCGATCCCATGCAGGATCATGTTCATGATCGCGATCACGTAGGCAAGGCTCTTCTTCTCCTTGCCGTAGAACGTGCGCGTCTGCAACGTCTTCAGGTCATCGGCCTTAGTGGCCTTCGGAAGCAGGTAGTCATACGCTTCGCACAGGAAGCCAGCCGAGCCGCAGGCGCCGTCGTAGATGCGCTCACCGATCTTCGGGTCCAGCACCGTGACCATGGCGCGAATCAGCGGACGCGGCGTGTAGTACTCGCCGCCGTTCCGACCGGCGTTGCCCATGTTCTTGATCTTCGCTTCGTACAGGTGCGAGAGCTCGTGCTTCTCGCTCTGTGAACCGAAGCGCAGCTCGTCCACCAGCTCAATCACGTCGCGCAGGTTGTAGCCGCTCTGGATCTTGTTTTTGATCTCGCCGAACACCTCACCGATCTTGTACTCAATTTTGTTCGGGCCACTTGCGCGCTGTTTGAAGCCGGCGAGATACGGGAAGAGCTTCTCGTCGACGAGCTTGCGCAGGTCGTCGCCGGTCTTGGCCGAGTTATGGTCGAACTTGCCCGCTTTGTCCTTGGGGGCGGCCCACGCCTCCCAGCGGTACTCGGGCGCTAGGATGAAGGTGTACTTCTTCCCTTCCAGCGCCGCCTCATTGGCTTTGTCCTGCTCGAGGGCGTCGAGGTACTTCAGAAAGAGCAGCCAGGACGACTGCTCCGTATAGTCGAGTTCGCTGGTGCAGCCGGCATCCTTGTGCAGGATGTCGTCGATGTTCTTGAAGGTCTGCTCGAACATGGCAATGGCTGAGGCTGATACATCAGGCGCCGCCCAATTAGGTGCAGCTCGGCTGTTGAACATACAATCTCAGCCGGGGCACTGACGGCGCCAGCACCTGTTGGCCTGACCGCCGATGACCGCTTCTGCAGGCGCCTCGGAGCTGCGCTCTCCGTAGCGACGGTTTCCCATCGGGTCACGCGAAAAATGCGCCTCCCACCGGAAAGCCCGGCACACCCGACACACATGACACCGATGGTCGGGCGTGTGTCGGGTATGGCACGCGTTCCGAGTCACTCGGGCGCGATGGGTTCGAGGTACTGGTCGAACACCGGCTCGAGCTGGGACCGCAACCAGACCCGTGGCGTGCTCGAACCTTCCCGGACCTTCAAGGGCTTCAGACCGAAGGGCTTGAGCAGCCGCGCCAGCATCTCGGCGCTGAGGACCTTGCCCCGATAGTCGGCCCACCCGCGTGACTCATCATCGATGAGCCATGCGATCAGGTCCTTCGACGTGACCGACTCGCAGCTGCTCTCGTTGAGGTATGCGCGGACGTCCCGGAGGAGCCGCACCTTCGTATCGCCATCGTCGTCCGCCCGCCGTGCCTTCACGAGCGCCAAGCACGCCTCACGGGCGACAGCTCCCCACTCCGGACCAGCCAGATCGGCGATGGCCAGCAACGCCTCCCAGACCTGCGCATCACGCCCCTCGACCCCTTCTGGCATTACCACGTCTCCCTCACGAAGTCGCTCGACGATGGAGTCCGCCGAATCGATCGCCAGACGTGAGAGCTGCGATCGAAGGGGGCCAGCCCAGCGCTCGGCGCGATCTGTCCTGAGGCTCGTCAGGCGGGCCAGTACCGGTCCGGTCACGCGAGCCATCGGGAGCCGGATGCATCGCGATCGAGTCGCGTCAGCCAGGGTCGTGCCGATGCCGGCGATGGCCTTGGCACAGAAAACGGAGAACGTCCGCACTTCGTGATCGTCCCCGACGCACCGAGCCACCTTGCCACGGACGGAGAAGCCATCGTTCAAGACGCCGGTCAGATCGTCGAGCCGGTTCCCGTTCAACGTGTCATACTCGTCGAGAAGCAGCGTCGGGCGTTCAAGCTCGATGATCCGGAACAGAGCGGCGGCGCTCGGGTTGCTCAGGCGCCACGGGCGGCGTGACAGAAGCTCGCAGAGCTCAAGAACCGTCGTCTTGCCGCACTGCTTCGTCGGTGACGTCAGCCAGAGGTACGGCGTGAAGTGCAGCGAGCCGATCCAGTACGTGTGGGCGATCCACAGCGCGAGCACGATGTCGCCGTACAGCGGGAGCGCGACGTGCTGAGCGATCTGTGAACGGAGTGCCGTCAGCACCTCGGCAGCCTCCACCGCGACGGGCCACGGGTCCGAATCGACCGTCATCCGACCGCTGTCATCTGGGAGGGTCACCTCATTGCTGGAGGTGCTCGTACCCAACATGCTCGCGAGCTCGAGCAGCGCCTGGCCCACGTACTCCCGAATCCCTTCGCAGCACGTCTTCACGATCTTGGCTCGCGCACCGCTGCGCGTCACATCGCAGGTTTCGACCGCAACGATGCTGCCCAGGTGAACGACCGTCACGAACGCTGCGGTCTTCTTGGGGACGCGCTCGACGGTGATCATCGTACTCTCATCGGCTGACGTGCGCGTGAACCGATCGGCATTGGTCATCGTCGCGAGTATACCTGTGACGTAGTCGATGTCTCCGCTGCTCATGACGTCACCCCACGACCGACCTGCCGAGATGCGGAGTTGATCACCGCGTTGATCTCCGTTTCACCCAGCGGGTCCTTGTTGTCGGCGTTCCAGTGCCGCACAACAGCGTGCACGTCTGACAACGACATCACCTTGATGGCGAAGCAGGCGATGCCGAAGGCTGCGTCGTTGCGCCCCTCCCTTTCAGCGAGATAGCGCGGCGCGCGTGCCAAGAAGGCGCGGAACGCCAGCAGCGCTGTCCGCCCCCGCCGAATCAGATGATTCGGGTCGAACGGCCGTGCTGACGATGCGATGCGCGTCGGTTCGGCCGGCTTCATGAGCGCGAAGATCAGCGGGTGCGGCAAGGGTGCCAGCTCGATCTCATCCGGCGCGCATCCGGGAGTCCAACCATACACGTGCCCAGAGGGATGAACCGACGGCGGCGCAACGATGTAGCCCCCATCTCCGCGAGTGTCAGCCTGCTTGGCGAGGCGGTTCACACTCAGGCCAAGGCGGACGCCTTCAGGCATTGCGAAGTACAGATGGCGTCCCTTGCTCGTGCGGACCTGCGCCGTTCGTGGAAGGTCGAAGCGCCGGGCGATGGCTGCCTCGCCTTCGTGTCCATCGATATCGAGGACGAACAGGCCGGAGGCGGCACCCGTGGCGATACCGACGTTGGCATCAGGCTTCGGAATCCAGTACTTCGCGACCTGCTCGTGACTGCGCGTCGCGTCCTTGTAACCGTGCCTCGTGGTCGGCTTCTTACCGCGAGGTTCCAGCGGGAGCACAGGCCAGCCATTGGCGACGTACTCGTGAGCAGCGATTTCGAGGTTGCTTGCGCGTGAGCGCGTCGAACGTGAAATTGTCATGTGAGTTCTCGAAGAAACTGCGTCCCGCCTGCCAGGGTTGGGGGCGCTTTTTCTTTTTAGGGGTGGGATGATTCATCGGCGCGGACGACCTGAGAGTCTGCCCAGGCGTCGAGCGCGGTGATGCGATATCGGACTGCCTTACCGAACTTCGCGAACGGCGGCTGGTTGACACGCCGTTCACAGCGCCACTCTGCCAGCGTGTTCACTCCGAGGCCGAGACGCCTGCCTGCCTGCTCACTCGTGAGCCAAACACCTGCGCCGTCAGCCTCCGTGTGCTGGGCCTCGTCGGGAGAAGCCTGCGCGCTCATGAGTCGGACGCTGAAGCCGCCAGATCGCGTGCGTGGCGAGCGCACCAGTCGAGGAAGGGGCCACGCGGGTAACGCACGGTCCTCCGACCGATCCGGATGAACGGCGGCCCATCACTGCGCTCGCGCCGCCACTTCTCGAGCGTGCTGGCGCGCAGGCTGAGCAGGGCTGCGGCATCCTTGGTGTGGAGATAGATCGCGCTGTCCAACTGGGGGGAAGAGTTCACGCGGGTCATGCAATGGCCTCCGTATTGGCGTATGCCAGACGCTAGCGGAAACAGCCTGAATCTGGCAGATTCCGACTAGGAAGTTTTTAATCGGTTGTTGTAGCCGATTAATCGGTTTCTCACGGAGATTTCGCTCATGCCGGCGAAGAAGAAGTCCAAACAGGGCAGGAAGAGCCTGTCGCCTGAGCTGAAGCGCAAGATTGCTCGGCGTTTCAGCGAGATACGCGATCGCGACTTCAAGTCGGCGCGTCAGCTTGAGGTGCAGCTTGGCTCTTTGGGTAAGACCGCGCAGGGATGGTGCGCGCCGGCGAATGAGCGTGCTGCGGGCGCGTGGACAAACGTGAGGAGCCCCGATCTTGTCTCGCTGCTCGCATTTGCGGAGGCCACGAACTATCGAATCGGCTACCTGCTTGGCGACGATGGGCCGGAACGGGAAGCCGAGGGCCGTCCTCGTCGTGAGCTTGCGGATGATCTCGCGGCCTACCTGAATCGCGCACTTCCGCGAGGTGTCTGGGACACCGGCTTTGAAGTCGACGGCGAGGCAGTCATCGAAATTCTGCTCGCCCGCGTTGCCGCAGAGTCAGCGCAGCTGCAGCCACTGCTGCGGCTCTGGGCTATCGGGATCCTGATTCAAACGGATGAGAACCGCGTCGCCATATCCAAAGCGATTGAACAGGCGAGCGCGGCTCACACCGGCATGCCCGATAGTCTTCTGAAAGTCGACAGCACGGTACTCGTGCAGCAACGCGCAGTTGCTCTGCTTGGCGGCGACGCACATCCGGCTCTCAAGCCGGCAATTCGGCGCGACGAGGAGCGACAGGCGAAACGCGCCCGCCGGAATGCCGCGCAGGTCAGCCCCGACACGCTCATTCGCGACGGGTTATTCGCGATGGCGAAAGAGAGCCCGGCCCAACGGATGGAGCGCAGGAGCAAGGAGCGCGAGCTTCTTCAGGCCAGGGGAAGGCAGCCCGATAGCCCCCACGTACATCGCGTTAAGGCAACCCGATCGAAAAATAAGTCGTAGTGGGGCACGTGCACGCGCGCGGTCCGCGCGGGATCGGGGGAGCGTTCCACTTCCCGGGGTAGGCTCCGGCCCTCGATTCCACCACGAAGCGGTGATCCAGCCTCGAATCGAATTCGTCGAGACCAGACCACTTCGCTTCAGCCACCGAACAGGCGAGGGTCGTCGGTTTTGGCCGGGTTCAGTGTTCGGCTGTCCCCGTACCGCGACTCGCATGACGCATCTGCTGTCGGTGTCACTATTCCGTCGAGCGCAGGTGCGACTCAATCGCCTGAATTTGCCGGATTCCGCCGCCTTGCTGATTGACCTCGCGCTGCCCACGCGCGCGCGTTCGCGCGTAGAGGTAACGGCGGTTGCCGAGCGATTAATTCAGCCTGTCGGGTGTGCGACATCTGTCGCCTACATCGGCTCGGTCTTGGGCCGGATGTGTCACGTGTGTCGGGTGTGCCAGGAGCAGGTGTGTCGCATGGATCATCCGTGCGATTGATACCGGGCTGGTGCCTGTTGCAGATGGGCGTCACCCCGCGTGTCCCGAGCCGTCGGCTGATCGCCATTACACGCGCGCGTAGGCCGTTCCGTTTGAGAGTTTCATCCTCTCGCGGGCTGAGCGCAAAGCATTATCCCACATGCAGTTTCCGAATTCGTTCTCGGCGGCGTATCCGGGGCAAGGGGTATCCGCTTCGTCGAATCCCGTGCGGTATCCCTAGGCTCTGGCGACGCGAGTGATCCTCAGAGCCCGGGCGCTTTCGATGGGCGTGACAGACGCGGAATTTTCCGCTGGAACCGTGGACGTCGAACCGCTCGCCGACGTGATCCTGTCGCCCAGCGCATCGATCGCGTTCCGCACCGCCGATCCTGTCAGGTGTGCGTACCTCGCCGTCGTCGAGGCATTCCGATGACCCAGCACAGCGCCGATCTCCGGGAGCGACACTCCCGCCTCCAGCATGAAGCTCGCCGCGCTGTGCCGCAGGTCATGCAACCGGAACGCCTTCAGCTCAGCCTTCTCACGCACCCTGTCCCACAGGTAGTCCACCGACGCGATCGGATGCAGCCCAGGCTCGCGCCGCGTCGGCGGCTTGTTGCTCTTGCTGCGGCTCTTCCGCCCGCCAGCAGTGACGGACCGCTTCGGCCACTTCGGGTTTGGCTTGTGCGCCGGCGACTCGAACACGTACGGATGCCCCACCGTCCGCGGCAGCGACTTCAGCACCTTCACGGCCGCCTTTGACAGGATCCGCTGGCTCTTGCCGGTCTTGGTGCGCATCAGCGTAGCAATGCCGCGTTCCAGGTCAACGGCGTCCCACTTCAGCGAGAACACCTCCTGCCGGCGCCACCCCGTCAGCGTCAGGAAGCGCAGCGCCCCGATTGTGTGCGGGTTACCGGTGACCGCTTCCGCGTCTATCGCCTTGATCAGCCGCTCGAGCTCCTCGCTGGTCAGGAACCGTTCGCGCGACGTCTCCTTGAACGCCTTCACGTCGGTGGCCGGGTTGCTGCCGCGCGGCCGGATGCCCTGCACCTCGCACCAGGTCATGAAAGCGTGCACGAGCGCCACGACTCGGTTCGCGAGTACCGGATGCGACTTCAGGGTCCGCTGCACGGCAGCGACGTCCTTGGTTGCCACGGCGCTGGCCAGCAGCCCGCCGATCGGCGTCTTGAGATACGTCTTCCACTGACGGCGGTACTCCTTCAGCGTGGCCGGCGCGAGGCGCCCCTCGGCGTCGTCGAGGTACTCGGGAAAGAGCTCGGCGACCTTGCGCTCCTTCTTGGTGGCCAGCTCCTGCCGGCGCCGCTCCCGGTGCTCTTCGGCGGGATCGACACCCCGCACCGCCTCCACCTGAGCCTCACGGGCCAGCTTCCGCGCCGACGCCAGATCCAGCTTCCCCACCGGCCCTAGTGTGATGCGCC
Source organism: Gemmatimonadaceae bacterium (assembly GCA_031374935.1). Taxonomy (GTDB): domain Bacteria; phylum Gemmatimonadota; class Gemmatimonadetes; order Gemmatimonadales; family Gemmatimonadaceae; genus JACMLX01. Next base: position 22,676 of record JANMHB010000110.1, on the reverse strand, counting down.
GCTTCGCCCGCTCACCCTTTACCCGGAACAGGTACGAGAACGACTTGGCGCCGTTCGGCGTGACCCGCACCCGGAGGCCGGCGAACACCGAATCCAGGGCGTCGTAGCGCTTCTCGCGGATGGGCAGTTTCGCGACGTCTGCGGCGGTAGAAAAACGCATCGGGGGTAGTGATCTGGGGTTCCACTGGGGTACCCCAGACAGCCCGGGGTTCCCACATTATGGTAGATAACGACCAACGAGCGCAAGAGTGGTAGTTGTTGTCTTGCAACAGCTTACCAATCATCACCAATCATGGCCAAACCCTAGAGTGGGGACTGTTAATCAGCGGGTCGGGGGTTCGAGTCCCTCCTCGGGAGCTTTACACGCTGTGAGCTGAACTGAAAAGGCCCAAAACGCCCCACCGGAATCGGTGGGGCGTTTTGTGTGGGGTTCCCCGGGGTATCCCCCTTCAAGGGCCGGCGCCTCATCCCCGCAGCACGCACTACCTGCTGTTTACCGCAGCGGGGGATGATGCGCCGCCACTGCGCGCAGCGCCGCACCGGGTGTCTCACCCACGTCGCGGAGCATGACCATTCCGTGGCACAATCGAGAAGCACGGATACGCCAGTCGTGACGCGCTGCAGGCACTGTGACGCAGGACTTCTCGTCACCGAGCCCACCCATGCCTGCCACGCCACACGCTCTCCTCGTCGCACTGGTCGGTGCGCTGACGCTGTCAGGTTCCCCGACGAGAACGAAGGCGCCAGTGGCAGTGTCATCGCGAGCGGCGCGCGCGACGCATCATGTGGGCAACGCAGGCCGAGTGACGCGCATCGACGGGCGCGAGGTCTGGCCCGCGGGCGCCACGATTGAACTCGACGGCCCGATCGACGTCGCCGCCGGCGGAACGCTGGTCATCGAGGCGGGCACACGCGTCGAAGGTCGGGTTGGCGCGTACATCGTGGTTTCGCGTGATGGCACGATCGAGGCCCGTGGGACACTCAACGAACCGATCCAGCTCACCTGCACCGCCACCGCGAAGTATCCGGGGTGCTGGGGCGGCGTCATCGTGCAGGGCTATGCGCGCATCAACAGCGGCACGCCGACCAGCCCTGCATCACCCACGCGCAGCCCCGCCGGCGATTGCCTCGAGATCGCGGACCCGATCTCGGGCACGCCGCGATACGGCGGTTGCAACGACGCCGACGACAGCGGCATCCTGCGCTACATGCGCATCGAGTATGCGGAGCGCGGCCTGCATCTGGCCGGCGTCGGCAGCGGTACCGAGGTGCACGACGTGCAGGCCAATCGCACCCGCGCCGACGGGGTGCTCATCACCGGTGGCGCGGTGGATGTGCGGAATCTCTTCCTCACCGCCAACGGCACCGGCCTGCGGTGGACGGGTGGCTGGCGCGGTCGAGCGCAGTCCATCGCGGTGCAGCAGGACATCCTGCGATTCGCGGCCGGTATCGTCGGTCAGAATGGCACCACGACCAGTGCCACCGCAGCTGACGCGCTGCCGCGATCGGAGCCGACCCTGTTCAACATCACACTGATCGCGCAGTCGGTTCCGGCCAACCCGACACACGCCACGGCACGCGCACTGGTGCTGGAACGGGGCACGGCGGGCAGCATCCGCAATCTGTTCTTCTACGCACCGCACATCGCACTCGACCTCTCCGGGCTCTCGACCTGCGCCCAGCTCACCAGCGGCACGCTCACGCTGCGCAATGTGCTCACCGCCGGTGCGACGTCACTCGGCGAAGGGTTGATCCCGGGCGCATGCAACACCACCGAAGCTGCGCTGCTGGCATCGGCCACCGACAACAACATCGTGTTGCCTGGTGCAAACGGGCTGCTGGTGAGCGAGAACGATCTCTTTCTTCCTGACCTGCGACCAATTACCGGATCGGCGCTGGCGCTGGCGCCCGCTGCGACACCACCCGCCGGTGGCTTCTTCGCGGGTGGCGTGTTCGTTGGCGCGGTGCCGCCAATCATCACCGCCGGCACCATTCCCTGGTTCTCAGGCTGGACCAACCCTGCCCCGCCACCTGCGCCGATTCCTGATGGTGTGATCCGTGGTGTGGTGCGTTCGCCGTTCCGCGGTCTGCTGGCGGGTGTTCGTGTGACCGACGAAACCACCGGCGCCACCACCCTCACGACATCCAACGGGTCGTATGTGCTCTCGCTGCCGGCGGGGACCGCGCTGCTCGACGTCAGCCAGGTTCCGAGTGGATGCCCAGTGCCGCCAACTCGCGCCGGTGCGGTGCAACCGAACGACACCACGATCCTGGATCTCACCGTCGATTGCGCGCCGTTGCCGGGCACCGAACGCGTGAGCGCGGGCGACGGCTTCACCTGTGGCATCGCCGACCAGGGCACCTTCTGCTGGGGCGAAAACACCTTCGGCCAGCTCGGCAACGGCACCACGTCTGCCTCACTGCTGCCAGCGGAGGTCACGACGAGTTTCTCCAGTCTCAGCGCCGGCGCCCGTCATGTGTGCGGCCGCGAGCCGAACGGCATCGTGCGTTGCTGGGGCGATGGCGCGCAGGGACAGCTGGGCGATGGCGCGGGTGTGAATCGCCTGTCACCGGCGCCCGGCCCTGGCGGGCCGTACCAGCTCGTCACATCAGGCGGCGCACACAGCTGCGCGCTGGCGATCGACGGAGCGGCCTTCTGCTGGGGCGCAAACGGCGACGGCCAGCTGGGCAACGGCACGACGGCGACTGCACTGAGCCCGGTGGCTGTTGGTGGTGGTCGCATCTTTGCAACATTGGCCGCCGGTCGCAATCACACCTGCGCGCTCGATCTCTCCGGCGCCGCCTGGTGCTGGGGAGACAACACGCAAGGACAACTGGGCGACGGCTCCAGCACCGATCGCACGCTGCCTGTCGCGGTGCTCGGCAATGAGCGCTTCGGGGCACTGGCAGGAGGCGGTGACGCACACACCTGTGCCACAGGCGCAACCGGTGTGGTCCGCTGCTGGGGGGCCAACGCGGCGGGACAGCTGGGGAATGGCAGCACGACGTCGAGTACGACACCGGTGATCGTGCAGACGACGTTCGCACTCTCGCAGGTGTCACTTGGCGACAATCACTCCTGCGGCATCACGTCCGAATCGGTGTCGGTCTGCTGGGGGCTGAATGGCGACGGGCAGATCGGTGACGGTTTCACCGCACAGCGACTGACGCCAACGGCGGCGAACGCATCGGCGCGCTTCAACAAGCTGACCGGTGGGCTTGGCTTCACCTGCGCCGTGACGTTCGGCGCGGTGACGGGTGAGGACAACGTGATCGTCTTCTCGCGCCGTTCGCTGCTCTGCTGGGGACGCAACAGCAGCGGCCAGTTCGGTCGTGGATCGACGACATCGGCGCTGACACCGACCGCCGCGGCGACCGGCCTGACCTTCCCGTAGGAACGGACCAACGGCGAGAAAGCCGTCGCGAGGGCGGGCACGCCGCGATCGACCGGCTCGCCATCGCCGGCCGGCGCCCACCATTCACCGCGCCCGAACGACCGTTCACCGTCGCGGCGCTTGTGCCATGAAAGGGCGACGCCAGCTTGCCAGCGACGCGTGATGCGCACGCGTGGCGTTGAGCACGAGCGCTGGCGACGCGACGCACCAATAGGCAGACAGTCCAGCGAGGTAACTCGTTGCAACAGACGGGAGATTCGATGCACCGGCTGAACCGACACCCGCCCGCGGGCGTAGGCTGCGGAGGCACGTCATTCCGGCTGCCGAGTTCCCTCTGCCGATGAATCCTATCATGCGCTCTCACGTACGCGGTGTCATGCACACCTCGCTCCTTCACACGCTCGCTGTCGTTCTGCTCACCGCCGTCGCGGCACCACTTCAGGCCCAGTCCACCCTGCGGGAGGCGATCGAGCTGTCGCGGCTGCGCGCCGGCACCGATTCGTTCGTCGTCATCCTGCAAGGCAAGGCCAAAGGGTGGCAGCGGCTCACCATGGCGCGCGACGGAAAGGGATGGCAGGTGGGTGACGCGATCACCATCGACTCGATGGTCACGCAAGGGAGTGTCATCCGCTTCGACGCTGACCTGCACGAGCGTTCGCTGCGGCAGGAAGGGGTGATGATGGGCCGTCCGATGAAGATCTCGCTCGACTGGCAGAACGGTCGCGTGCAGGGCACGGCCATGACACCGTCCAGCGGACCGACCGGTTCGACGTCGATCGATACGGTGACACTTGCCGGCACGATCGACGACAACGCCGTCGCACCGCTGCTGGCGGTGGTTCGCTGGCGTGACAGTCTCGAGTTTTCGTTCCCGGTGCTCTCGAGTGGCAAGGGGACGGTATCGCAGCAGCGGCTGCGGGTGGTGGGATCGGAGCAGACCACCGTCCCCGCCGGCGTCTTCGACACCTGGAAGATCGAACTGCGCGCCGAGCGGAGCGTGATGGTCGCGAATGTGACGAAGGCTGCGCCCTATCGCGTCGTGCGGATGCGCAACGGACCGGCATTCGAGATGCAGTTGCTGAAATGAGACGACACCCCTGATGGCAGCAGCCACACGCCACGACGACCGCGCGGTGACGACCACTCCTGACGCACGCGCCGCAGCGAAAACCGACGCCGGTCCGCCGCTCCACTGGCTGGCGGCGACGGTTGTGGTGTGTTGCCTGCTTGGATTTGTGCCGCTCGATCAGGCGTTCGAGCGCCTCAAGCTGATCCCGGGCGCACGGGTGGCGTTCAACTGGCAGCTCGGATCAATGGTCGTCTGGCTGTCGTGCGCACGCCCGATCGCGCGCCGCTGGTCGCTCACCGACTCGCAGGCGCGCGCACTCGGCGGACTGGCGTTGCTGGCGCTCGGTACCACGATCGCGAACGCGAACCTGATCTATCGGGTGCTGCAGCCGCCGTCGCCGTACTCCGCCTTCGTGTCGTGCGTCGAGTTGACGCTGGCACTGTTGCCGACGCATGCGCTGACGTTGTGCCTGATCTCACTCGTCGGCAGCTGGACGAGCGCGCGTCATCAGGCCGAGCTGGCGGCGAATCGTGAAGCGCTGCTGAACGCATCGGTGGTGAGCGCCGAACTGGAGACACTGCGCACACGATTGCAGCCGCATTTTCTGCTCAACGCGTTGAATACGGTGGTGGGGCTGGCGCGGCGCAATGAAGGGGAGCGTGCCGCCGACGTGGCGGCGGATCTGGGGGAGCTGCTGCGCTTTTCGCTGGCAGAGTCGGGGGATGCGGTGGCGTTCGATGCCGAGCGCGAAATCGTCGAGCGATATCTGTCGATCGAACAGGCGCGGCTTGGTGACCGGCTCCGGGTCGTTTGGCGGCTCGATCCGGCGGCGCGCACCACGCGGCTGCCGGCGCTGGTCTGGCAGCCGCTGGTGGAGAACGCCATCCGGCATGGCATTTCGCGTCGGGTGGACCCGGGCGACCTGATCCTGTCGGTGGAGCGGAAGGCAGGGGCGCTGCACCTGACGGTCGACGCCGACGGGCCGGACGGCGACGTGGACTGCGCGCCGGAAGCGCCGGCGCCGTTCGGCGGCCTTGGGCTCGGGCTGTCATCGGTGGAGCGGCGGCTGGCGCTGCTCTACGACGGCCGGGCGAGCGTGAGGCTCACCACGCGAGTCGGCGGGTCGCAGACCGAACTGATCATTCCAGTGGCAGCGCCATGATTTCGTCGGCAACGACGTCGTATCCTGCGCTTCGTGTGGTGGTGGCGGACGACGAGCCGGTGGCGGCCGAGTCGCTGGCGGCGGAGCTGCGGCGCCTCGGGTGTGATGTGGTGGCGGTGGCGCGCTCGGGGGTTGCCGCCATCGACGCCTGCGCGACGCTGCGGCCGGCTGCCTGCTTCACCGATGTGTCGATGCCGAGTACGGACGGGCTGGCGGTGGCACGCGCGCTGCGCGAGGTGTCGCCTGGGGTGCGGGTCGTATTCGTCAGCGCCCATCCGCACTTTGCGGTGGAGGCATACGCGGCCGACGTGGTGGACTTCGTGCTCAAGCCGGTCCGGCGCGCCCGACTCGCCGACGCGGTCGAGCGCGTAAAGCGCTCCCGGCTTGACCCAGACTCCGGCGATCGACTGCTGGTACCGGAACGGGGGACGGTCCATCTCGTCCCGATCCGTGACATCGAGTGGGTCCAGGCGGATGGGTATTATCTGTGGCTGCACACGGCGCAGCGCGCCTGGATGCTGCGCGAGCGGATGCACCGGCTGGAGAGTCGGCTCGGGGCATCGGGGTTCCTCCGGGTCCATCGGTCGGCGCTGGTGCGCTCAGCAGCGATCGTCAGCCTGGATGCGACCGGAACGGCTGATCCGACGGTGGTGCTGCAGTCGGGGGTTCGCGTGCGGGTGGCGCGCGACCGGCTTGGGGATGTCCGGGCGCAGCTCGGCTGACCCGGCGGGGTCCAGGCCCGCCGCCCCGACACAAACCAAGCGAAACCTCGCGTTCCCGCTGGAATGATCCCGCGAAGACCCGTAGCTTTCCTTTACATCCCACAGCTGAGGCGATTGCGGCGACGACGTGGCCCCGTGACCGCCCGGCAACGCATTCTGGCCAGCGAACTCGTCGGCAGTGGCCGTTGGTGGGACTGACTGCAGCATTCCTTGGACCTGTCGCAGAGACAACGTCCTTTTGGCATACATCGCTGAACCGCGGACTCCTGCTCCATGAAGTGCACGAAATCGTGGAACGCGCTACTGGCAGGCTTGCTGCTCGCGTGTGTAACGGCCACAGCTCAGGCGCAGGCGGTGACGAAGCTGCTCGTCTCGCCGATCATGCTCCGGCTCGAGGCGGGTGGCAACGGCCAGATCACGGTGGAACTGCAGGACGAACTGAGCCGTCCGATTTCGCAGGATCTGGTGCCGGTATCGTTCAGCAGCGCCGACTCGACGATGGTGTCAGTCAGCACCAAAGGCGCCGTTCGGGCACTACGCGCCGGTCGCACGGACATCGTGGTCCGGGCAGGCACACCCGCACGACGCGTCACCGTCACCGTGATCGTCAGTGCAGGCGCCGGCGCGCCAGTTGTCTCACCGCCTGCCGTGGCGACGGTTGCTGCCGCAACACCACCAGCCAGTGCCGCCACCGTGCCGGCGCCACCCGCGATCGTGAGCACGACGCCGCCGGCGCAGACACCGGTAGGTGCCACGATCCAGCCGATCAACATCCAGCTGCTGCCTGGCGAACGATTCCGGCCAAGCTTCCGCCTCGTATATGCCGATGGCACGCAGGCCGAAACGCGTGACGTGGTGTGGAACACGTTCGGCGCCGCCATTGCGCTCGATCCGAATTCGAGTGAAGTGATCGGCGTGGTGCCGGGCAACGGCACACTCGGTGGCCGGTACGGCACCTCGATCACGAACTCCGTGCCGGTGTCGGTGGGCGAGGCGGTGCTGGTGCCCGACCCCGATTCCGTCTTTCTCGTCTCGGGTGGCATGGACACGGTGTCGCTGCTCGTGCCCGGACAGGGCCGCCGGAAAGTGACGCAGAATCTCACCTGGCGCACCACCGATCCGGCGGTGCTGCGCGTGCTGAGTCCGACGGCGGGCATCGTGCAGGCACTGGATGCCGGTGATGCGACGCTGATCGTGGATGGCTACGGGATCACCCGCGCCATTCCGGTGCGCGTCAACCCGCGCATCGCCAAGGTCGAGACGATTCCGGCACAGGGCTCGATGTTGACCGTCGGCACCGGCGGCTCGACGGGAATCGAGGCCAAGCCATTCAGCACGGCGGGCACGCTGTTGTCCACCACTACACTGCAGTGGCGCATCGCCGATACGTCCGTTGCGCGGATCGATGGCCGTGGCGTCGTCGCCGGCATCCGAGAGGGCACGACGCGCGTGACCCTCGATGCGCCAGGCATGGAGACGATCAGCTGGCCGCTGACCGTGCAGGCCGCACGAGTGGCATTCGGCGTCAACGTGACATCCGTGATCGCCGGCGCTACCCGCAAGCTGGTGGTCCAGCTGCGCGGCCCCGACCAGCGCGACTTCGGCGTGGCGACTGCCGCCCGATTCAGCTCCACGGCGCCGGAGATTGCCGCCGTCGACGCGAGTGGTACCGTGAGCGGCGTGGCGCCGGGCCGCGCGACGATCATCGCAGCGCAGCCTGGCGCAGGCGCAGATTCCGTGACGGTCTTCGTCACCGGTCGCGCACTGGTGTCGGGATCGATCGGCGGTGTGCGCGGCCTCTGGCAGCTGGTGGGTGCCAACGACACGACACCGACGCTGCTGGCACGGGTTGACAGTGGGCTGGTGTCGCAGGCCGTCTGGTCACCTGATCGCACGCGGATCGTGATGACCTACGAACCGCTGGACAAGGCCAATCAGTCGCGGGTGGTGAGCGTCGATGCCGATGGCCTGAACTGGAAGAACCTGAGCCCCGACACGATCAGCAGCTCAGACCCTGCCTGGACGAAGGACGGCAAGGCAGTGCTGATGGCGGGGCGCGATCCGAAGATCAGCTCCGTGATTCGTGTGATGGTCGACACCCGCGAGATGACGGTGCTGGCGTCGGGCTCGAGTTCGAAATTCCGCTATCCGAGCGCCGACGCCGACTCCTCCGGCATCCTGGTGCGGTTCGAAAGTGGCGGACAGGTGGATCTGGTGCGCGTCAGGGCGGGCGCGGTGATGATGCTCACCAACGGCAAGCCACGCGAGGAGCTGATTGCGCACCTGCGCGACGGGCGTGTGCTGCTGGCCGTCGATTCGTCCTCCCGGACGCGTCCGGGCACGCTGCAGTGGGTCACCGTCGGCACCGACCAGGTGCAGACCCCGACCCCGATTCGCGTGCCCGCCGGCCTGGTGATCACCGACATCAGCGCCGGATCTGATGACGGGTCGGTTATCGTTGTGGCGCGGGTGCGCTCGTGGCCCGGTGCGTCGGGGCCGGCGCTGGTGGTGCTGCGCGTTGCGCTCGACGGCGCCGACCCCAAGGTGTTGCTGTTGCTGAACGAGAAGGATTTCGTCACTGTCCGTTCTGATTGAGTCACGGTGGAATCTGCATTGATCGGGGGCCGGTTCCGGCTCCACCGCCTGCTCGGATCAGGGGCCATGGGACAGGTCTGGCTGGCCACCGACGAGCGACTGCAACGCTCGGTGGCGGTGAAGATCGTGCTGCCCGACGCCACCGATACGCAGCTTGGCCTGCGGCTCGAGCGCGAGGCGCGCGCGGCGGCGGCGATCCAGCACACCAACGTGGTGCGCGTATTCGACTATCTCGAAGATGCGGGCCGCACGCTGATCGTGATGGAGCACGTCGAAGGCGAGACGCTGGCCGACCGCCTCGAGCGGGATGGCGCACTCCCGATCGAGGATTCGCTGGACCTGGCAGCGCAGATCTGTGATGGGCTGAGCGCGGCACATCGCACCGGCCTGGTCCACCGTGACCTGAAGCCGTCGAACGTGATGGTCACGGAAGATGGACTGGCCAAGGTGCTCGACTTCGGCATTGCCAAGCGCACCGGCACCGGCCGCGGCGAGAAAAACCTGACGATGACCGGCGCCGTGATCGGCACACCGCGCTACATGGCACCAGAGCAACTCCGCGGTGAAGAGCTCGACGCGCGCGTCGACGTCCATGCCGTGGGGCTGTTGCTGTATGAAATGATGGCGGGTCGGCCGGCCTTCGATCGCGAGAACTTTGCGGAACTGATGTATCAGCTGGTGAATACCGGCGCCGACATGGGACCGCTCGAAGCCCGTGGCGTGCCACCGGAGGTGATCGGCATCGTGTCGCGTGCACTGGCGAAACACCGTGATGATCGCTGGCCCGGCGCGAAGGCCATGTCCGATGCACTGCGAGTCTGTCTGTTTGGCGATGTGATCCACCGTCGCCGCACGCCGTCGACGGCCGGACTTCGCGGCATCATCGATTCAGGCGAGCGGCTGCTGCAGCAGACCACCGGCGGCTCGGCGGCGATCCCCGAGGTTCCCGTGGCCGCGACGTCGGCGCCATCCGCGCCGCGGGTGCCCACGCCGCCAGCGGGCACGCCGGCCGCACCGCCAGTACGCACCGAGCTGATCGACCACCACAGACAGCCTGCGCCTGCGGCATCGCCGCGCTGGCCACTGGTGGCGGTGCCTGCACTGATCCTCGCGGTCGTAGCCGCGGTGGTCTTCATGAAGACGAGCGGCAGTCCCGACGCGGCGACGAGTGTGCCCGTGACTGCCGAGCCGGTGGCGGCCGCCACATCCGGAGGTGCCAGCGGCACCGGTGACGCGCCCGTCACACCTTCGGCACCTGCGTCGACCGCTCCACCAACCACGCCCCTCCCGGCGGCGCCGCAGGCGCCCGCAGCGCCGTCATCAGCGCCCGTGCCTGATGCCAATGCCGCCATCGACGAGGCGACACGCGCAGCCGAGGCGAAGGGCACTGAGGCGGTGCGTCGTGCGCTGGCCGGTGCGGTCGCAGCGACGTGGCGCTTTTACCTGAAGGATGTCACGAAAGAGTACGGCGACGAGATTTCCGATCTCCGCGCCGACTTCGACGTGGTGGTCGATCAGGCGGGGCAGTTTGCATCGGTGCGTCCCGGCAAGCTGTCGGAAGAAGCGGTGTACGACGAGAACGCATCGACCGCGCTGCAGAACGCGGCCCCGATTCGCGTTGGCGCGGCGCGGCGGAAAGGCCGGTGGCCGATGCGGGTGCGGTTCGTTGGGCAGACGGTGCGGGTGCAGGCGCGCTGAGGCGCAAGCGCACCGTGCTTACGGGTCCGGTGTGACTGATCGATCCTGAGCGGCATGCCGACCGCCCATGGGGGCTCAGCCGCCGATCAACACCGTCGGCGCGCCCATCACGATCATGCCGCCGTGCGCCGTGTTGTCGAGCAACCGCGCCGCCGGCTTCTTGCCGATCAAGACGGTGGCCGAGCCCTTGATCACCAGGCTGGGCGGCCCGACGCACACACACTGCGACGTCATCGTCGCAGCGGGAAGTCCGCAGATCATCACGGTCGGTACGCCAGGCGGCAGGATGGGGCCACCAACGTGCGGCACGAGCACGGTGACCATCGGACAGACGTGTGGATCGGTGATCCGTGCCGCTGGCATGCCCATCAGGCCCCCTGCGATTGGCGCTGTGCGCCGAGTTCCTGACGCACGTGACTGATGGAGTGAATCCATCCGCCAAGCTTGGACACGATTTCCGTGCCCTGCGCCAGACTGGCGCGCACGCGATCGTCCATCTGCTCCGGTGGCCCCTGCAAGGTCGACACGGTGACCGTGGCGGCCACGAACGTCGCCACCATCCCCGGAGGCGCGGGCACGGGTGCGGCGCCCTCGGCTTCAGCGATGCTGCCGCCGCTGAAGTAGAGCGCGGCCGCAGCCAGCGTCACCGGATGCTTGATGCCCAGTGACTGTGCGGCGGCCCAGATGGCCCGTCGCTTCTGATCATCGGGGGCCGCGATCCACTGCTCGATCATCCCGAGCAGCTCGTGCAATCGCGGCGAATCCTTCACACCGTCTGCCGCTGCACCAACCAGCGTGTGGCGCGCCGACACCCAGGCCCACCAGACGTTCTGGCGCGCGGGGATGGCCACGGCGATACACCGGATCGCTTCGGTGGTGAGCCCAGCGCTCACCAGCGACTCCACCAGTGCGGAGGGATCGTCGGTGCAATGTGCGATTTCGCGCCACGCTTCTGTCACGCCCGCACTGTCCACCACGAAGCCGATCGCCGTCTGCGGATCGAGGGTGGTGTTGGCCGAGGAGTTCATGGAGGTGCTCATCAGTTGATCATCACGACGCCGCCCTTCAGCGTCAGCATCCCACCGCCCGACACCTCGGCCATCGCGCTCCCGGAGGCCTTGAACTGCGGTCCCGTGATCTCCACACCGGTCGGCGAGATCTTGATCGAGCTGCCACCGCACTTCAGTTCAATCGACATCGGCGCCGAAATCTCGATCTTGCCGCTGGAACTCTTCACGCTGATGTCGGCCATGGCCTCCAGCAACATCTTCGCGGTCTTCGACTTGAGTGCCACATCCTTCGAGGCCTCGAGGCTGAATTTCCCCGTCTTGACCTCGGTGGTCATGTCGCCCTGCTTCACCGTCGTGGCATGGTTCTGCTCGACGGTGATGGTGAGCTTGCCCTTGGTGATCGTGAGTGACTGGTCACCCTTCTCCACCGTGACGGTCTGGTTGCCTTCCTTCACCGTCAGTGTGGAGTCGTGCTTGATCAGACCGATGAAGTCCTTCTGCGCCTGAAAGTGCACCTGCTCGGCATCCTTCTTGTCCTCGAAGCGCAGTTCGTTGTACATCTCGGCCGTGCCTTTTGGCGACGAGCGCGTGCGCATCGCCGTCTGCGTCCTGTCGTCGGGCAACTTGATCTGCGGCATGTTGACGTCGTTGTACAGACTGCCAACGACCACCGGTTGATCGGGATCGCCACCGAGGAAACTGACCAGCACCTGATGGCCGATGCGTGGGAGAAAGAAGGAGCCCCAGCCCGGCCCCGCGGTGAGCTGCGCCACGCGCACCCAGCACGCGTCACCCGGACCATTTGGCGCCACGGCGTCGCGATTCCACTCGAACACCACGCGGATACGACCGAACTTGTCGGTGAAGATCTCTTCGCCGCTCGGGCCGACGACGGTGGCCACGTGCATCCCCTGCACCGCCGGCCACGGGGTCACCCGCGGTGGTCGGTACACCACACTGTGCGGGATGCAGGCAAACTCATTGGTGTACGTCGACGCGCTGCTGTCGCCGCCGACGTAGCTGCCGTTCTCGCCGCGGTGTTGCACCGACGTCACGAAGTACTGTCCGTTGGCGTCGGCCTGACCGGCACAGTTGATGGCGACCTTTGCGCCCGCGGCCAACCCGCTGGCCGTGCTGGAGCCAATCAAGCGTGATGACGACGCCGTCTCGGTCTGCGCGTGCAGCTTGGCCTGATCGCGCAGTGCCTGCACGATCTTCGAGAGTTCGGATGCGGTCTCGCCACCGCCCTTGTTCGCGGCGTCGAAACTGCCACCGGTGACGTACTCGTAGAGCTGCGTTTCGAAGGCCGCCGGAAAGCTCGATGGATCGAGTGGCCAGTCACCCGGTGATGCCGGGAAGGCGGTCGCCAGTGCCTCTTCGCGATTGTCCTTGCCGAACAGGGCCTGCTGGGATGTGCCGACCACCACCTTCTTGATGAACGGTTCCTGTCGCGTGCTGAAGCTGACCAGCCTCGCATTCATGTCCCAGCTGGTGTCGCGGAGTTCGGTGACACCGTTCTGCACCACGGCAGAGGCCATCGAGTTTGCGATCAGCGTGGTGCAGGCGCTGGCGGTGTGCGTGAAGGTGTACCAGATGCCCTCGCGCTCGAAGAGCCGATTGGCAAAGGCCCAGCGTGACTCATTGTACCGGGTGCGGCTCGGCGCGGGATGGAACGTGCCCTGGAGCTCCCACTTCGCCGGCATCCCGGTGAGCACCTCTCCCAGCAGCGCCTTCAGGTCCTGATCCTGATGGACCTGATAGCCCGTGCCAAGCGCGAGCAGCCACGCCGGCGGCACGACGTGCAGCACATAGTCCGTCAGCCGACTATCTGCAGCCGCCGGGCGTTCGACGTGTCGCACGATGCCGGTAAACCACCGTTCGTGACCACCTTCCGGCTTGCAGTGCAGCGACACCGTCTTGAGCAGCAGCTCGTTCGGCTTGATGTCGCCACGCTCACTCTGCGCCGCGATCCGGAGTTCGAACAACGACGACACCGACTCGCTGCAACTCCAGCTGGTGCACAGCAGCACATCCTTCCCGAGCGGCGTCTGCAGCCGAAAGGGGCGCGTGTCCTGCGTGTAAGTCGGCATCGTCTGAGTCCCGGGAAAAATCAGTCCGTCACTGCGTCGTACACGAATTCGCCGTTCTCATCCACCGTCACCCGGACGGCGGTCGCACGGCGCCCTTCGACGAGGGCGGTCAGCAGCAGCGTCGAGACTTCGGGAAGCAACGTGTTGGTCAGGATGTTGTCCACGTTGCGCGCGCCACTCTCCACCTCGGTACACCGTGCGGCCACCTGATTCACCAGCTCCGGGCCGTACTCGAGCGTCACGCGATGCACCTCGTGCAGCCGTCGCGCGATCTTGGCCAGCTTCAGCCGCACGATGCTCTTCAGGTTCTCGTCCCGAATCGGATAGTACGGCACGATCACCGTCCGGCCAAGGAATGCCGGCTTGAACGCGGCATCGAGCTCAGGCTTCAGCGCCGCCGCCATGGCGGCCGGGAACGGCAGCGTTTCCGGGTCGGCGGTGAGCTTCATGATCGTCTCGGTGCCGGCGTTGGTGGTGAGGATGATCACCGCATTGCGGAAATCGATCTGCCGACCCTCGCCATCCTCCATCACACCCTTGTCGAAGACCTGGAAGAACAGCTCCAGCACATCCGGGTGCGCCTTCTCGATCTCGTCCAGCAGCACCACGCTGTACGGCCGACGACGCACGGCCTCGGTCAACACGCCGCCCTCGCCGTAGCCGACATAGCCCGGGGGTGAGCCCTTCAGCGTGCTGACCGTATGCGGCTCCTGGAACTCGCTCATGTTGATCGTGATCATGTTCCGTTCGCCACCATAGAGCATCTCGCTGACGGTGACGGCGGTTTCCGTCTTGCCCACGCCGGACGGGCCCACCAGCAGGAAGACGCCCTTCGGCTTGTTGGGATCCTCGATCCCGGCCTTGCTGGTGCGCATGCGCCGCGCGATCGCTTCCAGCGCGTGATCCTGACCGATCACGCGCGCGCCGAGATGCGTTTCCAGTTCGAGCAGCGTGCCGAGTTCATCGCGCATCATCGACCCGACCGGAATGCCGGTCCAGCCGGCAATGACCTCGCCAACGATGGAGGCGTCCACCGTCACCCGCATCAGCGGTGTCTCGCCCTGAATCGCCTGGAGTTCGGCCTGTTTGGCCACCAGATCGGCGCGGATCGGCGCGTCGGCCTCCCCTTCGGCGACACCGGCCGCCGGCGCCGACGCCTCGAGCTGACCACGCAATCCCCGGATGGCTTCCACCAGTGTGCGCTCCTGCTCCCACCGCGCTTCCATGGCCGTCAAGCGCTCCTGCGTCACAGCGCGCAGCGTATCGATGCCCGTGAGGCGTTCGGAGTGATCCACACCCACCGCCTGTTCACGACGAAGCACCCGTTCCTGCACTTCGAGGTCCTGCAGGATACGCCGCGCATCCTCGATCGGCGCCGGTGTACTGTTCTGGCCGAGGGCCAGTCGCGCGCAGGCGGTGTCGAGTACGCTGACCGCCTTGTCGGGCAGCTGCCGATCGGGGAGGTAGCGATGTGACAGTCGCACGGCCGCTGCCAGTCCATCGTCCGTGATGCGCACCGTGTGATGCTTTTCGAGTGACGGAACCACGCCGCGCATCATCAGCATGCACACGGTCTCGGTGGGCTCGTCGACCTTCACCAGCTGAAAGCGACGTGACAGTGCCGGATCCTTCTCGAAGAACTTCTTGTACTCGCTCCAGGTGGTGGCCGCGATGGTGCGCAGTTCGCCGCGCGCCAGCGCCGGCTTGAGCAGGTTGGCGGCATCGTTCTGCCCCGCGGCGCCACCGGCGCCGATCATGGTGTGCGCCTCGTCGATGAAGAGGATGATCGGCACCGGTGACTTCTTCACCTCGTCGATCAGTCCCTTCAGCCGGCTCTCGAATTCACCCTTCACGCCGGCACCGGCCTGCAGCAGCGCGAGGTCGAGAGTGCGCAGCGTGACCCCCCTCAGCGGTGCGGGCACGTCACCCTCGGCGATCCGGCGCGCGAACCCTTCGACGACGGCTGTCTTGCCGACGCCAGCTTCACCGACCAGGATCGGATTGTTCTGCCGGCGCCGGGTGAGGATGTCGATCACCTGACGGACTTCGGTGTCACGGCCCAGCACCGGATCGATCTTGCCGGCGCGCGCATTGGCGGTGAGGTCCACCGTGTACTGATCGAGGAAGGGCGTCTGTCCACCAGCCTTGCCAGCTGGTGCGCCTCCCGACGCGGCGCCCGGCGCGGCCGGCCCCCCGCTGGACGCCAGGTGCGCCTTGGCTTCGGTGCTCTCGACCACGATGGCGTCGAACGTCGACCGCAGCGCCTCGGGATTCACCGCACCGAGTGATGGCAGTTCCTGCACGATGCGGCGCGCGATGTCGGCATCGGTGACGAGGGCCAGCAGGAAGTGTCCGGTGCGGATCTTCTGCGCGCCGTAGTCGATCGAGCCGATGGTCCACGCTTCCGTCAGCACCTTCACCAGCGATGGCGAGAGCGACGGCGTGCGCGCGTTGCCGGTCTTGAGCTTGTCGAGCGACCGCTGCAGCTCGGTGGCCAGTCGTGAGCGATCGACGCCGAAGTGGCGCAGCGCGAAGAACAGGTCGGAGTCGGTGGCATCGAGCGCCTTCAGCAGCAGGTGTTCGATCTCGATGTCATAGTGCGTTCGGGAGAGGCAGGTGCCAGCAGCCGCCTCGACAGCGTTGCGCAATTCGGCGTCGAGCTTGGCGATGAGAGCGCGAAGGGTGACCATCGGTCGTGGGGTTCAGGAAAGAACTGCGAGAACTGCAGGAGGGGAGCGCCAGCGCTCCCGCGAGACCATCACTTCAGACATCACTCTCAGAAGAGAAACGCGGTATCGTCCGGATCATGCGTGGGGCACCGCGTGCGAAGCCACGTGCCCCAGCCCAGCTGTCCACCGCCCAGACCGAGCACCGTGGCAGGCACCGCACTTCGCTCGAGCATCAACCGCACCTCGACCTCAACGGCATCGCCGGCCACAAATCGCACCAGTCCCTTGAGCGCGGTGTGCCCGCTGGTGCCCGGAAGCAGCGATTCGAACAGTGCGCGGGGCATCGGTCCGATGCGGAGCCGGGCGCGTGCGCCGTGATCGAGCACCTCGTCACCCACAACCGTTCCCAAGCCCAGCACGGTGGTCTCGTCATCCTCGCCGAGCGCGCACTGGGTGCCCGGTGCCAGACGATACCACGCGGGCACGAACTCCTCCACCTCGCACGGCACGTCCAGATAGGCCGTGATGAGCTGCTGCAACGCGCTGGCCGAGCGGGCGTGGGGGGCGAGGAGCGCCGCGTGGCGCAGGAGCAGTGCTTCATCGATCGGCAACTGGGCCGCCACCGCCGGCGTCCCGACGCCGATGATGCTGCGCAAGCGCTGCGACAGCGCATCGTCGACGGCACCTTCGCCCGCCGCCACGTGCGGCCGCGTGGTGCGCCAGGCCCGGTAGAAGAGGGAGATCAACCGGTGATGGAAGAGATCCAGAAAGTCGCGGATCGCCGTGTCCTTCACACCCACACGCTCGGCAACGAATTGCGTGTAGGTCTTCGGCATCACGCCGGCGGGACCGATCAGCCCCAGGAAATTCACTTCGACGAACGGCTGCCCACCCGCTCCACGCATGCCCGCGCGTGAGGCGCGCGTCTTCGGTGTGGAGAGTTCATTCTCGTCGGTGACACCCGGACCGCCCGGTGTCACGTTGACGCGATGCACGTCGCCCGGCGGAAATCCGAGGGAGGGATGGACGCCGAAACGCACGATTTCCGCGGACGGGTCGCCAAACTCGCCAACCGGCGAGCGCGCCGGGTTGATCCAGGTCAGCAGTCGCACGATCTGCGCGAACTCGAACGCACCGGGCGCCTGTTCCAGACGCTCCACCAGGGTGTCGAGCGCAACCGGATCGAGCGGTTCGGACGTCATCCGAGCGCCCGGCTGCCGCTGCGCGGCCCCCACTCTGCCAACGGTCGACGGCGCTGCCGGGTGTTGACCGTGAGCTGCGTGAAGCTGTTCAGCGACGCATAGAGCGAGAAAAACCGTTCGAGGACGCTGGCGAACATCCAGGCGCCATCGCCGGCAAAGTGATCCTCATCGAGATCGAGGGTGATCCGCCGTCCGCGCGCCAGCGCCAATCCGCCGGCCTGCGCCAGGCCCGGCACACGGGCGTGCACGGGCGCGCTCCTCACATCCAGAATCCCCTGGATCTGTCGCTCGATATCGGGCGACTCGGCATGATCGTGCAGCCGCAGCAGCTCACGCAACGCCGTCGGCCCGTCGTCGAGCGAGAGATGGTTCAGCGACAGCTGCGACACCATGCGCCACGCCAGTGCCGCACCGAGGCGCGGGTGCACCGCAACGGTGGGTCGCAACAGCGCCGTGATCTGCGCCAGCGGGCCGCCACCGACGAGTTCGAAATCGCCGCGCGGATCACCAACCGGCAATCGCGACGGCAGGTCGCCGTTGAAGCAGAGCGTGCGCGCGGTGACGACATCATGTTTCGGTTGCAGTGTTCGGCCGCCGCGATCCACGAAGGCGAGCGCGAGATCGCTCGCGCGTGCGCCGCGCTCAGGCGCCGGGTGACGTCGCGCCACCCAGAAGACCGGCTGATCTCCAGCGGGGGCGTCGTGTTTCAGCCCGTAGAGCGGCTGATACGGCGTCGCGTCACCACCACCGGCGGGCACGCCAACGACACTCGTCACGGCGTACACTTCGGTGGCCGTGCGCTGCTGCGCATCCGGCACCAGCGGATACTCGTCGCGGCGGTGCGTGAGTAGGATCGGCTCGGCCGTGTGCTCGTAGAGATTGACGACCGGCGAACAGCCGAGACGCACCGTCTCGCGTGTCACACCCGAGGCGAGCATTGCGCGGCGATCACCGCGTTCGAAGGAACCGACCAGAATGACAATCTCGGCCGCCTCCTGCGCGTTGCTGGCGCGCAAGGCGTCACCGATGGCGAGATCCAGCGACCGGAATGCCGCTGGCAGCGCCATGTACTCCTGCAACAAGCCATACGGTGCCAGCGTCGGCGCGCCCCCTTCGAGCAACCGTTCATGGCCACCGAACCCACCCTGACGCAGCAGGCTCGCCGGCACCTCGATGCGCGCCGCGTCACCACCACGCGGGGCGTCCGGCGACAACGCGCGAACCAAAATGGCCGAGGTATCGCGACAGAGAACTTCATGGAGCGTCGATGCCACGGCACCATCGCCATGCAGGTGCAGGCGCACCGAGTGCATTGCGAGCGACGAGAGCGGTACACCGGGAAAGGCCTGCAGCTGAATGCGCAATGCACCGACGGCGTCGGTGGCGCGCACCGGCGGCACCAATGCGTCCGGCGTCACCCAGCGTGCATCCGTGATCATGAATGGCCACAGCTGTACGTCCGCCGCTGTCCGGAAGGTGCAGCGCATGCCGCCCACCGCGCGCGTGCGCAGCACGGCACCACGCGGCACCAGCACCCCCTCCGGCATCGACGCGCGCTCAGGGTCGGCCACGAATTCCGCGATCGACATCGCGGGCACCGGTCGCACGAGCTGTGGCGCGACGATCGCGAGCAGCGACTCGGCCACTTGCGACACATCGTCGTCCAGCTTCAGGTGGATGCGCGCCGCGAGAAAAGCGAAACCCTCGAGCAGGCGCTCGACGTGCGGATCTTCGCACTTGGTCGCCTCGAGCTGCAGGCGGCCTGCCACCTTCGGGTAGCGCACCGCATACTCGGCGCCCAGTCGACGCAGATAGCCCAGCTCGCGCTCGTAGTACCAGAGCAGCTCGTCACGCATCGTCGCTCTTCCCCTCGCGCACCAGATACTCGCCGCGCCCCGTCTCGAGCACGGTGTCGTAGACGACGCGTTCCGGGGCCGGGTCCACGCGCAGCATCCCTTCGATCGAGAACCGGAGATCGGGGCGGCCCGTCATGCCTGGATCGACATGTGCCCGCACGCGAACCTGCGCGAGACGCGGCTCGAAGTTCGCGACACACTCTTCCACTTCGCGCACCAGCCGCAGCAGCGTCTCGCTGCCATCGCGTGACATCGAGCTGAAGTCGGGCACACCGTAACGCAACAGCGAGCGACGCGCTTCCGGCATGCCGTCATCGATCGTGACCAGGTCACGACGTGAATTCAGCAACCATTCGAGATCGTGCCGGACGGCGACACGAAGGGCGATGATGCTCTCGGCGCGGGTCGGCATGGTCTCGCGGGTGACGCCAGGGTGATCGTCGGTCAAGCGATCCAGGAGCGATGCCTGGACCGGCCGCGTCAGGTTGTCGCTGTTCGGCAGCCGGATCGCTCCGGTTCCGCTCCAGCTCCCGCTGCCGGCACGATCGCCCTCCGCCATGGTCACGATGCCGCGAGCGCGAGAGCGGCAATCGGATCGAGCAGGCAGATGCGCAGGTACAGTTCGCGACGGCGGTCACTGTCACCGCTGGTCGCGTCAATCGCGCGACAGGCGAGTACCAGGGCCTGGGCCACCACGCCACCATCCTCCCATGTTGCCAGCTTGTGCGTCTCCAGCTGCTCCAGCAGCTGTTCGACGATCGGCATCGCAATGTCAGCGCGGCCGGCGTCCACCAGCACCGTGACCAGCTCGAGACGACGGAGGAACCGGGCGCGCTCGTTGCGTTCACGCACGACGTCAGCCATGAGCAACGCCACGCCCCGATCGAGGCGACCACCGGCCATTTCGGCGCGCGCGCGATCGAGCATCGGGCGGTGCGGCGTGAACGGCATGCCCTCGAGCGCCGACGTGGCGGTGACACGTGCCGTCCCGCGCAACAGCCCCGCACGTTCCAGCCACGCCAGCGTTTCGGCGTTGGCCACCGGCGTTTCGTCGAGCAGCATCGCCTGCGGCAGCATCGGGAACGTGGTGAGCAGCTGACGGAGCGCCGTGCGCATCACCTGCGCCACCGGCAGGAAGTCGTCACCGAGTGCCTGCGCGGCGTCGAGCGCCCAGCGTTGTGCATCCAGCCACGCCCCGCCGCCGGTGGCGCCAAGCAACTCCTCGACCCCATCGAGCAGCTCTTCGTGCCGCTGCTCGAGCATCAGTCCCTTCAATCGCGCCCGTTCGGCGGTTGGCGGCGCATGCAGCTGCGCCAGCGACGGGACGTCGCTTCCCGGTTCATTGGCGCTGAGCGACTGCCACCGCAGCGCACGCAGCAGCGAATACGGCACTGGATCGGTGGGACGCGCGCGACGCAGGTACCGCGCCGCCACCACCACCCGCGCGCCGGCATCCGCTTCACTGGTCGGAATGGCGCCGAGTGTTGCCACCACACCGCCCACTGTGCCGCCGCCGTCGCTCGTGGCGGTCGCCAAGCCGTCATCATCCGGCTCCTGAAGTCGACGGCGCGCCAGCAAGTCCTTCGCCGAGCGTTCTATCGATTCAAGGGTATCCAGCAGGCGGCGGAAACTCGGCGCTTCATCGATGAAGTGCTCGTTGCCGAACGCGTCGAGCGCATACACTTCCGCGGTGGTATCGCTGATTGCCTGGGTCAGTTCGACGAACCACGCCTTCGGTGTGGCGTCCACTGAGGCCAGGATCGTCTCGATGTCCGGCTCACCCTTCTCGATGTGTGCCTCGCGCGCTTCGCGCCGTGCGTCATCGAGGCGCGTTTCGTCATCGCTGCCGATCAGGCGCGCCGTCTCGTACTGCCGGAACCCATGCTTCGCGGCATTGCACGGTGCTGCCAGGAGTGTCTCCGACAGCTTGAGGCCGATGAAGTCGAGCGGGCCGGCACGCAGCGATGGATCGCCCTCTTCGAGCTCCGGGAAGACGGTATCCCAGTACGTCTCCAGCAGCCGGCGCATGAGCACGACGCCATCGAGCAGGCCGATGACACCCTCGCGCTTGAGCATCGACTCGGTCCACCACGACGCGAGTTGCAGATCCTTCGAGGTCGTGGCGAGCACCTCGCTGGTGAGCTTCACAACCAGTGCATGATCTGCGACCTTGGGAGCGCGCTTCCACGCCCCCTCGGCAATCCCCTCTTCTTCGCGCCGCGCGTCCTTGATCTTGTCGTAGATCGGATCGTTGCGGATGGGGCGGCCCGACGGGTTGTCGCCCTCGATCGGGGCGAGGAGCGGAGCGAGGATGTCGTCGCGAGCAGGCATGCGATCTGGAGCGGAGGCGGGAGTAACGCGCAGCCGACGAAGCATCGGCACTTCACGCGACGGAACTGCAGCGCCGAAGGTGCGCTCGTCAGGTCACGCTGGCCAGCGTCGACGGATCAGGCGCCGGGTAGCGGCGGCGCGTCGATGACGAGATCACGCAGTTCCAGCAGCGAGAACTCCTCTCCGTCGACGAGCCAGTACTTGAGTCCAACCGGCGCCTCACCGCCATCCGGCAGCGGCGCCCAGTCGGTGATGCGACCCAGCCTGACCATTTCATCCGCCTGTGCGGTGGTGCCTGCGGCGATGACCGGCAGCAGCACCTGCCCGAGTTCCATGCCCTTGAACCCCGGACCCGTGCGGACGTGCACCGTGGGCCAGAGTGTGTCGCGCACGGAGGTGGGCGCCTGCATCGTGACCTGTGCCACATGGGCCAGCGGCAGCCACATGTACTTGCCGGCCGCGAAACACTCGAGGCGCGCGCCGATGCGCGGATCGGCATCCTCGAGCGATTCGAACGGCGTGCCGTTGAGCGTGCCACGAACGGCGGGTGCAGGGTCCAGCGGAAATGCATTGTCGGCAAAGAGCGACTCTCGTTCCCGCTGCGCGCGGATGGCGCCCTTGTAGAGCAGTGCCCCGAGCTCGGCCTCTTTCGAGGCCGAGCCGAGCACGTCGAGCTGTTTCACGGCGCGTTCGTAGTCGCCGCTGAAGCAGAGGAGTTCGAAGAGGAAAGCACGACGCCGGGCATCGGACGGATGATGTCGCAGTTCGATGCCCAGCGCCTCGACCGCCTCGGAGAGACGTCCGGCACGAAACGCGTCCAAGGCGGTCATGGTGGGAATCACCCTTTCTTGTTCTCGATGATGCTCCAGTTCTGCAC
>JANMHB010000094.1:0-45419 GCA_031374935.1 Gemmatimonadaceae bacterium | reverse complement strand
CGACGGCCCGCCCATGTTCTCGACGCCCATGGCGATCGACATCGTGCGCCAGCCTTCGATCGGCATCACGTACGACGTGTCGTCACGGAACAACCGCCCCGCCCGCAGGATCTCGGCCCGCTTCCGGTCACGGGCAACCGCCGGGTTGGTCAGAATGTCGCTCACCACATCGTGCATCGAATGCAGATTGTCGAAGATGATCGCGGCTTCCGGATACCGACGCGCAAACTCCGGTGAGATCGCCGCCGTCATCGGCATCTGGTACGGCAACGACGCCGGCGGATCCTGGAGCATCTGGAAGAACCGGGCGACGGTCGCGCGCACGCCGGCCTGACGGTCTTCGACGGTCCTCCCCACCAGCAGTGGCTCGTACAACCCCACCTGGAACCAGTGGTAGCCCCAGATCAGCCCATTGAACTTTGGATACTTCTGACGAAACGCCAGCGAATACGACTGCTCCTGCATCAGCTCCATGCTCTTCGGCTGCGAGCTGAACGCCAGATCGGGGCGGGTCTTGTAGTACGCGATCAGCCGCTGCACTTCCGCGTCCTTTGCCTCGCGCGGCAGCCGCTCGTCCGCCAGCACGTCATAAATCTGCCGATGCAGGATGTGTGACCAGTCGAACATCGCCTTCGCTTCCGGCGCCAGACGGGCATACATCGGTTCGATCGCAACCTCTTCCAGTGGTACCCGCGGCGGCTTCACCAGCACCTGCTTGGTCAGGCGGTCATAGATGCGCTCTTCCAGCATCGCGGCCGGAGCATCCGGCTTCGTCCAGAGCGTTTCATACAGAATCGCGTGGCCGAAATCGAACGCATTGAAGAGGCGGTCTGCGTGCGAATAGTTACTGCGGAATACCCAATTGTGCGGCGCCTGCAGATAGAACGTCTCGAAGGTCGTGACCCACTGCGCCTGCACAGGGTGCGCGGCAGCGGTCGCCAGCAGAGCGCCAGCCAGCACGCGTGCGAAGTGAGGTCGCAGCATCATCGTGCCCTCCAGGGCAGACCGAAGGCGTACGCACCGCCCCCTGTGAGAAACCAGGCGTGATCGGTGCCTGTCAGCGCGCGACCCACACCACCATCCATCACCCATCGCGGTGCGAGCTGATAGCGCACACCGACACCGGTATTCCATTCCAGCGGTTCACCTTGTCGCAGCGACTGCCGTGCATACACCTCCGCCGACAGCAGCAGAGAGCGCAGCGGCAACGTCTTGTCGATGGCGGCACCGGCGATCCAGCGTGACACTTCGATGTTCTGCGCCGAACCGCCGATCGGCGCCACGGCACCGGACGGCAGTGTGTTGCCGAAGGTGTATTGCGCGTTCACGTGCAGGCGGGCAGCAGGATACGTCCGCGTCATGATGCCCTTCACACTCGCGTAGGCGCGCGACGGCGCGAACCGCCCTGCCGGCAGCAGCAGATCGCCCGCAATCGCAAACGCCGGCAGGCTCGTCTCGACATTCAGTGTATGCAGCAGCGACATCTCGATACCGGAGATTCCGGTGCCACCGCCCGCCGTTCGCTGGTCCACATACGCGATCGGCACGCCGATCTCGAGCTGCGTTCGATTCGCGAGGCCGAAGGCCAGCTCCGGCTCCACCCCCCAGGTGTACACGCCACCGCGCGATCGGGTCAGCCGCATCGGCGCCATCTGCAACTCGAATCCACGCCGCTCCAGCGCGTAGGCATCTTCCACCAGCAAGGGGCGACCCGTGTCGGTGTTGTAGTAATCGGTCTGCGCGCGCAGTGGCAGCACCACCAGCGCCAGCGCCGACGAGAGCATCACAGTCCGCATCATCGTGTGTGTTTGTACATGAGATCCACCAGTTCGTCGTACATCGCTTCCGCCTCGCCTTCGCCTGACGTGATGGCATGCGTGGCGCAGTGCTTCAGATGATTGCGCATCAGCTCACGCGCCACCGCCCGCAGCGCCTCGTGCACCGACGAGATCTGCGTCAGCACATCGGCACAGTATCGCTCCTCGTCCACCATTTTCTGGATCCCGCGGACCTGCCCCTCTATCCGTCGCAACCGCTTCAGGTTCCGCTCCTTCACGTCTGCATCCACACCCACCGCCTTCCGTGCGCAGTGCACTCCAGCGACGGGCACGTCCACCACATCAGTATCAGTCTCGCTCATTTTCTCGCTCCCGTATCGTTTCGCATGCCGCCTTCACCTGGAAACCCTCACGCCGTCTTGAGCCGCAAACTGTTCGTCACCACCGACACCGAACTGAACGCCATCGCCGCACTCGCCAGCACAGGGCTGAGCAGCACCCCGAACATCGGATACAGCACCCCCGCCGCCACCGGAATCCCGATCACGTTGTAGACGAACGCCCAGAACAGGTTCTGTCGCATCGTGCGCATCGTGCGCCGCGACAAGGCGATCGCACGAACCACTCCTGCCAGATCGCCACGCATCAGCGCGATGTCCGCCGCCTCCAACGCCACATCGGTGCCTGTTCCGATGGCGATGCCCACGTCGGCCTGCACCAGCGCCGGCGCGTCATTCACGCCATCGCCGACCATCGCTACCACCCGGCCAGCGCCCTGTTCCTCGCGCACCGCGTGCACCTTTCCCGCCGGGAGCACGCCGGCAATCACGCGGGTGATCCCCACCGCGCGCGCCACCGCCTCGGCCGTCTGGACGTTGTCACCGGTGAGCATCACCACGTCCAGTCCCAGCGCCTGCAGTGACGCGATCGCCGACGCCGAGTCGGCGCGCACCGGATCGGCCACCGCAATCACACCGGCCAGCGTGCCGTCCACCGCCACGTAGACCACCGTCTTTGCCATCGCCGCCAGCGCGTGCGCCGCATCGTCCAGCGCCGTTACATCCAGCGACAGCTCCTGCATCAACGTCGCGTTGCCGATCGCCACCCAGCGCGATCCCACCATGGCCGTGGCACCGCGGCCTGTCAGCGACTCGAACGCCGTCGGCTGCTCGAGCGTCAGGCTCCGCTGCTGCGCGCTCCGCACGATCGCACCTGCCACCGGATGTTCGCTCAGCTGCTCCAGCGACGCCGCCATGGTCAACAGTGCATCGTCGCTCAGCAACTGCGCCGACGTCCGCACGATGTCGGTCACCGCCGGTCGACCCTCGGTGATCGTCCCCGTCTTGTCGAGCACGATCGTCGTGATCGCACCCGCACGCTGCAGTGCCTCGCCTCCCTTGATCAGCACACCACCCTCGGCGCCGCGGCCCGTCGCCACCATCACCGCCGTCGGCACCGCCAAGCCCATCGCGCAGGGGCAGGCGATGATCAGCACCGCTACCGCCGCCGCAAACGCACGCACCGATGCGGCGCCGCCCCCTGCTCCAGCGTTCCACAGTACCGCGAACCACACCGCGAAGGTGATCATCGAAAGCACGATCACGGTCGGTACGAAGACCGCACTGATGCGATCGGCCAACCCCTGGATCGGTGCGCGCGAGGCCTGTGCATCGCGCATCAACATCATGATCTGCGCCAGCACACTGCGGCTGCCCAGCGTCGTGGCCCGATAGCGGAAGGCGCCGGTGGCATTGATCGTCCCGCCGATCACGCGGTCACCGGACTGTTTCGCCACCGGCATCGACTCGCCCGTCAGCATGCTCTCGTCCACCGCACTCGATCCACTCTCGATCACACCGTCCACCGGAAGTCGCTCGCCGGGACGGATCACGAGCACATCGTTCGTCCGCACGTCGCGCAGCTGCAGTTCGACTTCCGTTTCGCCCCCGTCCGGCGTCGGGCGCATGACCCGGGCCGTCGTCGGACGCAACGCGGCCAAGGCGCGCAACGCCGTTGCCGTGCTGCGCGTGGCACGCGCCTCGAACATCCGTCCGGTCAGGATCAGTGCGATGATGAAGACCACCGCCTCGAAGTACACGTCAGGTGCGACGCCATGGCGCGTGAACAGCTCCGGCATCACCGTCGCCAGCAGCGAATACAGAAAGGCCGCACCCGTGCCCACGGCCACCAGCGTATTCATGTCGGCCGCACGATGGCGCAGCGCCTGCCACGCGCTGACGTAGAACTGACGCCCGGCCCACACCATCACGCCGAGCGTCATCACCAGCAGCGACCAAGTCAGCACGGCGGTCGGAATTGCGTACAACCATGGCATCGCCGATTGCAGCCACGGCGACAACCCCTGCATCACCCAGCGCATGAATGGGTCGGCCACCACCCCCATGCCCACGTGTGCATTCGCCGCCATCAGTGGCATCGAGGCCAGCATCGCAACCACGCCTGCCACGCCGCTCACGATCGCACGCACCCGCAGCGCATCGTACTCGTGCGACGTCGTCGCGTCGCGGGCCGCCAGCTGCTCGACCACATCATCCGTCGCCGCCGGCAGCTCGGCGCCGTAGCCGGTCTCCAGCACCCGCTGCACCAACGCCGCCGCGCTCGACACAGCCGGATCGAATGTCACCGTCGCGCTGCCCATCAGCAGGTTCACCGAGGCATCGACCACACCGGGCGCGCGACTGAGCTGCCGCTGCACCCGGCTCTGACAGGCGGCGCAGGTCATGCCCATCACGGGAAGGGTGACCGTCTGCACGCTGCCACCCGCAGCGTCCGGCGAAACATCAGCCGGGACAAGGACCTCAGGCATGTGGCTTCGCCTGTGGGTTCGCCACGGTGGCCACGTGCAGCACTCGCCCCGTAACGACGTCGTAGCCGGCGGCATCGATCGCCAACTCAGCCGCCGCCAGCGAACCTACGGCTGGATCGATCGTGATCGTCGCCGATCCGATCTGGACGCCCTCAATCGTCACCCCTGGCACTGCCGACAGCGCCTTCCGGACTGCCGACACGCAGTGGCCGCAGCTCATTCCGGATATTCCGATCGTCACCGTATCCATCGTCCCCTCGATCTGTTGAAGAATTGGGCATACCCCACCCGGGTACAAGGATATATACGGGGAGGGGGTATCGCAATCCCCTCACGAATACCCAGACCAAATTTGCTTCTCCAAGTGAGTCGTGTAGACTCATTACATGACTCAACGCCTTCAGGTGCTGCTTGACGAAGACGAGTTCGACGAGATCCGGGCCCACGCCGTTCGCGAGCGCATGACCGTGGCAGAGTGGGTCCGGCAAGTCCTGCGCGCAGCGCGGCATCAGGCGACGGTGGTGGAGCCAGCGCGCAAGCTCGCCGTCGTGCGGGAGGCGGCCGCTCGCTACGGTTTCCCCACCGCCGACGTCGACACACTGAATGCCGAGATCGCGCGCGGCTACCTCGACCGGACCGACCGCACGCCGTGATCTTCATCGACTCCAATGTGCCGATGTACCTCGTTGGGGCCGCGCACCGCAACAAGGACGCCACATCGCGCTGGCTCGATCAGGTGATTCGCGCTGGTGAGCGCCTCGTGACCGACGCCGAGGTGCTGCAGGAAGTGCTGCACCGTTACGGTGCGATCCGTCGGTTCGACGCACTCGAGCCGGCCACCAACACCCTGCTGCAGCTCGTCGACGAGGTCTACCCCATCACGCGCGCAAATGTGATTGCGGCTCGTGACATGATCGTGCAGGGCGGTGGTCGGCACACCGCGCGCGACGCGATTCACATCGCTGTCATGCGCGCCAACGGCATCCGCCGCATCTTCACCTTCGATCGCGATTTCGACGGTTTGCCAGACATCTCCCGCGAGCCACAGTAGATTCACGAGGCCACGAAGGCTGTGGCGATTGCGAGATGCACGCACTCGCGATGTGGCATGCGACACCATCGCGGTGCGCTCCACCCAGCGTTCGTGCCTGCGAAACTGTCTCACTCTTCTTCTTCATCAGAGCTCGGCCTCATGACCACTGCCCGACACATTGCCAGCGCCATTGGGATCGCCGTTGCCGTCACCTGCGGCGTCGTGCCGTCTCCCGTCGAGGCACAGAATGCCGGCGTCGACCCACGACCACCGAACGCCCCCACGCAGTCGCCTGCCTTCCCGGGACAGACGCGCGCACCGGAGCAGAAGCTCGGTGTGGCCTTTGACGTCGTCACCGTCGCGCAGGGACTGGTGGCCCCGTGGGGACTGACCTTCCTCCCAGGCGGCAAGATGCTGGTGACGGAGAAGCCCGGTCGCCTCCGTGTCGTTGCGCCCGACGGCACCCTCTCCGAGCCAGTCGCCGGGTTGCCGGCCGTCGACGCCCGCGGTCAGGGCGGACTGCTCGACGTCGCGCTGCACCCGAACTTCGCGTCGAACAAGTTGATCTACTGGAGCTACGCAGAAGCACGCGAGGGTGGGGCCAACAACACGGCGGTCGCGCGTGGCCGCTTCATCGATGGCTTCGCACCCCGTGTCGAAAACGTCGAGGTGATCTTCCATCAGACACCGTCGCTGGTCTCGACCTCACACTTCGGTGGACGCCTCGTCTTCGCGCGCGACGGTCGACTCTTCATCACCCTCGGCGATCGGTCGAGCATCGAGGGTCGCATGCAATCGCAGCGGATGGATGGGTTGCTGGGAAAGCTTGTGCGCCTCGAAGCAGACGGGTCGATTCCTGCCGACAATCCCTTCGTCGGGAAGGAGGGTGTGCGGCCAGAGATCTGGTCCATCGGTCATCGCAATCTGCAGGGTGCGGCGATCAACCCGGCCACCAGAGAGCTCTGGACGGTCGAGCATGGCACGCGCGGCGGCGATGAGCTCAACGTGCCGCGGAAGGGCAAGGACTACGGGTGGCCCACCATCGCCTATGGCATCGAGTACCGGGGTGCTGCAATCACCGGTGGCATTACGCAGCAGGCAGGCATGGAGCAGCCGCTTTACTACTGGGATCCTGTCATCGCACCGAGCGGCATGACCTTCTACACCGGATCGCTGTTCCCCGCGTGGAAGGGCAGCCTGTTCATCGGTGGCCTGGGCAGCACCAACCTCGTGCGCCTGTCGCTCAAGGGTGAACGCATCGTCGGTGAGGAACGGCTGCTCACCGATCTCACCCCGGCCCGCGAGCGCATCCGCGATGTGCGGCAGGGGCCGGAGGGCGCGTTGTACGTCATCACGGACAGCCCGACCGGACGGATTCTCAAGTTGACGCCGGCGACGCGAAAGTAGCGCCGATCATCGAGCACGCTGCGCGCCCGCAGAAGTGCATACCATGATGAACACAGAACGACATGGCCGCACTTCCCGCGTTCCTTGACCGTAGCCGAACCATCGCGCCAGCGGACTTCAATCGCTGGCGCGTGCCGCCGGCTGCCCTCGCCATTCATCTCAGCATCGGTCAGGCCTACGCGTTCAGCGTCTTCTCACTGCCGTTGTCGAAGGCCATTGGCCTCACGACCGCGTCGCCAGACGACTGGAAAGTCAGCACCATCGGCTGGGTGTTCAGCACGGCAATCGTCTTTCTTGGTCTCTCCGCCGCGTTGTTCGGCGCCTGGCTCGAACGCGTGGGGCCGCGGGCAGCAATGTTCGTCTCCGCGCTCTGCTTCAGCAGCGGACTGGCGCTTGGCGCCGCCGGCATCGCCTCGCACCAGTTCTGGCTGCTGATCCTCGGCTACGGCGTAGTCGGTGGCATCGGACTCGGGATCGGCTACATCTCCCCGGTCTCCACGCTGATCAAATGGTTTCCCGACCGCCCGGGCATGGCGACGGGGCTCGCCATCATGGGGTTCGGTGGCGGCGCGATCATCGCCTCGCCGCTGTCAGTGCGATTGATGGCACACTTTCGCAGCCAGAGCAGCAACGGTATTGCCTCGACGTTTCTCACGCTGTCGATGCTCTATCTCGTCGTGATGATGGCTGGCGCGTTCACCGTGCGTGTACCTGCCAGCGACTGGACACCGTCCGCCGCGATCACCCGACGCACTGCCGCCACCCGTGGCGCTGGCAGCGGCATGACCGTCGCCGCCGCCGTGCGCACATCGCAGTTCTGGCTGCTCTGGATCATGCTCTGCGTGAACGTGACGGCGGGAATCGGCGTGTTGGGTCAGGCATCGGCCATGATCCAGGAGATGTTTCCGGGACGTGTCACCGTAGCCGACGCAGCGACGTTCGTGGTGTTGCTCAGCCTCGCCAATCTGGTCGGCCGGTTCGCCTGGTCGTCGCTCTCCGACATCATCGGGCGCCGCTGGACCTACGCCGCCTTCTTTGCACTCGGTGCAGCGATCTACGCCGCCATCCCGACGATCGGTCGCAGCGGCAACGTGGCCGCCTTCATGACGGCGTATGGTGTCATTCTGTCGATGTACGGCGGCGGGTTTGCCACCATTCCTGCCTATCTGCGAGACATGTTCGGCACGCTGCAGGTCGGCGCCATTCACGGCCGCCTGCTCACCGCCTGGTCCACCGCCGGGGTCCTCGGCCCGGTGCTGGTCAACTACATCCGCGAGTATCAGATCGACCGCGGTGTGCCGAAAGCCGAGGCATATAGTGTCACGATGTACCTGATGGCTGCGTTGCTGATCGTCGGGCTGGTGGCAAACCAGTGGCTGCGACCGGTAGCGCCGGTCGGTGCCGCACGAACTGTCTGACGGTGGGTCGTGTCCACGTCGTGATCGAGCGGCCGCATCAACGCGCGCGTGCCCGGCCGCGATCCCCGCGACGACTGCGGATCGGCTGCCGGCGAAGCAGGCTCTCCCGCAACACGCACGTAGAACTCCCCGCACCCTGCGCCTAACTTCAGGTCACACGAACCCGCTCCGCTGCTGCCCTCAGGCCTGGCGCGCACCGGTTCTCAGAGCAGGTGCTCCGCATGACGATTGGCAACCGCCCGACCCCGACTCCAACCCCGACGTCGACCGGCAGCGCCGCACCGGCACGCCCGACGCTGGTGAAGCACCACGATCCTGCGCCCATCGGCGATCACGTCGACCGAAACCCGGGTACACCGCTCGATCTCGACGTGGTGCGTGCAATCCGCGTGAACCGAAGTGCCGTCGAACGGCGCGCCGCCACCATCCCCACCCGTCGCACCGTCAAGAAGGAATGGCAGGCCGCCTGGTTGCTGCGCGCGATTACCTGCATGGACCTCACCACGCTCTCTGGTGACGACACGCCGGGCAACGTCCGCCGGCTCTGCGCCAAAGCGCGAACCCCGCTGCGTGACGACATCGTCGCCGCACTCGGCGTGGGCCATCTGCGAATCACCACCGGGGCCGTCTGCGTCTATCACGCGCTGGTGCCAACAGCGGTCGAGGCGCTCGCCGGCAGCGGGATTCCGGTCGCCGCAGTGTCGACCGGCTTTCCCGCCGGCCTTTCGCCGTTCGAGACGCGCATCGCCGAGATCAAGGCCAGTGTCGCTGCCGGTGCGCAGGAGATCGATATCGTCGTCACGCGGGCGCACGTGCTCACCGGCAACTGGCACGCGCTCTACGACGAGGTGAAGCGCTTCCGTGACGCGTGTGGTGACGCGCACATGAAGACGATTCTGGCCACTGGTGAACTCGCAACGATGACCAACATCGCCCGTGCCAGCATGGTGGCGATGCAGGCTGGCAGCGATTTCATCAAAACCAGCACCGGCAAGGAGCCGGAGAACGCCATCCTGCCTGTCGGACTGGTGATGGTGCGCATGATCCGCGCCTATCGCGAACAGACCGGCCACGTCGTCGGCTTCAAGCCGGCCGGTGGCATTCGCGCCGCCAAGGGTGCGCTCGACTGGCTGGCGCTGATGAAGGAAGAACTGGGCGATCGCTGGCTGCGCCCTGATCTCTTCCGCCTCGGCGCCAGCGGCCTGCTCACCGACATCGAACGCCAGCTCGAACACTTCGTGACCGGCCGGTACGCCGCCGCGTATCGCCAGCCGATGCCATGACCCACCGCATTCATTTCACATGACATCAGTCGCTGACATCTTCGAGACCATGGCCTACGGCCCCGCCCCCGAAGCCGATGCTCCGGTGCGCGAATGGATCGAACGTCATCAGCTTGGCACCTTCGGTCACTTCATCGACGGCGCGTTCACGAAGCACGGCAATACCTTCGCCATCAACAATCCAGCCACTGGTGTGCTGCTGGCCAGGGCCACGCAAGGCACCGACGCAGATGTCGATGCCGCCGTGAAGGCCGCGCGCAACGCGCTGCCGCAGTGGCAGGCGCTTGGCGGTCATGGACGGGCGCGACACCTCTACGCGCTCGCGCGTGCCGTACAGAAACACGCGCGCCTGCTCTCGGTGCTCGAGACGCTCGACAACGGCAAGCCGATTCGCGAAACCCGCGATCTCGACATTCCGCTCGTCGCCAGGCACTTCTACCACCACGCCGGCTGGGCGCAGCTGCTCGACACCGAGTTTGCAGGCTACACCGCCGCCGGCGTCTGCGGGCAGATCATCCCGTGGAACTTCCCGCTGCTGATGCTGGCATGGAAGGTTGCACCGGCACTGGCCGCCGGCTGCACCGTGGTGCTCAAGCCGGCCGAGTTCACGCCGCTCACCGCACTCTGTTTCGCGGAGCTGGCGCGCGATGCCGGACTGCCGGCTGGCGTGCTGAATGTCGTCACCGGCGATGGCGAGACGGGCAAGTCGCTGGTCGCCCACAAGGATCTCGACAAGCTGGCGTTCACCGGTTCCACCGAAGTCGGCAAGATCATTCGTCGTGCCACCGCCGGCAGCGGCGTGAAGTTGTCGCTCGAACTTGGCGGCAAGAGCCCGTTCATCGTCTTCGATGACGCGGATCTCGACAGCGTGGTGGAAGGTGTGGTCGATGCGATCTGGTTCAATCAGGGGCAGGTCTGCTGCGCCGGCTCGCGACTGCTGGTGCAGGAAGGCATCGCGACACAGCTCGAGGACAAGATCCGCGCCCGGATGGAGACGCTGCGTATCGGCTCACCGCTCGACAAGTCGATCGACATGGGCGCGATCGTCGATCCGGTGCAGCTCGAGCGCATCCGCACGCTGGTCGACGCCGGTGTCGCGGAAGGCTCGCAGATGTGGCAACCATCCTGGGCCGTGCCGACCACGGGTTGTTTCTACCCGCCGACGCTCTTCACCGGCGTCTCTCCCGCCGCCCGCATCGTGCAGGAGGAGATCTTCGGCCCGGTGCTGGTGTCGATGACCTTTCGCACACCTGGCGAGGCGGTCGAGCTGGCGAACAACACGCCGTACGGCCTCGCCAGCAGCATCTGGACCGAGAACATCAACCTCGCGCTCGACATCGCGCCGAAGATCAAGAGCGGCATCGTGTGGGTGAACTCCACCAATCTCTTCGACGCTGCGGCTGGTTTCGGTGGATACAAGGAGAGCGGGTTCGGGCGTGAAGGCGGGCGCGAAGGGATGTACGAGTATCTCAGCCCGATCTGGAAGAAGGGCGCGGATGCGATCGTCGAGCCCGCACCGTTTCCGCCCGCAGCACAGACGCCGAACACCTTCGAGACACCGGAGATCGATCGCACGCCGAAGTTTTTCGTCGGCGGCAAGCAGGTCCGTCCCGATGGTGGATACAGCATTGCCGTGCGCGGACCCGACGGGCACATGGTGGGCGAAGTAGGTGACGGCAATCGAAAGGATCTGCGCAACGCCGTCTCCGCCGCGCTGGCCGCGAAAGGCTGGGCAAAGGCCACCGGCCACAATCGCGCGCAGATTCTGTATTACATCGCCGAGAATCTCGCATCACGGGCCAGCGAGTTCGCACGCCGCATCGATGTGATGGTCGGTGGCGCCGGTGGCGCTGCCGAGGTGGACGCGTCGATCGCGCGTCTCTTCACCTATGCCGCCTGGGCCGACAAATACGACGGCGCAGTGCACAGCGTGCCGCTGCGTGGGGTCACGCTGGCGATGAACGAACCACTTGGCGTGCTGGCGCTGGTCTGTCCCGCCGAGCAGCCGCTGCTTGGATTCGTGTCGCTCCTCGCTCCGGCGATCGCGATGGGCAACACCGCAGTCGTCATTCCGAGCGAGTTGTATCCGCTGGCCGCCACCGACTTCTACCAGGTGCTGGAGACATCGGATCTGCCGGATGGTGTGGTGAACATCGTGACCGGCTCACGCACCGCGCTCGCCAAGACGCTGGCCGAGCATGATGAAGTGGATGGCCTCTGGTGCTTCGGCCCGCGGGATGTTGCGACCGCGATCGAGCGCTATGCCGCCGACAACATGAAGCGGACCTGGACCGACTGGACGCGGCGCGACTGGACCAGTGCCGCCGAGGGGGAAGGACGGGAATTCCTGCGGCAGGCTACGCAGGTGAAGAACATCTGGATTCCGTACGGCGAGTGAGTCGCAATCCTGCAGTGTCTCTGAGTCTTTGTCGATTCAGAACTAGCATCTTCTCGGTAAGTAGTTGCAGGTCATAACTTTACATTAACTGGAACTACTGATCTTCTACTAATCTCTTACTATCCAGTAGTTGATTGACAGGTCCTGCAACTACTACTAAGTTTTCGGCAACTAGTAATTCGTTAGTAGATCCGCATTGCGGAGCCGAATCATGAAACTGCCGTCACCCCCGCCGAGCGCCGCGCAGATCATCGGAAAGCTGCTGACGTCGGAAGAAGGTCGAGCTCGCTTTCAGAAGCTGATGAGTTCGGGTGTCGGGCCGGCACCGGGGGGCAAGTACCGGCACTGGGAGACGTTCCGGTATGCGCCTCCCCTGACGGACTTCTCGGCCGAAGAGCAGTGGTTCGCCGTCAAGTTGGCCCGGCAGGCAATCCAGCGCCGGCTTCCACTGAAGGATCGCGACGGACTGCCATTCGTGTTCGCACTCCCGAACATCGCCCTCGAGATGCTGCATCACATCGACCGCGATGCCAGCGGAAACATCGGCGGGAGCGAGCAGGTCACCGACGATTCAACCAGGGACACATACCTCTTCAAGTCCGTCGTCGAGGAGGCCATCACCTCGAGTCAGCTCGAAGGCGCTTCAACCACCCGTAAAGTTGCCAAGGCAATGATCCAGGAGGGCCGAGCGCCTCGGGATCGTGGTGAACGGATGATCCGCAACAACTACGAAGGCATGTTGTTCATTCGACAGTTCGTGAAGGAGCGGCTCACACCGGAGATCGTCCTCGAACTGCAGCGGCGACTGACTGAAGGAACGCTGGACGTCACCGATGGCGCGGGACGCCTGCGCCGGGCCGACGAGGACATCGCCATCGAGGATGAAGAGGGCACCCGGCTGCACACCCCGCCGCGCGCCGAAGAACTCGAGGTGCGAATGCAGGCGATGTGCGACTTTGCCAATGGCGTTGGAGAAACGGAGTACCTGCCTCCGCCAGTTCGCGCCATCGTGCTGCACTTTTGGCTGGCATATGACCACCCATTCGTTGACGGGAACGGCCGGACGGCGCGCGCACTCTTCTATTGGTGTATGGCACGACAGGGTTACTGGCTGTGCGAGTTCGTTTCCATCTCCCGTATCCTCAAGCGTGCTCGCGGCCAGTACGCCCGCTCGTATCTGTACACCGAGACTGACGACAATGACGTCACCTATTTCCTGCTTTACCAGATGCGCGTACTCCGGCGCGCCATTGAAGAGCTGCATGCCTATCTGAGACGCAAGGCGAAGGAACTCCGGGAAGCCGAGCGACTGCTGACGCGAGCCGCCGCCGCCGTCGGCGACCTGAATCCACGTCAGCTGGCCCTGATCCGTCATGCCATGAAGCAGCCGCTCGCGCGCTACACCGTCGACTCGCACAAGCGATCGCATGGCGTGGCATATCAGACCGCCCGCACCGACCTGCTCTCTCTGGCCGAACAGGGGCTGCTCGAGCAGCGGAAGCGCGGACGCGCCTTCGTCTTCCAGCCGGCCGCCTCGCTGCAGGAACTGTTGTCCCGCGCGGCCGAAGCGAGCGGGCGAAGTTTCGCGCCCGGGTAATGCGCCCGCGGCGCCGCGTTTCCTGTCGCAGATGGTGACGAATTCAGGTTCCGCCCCTACCTTCCCGGCCATGGTGCCGCGGCAGTCAGGCGCAACGCGAACGGCGCGCCAAGCTCACGACCACCGCACTGCACCCACCGTTTTCTGCCGACCAGCGTCATGCCTCCACGCAAGCATTCGAAGGTGACCGCCGTCACCGCCAGTCAGACCACCGATGCCTCGGCTGCACCGGCACGCGCCTATGATCACCCCACCGCCGACGCCCCGCTGCGCCCCGAGGTCGGCACGCAGACGCAGTTCCGCAAGAAGAAGCCGCCCGCCACCTACCGCTACGACTCGTCACTGGCTCCCGAGCTGCAGTGGGACAGCGCCAACGCTGCACAGCGCGACCGCTTCGCCGAGTTGCTCGCGGCGGTACACGCGGGCCTTGCCGCTGAGGGTGATGGCGCCGACGCACAGGGCGCACGACAGGCCGCGCGTGATGCGGCGCGGGAGCTGGAGCGGATGCAGCGCCCCTTCCTGGAGTGGACCGGCAAGGCCGAGCGCCTGAGCTTCGACGTACCCACGCTGCCGATGTTCGTGCACGAGCGCCTCAGCACGCAGGCCATTCTCGAAACGCTCGGCGCACATCGCAAGGACGAACAGCACGACATGTTCGATCTCTTTGCGGACCCCAAGCGCAGCGTGGCCGATTCGGTGCTCAAGGCCTACGAGCACCGCGACAAATGGGTGAACCGCATGATGCTCGGCGATTCACTCGTGTGCATGAACAGCCTGCTGCAGTACGAGGGGATGGGTGGGCAGGTGCAGATGATCTACATCGACCCGCCGTACGGGGTGAAGTTCGGGAGCAACTTCCAGCCGTTCGTGCGCAAGCGCGATGTGAAGCATGGGGACGACGCCGATCTCACGCGCGAGCCGGAGATGGTGCAGGCGTATCGCGACACGTGGGAGCTGGGGCTGCACTCGTATCTCACGTACCTGCGTGATCGGCTGCTTCTGGCGAAGGATCTTCTGACGTCGAGTGGGAGCGTGTTCGTGCAGATCTCGGATGAGAATCTGCATCATGTACGGGAGGTGATGGATGAGGTGTTTGGGGCGGAGAACTTTGTCGGTCTTATCTCCTTCACGAAGACGACATCGTCTTCCACCATTCAACTCGCAAGCACTGCGGACTATCTCCTCTGGTACGGCAAGGAGATTGCCTCACTCAAGTTTCGTCGCATCTATCGCCCAAAACAGCTGGGCGGTGTTGGAGCATCTGACTATCAGTGGGTTATGTTCTCAGATGGTACCAGGCGCGCTTTGAGCGACGGAGAACTGGCGGGTATGTCCACGCTCCCCGAGGGGGCGAAGATATACACGTTAAGCGACATCACCAGCCAGCGGCCGGCAGGTGACGGCGACGTTCGGGAGTATTCGTGGAACGGAACCCGCTTCACTCCGGGGAAGGGAACGTTCAAGACGGATCTCACAGGACTCGATAGGCTCTCTAAAGCGGGAAGACTGGCTCAACGAGGCACTTCACTCAGATACCTTCGCTTCTTTGATGACTTTGCTGCTTCCCCGATCACGAACGTGTGGACGGATACCGGCATCGCTGGTTCTCGAAGCGGCGAAAAGTTTTATGTGGTTCAGACAGCGCCTTCTGCTATCCAGCGCTGCCTCCTGATGACCACCGACCCCGGAGACCTCGTCCTCGATCCCACGTGCGGCTCAGGAACGACTGCCTACGTCGCCGAGCAGTGGGGCCGGCGCTGGATCACGATGGACACCTCGCGTGTGCCGCTCGCCCTCGCACGCCAGCGGCTACTCACGGCCACATACCCGTGGTACACGCTCAAGGACCCGTCACGCGGCCCGGCCGGTGGCTTCGTCTATTCGCGCAAGCAGAACAAGCGCGGCGAGGAGGTGGGCGGCCTTGTGCCGCACATCACCCTCAAGAGCATCGCCAACGACGAACCGCCCACCATGGAAGTGCTCGTCGACCGGCCGGAGGAAGAGAAGAAGATCACCCGCGTCGCCGGCCCGTTCGTGGTGGAGGCCACCATCCCCACCCCGGTGGACTGGGAGGGTGACGGCGACAGCGACAGCGGCTCGGCGCCGATGGAGGCGCACGGCAACTTCGTCGATCGCATGCTGGAGGTGCTGCGACGCAGCCCCAGCATCAACACGCAGGACAACCGGCAGGTGGCGTTCGAACAGGTGCGCCCGCCGGCCAAGGCGCTGGTGCTGAACGCCGAGGCGTTGCTCAAGGGCACCGGTGACAGCGTGGCGTTCGTGTTCGGGCCCGAGCATGGTGCCGTGAGTGAGCAGCTCGTCTATCAGGCGCAGAAGGAAGCGGACCGGAAGAACTACACGCACCTGTTCGTGGTCGGCTTCGCCATCGAGGCCAACGCCCGGCTGCTGGTCGAGGCTAGCGCGAGCATCGGCATCCCCGCCACCTATGTGCAGGCCACCCCCGACCTGGTGATGGGCAGCCTGCTCAAGACCACCCGCGCCAGCCAGGTGTTCAGCGTGGCCGGCCTGCCGGATGTGGAGGTCACGACCCTCCGCGCATCCGAGCCCGGCGGCGACCCGCGCTGGCAGGTGCGGCTGGTGGGGCTCGACACTTTCGACCCTGCGAAGATGGAGACCGACCACACGCAGGGCACCGACGTGCCCTGCTGGCTGCTGGACAGTGACTACAACGGCCGGGTGTTTCGGGCGACGCAGGTGTTCTTTCCCCGGACGGGTGCATGGGAGGGCATGCAGAAGGCGCTCAAGGCGCAGTTCGCGCCGGGGGTGTTCGACCATCTGGCGGGGGATACCAGTGCGCCGTTCTTCGCCGGCGAGCAGCGGCAGGTGGCAGTGAAGGTGATCGATGACCGGGGGAATGAGTTGGTGGTGGTGAAAGCGCTTGGCGTGCCGCTGTCTGGGTAATTACCCAAAGCGGTAAAATACCGCCGGCGGTAATTAGCACTATTCGGTAATTGCGTTCCTTCTCGAGGCGTGGACAATTGCTCTACAATTACCAATATTGCACAATTACCACCGGCGGTAATTTGGGAGTTTTGGTAATCATGACGTCTCCAGCAGCGGCTTCCCATTGAATTCACTCACCGACCGGATCGCTCGGCGCTTGAGCAGCATTCCGGCAGCGGCAGTGCACGCTCAGCCAGGGCTGGAACGCAACCTCGTCATGCGTTTTGGCGACGGGCCGGCAATCACGGTGCACGTCGTCTCACTGACGGAAACCGGAGCGCTTACGCTCTCACGAATGGTTGAGGCGGGATTGCCACGAGAGACAGGCGGCGTCATCCACGTCTACACCACTCCTGCCTTGCGCCCCCCGCTGCGCAGGCGAATGGCGGCGGAACGGCTATCCTGGATCGAATCGGGCGATCACGGTGCGGTACACCTCGATCTAGGCGCCTATTACATCCACGATGTCCTGGACGGCGCCCCGTCAGCCGAAGGCGCCAACCCGCCGATATCCACCAGAAAAGAACCGCGACTCGGCAAAAGACCGGCTCGGCTCAAAGGCGGTTCTGGTGTATGCGCCGAAGCGATGATCCTCTGGTGGCTCATCGCCCAACGCCGACCGCAGGCACTTCCACCGCTGACCCAGACCACACTGGCCGAGGCGAGTGGCGTGACTGCAGGGCTCGCCTTCCGCGTGCTTCACCGGCTGGAAGACCTCGGGGCACTGGTGCCTCATCGCGTCGGAAAACGGACATCGTCGTGGAGCATCGACAACGTCGAACGCATCCTGCAGACATGGGTGGATGAGGATCGTGAGCCGATGCGCGTGTCGCGTGCATACGTCTATGCCCGGCACGGCGGTGAGATGCGCAAGAAGCTTGCGGGGCTCTCGGACGCCGTCGATACTTGGGCGCTTGGCGGTGTCGCGGCGGCCAACCAGTACGCCCCCACTCTCACGGCAGATCCGATGCCGACCATCTGGATCCCGGACCACGACACGGCGGCGGCGGCCGCTAAAGCGATCGGTGGCGAGATCGTGACGGAAGGCGCAAATATCGTATTCTGGCAGGTGCCGAAGGATCCCTGGATGACCTTCTGCATCACGGCAGATCCGGCAGCACCACACGGTGCCCCGCAGCACGTACGCTCCGGTCACCGGCCCCCTGACGCGCGGGTGCTTCGATCGAGGACGACGCGCCTGCATGGGCTGATGAACGACATGTTGCGTACGTCCCCTGACTCCGCTGCACCCCATCCACTGCCTGTGACGTCACCTGCCCGTGCGCTGCACCAGGCGCTGCAAGATGGCAGTGGGCGTTCGGAGGACGTCGCGCTCGCCTTGAGTGAGCACCTTGGGATCACGCATGGGTGAGCGACGACAGCCTCTCAATCCCGCTCGGCACGAATACACACCTGATGCACTTCAGGCGTGCGTGAGCGCGCTCGGTACGCTCGTGAAGGCCATTGGGGGGCAGCACGAGACGCGATTGGTCGTGATCGGCGGACTGGTGCCGCGACTCCTGCTCGATGACACGAGGCTGGATCCGGCACTCGAGCAGTCCGACCATCCAGGTACGAACGACGTCGACTTGTGCATCGAACTCGATGTTCCACGTGACTCGGACAGTTTCTACCAGCACCTGCAGCAAGTGCTCGAGGAGCATGGATTCATGGGAGCACCCGTGCCCAACGGCGATGGGCAGAGCGTCTGGCGATGGATCCGAAAGGTTGGAAGCGTCACGGTTGCCATCGAGCTGCTCACCAACGCGGACAGTGTCACGACGGAATTGGGTGGAACGACATTCGGCAGATTGGCATCGAATGAAGCGACGAGAGCGGGAGACGAAATCGGGGCACTGCGGATTCGGGGCGCACACCTCGCCCTCGCCAACCCGGAGATTCGCACGCTCGACATAGACCTGCTCGACGGCCGCGGCATGGCGCGAGTCGACATCCGCGTTGCGAATCTCCTCGCTTTCGTGACACTCAAGAGTTTTGCGGTGAAAGGGCGCACCAGAGACAAGGACACCTTCGACCTGATATGGGTGCTCACGTATTGGCCCGAGGGTCCTGCGGCTGCCGGGGCCTATGTCAGGCAATGCCCCGGCGCCGACCACGTTGACGTTCACGACGCCATGCAACTCCTCGACGAGGAATTCTCGACACCTGCGCACAATGGGTGTGTGCGCTACGCCGACTTCAGCATGGGACCAGGCATCGAGCGCACGATGGAAGCACACACGCTCCGGTGCCGAGAGGCGCACGCGACCATTCAGGAATTCCTGGCCTCGTGGAAAGCGTCCGATCCCCAACTACCGCTGTTGCCCTGACATGTCCTTCGAAGTCCCCTCCCCCATCCTCTGCTCGCCCTACGCCGAGCCCGACCGCCACTGGTTCATCCCGGAGGGCGCCACGCCCGTGGTGCGCACCACCCGGCGGCCGGCCTTCGTCTTCCAGCCGCGCGACGGGGAACTCACCTGGGACCTGTCGGACGGCACGCTCGCCAAACTCCCCGAGTATGACCGCGCCTGGGAGCTGACGTTCGTCAACCGTGTGCGCGCACGCGTGGCCGAGTGGCGTGCCGCCGGCTACCCCAACGCCACCGGCACCACGGTGGACCTGCTGGCCCACTGGCGGCGCGACGGCCGGCACCAGCCGCTGTTCTTCGCGCAGATCGAGGCCGTCGAAACGGTGATCTTCCTCGTCGAAGGTCGCGCCGACCTGCGGCAGGGCCTCAACGTTCCCCTCGACGAACCGACCGACGAACAGCAGGCCGCCGGCGCCCGCGCCTTCCTGCGCTACGCCTGCAAGATGGCCACCGGCGCCGGCAAGACCACCGTCATGGGCATGCTCACGGCCTGGTCCATCCTCAACAAGGTCGTCAACCGCGCCGATGCGCGGTTCTCCGACTTGGTGCTCATCGTCTGCCCCAACGTCACCATCCGCGATCGACTGCGCGAACTCGATGTGGACGGTGGCGACGCCAGCCTCTATCGCACCCGCGACCTCGTGCCGGCGCACCTCATGCCACGCCTCGCGCAGGGGCGCGTGGTGGTCACCAACTGGCATGTCTTCGAAGCGCGCACGCAGGGCGTGGGTGGCGATACCAGCCGCGTGACGAAGATCGGGCGCGCCGTGACCCGTGTTGAACGCGTCATCATCGGCGACAAGACTACCGTCGCCCGCGGCGAACGCTATCTCACGCTCGCCGACTACACCCGACACGTCGCCAGTGGTGAAGTCGAGGAGATCGAACCGCCAACCGCGAGTGGCGCCGGTGAACGGGTCAGTGCCCTCGTCCGCTGGACCCGCTACGTCGAGAGCGATGCCAGCATCGTGGCCCGCGTGCTCGGCCGCGCCAAAGGCAAGCAGAACATCCTCGTCCTCAATGACGAAGCGCATCACGCCTATCGCATCCGGCGTCCGGAGGACGACGAGCCAGCCGATCTCTTCGGAGACGAGGAGCAGGAAGAGGCGTACGTCCGCGAAGCGACGGTCTGGATCGAAGGCCTCGATCGCGTCAACGCACTCCGTGGCATCAATCTCTGTGTCGACCTGTCGGCCACGCCGTACTACCTTGGCCGCATGGGCCGCGACTCGGGACGACCATTCCCGTGGCTGGTCAGTGACTTCGGGCTCACCGATGCCATCGAGTCGGGA
Organism: Gemmatimonadaceae bacterium; assembly: GCA_031374935.1. Taxonomy (GTDB): domain Bacteria; phylum Gemmatimonadota; class Gemmatimonadetes; order Gemmatimonadales; family Gemmatimonadaceae; genus JACMLX01. Next base: position 25,054 of record JANMHB010000094.1, on the reverse strand, counting down.
TTGGTGAAAGTCCCGCAACTGGCGGTACGTGACAACACCGGCGCCGATCGCCCGAAGTATCACAATCTCTGGCGCTGGATCATGGGCAACCTGACCGCAGCCGAGCGTGGCGGAAAGAAGGGCAGCCCCAAGCCCGAGGCGATCCTGAAGTGGGCGCACGCGCCACTGGCCATGATCGCGGAAGATTGGGAGCGTGTGCGGACGGAGTGGACCGACAGTGACGAAACCCGGCCGCCGGTACTCATCATCGTCTGCCGCGACACCAAGCTGGCGAAGGCGACTTACGAGTGGATTGCCGAAGGCTGGTCGAGTGTCGAGGTACCCGGCTTTGCGCTGCCGTCTCTTCGCAATGCCGACAGCGACATCGTCACCATCCGTGTGGACTCGAAGGTCGTCGCCGAAACCGACAGCGGAGACGTCGCCAGTGGAGCGCAGGGAGACCTCGCCCGCTGGATGCGCTTCACGCTCGACACCGTGGGTCGCCGTCAGTGGCCGCTCGACTCGCAACAGCGTCCCATCTACCCACCAGACTTCGAAGCGATCGCCGAAAAACTCGGCAAGCCGCTGCACCCACCCGGTCGCGATGTGCGCTGCATCATCAGCGTCGGCATGCTCACCGAAGGGTGGGATGCCAACACGGTCACGCACGTCGTCGGACTGCGACCATTCCAAAGCCAGCTGCTCTGCGAGCAGGTCGTAGGACGCGCCCTGCGGCGCGCGTCCTACGACGTGGAGGACACGGAGAGTGGCCCGCGGTTCCGGGACGAGATCGCGCAGATTCTGGGTGTGCCGTTCGAGATCATCCCGTTCAAATCCTCTGGCAGCGCACCGCCCCCGCCAAGCACCCGTCGACATGTGCGGGCACTGCCGGAACGCGCCGCGTTCGAGATTCAGTTTCCGCGCGTCGATGGATACACGCAGGCCGTGCGGAACCGCGTCGCGATCGACTGGGCTACGGTGGCTGAGCTCGTGATCGATCCCGCCGACATCCCGCCGGAGGTCTACATGGCAGGCGGGATTCCCGACGCGAGAGGAAGCGTCAAGCCGATCGCACCGGACCGCGTCCGCGAACTGGCCCTCGCGCCGTACCTCGCCAAGCACACGCTGCAACAGAAGGTCTTTCTTGCGGCCACGGCATTGACGAAGACGTACATCGATACCTGGAAGTCGTCACTGCCCGCGCATGTCCTGTTTCCGCAGATCGCACGTATCGTGCAGCGGTATGCCGAACAGAAGGTCCGGGTGATCGGGATTCCCAAGGACGTTCGTACGGTCTTTCTGGCCCCCTACTACGGCCTGATGATCGAACGCATCCTGCAGAGCCTGCAGCCGGATGACGCAGCCGGAGAGACGCCCGAGGTTCCGAGATACGATTCACGCAGTGAGCCTGGTTCCACTGCAGCGGTGGATTTCTGGACCGGGAAAGACGTGCGTGACACCGTACGGTGTCACGTGAACTACATGGTCGCCGATACGAAGCGATGGGAACAGCAGGCGGCACAGTATCTCGACAGCAGCCCGTACGTACAAGCCTGGGTCAAGAATGCGGGCCTGGGCTTCGGCATCCCGTACGAGGACAATGGGATGCGACATGAGTATCTGCCAGACTTCATCGTCCGTATGGCCGGTGACGACGCGCGATACGTCGTGGTGGAGACGAAGGGTTTCGACCCGATGGCGGATGTCAAACGGGCAGCCGCCGAACGGTGGGTCCGTGCAGTGAATGCAGACAACGCTTGGGGTGCATGGCACTACCGCTTGATCCATCAACCGGCGGACTTGCCGCACGACCTCCTCGAGCTGAGCGCGGCCACTCCCGCCAGCTAGCCGCATGCAACGCAATCATTTGGTCCCGATAGTGCAACTGACGCCGCGGGATACTCGAATGCTTCACCATCCGGCAGCGTGCGGGCTGCCGGGTGGCATCAACGGGTTGTGCCGTGCCCTGCTTCACCCCGCCGCCGCTCACACGCGTCGACATGATGCTGGTTGTGCAGCAGCGTGAACAGCATCATTTCCCGCACCGTGAGCTTGCCGAGCAATGGATGCGGCAGCCGGTACATGTCGAGCTGCGACTCGGTCCACTTCTCCATGGCCTGCGTCAGTCCTCGCAGCGTCTCCGAGTGCGCGTCCATGATGGCATTGCGCCGCACCAGACCGGCGGGGGCGGGGTCCGGGGGCGGCGCGAACCGGCCCGCAGTACCGCCTGCCGCCAGTGCCCGCGCGTACAGCGCTTCGAGTGTCTCCAGTGATCGTGATGGCTCTACCGCGCTGCCGAACATCACTCGTAATGCCATGCGCGGAACCCGCAGCACGGGCAGCAACGGCGTCATGGCGCGTGTCAGGTGCCGGACATGCTCCGCGGGCGACCAGTGTGTGCCGACTCGCGCGAAGAAATCCGGACTGCTGAATCCCGACCAGTACTCCACACCCACCTCATGCGCCGCCTCGAGTGCCTCGATGATCTCGCGACGGTTGCGCAGCGCGGGTCGGGTGGGGGGGGTCAACAGCGTTGTGCTCATGGTCAATCCGGGTGACGTCCGAGTGCGATCTGCGCTTGAAGATAGCGCCCGACGACGATAAGCGGCGGCTTCAAAACGCTGTTGACGCACTATAAAAGCGACTACTTTTCGTTCATCCGTTTATTGACCACACAAACGCCGCACCCCACACCCCCGCAGCACGACAGCTGATCCCCGACGCCGGCCGCAGTCCGTTCTGGGAACGGCCGTCGATCGTCCCCCTTTTGACTCAGGGCCACGATGCGATCGTACGCCCTTCCGCTTCTTGTTTCCATAAACCTCTCGATGCGCCCCCCTTCGCTGCCGCGCGTGCTCGGGATCGTCCTCATCGGCCTGGCTGCGCTGGTCATCCTCGAGACGGCCAGCGTGCGGCGTCACGGCTATGACCTGGCGCGACGCCGCACCGCCGCCGACAGCGTCCAGCAAAGTGCCGACGCCGCGCCGGCGCTCGCCGGTGCGGGCGCCAGGATGGCCCGCGCCAACGCCGCCGCCGGCGACTCGATCCGGCGCGCCGATACCCGCGCCCTGATCGCCGCGCGCAGCACCGGGACATTCATCCCCGACATCCTGCTGCTCTCCGACAGCACGCTCCAGCGCTGGCCTGATCGCCGGGCCACACCACTGCGGGTCTATGTCAGCGATCAGGGGCCGAAGGCATCGGGCCGCGTGCGCGATGACTATCTCCAGGCCGTGCGCGAAGCGTTCACGATCTGGGAGGGCGTCGAACTGCCGGTGCGATTCGTGTTCGTCAACGATTCCGTCATGGCAGACATGACGGTGTCCTGGGTCACGGACTTCCGCGGCGATCCAGTGCTCGGGCGCACCAAGGTCGTGCGCGACAGCAAGTACTGGATCATCCGCAGCGACATTCAGCTGGCCACGCTGCGTCGCGACGGCACCGCCCCGCTCGATCCCACCGTGATTCGCGCGCTCGCGATTCACGAAGTCGGGCATGGCATCGGACTCGATCACGCGAGCGACACCACCGTGATCATGGCACCCAGGATTCGCGCCCGTGCCATCACGCTCGCCGACAAGGCGACCGCCCAGCTGCTCTACAGCGTGCCCCCCGGGTCGGTCCTCACGCAGCGGCGAACACCGCAACCACTCACGCCAGCGCTTCCGACGCCCTGACGCCAGTCGTTCAGCTTACCACTGCAGCGTGATCGGGCGTTCCTTGCGCTGCCGGCTGACGATCAGCGCCACCTGCTTCACGCCGCGCGACGCCGCGCGCTGCACCGCCCGCTGCAGATCGCTCACCCCTTCGCATTCCTCATCGTTCACGCGTCGGATCACATCGCCGCCGCGCAAACCCGACGTTGCCGCCGGTGTTCCGGGCGCCACGCGCAGCACCAGGATCCCCTCGCTCACGCCGGTCAGCTCCTCGAGGTCATCGGTGATCGTCGTCATCACCGCGCCGGCGATCGACAGGTCGCTGGACGACCAGGTGGTGCCACGCAGCAGGCGCTCCGGGCCCATGGCGACAGGCGGCGCCGGCGGAGCGGGTGGCCGGGGCGCCGTGCCGGCACCGCCACTCGATCCGCGATCCGGTGCGCGAGCGCCTCCGGTGATCGTCACACTGCAGTTCTCACCACCCACGCACACCCGCGGTGGATCCACATTCACATCGAACCGGAAGGATGCGCCGGGTGCATCCACGCCATCTGGAATCGCGAGCGAAAACGATCCACTGGCCGGGTCGCGCGTGCCGACCAGCACGACGATCGTCCGCTCACGGCCGCCGCGCCGGACCTTCAGTGGCAGGCGCTCGCCCGGCGTCAACACCTCGGAGAGTGGCACTGCGCCTGGCAGCGCGCTGCGCCCGAACGCGAGCAACGTATCGCCCGCCTGCAGCCCTCCTTCGGCTGCCGGGCTCCCCGCCTCGACCGAGGCGATCACCGCTGGCGAGAGAAACAGGGTGAACACCTTCCCGTCTCGCAATTCGGTGTTCTGCTCACCCGAAAGCTGGACGCCGAGGTAGCCGCGTGGCATCGAGCGCGTCCTGAAGGTCAGTGCGCGCTGCTGCCCCGCCAGAACCCGCGTGACGTTCGCCATGGCGCGTGCGCTGGCGATCTGCGCCCGCAACTGTGCCCGTGTTTCGGCATCGACACTCTGCACCTGGACCCGGTCCGCCTCCTCCTGCACGCGTGCGATTTCGGTGGCCAGATCCGCGATTCGCTGCGACGTGACGCGGACGATCGAATCCCGCACCCTGGAATCCGACCGCGCGGCCCGCTGCAGTTCACGTTGCATCTGTGACAGCACCCGCGCCTGCTGTTCGAGCGTCACACGCATGCGCTCCGAGAGCTCACGCGAGCGCGCCTCACGGTCGGTCGAACCGTCCTGCGCCGTCGCACGCACCGCGCTGATCAGCAGAACGGCACACAACCCTGTGCTCCGTGCGATGTGCATCAATACTCCAGTACCTGTTGCGACGCCGGCAGCACCGTCGTGAGGCGACGCAAGGTCACTTCGCGGGCGCCAAGCGTGGCGAGATAGTAACGATTCATGACCGGATCATCCGGGGCTTCGTACAGCGCACGCCGCGCGGTGGCCATTGCCGCATCCAGCACTTCGAGACGCTCGCGGTAACTGGACGCCGCCGCCGCCGAGCCGCCCGCCACCCGCGGTGCCAGCGAACTGTCGTTCGCGGCCAGCCACAGCAGCGCGCCACTGTACACCTGCTCGGCTGAACTGAGCGTCGCGCGCGCGTCTTCGGCCGATCGGAACCGGACCACCGGCTGTGCCACCACACCGGGCACCGCCGGCTGCACGGCGGCAATCGCCGCCGGCAACTCCGCCACCGGGGTCGCCCGCTTGGCCGTCAATCGCCCGCCGGCCACACCCACCGTCACCAGCAGGGCGGCCGCCGCCGCCAGGCCCGACACACGCTGCCACCGCGCCGGCACGCGCACCGCACGCATCGGCGCCACCACACTCGGCGCCGACAGGATCGGGCGCACATCCGCCGGCGTCGAGACCATGGCGCCGCGTGTCGAAGCCGGCAGCCCCTCATCACGGAGCGCCGACGCCAGTTGCTGCCAGGGCACCAGCGGCACGATCGGGCGCTCACGCTCGGCCGACGCGGCGGCCACGATCCGACGGGTGGCAACGAAGTCGGCACGGCACAGCGCACAGTGCTCGAAGTGGTGGCGCTCGTCCAGTGTCGCTGGTTCATCCACCAGCGCGGCGATCCGTTCAGGCGACAGGTGCTGCATAGCCATCTTCCAGAGTCGATGTAGACAAATGATCCATCAGCGGCGCCAACAGGCGGCGCAGTTTTGCACGGGCCTTGAACAGCTGTGATTTCGACCCGCCGGTGGTGATCCCCAGCTGGCTCGCAATTTCCTCATGGGTGAAGCCTTCCACGTCATGCAGAACGAACACGGTGCGCGCGCCACGCGGCAGCTTGTCGAGCGCCATCGTGATCGACTCGCGTACGAATGGCTGCTCGACGTCGTCCTCCACCATCGCCGTCTCCTCGGTCAGCTCCTCGTGCACGCCCATCAGCCGCCGGGCGCGCCGCAGCGCATTGAGTGTCCGGTTCACCGCGATCCGGTGCGCCCAGGTCGAGAACTGTGCGTCGCCGCGAAAGGTGGGCAACGCCCGAAAGATCTGGATCCAGACCTCCTGGGCGATGTCCGCCGCCTCATCAGCGTCGTGCACCAGCCGCCGCACCACGGCGTCTACCCGTGGAGCGTACTCGGCCCACAGCGCTCGCATCGCCAGTTCGTCCCCGGCAACTGCTCGCGCGATCAACTCCTCATCGGTAGTCAACGGCGTGGTACGGACGAACGGTGGGGCGGGCGACCGGCACCGAGGCTGGCGCGACTCTGGACTCGGTTGTGAGACACGGCGGTTGGGAGAAGGGTTTACGGCACAGCGGTACCGGCTCGACCCGGCACCACGCCTCCTGACAACGGAACCGGCCTGCGCCAGGATTCAGTCCGGCCATCCCACCGCCTCGCGTGGTACGGCACCTCACGTGAGAGCACACAAACCCATGAGACGGTTACACTTGACTCGCTCCCAAGCGTTCCGTACCATGCATCCACGGTGCCGAGCGGAACGTTCCGCCGTCTGCGTCGTCTCATGAGTGACCATCGGATCAACAGGTCAGGCCAGTTGTTGATCTGCGAATCGTTTGCGCGTGTCGCCGTCGTACATCCCGCTGCTGCGTTCCTCAGGGAGTTGCCGTGATCCTCAAGCTCGCCACTGTCTTCAGCTTTGGTATCGCCGCGTTGCCAGCAGCCCCGAGTGGGACTGTCGGCGATGGGTTGCCGAAGGCTTCGCCGGAATCGGTGGAGATGAGCGCGCTGCGACTGGACGCGATCACGCGCGTCGTGCGTCGTGGAATCTCGGAAGGCGGTTTTCCTGGCGCCGCGGTGGTGGTTGGTCGTCGCGGGTCAGCCGTCTACTCGCAGGGGTTCGGTCGGCTGTCGTGGGGTATCGAGGCGCCCAGCGTCTCCCCCGATCACTCGGTGTATGATCTCGCAAGTCTGACGAAGGTCATCGGCACCACGACGGCGATCATGCTGCTCTATGATGAGGGCAGGATCCACCTCGATGACAAGGTCATCACGTTCTTCCCCGAATTCGGTGGTGGCGAGCGCGATAACGTCACCATTCAGCACCTGCTCACGCACCGAAGCGGGTTGCCGGCGGGCCGGGATCTGTGGCGTGAGGCGTGGTCTCCCGCCGACGCGCAGCGGCTCGTGTTGCAGACGCCGCTCGAGTACTCGCCAGGCACGCGCTACATCTACTCCGATCTTGGCGCGGACATCCTCGGCTTCATCGCCGAGCGCGCCAGCGGCCGGAAGCTCGACGAACTGCTGCAGGAAAAGGTCTTCACGCCGCTCGGTATGACGGAAACGTGGTACCGTGTGCCTGCCGGCGTGCGCTCGCGCACCGCACCGACGGCCACGATGTCGGTGCGTGGATTCTCGCTGCAGGGTGATGTGCATGACGAGAATGCACACGCACTCGGCGGTGTTGCCGGCCACGCAGGGCTCTTCAGCACCGCTGGTGATCTGTCCGTGTTCGCAACGATGATGCTGAACAAGGGCACGTACCTGGGCACACGCATCATCAGTGACTCCACCGTCGAGCGCTTCACCGCCCGTGCCGCTGGCTCGCGCGCGCTGGGCTGGGACACCTGCGCTGGCCACAACGGCGTTGGCTGCGGTCGTTACATGTCGGCACGGGCCTTCGGACACACCGGGTTCACCGGGACGTCGATCTGGATCGATCCGGAGCGTGACATGTTCGTGGTGCTGCTCACCAATCGTGTCTTCGAGTCGCGTGCACGCCGTCCGGAACGTGTCATTTCGGATATCCGCGCAGACCTTGCCGATGCGTCGGCCTGGGCGGTGACGGCACCGGCGCAGGCCGTCCAGCTGGAAGGGGATCCCGAGTTCCGTGCCGATTACGCCACTGGCTGGAACCCCGCGCCGGAAGTGCGATATCGCTCGGTGGGTTGCAGCGTCAGCCGCGGTCGCGCACTGGCGCGAAAGACCGCTGGTCGTGGCAGCGCCAAGTCCCGTCGTACATCGTGTCGCAGCGGTTCGAGCCGCGCCAAGGTGTCGAAGCGTGCAGTGGCCTCATCGCGCGAAAAGTCTTCCGTCTCGCGGTCGGCGAAGGCCCGGGTCGCATCGCGCAGCACCGCCAGCACGCGGAAGCGTGGTTCGGCTGCCGCGCGGAACGCGTCAAGCGGCAAGGCACGTTCGACGACAGCCGCGAAGAAGAAGCGTCGCTGATCGTACCCGGTATTGCCGGGTCAGCTGTCGGACGCACGCGGCCGGGCCTTCCACGCTCATCGCCGCGCAGGTCACCTCGCGGACGACCCGCACCGCCAACGAAAGCCGGGGTTTCTCCCCACAGTCGCTTTCTCCGAGTAGATTGCTCCCCATGGATACGCAGCCAGAACCAGCGATCGACAGCCCCGATGCCACGGGTGCCTCCGGCACCGAAAGCGCCGAGGCGGGCGCTGGTGGCGTCACGCTCGATCAGGCCCGGCTCGTACTGCGTCGCGTGAAGGACCCGGAGTTGAACCTCAACATCGTTGACCTCGGCCTGGTGTACGACATCCAGGTTGACGGTGATGACATCAACGTCGACATGTCGCTCACGTCGCCGGGGTGCCCCTCGGGCCCGGAGATCATGGGTGAAGCCGAGAAGCAGCTGCGGACCGTGCCTGGTGTGGGTGACGTCAAGATCAATCTCATCTGGTCACCGCCCTGGACACCGGATCGCATCGAGCCGCGGGTGCGCACGTACCTCGGTTTCTGAGTCATCCGGTGCGTCGGGCTGGCCTGGCTGGTCTGGCATGTATGCTCGCCGCGTGTGGTCCTGCCGAGAAAAAAAGCCCACCACCACGTGTCGCATCGGGCGCCGCCGGTACGTATCGCGGCCCGCCACCACTGCCGTCGTGTCCGGGCACCGGGCACTGGGAGTCGTGCACCGTCTTTGATCGACTCGAGCGCGCCGGACTGGCTCCGCAGCGAGGCGACACGGTGCGCTTCCCCTTTCTGCGCGCTGCCGGGCAAACATGGCGACTCGGGCGCGCGACCATCCATGTCTTCCGCTATCGCGACAGTCTGGCGCGGCACGCCGACTTCGTCACCCTCGACAGCACGCACGCCCGGCCGCTGGGTGACACACTCACGACGTGGCAGGGTACGCCGACATTGCTGGTGAATGACAACCTGCTGGCGATTCTGCTCAGCGAGAACGGCGAGCAAGTGGAACGTGTGAGTCTCGCCCTCACCGCAGGCCCGCCGCCGAAGGCGGGGCCTGCCGCACCGAAATGACCGTCATGCGCGCATTCTCCTCCGCACTCGTCGTTGGCCTCGTCGCTGCTGGGTGCGCCCGCCCGGTGCCCACTCCGGCACCGGTCCCACCGGTGTCACAGCCACAGCCGGCTGCACCTCAGCCGGCCACGCCACCGCCCGCTGCCCCGCAACCAGCGAAACCAGGCGAGGTCATGGTCGACCCCCGCCGCGTCGACGCGCCGAGTGAGACGCGGGCCGGCCTGCGTGGTGCGACGTCGCTGCCAGCGCCACCGGCGGTGGCACGCGAGTTCCGCGCGATCTGGGTGGCGACGGTGGACAACATCGACTGGCCATCGCGTCGCGATCTCAGCACTGCGGAGCAGCAGCGCGAGCTGATCGCCATTCTCGATCGGGCGAAGGAACTGCACATGAACGCCCTGGTGTTTCAGGTGCGACCAGCCGCTGACGCGATGTATCCGTCGACGCTGGAGCCGTGGTCCGTCTACCTCACGGGAGCGCAGGGGCGTGCGCCGGCACCGGCCTGGGACCCGCTGGCATTCGTCGTTCGCGAGGCCCACGCACGCGGCCTCGAGCTGCACGCCTGGTTCAATCCGTATCGGGCCCGGCATCCCAGCGACAAGTCACCACTCGACCCGACGCATCTGGCGGTGACGCGACCGGCGGTGGTGAAGAAGTACGGGCAGCATCTCTGGATGGATCCGGGCGAGCCGTCGGTGATCGAGAAGTCGGTGTCGGTGGTCGAGGACGTCGTGAAGCGGTATGACGTCGATGGTGTGCACATCGATGACTACTTTTATCCGTACAAGGAACGTGATGGGCGTGGCAACCTCATTCCGTTTCCCGATCAGGGAAGTTACAGCGCCTACACAGTACGCGGTGGCGCGCTGGCACTGGATGACTGGCGCCGTGAAAACGTCGACATCTTCGTCGAGCAGATGTACAAGCGCGTGAAGCGGGCCAAGGCGTGGGTGAAAGTTGGCATCAGTCCGTTCGGCATCTGGCGTCCCGGATTTCCGGCCGACGTCCGCGGGTTCGACAGTTATGCGGAGTTGTACGGCGACTCACGGAAGTGGCTGCGGGAAGGCTGGCTCGACTACGCCTCACCGCAGCTGTACTGGCCGATCGCGAAGGATGGTCAGCCGTATCCGTCACTGCTCAGCTGGTGGGCCGGCGAAAATGTCAAAGGGCGACACATGTGGCCCGGCAACTATACCAGCCGCGTCGGAACGGCGGCGGCGTGGACGGCCGATGAACTGGTGAATCAGATCGCGGCCACACGCCGGCAAGGCAATGCCTCCGGCAACGTGCACTTCAGCATGTCGGTGTTCATGCCGCCGAAGAATGCCGAGAGCCCAGCCGCGGTCGAGCGCGACCTGCTCGCGTCGCGCCTGATGCGGGAGACGTACGCCGCACCCGCGCTCGTGCCCGCGTCACCCTGGCTGGCCGCAGCCACTGGTGCACTCGCTCCGGCGACAGTGCGCGAGGAACGCGATGCGCGTACCGGTGCCACCTTCCTGATCGCCACCGTGCCGGCAACGCAGATTGCCCGCACCTGGGTTGTGTCGCGATGGGACGGTACGCGCTGGAGCAGTGAGCTTCGTCCGGCGGATGGTCCCACGCTGACGCTCGCGGTCGCTGCCAACGCCAGCGACGGCGTGGGCTACTGGATCAGCTGGATCGATCGCATCGGCGTCGAATCCCCGCGCGCCGGCTGGCTGCGCACCAGCGACAACGTCTCCCGAGCCATCGCGCCGTGAGCCGCTGACTGACGCGCTGACTGACGCACTCTCGACCGAAGTGCCCTCACGCGACGCTTCGGTCTGCTGATCGAACCAGCACTCAATCGCGGTAGGGCGAGTCGGATTCGGATGCCGGCGCAACTGCCGCCACCGGCTCACTGCTGCTCTTCGGCAGCACCGGCGCCGACGTCACCGCCAGCGCACGCAGGATGCCCGGGCCCAGCAGATCCGCCTGCCATTTACGGAGATCGGGCGTCTCGTACAGCTCTTCCATCGTCGTCGGCATGCGGCGCGCGATGGTCTCGAGCTTTTCGCGCGAGCAGAGCACCCCAGGATCCAGCTCGAGCCGCGTCGCCACATCATCGCGCACCGCACGCACCCGTGTTGCACGATCATCGAACGCGGGATCCTTGTCCCATCGCGGCGCCTTCGGGAATTTGGGCAAGGCCGATTCATCCAGCGCCATCGCGCGTGCAACGCAGCCCAACAGCACGTCGCCCCGTTGATCGAGTACCCCCCGCGGCATGCCCTTGATCACGCCAAGCGCCTGCCGGGTCGTTGGCTGCACGCGACAGATCTCGAGCAGCACCTCATTGCTGACCACACGGAACGTGGCGCGATCGAGCTCCTTCGCGACACCATCCCGCCATGGTACCAATTCGCGCAGAATTGCCAGCTCGCGTCGCTTCAGATCCCGAGCGCCCTTGATCTTCAGGTACAGCAGCGTCGGATCCTCGGCGCTCCACTGCGTCTGCTCGAGCCGCACGAACTCCTCGGCCGCCCACCCGAGCCGGTCCTTCGCCACCAGTTCGGCGTGCAGGATGTCACGCAGTGCGAGCAGGTACATCGTGTCCTGCGATGCATACTGCAACATGCCGTCGCTGAGCGGGCGCAGGCTCCAATCGGCGCGCTGGAATTTCTTGTCGAGCGCAATGCCGAAGTGCAGCTCGAGCAGCGCGGCCAAGCCGAAGGCCTTGTAGCCGAGCAGCTGCGCCGCAATGCGTGTGTCGAAAATGTGGCGGGTGGCCCAGCCGTAGTCCTGACGCAGCAGGCGCAGGTCGTAGTCGGCATCGTGAAACACGATCTCGATGTCCGGCCTCTCCACCAGCGGCCGCAAGGCGCTCAGATCACCCGTTGGCAGCGGATCGACGATGGCGGTGGCGGTTCGCGTCGAGAGCTGCATCAGGTAGACGCGATCGACGAACCGGTGGAAACTCGCGCCTTCGGTGTCGAGCGCGATGCTCGGCGCCTGGGCGATCTCATGGGCGAACGCGGCCACCGCCGCAGGGGTATCGAGGTACTGCATGACATGGCTGGGCGGGCGTGGCGGCATGAGGGGAAGCATAACCGCCCCGGCCCGTTCAGGCTGACGCGGTGGCAGATTGCGGGCATGGAACAGACACTCGCGCTTCCCCACGGGCAGTTGGCCTGGGATGACATCGGCCCGCATCGTGCGGCCATCGCACTTGTCCTGCTGCATGGATTTCCGCACGACCGCGCCCTGTGGCGGGAACAGGTCGCTGCGCACGCGACCGCGTTTCCTGATACCCGGCTGCTGATCCCGGATCTGCCAGGCTTCGGCCAGTCGACCCCACTCGCCTCGCCGTCGATGGACGCGTACGCCGATTGCATCGCGGCGATGCTGGACGCCGTTGGTGTGCAGCGTGCCGTGATCGCGGGGTTGTCGATGGGCGGCTACGTGGCCTTCGCCTTCTGGCGGCGCCACGCGGCGCGCGTTCAGGCGCTCGTGCTGCTCGATACCAAGGCCGCAGCCGACACCGACGCCGGAAAGGCCAAGCGACTCGAGCTGATCGACGCCGTGAAACGCACTGGCGTCGGACCGATCGTTCCCGGGCTCATCCCCGCCCAGCTGGGTGGCACCACGCGAGCCGCCGCGCCGGCGCTGGTGGAGCAGGTGACCGTGATGCTGCGCGGCGCCCCCGCCATCGGTGTGATCGGCGCTGCCACCGCGATGATGGAGCGGGTGGACTCGACCCCGACCCTCGAGACGATCTCGGTGCCGACACTCGTCCTCGTCGGCGACGAAGACACATTGACACCGTTGAGTGATGCGTCGGCGATCTCATCGGCGGTGCCGCACAGCCGACTGGTGACCGTGCCTGGCGCTGGTCACCTCTCACCCCTCGAGCAGCCGGCACTGGTCAACGCGGCGATCGCCGAGTTTCTCGACGTCACTGGCCTCCGCTGACGAAAGCAGCTCAACCGGGAATGCGACGGATGGTGGTCAGTTGCCCCGTGCGCTTACGCCGGTCGCCTTGAGCGCGCGCAACGGCTGTGTCGTTGCGCGGCCCGCGCCTCAACGCGTCGGACGCCCCGGTGGCGTGGCACTCTTGAACACGTCGCGATTGATCTGCACGTACTTCTGCATCGCCGCCGGCACATCCTCCTCGGGGAAGATTGCCGTCACCGGGCATTCAGGCTCGCAGGCGCCGCAATCGATGCACTCGTCGGGCTGGATGTAGAGCTGGTCCGGCCCTTCGTAAATGCAGTCCACGGGGCAGACGTCGACGCACGCCTTGTCCTTGGTGTTGATGCAGGCTTCGGTGATCACGTACGGCATGTGTGCAATCCGACGATTGAAGGGCTGATGGATGGGGAGCGCGAGACAATCCCGCGCGAATAACCGGTGTACACCGGACGGGTTGGATTTACGTCATTTTTGCGGCGACGCAACCGTGTGGCCGCGAGTCAGCCGCCGTTCCGGATCGGCCGCTCAGCTCCGCCACGGGGGAACGTCACCCTTCCGCTTCAGCTCGGGATTCCATCGATACAGCGAACAGGTGCGTCCGATCACCTGCACCACCTCGGCGCCCGTCTGCTCCGCCAGCTGATGCGCCGCCACCTTCGGGGTCACATCGGTCGTCTTCGCCAGCTGGACCTTGACCAGTTCGCGCGTGCGCAGCGCGTCATCGAGCGTCTGGAGCACCGTCGGCGTGACGCCCTGATGGCCGATGTGGACCGCTGCGGTCAGATGGTGCGCCTCGCCGCGCAGGGCTGCGCGGTCCTTGCTGGTCATGGTCATCGCAATGCTCCCGGCAGCTGAAGAAAGGGCCTTGGATCGATCGGCACACCGTCCCAGAGGCGATCGCGATCCGACAGCCTCATGATCTGAAAGTGCAGGTGCGGGGCATTGGCTGGCGCATTCCCCGTCGTTCCAACGTAACCAAGCACGTCACCCCTTCGCACGCGCTGATCCACGCGCAGTTCAGGCGCGTACCCGTCGAGGTGGGCGTAGTAGTAGACAAAACGCTCCTCCGGGTCGGTGGCGTAGATCGTGATGCCGCCGAGCGCGTTCCGCGACAGGCGGCGTATCACGCCATCGTCCGCGCTGAGGACGAGTGTGCCACGCGGCGCCGTGATGTCGGACGCATTGTGCTGCCGGCCACCGCTGCGACCGTTCAGGAAGCTGTCGCTCACGTCGGCCGGGTATCGGCCCTCGACCGGCACCAGCAGCAAACGCTGGCGCAACCGCTCGATGTCGTCGGTGGTGACAATCCCCTTGCTGGCATCGTAGAGCGACGGGTCGGCGGCAGGTCCCAGGGACGGTGGCGCCGGCCTGCGATCATCGGGTCGAAAGACTGGGCCACTGGCTCCGCCTCCGCTCGCACTCCGGCAGGATGAAGCCAGTAAAGAGACAGCAACAAAACAAATTGTGAGAAAATTACGCGCCAACGTCGGCCCGGATGGCGCTCGCCTCGGCCGAAAAACCGTCGGGATACCGCTTGCGGAGCTTGTCCACGTTGCGCTGCGCGATGTCGTTCAGGGACACGCCCATCGCCGTCGCCATGCCGGCCACGTACCACATCACATCCCCGAGCTCCTTGACCACCTCATCGGCGTCGAGGGGCTTGCCGTGGAAAAGGTGCTTCTTCAGCATGTCCGCCGTTTCTCCCGCCTCGCCGGCCAGCCCGAGGGCCATGTTCGACAGCTGATCGGCGTGGGTGCGCGTGCCGATCGTCCGGGCGGCGAGTTGCTGGTACTCGTCAAGGGTCATGGTCGCGGGTGCGGCGGTGGGATGAAGGCGTGGGTGAACGGACTAGAATTTATCCGACCCAGGGTCTCGTGTGACCCGGGACCGATTTTTCTTCGAGCCACTCATGCCCCTCGTGACGATCATCGCCGGCGGTGTACTCTCCCTCCTGGGCGTCGTCGGCTACGTCTTCAGCGAGAGTCGCAGCCTCACTGCGCTCATCCCGCTTGTCTTCGGAACGCTGCTCGAACTCTGCGGCGTTCTGGCCTTGCGACCCGCGGCCCGAAAACACGCCATGCACGGGGCGTCGGTGATCGGCCTGCTTGGGGTGGTCGGCGCGGCCCCGGGCGCGATCACCTTCCTCCGATTGATCACCGGCGACGCCGTCGCTCGTCCGTTGGCGGCGAAGGTACAGGCGGCGATGTTCGTCACATGCGCCGTGTTCCTTGTCCTCTGCGTCAGGAGTTTTCAGGAAGCGCGTGCCCGGCGCAACGCCGCGGCGGCCTGATCTCGTGACGCCCAGCCGGCGGCGCAACGCTCCATCGGCTCACCTGCCGAACCGTCGGTACATGCGCGCCGTGCTCATCGTCCTGCTGCTCACGTCGTCGTGCCGCAGCGAATCAGGCGCCGCGCACACGCCAGACACGACGCGCGGCGTCATGGTGCCAGCGCCACCCTCACCGCGCGACTCGGAGGCGACGCTGGTGTGGTTCGCCCAGCGCGCGGCGGCCATCGAACGCGACACCGCTGTGATGGATCGCACCGAGAAGCCGGTGTCACTGGGCGCTGGAACGTCGGGACTCGTCACCGGGTGGCGGGCCGGCCCCGTCTGGCGACGACTGCGCGTCGCTGCGGAAGGCCCCGGGTTTCGTTCGACGGATGAGTACTGGCTGAGCAATGGCGTCTTCCTCGGTGCGCGGCTCGCGCTCGCACGCCCTGGCCGGCCGACGGCCGTCGATCAGCTGTGGTTTCGCGATGGCGCGCTGTATCGCTGGACGGAGCCATCGGGCCGCCGTCTCAATCCGGCGGCCCGATCCACACAGTACGAAGTTCAGCGCATGCGCGCGCGATTCGACAGTCTGCTCAGCCTCGTCGCCGACGACGACGCCGCGCGCAAGCCACCACGCTGAGCCACGCCCCGCACGCCGCCGTCGGTCGCCGGTCAGTCCGACGGCGCAACCTGCGCATCGAGACAGGCAATCATGAACCGACCGGCACTCAGCGCAGGATCGCACCCCAGATGAGCGGCTGGGTGTTCATGCTCTGCCCGCGATACTGTGGACGGAAGCCGAACAGGATCACGTGCCCACGACCAACACTTACATCCACCAGCGCGGCACGCCCATTCAGCTTGGCACCGCCGAGCAACCAGCCTGAGAGGAGCGGATCGCCAGCCGACGGATACGACGCCACGGCCACAGCACGTGTGGCATCGGTGATCTCGAACGCCGGACTGTCCTCGAACCAGGCCGCCGGTACCGGTGCGGTCATGCGTTTCGCAATCGGGTGCGCGGCATCGAGCGTGATCGCCATCAACGACCCCGGTGCGTAGAAATCAGTGCTGCGCACACCGGCGAGCACGTTCTTCACCGGCAGGTCGAGCGTGGTGATGGCGTACTCGCTGGCGTCGTTGAACGTGATCATCGTGCCGCCGTCACGCACGAATGCCTGCAGGCTGGCAGCGCCGGCGTCACCGAGTCCGCCACGAAGTGAGTCGGGATACGGTGCGCCAAGCCCGCGGCGCATCTGCACCGCACTCTGTTCGGGAAAGATGATCACGTCGAACTTCGAGCGGAGACTGCCGGCACGCACCTCGGCATCCAGCACGGTGCGATACGGAATGCGGTTGACGTCGAAGAGCCACCGCGTCCAGCCCTCGTCCATCGATGCGCCGTAACTGCGATAGATCCCGATGCGTTTCGGCGATTTCCCGCTCAGGCCAGCCACGGTGAATTTCGGCTCCGGCACCTGCGGCAGCGCGGCCGTCATCGGTGGCAGCGCACCACGTGTCGCTTCGACCTGCACACCGAACAGCAGTGGCAGCGTATGCGCCGTGACGTCGTACGGACGCTTCGGCGGTCCACCCGGGTATTCGCTCAGATTCGGGTACTGCTGTCGCTCCAGCAACGCCTTGGCGTACGATCCGAACGGTTGAGCGACGGGCACGATGTAGCTGCCAGCCGGCACCGACTCGTGCACTTCCACCTGTCCGTGCTGCAGCGTCCAGATCAATCGCTGCACCGCCTGCGTATCGCGCTGGGCGCGTGGAATGACGAATGCGGCCGGGACATCGGTAGTGGTCCATGGATGATCAGCGGCCAGTGCCCGGTCACCGAGTGCCATGTAGCTCTCCAGCCACTGCCGCCGGTCACGCGCCACCTGCGACAGCATCGCCCACGAGGCACTGGCCTGATAGGACACGATGTCACCGATCGTCCAGCGCCCGCCGGGCCAGCGGGCCGGAAAGTTCCACGACGCCACACGCGCATCGTAGCCACGCGCGGTGCCGAGCAGCTCCGGTGGCACGTCGATCGGTGTGGCAAGCCGCGCACTGGCGGTCTCGGTCAGGATGCGCACACCATGATGATTGAGCGAGTACTGGCGTGCCGGCGACCATTGATCATACGAGGCGTTGGTCGCAACACCGGTCTTGCCGTCCGCCACCATCCGCCACCCCATGGCCATGCCGAGCGCGTTGGTGCTGGCCGTCAGAATCGGATCGATGTTCGGCTCGACCGGGTCCATGTACGGTGGAATGAAGATGCGACCGCCATTTGCGCCCTGCTGATGGATGTCGTTGACGATCGCCGGTGTCCACGGCCCATAGAGCGAGTCGACCACCAGGCGCTGTTCCACCTGGGTGAACGCATACCAGTCACGGTTGTTGTCATGCCCGGTGTAGTGATGATACAGCTCCGGCGGCTGCGATCCCTCGGCGGGCGTTCCGACCGTGCTGCGGTACCAGTCGCCGACGATATCCACGCCATCCGGATTCTGGCTTGGCACCAGCATCACGATCGTCTGCTTCAGGATGTCGCGCGCTTCCGGCGTGTCACTGCGCACCAGACGGTCGGCGATCACCAGCGGCGAGAGGAATCCCCCGACTTCCGTCGAGTGAATGCTCGACGTGATCAGCACGATGTTGCGGCCTTCGCTGAGCAGTCGTTCGCGATCGCCATCGGCGCGTTTCCGCGGATCGAGCAGCTGGTTCTGGATCAGGCGATACTGCTCGAGGTTCGCGAGATTCGCGGAATCACTGATGAAGGCCACGATGAACGGCCGGCCCAGCGTGGTGCGGCCAAGCGTGCGCACCTGCACATGCGGGCTCGCCGCATCGAGTGCAGAGAAGTACGCCGTGACCTGCGCCCAACTGGGAAGCTTCCTGTCCGTGCCTGGCTCCCATCCGAGGATGCTGGCTGGCGTGGGCAGTGTGGGACGCTGCGCGGGCAGCGAGATGGAAGCAGTCAGCGTGAGCAGGGCAGCAAACAGGTGACGCATTACGAAAAACTCCCAACGGATGTGGAGAAGACCAGACTGTCCCGGTTCCGGAGCGTACGCACCGTCAGGCAACTCCGCTGGCGCCGCCGAGGACCGTGCGCGGCGTCAGCGTTTCTCGATCGTGAACCCGCTGGCGAAACGGGTGAACGACACGGAGTCCGTCATTCGCAGCGCGGCCCAGGTCTCCATTGCCGGCCGGAGACTCCGGACCACGATTTCGTGCGTACCATCACCATTCACATCGGTCACGCTCAGCAGCTCGTGCAGCGGATACGACAGGTCGCGCAGTCTGCCCTTCCGTGTCTTGCCATTGGCGCGCACGAGCACCACGCGTTCGATCGACTCCGGTGTGATCTCGAGGGGGCGAACCGTCAGCAGCGCCCGAAACCCGGCGAAGCAGCCGCGGAGGACGCTGACCGCTTCCTTCGGGCCGGCCACGTAGCGCGCAATCGCGGCACTGATGGCCGCCGTATCGCCGGGCGCGCAGGCAGTCGCACGGACCGTTGGGGACGGGATCGCCGGCGCACCGCGCCACTCGACCGGTACCGCCTGCTCGGCACTGTCGATCGTGCGCCGATCCAGGAGGGCGAGGATGCGCCGGCCGCTCAGTCGAAGGTTGGTGACCTGCGCGGCCACAGTACCGGCACGCGAGTGCAGCGTGAACGGCATGCCCGGTTGGATGGGACTGCGCGCGGCGAGCATGCGCTCCAGCGCATCGCGCGCACTCTGCGACGTGCCGACGCCGTCGTCGATCCTGCCGACATCCATGCCGACGACGCTGTCCACCGGCTTCGCCATGAACCAGCGCTGTGTCCGCGGGGCGAACACCCCCCGGTCGGCCAGCGCGGCCGCCTCGCCGTCGAGCGGCGAGCCGGCTGGCGCCGGAAGCAGCGACAACATCATCGTCATGCTGTCGGGCGGCGTGCTGACGATGGAATCGGGACGCTCGTCGGGTATGGAGTCGACGCTGGCGCGGACGCTGTCGGTCGCTGCCACTGCCGTGGCGGTGCTCCCAGGCGAGGCACTGCACCCTGCCACACCGAGGCCGAGTGCGCCGCCGACAGCAGCGAGCCGGACGATCCGCATTCAGTCGAAGAGGTGCCGCAGCTTGTCGACCAGCCCGTACTGCCACGCCAGCACGCCCGCGATGCCCAGAAGGAGCAGGATGGCAAACCCGGTGATGGCCTTCTGCCAGATCCGGCGCTGGCGGACTTCGCGCTCTTCGCGACGCTCGACGACGCCAAGCTTTCCGGTCGGAACGCGGCGGGTGTAGTGGTCGGTCCGCATCGCGTTGGCCGTCTCGAGCGCGCGCCGCACCGGCGGGTCGACGGTAAACCAGAGCACCGTCCGGCCGATGCCGATCGCGTCACCATCATTCAGCCGGGTGGATTTCTCGACCTTGTTGCCATTGAGCAGCATCAGCGCCCCAACCTCCGGCAGCAGCCGGACGGTATCGCCGTCGCGTTCGAGACGCGCATGAGTACGGGCGACCTCGGGCTCCTGAAGCAGCACCGTGCTCCCCGCTTCGCGGCCGATGGTAGTCGGCTCTTGTCCGAGGGCGTACACACGGTCACGCCGGGCATCGCGCAGCCAGCCGGACCCGGTGCCGCTCACCGACGGCGGGGCCTCGGACTCGAAGCGAAACTCATGGGTGCCCATCACGATGACGTCGCCGGGCTGGAGCCGATGCGGCTCACCGGTGAGCAGAGCACCGTTGACTCGGATCTCAGCCTCGCTGCTGGCGCGACTGATCGTCGGCACCCCGTAGGTGCTGTCGCTCATGACCAGCGCGTGCAGGCGGAGCAGATCTGGCTCGCGAATGCGCCAAGTCGCTTCGACGCCGCTGCCGATAGACAGGACGCCCAAGCCGAGCGGTCTCGTCTGGTCGCCGAAGATGATATGGGCCATCTGAACGCTGAAGGGACACCGGGGGAACCTTGTGCGGCGCACCCGGTGAAATACGATTGCAGAGGGCAAAAGATAACCGAGGCGCAGCGGGAGCGGGCGTTTGTGACTGGGAGGCCGGACGACGGTCTTCGCCGGCCCTGACGATGTGCCACCGCCGTTCTCCTCAGCCGCGGTGTACCTTCCGGTCTCCGCCTCATCATTCCTGCTTGACCTGCGTCTCGGGAATCGGATCCGCGATCTCACGATGAACTCGCCTCAGCTCCCCTCGACCTCGCCAGCAGAGGCGTACGCACGCGATCTGGAACGCTTGCGCCAGCCCGGTCCGATCGGGCCTTATGACGACGCGTGGCTGATGCTGGCGCTCACCCTGAACCGCTGCATTGGCGTCCCGGACGCCGTCGTGCGTTCAATCGCGGCCGATGCGGCTGACGGGATTGCGGTGAGCGCCGTGGCGTCGGGGCTCGGGCCGCATTCGACGATCATGCGGGCGGCGGGCGCACTTCGAAGCCTCGCCAGCCGTGCGGCACCGCACGCGCAGCATGATGAGCCGGAGGTGGTGGCCGAGCTTGCAGTTGCCACGCAGGCCGTCGCTGCCGATCTGGAGCTCGCGGGCGCGTTCGAGCTTGCGTACGCAACGCTTCACAGCCTCCTGCGCGGCTTCGTCACGTGCATGGCGCTGCGCCATCAGGGCAACATTCTCGCGCAGCTCGGGCGTGCCGCACGGCAGCTGGCGGCCACCGACGTGGCGCTCGAGATGTACGAAGAGGCGATGACCATCGGCTACGAGGCCGAGGCGATGGACGTGGTGGCGCGTGCGCAACTCGGCCTCGGTGTCACGGGGCTGATGCTGGGCAACTACCCCAGCGCGCGGGAGCAGTTTCAGCGTGCGATGCTCAATGCCGAGCGCGTAAACGATCCCGAGCTTCTCCGATCGGCGCACCACGGCCTGTTCAACTGCGGTTTTGCCTCGGGCGATCTGGACGCAGCGATGGTGCACGGGTGGAACGTGCTGCGCCTGTGCATCGCCCCGGATTCACGAGCCGAAGCGCTGATGAACATGGCGGAAATCTGTCGCCTGACCGGGGAGCACGACGCAGCGATTCGCACCTACGCGGTGGCCGTCGAGTGGTCCTCGTCGCGACGCGTCCGAGTGCATGCGCTCGGCGGCGCGCTGCAATCAGCCGTGGCCTGCGGCCGGTTGCCCGAGGCACGCAACTACCTTGCGGAGCTCGAAGTGGAGCTTCCATTGACGGCGGATCCATATACCCGAGCCATTCTGGCCGTCGAAATCGCCGACTCGCTGCACCGCCTCGGCGATCACGCTGGTGCCGAGGCGCACCTGGGTGAGGCACTCGCGCTGGCGACGGCAAATGCGTACCACGAAGTCGCGCACCGCGCGGAGCAGGCCGCGAGTACCTGGCGTGCCGTGACCCAGCCACCGGCGGTTCTCAGCAACGACCATCGAGGCAAGCGTCACCACCGTTCCGAGAGTTTCCGGATGGTGTTACGCTCGCTCAATGGCCTCACTGCCGCATCGTTGTAGCTGGTGCCGTGACTCAGTTCCAGGGCAACGTCGGAGCCGTGGTGCTCTGGACATTGGCCCACGGCAGCGTTGGCGCTGACGTGCTCTGCACACTGTTCCACGGGAGCGTCGGCGCGCGCCCGGACGAGTCGACACTGGCACTGACCTTTCGCTCCGCAGTCAGATCCAGCGGCGATGTCGGATCCGAGGCGCAGGCGGAGAGGCCAGCGGCGAGCAGCAGAAGTGCAGCAACAGTCACACGGGGGCGAAGCGTCGTCATGGCAGTGTCCTGATGTCGGGGGATACGACAATTCTGCCGCGACCCGCGGCGATCCCCGCACACGATGCGGGCACCACCCTCACCGGATGGGAAACCCAGGAATTTCCGTTGCTCACTTACACCAGACTCAACCAGAACAGGGCATCGGAACGAGTGGTGGCGGCGCTCATCCGCGACCGGCATGATCTCGCTCGTCTGCAGGAGGCACTTCGGCCCGCGGCCGGGGCGCCGCCGGCCGGGATGCTGTATCCCTTCGATCGCATCGACCGGCTCGAGCTCGCGCTGCAGTGCCGACACTTCGATGTGCTGGTGATCGAGCCCACTGACGCGACGGGGCAGAAGACGGAAGAGACGATTCGCAGTATCCGCAAACGTTTTCCGCGCCTTTCAGTCCTGGGGCACGTGCTCATGAAGCCGGGGATGTCGGCGTCGGTGCTCTCGTTTGCCCGCGCCGGCGTCCACGAGTTGATCGTCGCCGGTGTCGACGATTCGGCCGCGGTGCTGCGTCTGGCACTGCAGCGCGCGTCGCAGCGGTGCCTGGCGGAGGAGGTGTACGCCGAAGTGAGTTCCGCGCTACCGCGAGAGGCGGCGCAGCTGGTGCGCTACTGCATCGAACATGCGGGTGAATCCCCGACGATCGATGACATTTCCCGTGCCCTCGGCGTGCATCGCCGCACGCTGGTGAATCGCATGCAGAGTGCGTTGCTGCCACCGCCCAGTGAGCTGTGGGCGTGGTCGCGCGTGCTGCTGGCAGCGCGCTATCTCGAGATGCCTGGACGCTCGGTCGAGTGGGTGGCGCTGACCGTCGGCTATCCCTCCGGCAACGCGCTGCGCAATGCGCTGAAGAAGTACACTGGGCTGGCACCGAGCGAGCTGCGCGAAGACGACGGCTTTGCACGCGTCACACTCGCGTTCCGCGCCGCGCTGGTGACGACGTCACGTTCGCTCGGTCCGATGATGCGCCCACGCAGTACCGTGGTGCGCATGCCGCGCGGTGATGCTGCCTCCGACTCGCACGGCGCGATTCGTCACGCGGTGTGATGGAGGTGGTGAGGCATTTTCACTGCTGTGCGCGCAGGGCAGAGGGCAGTGCGCAGCCGACGGCTCGGCATGCGCTCAGCGCCGCGGCAGTGCGTCGAGATCCGGCGGCAGCCACCCGGCCCGCGCGGCACGTGAAAAGAGACGCTCACGCGTGTAATAACGCAGCGGCATCTCGCGAGCACCCCACTCGTCATAGAGCAGATTGGCGTCGGTGGCGCTCGATGCTGGTGCCGGATGCCGCCGCAGGTGCAGTTCCACGACCTGCATGTAGAAGACCGTCAGCGTCTCGTGGTAGCCGCTGTCGGGCGTACTCTCGATGCCCGCTGAGGCATTGAACCGGAGGATCGCACTCCGAATGCTGTCCAGTCGTTCTGCCGCCGCGGTGGTTCGGGCAACAGCGAGTGCGGCGGTCAGGTGTGCCCGATGATTCCAGGCCGCTCTCGGCAGCGAGCCGTCACGAAAGGCGGCCACGAGCGCCAGAACGTCGTCATCGGTGGCAAACGGCGCGGCGGTCAGCGCGTGGAGGTCCATGTCGCGAAAACTGCTCGCTTCGCCACGCAGGAGGGACCCTATTTCGGCAGGAGGACCAGACTGTCGACAAAGACGAAGCTGCCAGCGTCCGATTCGGGCATGCCCAGCTTGACGCTCCGCGGATAACCGAGGCTGGCGTCGTACTCGATCTGCGTGTTCCCCGGACGCTCGGCAAGCTCCCTGCGCACCAGCGCGAACAGCGAGTCGATCGGGGGTCGGTTCCCTGGCGCTTCGGGCGTACCGGTGGCTCGATCCACCACGGACACGACGACTCCGTTCTGGACGCGCACAGTCTTCGGCGCTCGGAAGTCGGAGGTGCAGAAGCAGCTGATCGTGCTTTTAAAGCTGTAATTTACACGTTCGACGGCGCGCCAGCGGGCCAGAGCCCGCTCGAGCGCGATCTCCGACGCGGTTGGCTCAGCGCCACCGGTGATGCCGGCACAGGCGCCGAGCAGCAGGCCCAACAGAGGGTACAACGCCCTGAAGACCGAACCAGACGACTGCGGCACGAGAATGCACCTGTGAAGTGACCATCAGTCATACCATGGCGAGCCGCGGCAGGTCACTGCGTCCAAATCGTGGGGCAGCGGTAACCGGCATGGTCATTCGTCAACAGTTTTGTTGACGAATAGCGATACCCGACTAGTTTGTTCGTCATGGAAGAAATGGGGACCGCTTTGGTCGGGTATCGCGGCGTACAGGCCGAACTGCTGCTGGCGCTGAAGAAGCACCAGCCGCTGACGGCGCGCGAACTGGCAGCGCGGTTCGACGTCACCCCGAATGCCATGCGCCGGCACCTGGAAACACTCGAGGCATCGGGTGTGGTGTGCCACACCAGGGAAGTCCGCGGCGTGGGGGGCCCCGTCCATCTGTTCTCGCTCACCAGCAGTGGCGAGGCGCTGTTTCCTCGGTCGTACGCGAATCTGCTCCTCGAGACGCTCGAGTCGCTGACGGTGGAACACGGGCGTGAAGGCGTGGGGGATTTCTTCCGGCGGAAGTGGACGGCGCTGGCGGCGGAAGCCGCACCGGCACTGCACCTGCTGCCCATGGACGAGCGCGTGCAGCTGGTGGCAGAGCTCTGGACCTCGATGGGCTACATGGCCGAAGCCGATGTCGATGCCGACAGCGGCCTGCCCGTGCTGCGCAAGCACAATTGCGCGATCCGCGCCGTGGCGGAGCAGTATCCGGAAGTCTGTGCGACGGAAGCCGAATTCATCGCCGGCGTGATCGG
>JANMHB010000064.1:0-37469 GCA_031374935.1 Gemmatimonadaceae bacterium | reverse complement strand
CAGGTGCTGATGAATCTCGCCGTCAACGCACGCGATGCGATGCACCGAGGGGGCTCGCTGACCATCAGCACACACCGAGTGGACGTGACCGCGGCGGTCGCCGCACGACTCGAGCTCGCGCCTGGGCCGCATGTGACGATCGACGTGACAGACTCGGGCACCGGGATGTCCGCCGAGGTCCTGGCGAGGATCTTCGAACCGTTTTTCACGACGAAGAGTGTCGGCAACGGTACCGGGCTTGGTCTTGCCATGGTGTTCGGCATCGTGCGACAGAGCGGTGGGGCGATCGACGTGGAGAGTACGGTGGGCGTCGGTTCGACCTTTCGCATCTACCTGCCCGTCGTGTCCGAAAGCATCGCCGCTGCGCCCGACGCGACTCGCAGCATACGTCGCGGAAGCGAGACACTGCTGCTGGTGGAAGACGATCATGGCGTCCGCGAGCTGGCCGTGGCCGGCCTGCAGGCGCAGGGCTACACCGTGCTCTCGGCGATCGACGGCCGCATGGCGCTCGATGTTGCCGCACAGCATCGGGGCCCGATCACACTGCTGGTGACCGATGTCGTGATGCCGCACATGAGTGGCGCAGAGCTCGCACGCCAGCTGCGCGTGAGTACTCCCGATGTCAGAGTGCTGTTCGTGAGCGGATACACGGACGATGCCGTGGTGCGCCAGGGTGTCCTGCTGTCGGATGTCGCGTTCCTGCAGAAGCCCTATGCTCCGGCCGATATGGCGGCGAGGGTCCGGCAGGTGCTCGACGCGTCACTCGTGCAGGTGGGCTGATGGCATCAGTGGGCATCACCGTGCCAACCCTGATGGCTCGAGGGTAATGGGTACGTACGACGCTGACCGAGTACTGCCGGCCACTACTGCGGCTGGTTCCGCATGTGATCCGCCAGCGCGACCAGTCGCTGCCTGAGATACGCGCGGAGGTCGCCGTCCATCGGGTGTTCATCCAGCGCCCGGGTCATGCACCAGAGCCATTCGTCGCGCTCGACGGTGCCGATCGCGAACGGGAAATGCCGCTGCCGCAGCATCGGGTGTCCGTACTGCTCGACGTAGAGCTGCGGACCGCCAGTCCAGCCGGTGAAGAACAGCCGCAGCTTTTCGCGCGAGACTTTCAGGTTTGCCGCGTGCAGCGCCCGCACGTGCAGGGCTTCAGGCGCCGTCTCCATCAGGTCGTAGAAGCGCTCGACGATCGCACGGATGCCCGTGTCGCCGCCAAGGGCGTCGTAGTGCGTCGGTGGGGTGTCCATCGGTGTAAGATATTCGGCCCTGTGCGATCGAGGGCCCGGTTCCTGGGCGGGTGCCGCGCTGCGAAGACGTTCGGGCTGGCCCGCCGGTACCTGCGCCACATGATGCGGCTAAATTGCGCGTGGAGGGGTGCAACGGACCAACCTGCGACAGGCGCAACTGACGATGGCAGCAAAGCAGAGTAGCACCAACGTGACGAAAGCCAGCGCTAGGCCCGGCGTGAAGCCCGGCGTGAAGCCCGGCGCGAAGTCCGCCGCGAAGTCCGCCGCGAAGTCTGCCGCGAAGTCTGCCGCGGCGCCGCCGACTGCGAAGCGCGGGAACGTCGCAGCCCGTGTGCCGCGGACGTCAGCGTCTCGCACGACGGGAGTGAGGAAGGCGCCACAATCCATGCCGTACGAGCAGGGAAAATGGGCGCACGTCTTTGCCCCCCGCGCGCCGGGTGAGCGACGTTACTGGCTGGTGAAGTCGGAGCCGGACGTGTTCTCGTTTGCCGATCTGCAGGCTGCGCCGAAACAGACGACCTGCTGGGACAGTGTGCGAAACACCGGTGCGCGGAACTTCCTCCGTGACGGCATGAAGCGCGGCGATCTGGCGTTCTACTACCACTCGAACGCGGAACCGTCGGGCATCGCTGGAATCTGCGAGGTTGTCCGCGAAGGCTACCCCGACCCGACGGCGTTCGATCCCGGGCATCCGTACTTCGATCCGGCGTCAGTGCCCGGGATGCCGACCTGGTTCATGGTCGATGTGAAAGCCGTCGAGGCGCTGGTGCGACCGGTGACGCTGCCGGAGATCAAGGCCAGTGTCGCGTTGGCGAACATGGCGCTGCTGAAAGTGTCGCGACTGTCGGTGGTTCCGATCACGCCTGAGGAATGGGAGATCGTGCTCGGGATGAGTCGTCGGTGAGGCGACCGGCGCGCTCGAGCACCTCGCGCAGCACCTGCCCGGTCTCGGCGACCGCAGCGTACGCCGCCGGCACGATTGTCGTCATGTGCAGATAGCCGTGTACCAGGCCACTGAAGCGGCGAAGCCGCACGGGGACGCCGGCCAGGCGCAGCAGGTCAGCATAGGCTTCCCCCTCATCCCGCAGCGGATCGAATCCGGCCGTCGTGACCACCGTCGGCGGCAGGCGCCCCGGGTCAGCACAGAACAACGGACTCGATCGCGGGTCGCGCGTGGCGGCTGGTGGCGCACCCACGTAGAACCGGCGGAAGGCATCCATGTCGTCGCTGGTGAGGATGTAGCCGCGACCGAACAGCGCGCGTGACGGTGACCGCGCATCCATGTCCACCGTGGGATAGATCAGCAGCTGCGCGGCCGGCGCGCGGTCCTGCAGCGCCGCTTCGGCGGCCACCACGGTCGCGAGATTCGCGCCTGCGCTGTCACCACCGATCGCGATCCGGGTGACGTCTGCCCCGAGTGATGCCGCCTCGCGCTGCAGCCAGCGGAGCGCGGCGTGTACATCATCGAGTGCAGCCGGACAGGGGTGCTCCGGCGCCAGTCGGTAGGCGATGCTCAGGACGTGGATTCCTGCCTGCTGACACAGCAGGCGGCAGGGTTCATCGTGTGTCGTCAGATCGCCATTGACGAAGCCGCCGCCGTGCACGAACAGCAGGATAGGCGCTGCACGATCGGCGTCAGCACCGATGGGAGTGTAGTGGCGCGCGGGCATCGGCCCGGTGGCACCATCGACCATCACATCGCGCACCGCCTTCACCCGCGTGGGGCGTGCACCGGCGCCGGTGGTGGCGGCCAGCACATCGCGCTGGTAGCGGCGCCGGCCAGCTGACGGTGTCGGCTCGGTCATCAATCGCTCGGGCAAACGATTGCGCACGTTCAGGACGAACTGCACGTGAGCATCGAGTGTCAGCCCGTCCACCACCCTCGGCTGTTCACCGATCAGGCGCAGCAGCCACGACCCGGGGAGCCCCGCCAGCAGTCGCGCGATTCTGCCTTCGATGCGTTGACGCGCCGATGGCGATTCCGTTGGCGGTGCGGGCAGTGTCGGTGCGGTCATCGGGGTTCCGGCGGTCACGCGGCGAGAGGAGCGTGGCGCATCACTGTGCCGTGTGTGGAGAAAAGACGTAGTCGGCCAGCTGCGGCACCGAGACGCGTCGCCGGAAGGCACCGATGCCGTCTGGCCAGAGTGTGGAATTTCGCCCGGTGTGGTCGAGATACCAACTCCGGCACCCACCGCGATTCCAGACGGTCGTCGACAACCGACGGTCGATCCACGACACGTATGCGATCTGTGCTGCCGAACTCGGTTCGACGGCGGTGGCCCCCCGTTGCTGGAGTGCATGCGTCATGGCCAGGACATGTTCGATCTGCGCTTCGGCCAGCAGCACCACCGAGGTATGACCGACACCGGTATTCGGGCCGAGGAGCATGAAGAAGTTCGGGAACCCCGCCACGGTCGTGCTCATGTACGCGACCGGGCTGCCACGCCAGTGCTCTGCCAGCGACCGGTTGTGGCGGCCGATGATGTGCGGCGCCAGCGGCGGATCGGTCGGACGAAATCCGGTGCCGAGGATCAGGATGTCGGCCGCGCGCGTGGCACCGGTCGCGGTGCGGATGCCCTTGGGTGTGACGGTCGCGATCGGGTCGGTGACCAGTGACACATTCGGTGCACCAATGGCGGGGTAGTAATCATCCGAAACGAGGATTCGCTTGCACCCGATGCGATAGCTCGGCATGAGCCTGGCGCGAAGCGAGGCATCCGGGACCTGCGCCCGGAGGTGTCGCCGCGCCGCTGCCTCGACCACTCCGGTCGCCGCAAGGTGCCGGAAGGGAAAGTGCAGCAGTTCGCGCGTGACGTACAGCGCGCCGCGTTGCAACCGCTGCGCGGCGGGGAAGCGCCGATAGATCGATTTCCGCCACGCTGGCACCGTGCGATCCCAGCGCGGCAGGATCCACGGCGGTGTGCGCTGGTAGACATCGAGCTGCTCGACGAGTGGCTGGAGCTTCGGCACGAACTGGATCGCCGATGCGCCGGTGCCGATCACTGCCACGCGCTGCCCGGTGAGGTTCAGCGAATGGTCCCAGCGCGCCGAGTGGAACACCGGTCCGAGGAACGATTCCAGTCCTGAAAGGCTCGGCATGGCTGGCTCACTCAACGGGCCTGATGCCATGATGAGCAGCTGCCCTGTCCACACGTGCCCGGGCGTGTGAACGGCCCAGTGCTGTTCGGTGTCCTTCCAGTTCGCTTCGGTGACGGTCTGGCCGTACACGATGTGCCGGCCAATGTCGTACTCGGCGACACAGTGCTCGAGGTATGCCTGGATCTCAGGCTGGCGGGCGTACGAGTGGCTCCAGTCGGGGTTCGGCGCGAACGAGAAGGAGTAGAGTGACGACTGCACATCGCAGGCGCAGCCGGGGTAACTGTTGTCGCGCCAGGTGCCGCCGGGCGCGCCGGCCCGCTCGAGTATCACGAAGTCGTCGATACCCGATTGCCGCAGCCGGATGGCCATCCCGATGCCGGAAAACCCGGCACCGATGATGATCGCGCGGTGTACTGCTGTCCCGGCAGCCGGTGCCATCCTGGTTACGGTCTGCGCGGCGGCCGCGATCCACCGGCCGCCGTACGATCGACACGAATGGTGTAGGCGCCGGTCTTGCCGGCGCCCACCGTGTTGGCCCGGATCAGGTACTCACCGGCTGTATCGAAGGTGTGGATCAGGCGTGCATTGTTGCCGCCTGCGCCATCGTCGTCGAAAGCGATCTGCGACCACTCGCCATCAGCCATCTGCCCGAGCACCACGTAGCTGTCGACGTCGTTCGATCGCATGGTGATCGTGACGGACTCGCCGGCACGCGCCGAGATCCGGTAGAGATCAAAGTACGATCCATCATCCGCTTCCTGGGCGTTGTCGGTGAGCGTGCCGGAGACAGCTGTATTCACCGCCAGACTGAGGATCGTCGGCACTCGGACCGCCCGCTCCGAAACCTTGATCGTGTAGCGGCCGGTGTTGTTCGCCTTCAGCGCCTGGGCACGGATGATGTATTCGCCATCCTCCTTCACCGTATGGCGCAGCCGGGCGTTCTCCTCGCCGCCACCATCATCGTCGGTTTCGTCAATCAGCAATGAATCAGTGGTCATGCGGCCAATTCCGACAAACGAATCGACATCGCTGGATGCCATCTCGATCAGCAGCCGCTGACCCTTGCGGGCGACCACCTTGTAGAGATCGAAATAGGCACCCTTCTCGTCGACGGTCGGATCGGTTTCAGTGAGCTCCCCGGTCAGTGGCGCACCCATCGTAACCATCTTCGGGGGCGTGATGATCACCGCGGGCAACGTATCGAGCCGCACCGTGAAGTTGCCGACGCCGTCGTCCTTGAGTGACTGCGCTACCAGGTAGTACGTGCCGGCGACGCGCGGCGTCCACTTGAGACGCGCGTTGGAGCTGCCCGCACCGTCGTCGTCGGATGCGAGATAGTCGGTGAGGCCGTTCACTTGCCGCGCCACCGAGACGTACGCGTCGAAATCATCGGCGCGCATCACGATTGTGTACCGTTGCCCGACCTTGACGTCGAGCCGGAAGAGCTGGAACCGCCCCTTTTCGTTGAGCGTCGGATCGGTGCGTGACAGCGTGCCGTCCTGCGTGCGGCCAAGCGGCAGCAGCGGTGCGGTGGCGAGCTGAGCGCCGATGGCAGGTGCGGCAACCGCGGTGGCACCCAGTGCGAACGAGGCGACGAGCCGGCGGTGGATCGTGCGAGACGGAGACATTGGGCCCGTGAGAGAGTGATGCCGTGGGATCGTATCGGATGGTGCGGTGCCGGACAACCGCCGCGCCCGCGCGGCCGAGTGGAGATGTGTGGCGCCGCGGTTCCGACACCGCCCGATTGCGCCGATGCCGTCCGCAGACAGGTTTGTCCGTCATGCGACGACTCCGTGCTCTCCTCATCCTGCTGGTCAGCAGCGCCATGGCCGCGGCGCCGGCGCTTTCGCAACCCGCTGTCAGCCGCACTGGCGGCGGTCGCCCGGCCATCGACGTGCTGCAGTACGCCTTCCGGGTCGATTTTCCGGCGGCGATTTTCCCCGACACGATTCGATTCGTATCGAGGATGACCGTGCAGCGGACTGCGACGGTACCCAGTGTCTCCCTCGATCTGGTGGCGGGCATGGTGGTCGATTCCGCGCTGGTCAACTCGCGACCAGTGCGTGCCACGCGGACGGGTGATCAGGTCGGCATCACGCTGCCTGCCGGTGGTGGCGATACGATCAGCATCGCGCTCTTCTACCACGGCGCACCGACCGATGGCCTGATCATCCGTCGCGATGTCGCCGGCTGGACTGCATTCGGCGACAATTTTCCGGATCGTGCGCGGCAGTGGCTGGCGGTGATCGACCATCCGAGCGACAAGGCGCTGGTGGAGTGGGATGTGCGCGCCCCCGCGTCGCACCGTGTGATTGCCAACGGCACGCTGCTGGAAGAGTCGCCGGAGCCTGAACGCACACCGATACCGATGGTTCGCACGCGCTGGAAAACGCTGCGGCCGATCTATACCGCCATCATGGTCATCGGAGTGGCGCCGTTCGCCGTCGTTGAACTGGGTGACACGGCCTGTGGCCTTGGCGAGTTGCCCGGGTGTGTGCGCCAGTCGGTGTGGACCACACCGGCACAGCGCGCATTCGTTCCCGGCAACTTCGCCCGTGCTGGCGAGATGGTCGCACTCTTCTCGCGCCTCGCCGGTCCGTATCCGTACGAGAAGCTGGCGCATGTGGCGTCGTCAACGCGATTCGGCGGAATGGAAAACGCGGCGGCGATCTTCTACGCCGCGAATCTCTTCCGGCCCGGCAGTCCGAGTGAAGGGCTGATCGCCCACGAGACGGCGCACCAGTGGTTCGGTGATGCGGTCACGGTGCGCGAGTGGCCGCATGTCTGGTTGTCCGAAGGGTTCGCCACCTACTTCGCGGCGCTCTGGACGGAGCATGCCCACGGCGACAGCGCATTCAGGGCTGACCGCGTCGCCATGCGCGCGCAGGTGCTCGACGCGAAGATCACCTGGGAGGTGCCGGTGATCAACGAACAGCTCGACGACGTGAGTCGCGTGCTCAATTCCAATGTGTACCAGAAGGCCGGCTTCGTGTTGCACATGCTGCGACGCGAAATCGGAGACTCGGCCTTCTTCAACGGAATCCGCACCTATTATGCGGCGCATCGTCACGGCAATGCGATGACCAGCGACCTGCAGGCACAGCTCGAGCGTACCGCGGGGCGTTCACTCGACTGGTTCTTCGATCAATGGATGCGACGACCTGGGGTCGCCGAGCTGCGACCATCATGGCGCTGGGATCCAGCGACGAAGCAGCTGATGGTGACTGTCGCGCAGGGCACGCGGGGCGCTCCCTATCGTCTCGCGCTTCCCGTGGATGTGACCGATGCGAGCGGTCGCACCACGCGCATTCGCCTCGCGATTCCGGCGCAATCGACGGTGACCATGGTCGTCCCCGTGTCGCTCTCGGCAGTGCCACGACGCGTCGTCTTCGATGCGGATGCCGAGGTGCTCGCGACGATATCGAACCGTTGATGCCGACGGCTTGACGGCGCATTGCTCGAGGGGAAGGTTGTATCGTGCCTCCCCCGCAGTATCGTCCCCCAGGAGCCGGAGTTGCCGATGTCAAGTGTGCACTCGAAGCAGAACCACGTCGTGGCGCGTCGTGCTGCCGCGCTGGCAGGTCTCGCGCTGCTCACCGCCTGTGCGTCCGAGCAAACGACGTCCGCGTCTCTGGCGCCGGACGACACGGCACTGCCGGAAGTCTCGGCTCAGGTCCAGAGCGGGCCGCCGGCATTCGTCGAGGGTGAGCTGATCGTCAAGTTCCGCAGCGGCGCCACCACGCTTGACCGGACTCGTGGCCTGCGTGCCGCGCGTGCATCCATGCGGGAACGAATTCTCACCGCGGCCATGCGTCGTCGCGGCGATGCGGATGGGGTCGAGTTGCTCACCACCAGCATGGACGTGACCGCGGCCGTCGCCTCGCTGCGCGATGATCCAGATGTGGAGTACGCCGAGCCAAACTGGATCTATCAGCATGAAGCGGTGGCCAACGATCCGTACGTGACCAGCGGCCAGTTGTGGGGCATGGGCACCGGCTTCGGAAGCCAGGCCGTCACGGCGTGGGGCAACAACAAGACCAATTGCAGCGGTGTGTATGTCGGCATCATCGACGAAGGCTACATGTACACCCATGCCGACATCGCGGGCAACGCCGGCACCAATCCGTACGAAACGCCTGGCAACGGCGTGGACGATGATGGCAATGGCCTGACGGACGATGTCTACGGCTGGGATTTCGCGTCCAACAATGCCTCGGTGTTCGATGGGTTGAATGACGATCACGGCACACACGTGGCCGGGACCATCGGCGCCGTGGGGGGCAATGCGGCCGGCGTCGCTGGCATGTGCTGGAGCGGTATCCGCCTGCTCAACGCCAAGTTCCTCGGCAGCACGGGTGGCACCACTGCCAATGCCATCAAGGCCATCGACTACTTCACCAACCTCAAGCTGCGTGGCCTGAACATCGTGGCCACCAACAACTCGTGGGGCGGTGGTGGGTTCTCGCAGGCGCTGCAGGATGCCATCGAACGCGCCAATGCCGCCGGCGTGTTGTTCATCGCCGCCGCCGGCAACAGCACGCTGAACTGCGACACGTCGTCGTGTTATCCCGCCGAGTATCCGAATGCGAACGTGATCGCGGTGGCGTCGATCACCAGCACCGGCGCGATCAGTTCCTTCTCGAACTTTGGTGCGGCGACGATCGACATCGGCGCGCCCGGCAGCGGCATCTTCTCGACCGTCCCGGCGGGCAGTCGTCGCAACATCAGTTCAGGGTATGCCAGCTACAACGGCACCTCGATGGCCACGCCGCATGTCACGGGCGCAGCCGCGTTGTACGCCGCCACACACCCGGGGTCGACGGCCGCACAGATCAAGACCGCCATTCTCTCGAGCGCGGTGCCGACGGCATCACTTGCCGGCAAGACCGTCACCGGCGGTCGCCTCAACGTCAGCGGGTTCTGACGGCGTTCGGCGGGCCGCTCCACTCCGGGGCGGCCCGCCGAATGGTGTGTGCCGTCGCGCGGCATGGCCGGTTTGCGTATGCTGCGCCGATGAAACTCTGGCTCGATGCCGACGCGGCGCCTCGCGATGTGAAAGAGGTGTGCTACCGCGCCTCGGAGCGCCTGTCGCTCGAGACGATTCTGGTCGCGAACATGCGGCTGCAACTCCCGGTCGGCTATCCGCATCTGCACGCCGTGCGTGTCGAAGGCGGCCCCGATGTGGCTGATCTCTACATTGCCGAGCATGCCGCATCGGGTGATGTGGCGGTGACGGCGGACATTCCGCTGGCGGCGCTGCTGGTGCCGAAGGGCGTGATCGTGATCGATCCGCGCGGTGAGGAGTACACCGCCGAAACGATCGGAGAACGGCTGTCGGTGCGGAATTTCATGGAAGGCCTGCGCAGTTCCGGCGTCGAAACCGGTGGGCACGCCAGCTACGGGTCGAAGGACAAGCAGGCGTTCTCGAATGCGCTCGATCGTGCACTGACCCGCGCCCAGCGCACACGACGCTGAAACGGGGGAGCGCCGCAGTTGGCACTCCCCCGTTGGCACTCCCCCGTTCAGTTGATCGCCCCGCGCGAGGGTCAGAAGTTCGGCCGGCCGCGGCCCTGACGATCACCGCCACGTCCGTTTCCCCCACCCCGGCCGTTGTTGCCGTTCCCATTGCCGGTGTTCCCGCCGTCGGGAGCCGGCTGCGCCTCGGCACGCCGCGGGTTGATCATCGGCTGCTCGTTTCGCTGCCACGGGCCGCGGGCAACGTCCTGCGACCGCCCGCGGTCGTTCGAGCGGGAATCGTCGCGGCCACGATCGGCGAAGCCACCGTTGTCACCGCGACCGAGCGAGCCACCGCGACCGTCGCCCACCTGACGACCGGAGCCATTGTCCCGACCCAGCGATCCACCGCGACCGTCACCCACGGCGCGCCCGCGCTCTGCATCACGACCCCACGAACCATCGCGGTTCATATCCCGGCCCCAGCCACCGCGATCGCTGTCCGGCTGTGACACCGGTCGGTTCTGGCGCGCGCGATTCCAGTCGTCGGTGCGGATCGGCAGGTTGCGGTTGATGTCGTCGCGGCGATCGTCATTGCGCCAGTCGCGGCCATCGTCGCGCCGGCGATCGGGGATATCGCGACGGCCGGCGTCATATCGCGCACCGTCATAGCGGCCATCATAGCGGCCATCATAGCGGCCATCTTTTCGGCCGCCGCCTTTCCGCCCGCGATTCCATGAGTCGACGTACCCGCGGTCACGCCGACCGAAGCGTATTTCGCGATGTACCAGCGGATACCGATCGATGTTGCTGTAGACGATGCGCCGGCGGAAGACATCGCGATTCCAGTACACCGCGCGATATCGCGGGTGCACGTAGACATTGGTGATCTGGATGAACGGACGCGAGCGCCCGCGCCAGCCACCGGCGTTGCCGAAGTAGCCCACGTTCCAGCCGTCATAGTAGACCGAGCGCGAACGCCAGTTGAGGTCGTACGACAGCCAGCCACCGATCGGGAACCCGACGCCGAACGACCAGAAGCGGCTCGAGAATCCACCCAGGAACACCGGACGCGTGTACACCACGTACGGATCGTAGACCGGCACGTAGATCACCCGCGTCTGGGTCGGCGTGATGATGTAGTTGCGATCCTCGCGGATCACCGACTGCTGTGGTGTCGATTGCAGGTTGCCTTGGCTGTCGGCCAGTTCGCGCAGCCGCTGCACCGCTGCCATCACATCACTCGACTGCGACGCGTAGGCCCGCCCGAGTGCGGTCGTCCAGTCCAGCTTGTCGGCCATCATGTTGAGTGCCGACGGATAGTGCGCCACCGCCTTCACGCTCACATCCCACGGCTGATCATCGATGCCGCTGGTGCCGTTGGCGCGCAGGTACCGCGCCGCCTCCTCGATCTGGTCGGGGAAGGTGGCCGCCACCAGCACCTGCGCCAGCAGGGCGTCCGGGTACAGCGCGATGGAGCCGACCAGGTTGTCGAGCTCCTCGCCGGAAAACCCGTCCTCTTCATTCTCGGTGCTATACCACGGACGGCTTTCCTGGGCCATGGCGGGCCTAGCCTGCGCCACTGCGACCAACGTCAAGGCGGTGAACAACGTGAGTGATCGACGGATCATGGTGCCACTCCGGAAAGAGACAGGAACGGCCCTGTCGAGCGCGAGGATTGCATAAGCCGCGCCTCGGCAGACCTCGTTGTGCCGCAACGACTTACGATCCAGAGACGTCCCGCCGGTCCTCTGATCAGGACACCACGCTGCCCACAGTGGACAGTGAGTCCCGTCGCTTGCGCGACAGCACACCCGCGCTGACGAGCGACACCAGCAGTGCGATCGGGCTCGGTTCGAGCAGCGTGATGGCAAAGTTGTAGAGCGGATTCTTGTACTGCACCACGAACTCAGCCATCTCCGTCCGCGTCTGCTCCACCTCGGCCGGCGACGCGCCCTTGGCCGCGGCCTGCGTCACCGCCTGCGCGGCGTACTTTTCGGCGTAGTCCGGCAGCATGGTCTTGTAGACCACCTGCCAGGTGGCGGAATAGCAGATCGCGGCGATCAGGGAGATCAGCAGCCCCACCCGCAGGGCGGGCCAGAAGGTGACGCTGCCGCCCATGACGGTGTCGCGGTACGACCGGATGCCGAAGTGGACGAAGATGAACGACAGCACCATCGTCGTGTAGCCGATCGCCATGCCGAGACCACCGCTTGGCTCCGAACCCATCAGTTTCGCGATCGACATCGTCGCGACCAGCAACAGCGACAGCATCCCTCCGGCGTACAGGCCGAACCTCACGACGGTGTTCTTCATACGGGCTCCTTGGCTGGGGAAAGTGAGCGTCAGGCTACGACCGCAGCCCCGGGTCCGCAGTCACCCGTTGGTATGATTTTCCGGCGTGGCCACGAAAATCATCCCTTGGGATGACCTCATGGGATCAAACCGGAGCTCTTGGCCGTGTGGATCGCCTGTGTACGGCGCCGGGCGCCGAGCTTTTCGAACAGCCGGCTGGCGTGTGTCTTGACGGTGTTCTCGCTGACGAAGATCCGCGCGGCGATCTCCCGGTTGCTCATCCCGGCGGCCATCAGCTCGAGAATCTCGAGTTCGCGCCTGGTGATGCCGAGCGCTTCGCGTCGCGCCGGATCGGCGACGAAGTCGGCGGCGGCGGGCACCTGCACCTCCCTGATCACCACCCGTTCGGGGCGCCCCGTCAGCGTCATCCCGAGCCAGATCCCCAGCGCCGCGAAGAGTGCCGCGATCAGGCCGCCATAGATCTCGACCGAATGCGTGAGAATCAGGTACCGGTACTCGACGAACCGGAGCACCACGATGAGGACGCCGGCCAGCAGCCCATAGAGCAGGATATGGCGTTTCATGGCAGGCGTCGGTGAGCCAGGGCGTGAGCGGTTCGGGTGGAGCGCCGTCGTACGTGCGCGAAAGGTCGCACCCTCGCTACGCGGGCTGGAAGGCCACCGCCAACGTGCCCTGGGCGCCTGGTGTGGTACCGGAGCGCTGCGTGTAGCCGCCGGCCGCGTCGAGCTCCCATGCCGTGCCATCCGCCAGGTACCGCGCCAGGATGTCGTCGAGCCGGGCCCGGTTGCCGGCATCCACCACCGGCACCAGCACTTCCACGCGCCGGCGCAGGTTTCGTGGCCTGAGATCCGAAGACCCGATCAGGTACTCCGGCTCACCACCATTCTCGAACCGGTAGATGCGGGAATGCTCGAGAAACCGTCCGACCACCGAGACGACGCGGATGTTGTCGGAGAGGCCGGCCAGCGCGGGCCGGAGCGTGCAGATGCCGCGCACCACCAGCTCGATACGGACGCCGGCCTGCGCCGCGCGATAGAGCGCCTGGATGATCTCGCGGTCGGCCAGCGCGTTGACCTTGATCGTGATCGACGCCGCGCGACCGGTTCGTGCATGCTGCGCTTCCCGCTCGATGCGCTCGAGCAGGGAGGGCAGCAGTTGCACCGGCGCCACCAGCGCGCCATGCGTGAGGCCGTGTGCCGGATATGTGGCGGCGGCCAGCGCTTCGAGCAGTGACGCCACGTCGGCGGCGAGGTCTTCACGACAGGAAAAGAGACTGAGGTCGGTGTACTGCCGTCCGGAGCGCGGGTTGTAGTTCCCCGTGCCGACGTGTGTGTAGCGTGCGAGGTGCTCACCTTCGCGACGCTCCACCAGTGCCACCTTGGCGTGCACCTTGAGGCCTGGAAGCCCGTACACCACCCGCCCGCCGGCGCGCTCCAGCGCCCGGGCCCACTGCACGTTGTGCTCCTCATCGAAACGCGCCTGCAGTTCCACCAGCGCGAAGATACGCTTGCCGGCGCGCGCGGCGACGAGTAGTGCCTCGACGATCGGCGACGGATTGCCGACGCGATACAACGTGGTGGCGATTGATGTGACCTGCGGGTCGCTGGCCGCTTCGGCGAAGAAGCGCACCACGCTGTCATCGAACGACTCGAACGGATGATGCGCCAGGATGTCGCCGGTCCGGATTGCCGCCATCATCGAGTCGCCGGCCGCAATCCCCGCCCGTGCGTGCAGCGGCGGATACTCGAGCGCCGCGTCGGGTGGCAGCGGAATCGTCTGCAGGCAGCGCAGGTCGAGCAGTCCATCCACGACCTGCGCGGTACTGACCGTGATTGCCATGTCGCGACCGAGGGCGTCGCGATGCAGGTTGTCGAGAATCAGCGCGCGCACCGGCGCCGGCATGCTGGCTTCGACTTCAACCCGCACCGCAGGATTGTGCGGTCGCCGGGCGGTGGCATCGGAAACGGCGTCGAGCAGGTCGTTGGCGCGATCGTGCTGCAGGTGCAGATCTCCGCCGCGCGTGACACGGAAGAGATACGCGCCTTCGACCACGGCATTCGGATACAGCAGATGGGCGTTGGCGCGCAGCACCTCCTCGAGCGCGATCACCGCTCCCGTACGTCCCGGCACGTCCAGCAGGCGCGGCACATCCCTCGGCAATTCGTGTTCGGCGAGATGGGTGCGCGCGGCGCCCTGCGCGCGGTAGACGATCGCAACGAACAATCCCAGGTGCGGCAGGTGCGGCAGCGGAACACCAGGGCTGAGCGTGATCGCGAACGGCGAGAGGTCGGGCTGAATCTCATCGAGGTAGCGCTGGCGCAGCGCGATGCGCTCGGACTCGGACAGCACCGCCCACGACGTGAGGTACACGCCATGCGCTTCCGCATCGCGCAGGCATTCGGCGGCGCACTGCGATTGCGCCGCCAGAATGGACTCGATCTCCATCTCCACGGCATGCAGCCGATCGGTGGCGGAGAGTCCGTCGCCGTGGTCGGTCTGCCGCGCGATGGCCGTGTCGAGGGCTGCCAGCCGCAGTTCGGCCATCCGCACCATGTACAACTCGTCGATGTTGCTGCTGACGATGCCCAGGAATCGCAGGCGTTCGAGCAGGGGCGTGGCGCGGTCTTCCGCCAGCGCCAGCACGCGCCGCTGGAAGGCGAGAAGGCTCAGTTCGGGATTGAGGAATTCGCGCATCGCCACAGTGTAGTCGCGTGACATCACGATGTCGCGATGCTAGCGTCCGGTCACCGCCTTGGCGAGCCGCGTCTGCATCCGGCGCAGTGGAATGCCTTTTTGCCCCGGCAGGATGCTCCAGGAGTTGAACACGACCACCAGATCGAGCTCCGGAAACGCCATCGGGAACTGTCCGCCGAAGCCGGAGCCGGACCAGATGAACTTCGTGGCATCCGTCGGATCGCGGTACAGCCACCATTTGAGCCCGTACATCGGACCCGTGGCCGACGTTCCCACCGGAATCAACGGGGAGACCGAGAGCTTGATCCAGTCGGCGCTGACCACGCGTGTGCCGTGCCACACACCGCCCTGTGTGTACAGATACCAGATCCGCGCGAGATCGGCGGCGTCGAGATACAGGCCACCCTCGGTGTCGAGTGACCCGGAGGGCGTACGCTTCCAGAACCATCGCCTGATGCCGATCGGCGAGAAGAGGTGGCGTGCGGCATACTCCTCGAGGTCCATGCCGGTGGCCTGACTGAAGACGTATGCCAGCACCGAACTCTCGCCACTGCTGTAGTTGAACACCGTGCCGGGTTCCCGCATCATCGGGCGGTTGATCGTGTACTGCACCCAGTCGGGGCTCGCTTCCAGTCCGCTGGCGGTGTTGTTCGGGTCGATGTAGGGCAGATTCTCGTTCCAGTCGATCCCGCCGGTCATGGTGAGCAGGTGCCGCACCGTCATGCGTCGTTTGCGATCATCGATGTGCTGCACCTTGGTGGTGTCGAAGAACTTGAGCACCGGCGTGTCGATCGACGGAAAGTCGCCGCGCGTGACCGCCACACCGATGACGACGGAGGCGACGGTCTTGGTCACCGACTGCAGCGTATGCAGATCGCCCCGCTGATAGAACGGATGCCACCACGGATTGAAGTAGTTGTATGGCCCGGTCATGTCATGCGCGTTGAGCGCGTTGGGGACGCGCATCGAATCGCGGTACGCCGTGTCGTAGTCCTGCGGGTAGCGCCCATCGAAGGCGATCTTGCCATGCCGAAGCACGAGCATGCGATCGACAAACCCGTACTGGCCTACCTTGATCTCGGCATCCAGCGAGTCGAGGACCGCAGCGTTCAGGCCGACGGCGGCCGGGGTGGCGCGTGGCCAGTCGGCAGTGGCTGCCGCGGCGGATCGACCCTGTGCGGTCGCCATGACCGGCAGCAGTGCCAGCGCGGCGCAGAGACGGGTGGTGCGTGAACGGATCCGCATGCAGGTTCCTCTTGCACAAATCGTTGGCCAGTGTCTGCTCGACTCTGGCGGGAAATCTGGTCTCCCGCCGCGTTTCTGCCACCTTACTCCCTGACGGGTGCCGAACATGGGCAGCATCAGCCGAAAGGACTTTCTCCGATTGAGTGCGCTGATGACGGGCGCGGCAATGGTGCCGCGGTCGGTCCGAGCGTCAGCGGGTACACTCGGGCTGCCACCGATGCCGCAGCGCGGTGCAGGGATCGAGGCCGATCTGATCGTGGTCAATGCCCGCGTCCTCACCAGCGATCCGGCGCGGCCCCGGGCCCAGGCGTTCGCGGTGCGCGACGGGCGGTTTCTGGCCGTCGGCAGCAACGCGGATATCCGCAACCTCGGCTCGCGGCGGACCCGGGTCATCGATGCGGCGCGCATGACGGTCGTGCCGGGGTTCATCGACACACACAACCATCCGCGCGGTGTGACCGAGCTGTTCGATGTCGATGCGAACCTGCGCAGCATCGGGGCGCTGAAGGCTGCGATCGCGAAGAAGGTGGCAACCACGCCGCCTGGCTTCTGGGTGGACGCCTACATG
The DNA here is from genome assembly GCA_031374935.1 of Gemmatimonadaceae bacterium. Taxonomy (GTDB): domain Bacteria; phylum Gemmatimonadota; class Gemmatimonadetes; order Gemmatimonadales; family Gemmatimonadaceae; genus JACMLX01. Next base: position 20,840 of record JANMHB010000064.1, on the reverse strand, counting down.
TTCGATGACACCAAGCTCACCGATGGTCGGCCGCTGCATCGGCGCGATCTCGATGATGTGGCGCCGAATCACCCCGTTGGTGTGCATCACCGAGGCGGGCACACCGGGTGGTACAACTCTCAGGCCTTCGCGTTGGCCGGTGTCACGAAGGACACCCCTGATCCCACGGGTGGCCGGTTCTTCCGCGATCCCGATGGCACGCCGAACGGCTGGGTGGCAGAACTGGCCACGGATGTCTTCGAGAACGTCGGGAAGCGCGAAGTGTTCACGGCGGAACAGGAACGCGATCGATCGCGCCGTGGCATGGCCCACATCTCGGGTCTCTACACGGCGGCGGGGCTCACCACGGTGCACGACCTGAGCGCCGGTGTCGACAACATCCGGGCCTACGAGGATGTCCGCGCGGCGGGTGAACTCCGGCATCGCGCCTATCTCATGATTCGCGGCAAGGCGTTCCCGCTGCTGCGGGACGCGGGCGTGCGCACCGGTTTCGGTGATGAGTGGGTGCGCGTCGGTGGCGTGAAGTACGCGGCTGATGGGTCGGCGTCGGAACGCACCATGCGCATGAGCACCCCGTTCGTCGGGACGACGGACTACGGTATTCTGACGATGTCGCAGCAGGAGATTCATGACGCGGTCGATGACGCGCACAGCAAGGGGTGGCAGATCGGCATCCACGCCAATGGCGATGTGACGATCGACATGGTGCTCAAGGCCTACGAACGCGCGCTGGCGCAATGGCCGCTCCCCGATCGGCGCCATCGCATCGAGCACTGTTCGCTGATCAACCCCTCGTTGATCGCGCGCATCGCGAAAACCGGCTCCATCCCAACGCCGTTCTGGACCTATGTGTACTACCACGGCGAGAAGTGGGAGCGCTACGGCGACGAGAAGATGCAGTCGATGTTCGCGCACAAGTCGTTCCTCGACGCCGGCATCAAGGTGCCGGGTGCCAGTGACTATGGCCCGGGCCCGTTCGAGCCGCTGATGGCCCTGCAGTCGATGGTGACGCGGCGCGACTTCCGCGGGAAGGTGTGGGGAGCGAACCAGCGGGTGACGGTCGATCAGGCGCTGATGATCGCCACGCAGCACGGTGCCTACGCCTCGTACGAGGAGCAGGTGAAAGGGTCGATCACCGCCGGCAAGCTGGCCGACTTCGTGATCCTCGAAAAGGACCCGCATGATGTGGATCCGAATACGATCAAGGACATCAGGGTCGTGCGCACCGTGACGGGTGGGAAGACCGTGTACCCGAAGGGCGAGGCATAACCGTGGACCGGCGCGAGCTCCTGCAATGGATGGTGGCGGCAAGTGGCCTGACGGCGGTCAACCGCCTGTCGGCGACGGACCTGCTGGCGTTGGGTCGCGACGCACACCGCGGAACCGCCGCCGATGTCGGACGCCTGAAGTTTCTTGGCGCACACGCGGCGATGACGGTCATGATCGCCGCCGAGCACATCATTCCGGCCGGTGCCACGCCGGGTGCGACGCATGCCAATGTCACCGCCTTCATCGACACGATGCTGGACGGTTGGTATCCCCCCGATGATCGTGCGCGGTTCCTGCGCGGCATTGCAGAACTGGACGGCCGGAGCATGGCGCGATACGGAGAGAAATTCGTGACCGGCTCGGCGGCCCAGCAGATCGCGCTGCTCGAGACATCGGATGTCGAAGTGGCGGCGTTGCGATCGACGTCAGACGCGGCGGCCAACGACCACTGGTTCGCCATGCTCAAGTATCTCACCGTCTGGGGTTACTGCACCTCCGAGGTCGGCATGCGGGAGACGCTGCACAGCTACCCGATGCCAATGCGTTACGATGGCAACGCACGGGTCGACGCATGACGCGCGACATCGCACCGGTGTACGATGCGATCGTCATCGGTTCCGGCATGACAGGGGGCTGGGCGGCGAAGGAGCTGACGCAGCGTGGTCTGCGCACGCTGGTCCTCGAAGCCGGCCGATCGCTGACGCCGGAAGCGGATTCACGCGAGCACGTGCAACCATTCGACATGCCGTTTCGCGGTCTCGGTGACCGGCGCGTGATCGAGGTGCGCCAGGCGGTGCAGAAGCGATCCGTGAGTTTCGACGAGATCAGTCATCGGTTCTGGACCGACGATGTCGACAATCCGTACAGCACGCCGGACGACAAGCGCTTCGACTGGTTCCGCGCGCGACAGATGGGTGGCAAGTCGGTGATCTGGGGTCGCCAGGTCTATCGCATGAGTGATCTCGACTTCGAGGCCAACCTCCGCGATGGCATCGCCGTGGACTGGCCCATCCGCTACGCCGAGCTCGCACCCTGGTACGCCCGTGTCGAGCGGTTCATCGGCGTCTCCGGCCAGGCAGAGCAACTCCCGCAGCTTCCCGATGGCGCATTCCTGCCACCGATGGCGCTCAACTGTGTCGAGACGCAGGTGCGCGACCGCATCGCGGCGCGCTACGGGCGCGAGCGGGTGATGACCATCGGACGGGTGGCGGTCCTGACCGCGCTGCATAACGGCCGGGCACCGTGCCACTACTGTGGTCCCTGTCAGCGCGGTTGCTCCACCCGATCGTACTTCAGCAGCATCAACGCCACGCTGCCGGCGGCGCAAGCCACCGGCCGTATGACGCTCCGCCCGCACAGCATCGTGCGTGCGCTCGACTTCGATACAAGGCGCAAACGCATCTCCGGTGTGCGCGTGATCGATGCCCAGACGGGGGCAGAACACCGGTACTCCGCCCGCATCGTCTTTCTCTGTGCCTCCGCCATCGAGAGTGCGCGACTGCTGCTCAACTCCACATCACCGGCGTTTCCCAACGGGCAGGCCAATTCGAGTGATCAGGTCGGCCGGAACGTGATGGATCACATTAAGTGGGGTGGTGCCACCGGGACGATCGACGGGTTCACCGATCGACGCGTGATCGGGGAGCGTCCGAACGGGATCTATGTGCCGCGATTCCGGAACGTGTCGTCGAAGCATCCGGATTTCATTCGTGGCTATGGATTTCAGGGGGGCGCCGGTCGTGGCGGATGGGCCGCGGCAACGCGCGCTCCGGGCATCGGGCTGGCGTTCAAGGAGCGTCTCACGCAGCTCGGCCCGTGGAGCATGACGTTCAACGGCTACGGCGAGATGCTCCCGCGCGCGTCGAATCGTGCCACCGTGCACCCCACGCTCAAGGATCGCTGGGGCGTACCGTCGCTGCACATCGAGGCGCAGTGGAGCGACAATGAACTCGCCATCCATCGCGACATGAACATCACGGCGTCCGAGCTGCTCGACGCCGCCGGGGCGCGAGACATCCGCGCACATACACATGGACCCAGCACCCCGGGCAACGCCAACCATGAAATGGGCACCGCCCGCATGGGCCGGGACCCGAAGACCTCGGTGCTGAACGGGCGCAATCAGGCGTGGGACGCGCCGAACCTGTTCATCACCGATGGAGCCTGCATGACATCGAGCAGTTGTCAGAATCCATCGCTCACGTACATGGCGCTGACGGCGCGGGCATGTGCGCATGCGGTGGCTGAATTGCAGCGGCGGAACCTCTGAGGCCATCTCTCCGCCGCGTGGTCTGCCTGCTGCTGCCGATCGGGATGGCGTCAGCACGCGGCACGGCACAGGCGACGCCGATCGTACCGGTCGACGCGCTGGTCGCCCGCCGCGCGCACGCCATGGCGATGGCGGGGAGTGGCATCCTGCTGGTGCGCGCCACAGCCACTGTGATGCACGTGAGCGAAAACGGCTTGCGGCAGGATCCGACCTTCCTGTACCTGACCGGCCTGCCGAACGCCGTCGCCGCGATGCTGGCGATCGACGTCGACCGGCGTGAGACGTGGTTGTTCGTGCCGGAGGCAGGTCGCTTGCCTGGGTTCGGCGCGCTGATGCGTGCGCCGTACGCGTACGTGCAGCCCGGTCCGGAGAGTGCCACTCGGCTCGGCCTCGATCACGTGGTGTCGTGGCGCGAGTTCGAGTCGTTTCTCGACCGGCGGCTCGCCGCGGATTCGGCGTTGGTCCTGCGAGGTCCGTTCACTCGTGCCTCTGCAACGTCGCACCCTGCGGTGCTGACGGGCAGTGATGCTGCTGGCATGTGGGAGCAGACGCTCCGTACTCGCTGGCCGAAGGTGCAGCTGGCGGAGGGGCCCGATGAGGATGAGTTGCGCGAGGTCAAGTCAGCCGATGAGATCGCGGCCTTGCGCACCGTTGCTGCCAGCAGCGCAGCAGCGCTGATCGCCGGTTTGCGCGCACTCCAACCGGGGCGGCGTCAGCGCGAGGCCGAGTCCGACGTCCTCGCCGCGTGTGTAAATGCGGGTGCTGACGGTGTGTCCTTCTGGCCCTGGGTGATGACGGGCGTGAACGCCGACATCGTCAGTGCGATTCAGTCGCTTGGCGATTCACGCTTTCGCGATCGCGTGATGCAGGCGGGGGAACTGGCGCGCATCGATGTTGGCTGCCGGCAGGCGCACTACGAAGGGGATGTGGGTCGCACCGCACCGGTCTCCGGTCGCTTCACCGCAGAACAGCGCGAAGCGTGGGAGTTGTTCGTGGGTGCGTATCGCGTTGCGGTGCGCGCCATGCAGCCCGGGATTCCGGCCAGCGACATCTTCGTGGTCTGGCGCGGCGAGATCCAGCGACGTCGTCGCGGGCTGACCGGTCGCTTGGCGCGACGGACGGCCGAAGTCGCCCTGTCGCCTGAAGGGGGGCGTTTCTGGGAGATTCACGGCGTGGGGCTGGCCAGCGCCGAGGGCAACGTCGACACGTTGCGCGTGGGGCAGGTGGTCGCGTTCGAGCCGATCCTGACGGTGGATGGCGTGGGGCTCTATCTCGAGGACATGATCCTGATCACCGCCGACGGCGCCGAGGTATTGACGCGCGGGCTGCCGTACTCGGCGGACGAGATCGAGTCGGTGATGCGGGCGGCGCGACCGGCGAAACGAGGTCGGCCGCCGCGCTGAGCGCAAGCGAGCGTCGCGCATCGATTGGACCATGAGCCCAGAAGGGCAGTGACGGCGCGCTGACGTGAGCGCGGAGCGTGGTGGTTTCGAGGCTGGGAAGTGAAGCCTCCGCCTCTAACAAAACCCAACGCTCAGGTTATTATTCGGTGCCAGTCATCGTCATCAGTGGTCGTTTCCGGCTCAAGATCTTTGGGCCACCGCGCGAGCATCCCCCACCGCACGCACACGTCGAACATGGGCCGACGGGTATGTCGGTCATCAGGATCGGGCGCAACGGCGCTCCCCCGGTGGTCTGGGAGGCCTACGACATGAAGGACAGAGACATCGTGCGTGCGCTCGAACTCGTACATCGCCACGCGCATGAACTGCTACAGGCATGGGAGAGGCTGCATGGCCCACTCGACTGACGTTTCGCGGGAGAAGCAGAAGGAGATTTTGGCCGCACGCACCCGCGCGGCGCGCTCGCTGCGCACGAGGCCTCACGCGCGGACTGCGAGCTACAGCACCAGTGCGCGCACGGTGACAGTCGTGCTCACCAATGGCGCTGCGTTCTCGATTCCCGTCGCGATGATCCCGGGGCTTGCCAATGCCAAAGATGCTGACCTCCGCGCGGTGACAGTCGGCCCGGCCGGAGTCGGGCTCGGCTGGGCTGCGCTTGATGTGGATGTCAGTGTCGTCGCACTGGCCAGGCTGATTCTTGGCCCCCACACCTTCATGCGGGCCGCTGGCGCCGCGGGAGGCGCAGTTCGTTCGCGCGCCAAGGCGATCGCCGCGCGGGAAAACGGGAAAAAGGGCGGCCGGCCAAGGAAGTCCATCAACCACGCAGGTTGATGATGATCAGAGCAGCGCAGGCGCCGCTTCAGCCCACCGCCGCCCACGTATGCACCGGCTGTTGCGTATCGGCCCGTGCTGCGTACTCCGCCACCAGCTGCGTCAATGCGTTCTGGCGTGTGTGCCCGCGCCGCAAGGTGTGCAACGCCGACCGCTGCCAGCGCGCCCCGGTTTGTGCGACGTCGATCCGATCGGCGATCACCGCGAGGTAGCGGCTGCGTTCAGCCGCATCGACGCCGAGTGCGATCAGGCCGCGCTCAGCCACGGGCAGGAGTGATGTCGCGAGCTCGCGCACGTGCCGTTCCTGCGGTGACGCGCCTGACGCGCTCGGCCAGAGCAGCACCGCATTCATCCCGTCGCGTGCCGCGCGGTAGAAGCTCGTCTCGGCCAGGTTGAACGGGATACCGTCCAGGAGCCCGTCGATTTCCTCGGCCAACCCCATCGTCAGCCCGAGCATGAAGGCGGCGTTGGCCATCATGTCGGGAATCGTCGGGCCGCCCGGCAGCGCGCGATACTCGATCCGCAGGTGTCCGCTCCCGCTGGCGTCGTAAATCGCGCGATTCCAGCGCCAGACGGTACCCTGATGCAGGCGCAGCTCCGCGAGGCGCGGCACCGTCGCGTCAGGTTCGTCGACATATTCTTCATCACACACCGGGAAGATCGGCGGATGCAACCGAACGGCATCCGCGAAGAGCTCAGGCGCGCCTTTTCGAACCCAGCCATGCCCGAACGCCACGCGCGCCGGGCGATGCCACGTCAGGTCGTTGGCGCTGCGCGCGTCGACACTCTGCTTGAAGACCGCGATCCGCGTCTCGTCCCACAGCAGGTGATCGAGAAACACGGGAGAATTCCCCGCAATGGCAACCGCCACCAACGTGGCCAGTTGCGCCGCGTTGTAGGTGTCGGCAAACCGTGATGCCGGGACACGCAGATGAACCTGAAACGACGTGTTCGCCCCCTCGAGCATGACGCCGTCATTGTCGATCGCGAGTGGCTCCTCGCCTTGAATACGGATATGCGCCGGCCCATTGCGGAGGCGCGTGACCGCGTGCCCGAGCGCGCGATAGCGCGGCAGATTGGTCATCGCGTCGGGCGTGACATCCTCCGGCAGCACGGACGGCAGGATGCCGATCGGCACCACGCGCGCGCCATGGCCCGCCGTGATCGGCGCGAGTCGTGCCATGAGCGTCGCGATTTCGGCGCCCAGTGCGGCGAAGGGAGCGCCGGCCGCACGCACCGGCGTCAGGTTCAGCTCGAGATTGAAACGCGCAATCTCGACGGTGCCGCGCGGGTCATCGAGTTCGCGGAGCACCGCCATGTTGCACGGGTTCGGCCGCCAGTCGTCGCCAACGAGCGGCAGTTCGAGTTCGGCGCCGATGCTGGCTGGCCCGTCACCGAAGGTGGGTTGCGCACACACGCGACCAAGGTGCGCAACCTGTGCGGTCAGCCGCTCACCGAAACGCGCGTAGTCGGCGTCGGTGAAGGTGTCTCGAGTGATTGCGATCGCCATCACCGCTCCCCGGCTCGTGTCGCCCGGGGGAGTTGCCCCGCCCGGGATCAGCCCTGCGCGCGCCGCCAGTCTGACGACGCATCCACGAACTGCTTGAAGAGATGCCGCGTGTGCGGATCCGTCAATTCGAAGACTTCCGGGTGCCACTGGACCCCGACGATGAAGGCGCCGTCGTCATCCAGCTCGACGGCTTCGACCAGCCCGTCCGGCGCGATGGCGGTGGCTGCCAGACCGCGACCGATGGTCTTGAGTCCCTGGTGGTGCATCGAATTGACCGTGTAGTGATCGACCTCCATCGCGTGACGGAGCCGCGAACCGGGCGCGATCGTCACCTCATGGGCCAGGTGATCGCGCTCGAAGCCACTGTTCGGGAAGTAGTCATGCTTGATCGCCCCGTCGTACTGCGCGTCGAGGTCCTGCCAGAGCGAACCGCCCTGCGCCACGTTGAGCACCTGCGCGCCACGGCACAGGCCGAGGTACGGCTTTCGGTCTTCGACGGCCCACTTGGCCATCAGAATTTCGGTCCGGTCTCGCGAAGGATCGATGTTGCCAAGTCGCTCATGTGGCGCCTCGCCGTAGGTCGACGGATCCATGTCGACGCCCCCAGGCACCAGAATGCCGTCCACCCGCTCGTACAGCTCACGGAGCGTGTCCTCGTCGTCATCCAGCAGCGGCACGAGGCAGGGCACAGCCCCCACCAGCGAGACGGCGACGTAGTATCGCTGGTTCATCACGACCGACTGGGGCAGCCCAGCCGGGATGCCGTCGATGGACTGCAGCGTCTGGGTCGTGACGGCGATCAGGGGGCGATAGCGTGCCATACGAATGCGGGATTGGGGACGACGTGCCGCGCAACTGGCTGATGAGTATAACGGTATCGTCACGACGATCGGCTGGCACGACTCGATACGCCAGAGCTCGATAACCCGGATTTCCGGTCAGGCTGGCCGGACGGGCCAAAGCCCGCGACCGGCCTCGAGTGTTAAGACCGGACTCGACCATGCCGAGACTGGATCGGAGTGTGCGGTCGAGCCCGCCTGGCCCGGCCACATGCGACCACTCCCGCGACGATGCGGCCCGGTTCAGCGCACGACGGGCATCCCCGGATGGCTCCGTCGACGACGAGCAGGCTCCGCCATGTGTCGCTGCGTCAGCGACACCACTCCGGAGATCCAGCCGCGTATGAACAGCCCCCGAAATCGCCACCGCGCGTCAGTGCTTGTCCTCCTGGCGGTGCTCGCCGTGCCCATGCATGCGCAGCCCCTGATCGCCTCAGCCGCCACTCGAGTGGATACCACCGGCGTACGCGTCGATTCGGCGCCGGCAGCACAGCCGAAAGCGGACGACGCCGCGCCATTGCTCGGCCTCAAACTCTCCGGCTACGTCGAGACGGCGTTCAATGTGTCGAGTCGTCCGAACGGTAGTGCAATCACCGGGCGGCTCTATGAGCGCACGAACAATCAGTTCTCGCTCAACGCGCTCAAGCTGACCATCGACCGGGCGTTCGACGCGACGAAGATGGATGCCGGGTTCCACGCCGACATGATATTTGGCCAGAATGCGCAGATGTTGCAGTAGACAGGGTTCAATCTCGGCCCCAACGGTGATGTGTATCAGCTGTATGGCGTGCTGAATTTCCCGACTGCCAATGGTAACGGCGTTCAGGTGCGTGTCGGGCGCATGGCTACCTTCATGGGTGTCGAAGTCATCGAGACGCCGCTCAATCCCAATCTCTCGATCGGCAATGAGTTCATCTACGTTGAGAATTTCACACAGACCGGCGTCAGCATCGAGCATCGTGTGAACCGGGTGCTCGATCTGCAGTTGCGTGTGCTCAACGGTTGGGATCAGGTCCAGGACGTGAACGATCGGCTTTCATACATGGCGCGCGTCGGACTCAGCCCGGATGCTGCAACCACGATTTCGATCGAAGGCTTCGTCGGCCCCGAGCAAGCCGCGAACAACAGTGCCCTCCGCAGCGGCGGCGAAGTGATGCTCAGCCGGAAAATCGGCCGGGTGACGGCGTCCGTGCAGGCGGATGTGGGTCGCGAGCAGCGAAACGCGGCGCTTCCGGACTCGACCCGCGATGCCGCCTGGTGGGCGGCCAGCAGCTGGCTGGTGGTCGACGCTACGCCGAAGTTGGGCGTGGCACTGCGTGCCGACTACGTGAACGACCGGAACGCAGCGCGCACCGGCGCGGCATTCGGTCTCGTAGGTGGCCCGCAGCACCGGCTCGGCAGCGCGACGGCGACGCTCAACGTGAAGAGCTTCCCGAACATGCTGCTGCGTCCCGAACTTCGGTTCGACCGGTCGAACCAGCTCGTGTTCGGCTCGAAGACCAGTCAGTTCACCTTCGGCATGAGCGCGGCCTACCTGTTCTGAGCGGCGCCGTGCGTCGTGGTGCGACCGGGTGCGTCCAGTCCTGAACGATCGCGGCGGGGCGTGAACGGCAGAGTGCCGGGACGGAGTGCAGGAAGACAGATTGATGAGGCCGGACCTCGCAGCGGCGAGTGTCCGGCCTCGTCCATTTGTACCGTATGTCCGTCCCTACACGGCCCGCCCCGACAATGCCACGCATCAGCCCGTCCGTCGCGTCCACGCTCCTGCTGATTCCGCTGCTCATGGCAGCCGCGCCACGTCTGGATGATCCGCCGATGCGCGGGTTCACCGCCGAGTCGGCGCGCGTGCAGCGCGGCTGGGAAGCGAAGTTCCGCGCCATCCCTGAACCGTCACGGATGCGTGAGGCGATGCGCCGGCTCGCTGCGCGGCCGCACCACCTTGGATCGCCGTATGGCAAGGACAACGCCGAGTGGCTGCGCGCGCAGTTCGAGTCGTACGGGTGGGACGCGAAGATCGAACGGTTCGACGTGCTCTTCCCGACGCCGCGGGTGCGTGTGCTGGAACTCGTCGCGCCCAGCCGATTCCGGGCCAAGCTCGAAGAGCCGATTCTGAAGGAAGATCCGACCACCGATCAGCGCGCCGAGCAATTGCCGACGTACAACGCATACTCCGGTGACGGCGATGTGACGGCGCCGCTGGTGTACGTGAACTACGGCGTCCCGGCCGACTACGAACAGCTCGAGCGCCGGGGAATCTCCGTGAAGGGTGCGATCGTCATCGCACGCTACGGCGGCTCATGGCGCGGCATCAAGCCGAAGGTGGCGTATGAACATGGCGCCGTGGGTGCGCTGATCTACTCCGATCCGCGCGACGATGGCTACGCCGCCGGTGAGACGTATCCAAACGGGCCCTATCGTCCGAAGGACGGCGTGCAGCGCGGGAGCGTGCTCGACATGCCGACGTATCCTGGCGATCCGTTGACCCCGGGCGTTGGCGCGACACCCGGCGCGAAGCGTCTCGACCGCAAGGACGCCGTCACGATCATGAAGATTCCGGTGCTGCCGATTTCGTACGCGGATGCGCAACCGCTGCTCGAAGCGCTGACCGGTCCGGTGGCGCCACCATCATGGCGGGGCGGCCTGCCGATCACGTATCGCCTCGGGCCTGGCTCTGCGCGGGTCCACCTGAAGCTCGAGTTCGACTGGAAGCAGACGCCGCTTTACAACGTGATTGCCACGTTGAAGGGATCGACGTTCCCGGACGAGTGGGTGATGCGCGGCAATCACCACGACGGCTGGGTGAATGGCGCCGAGGACCCGATTTCGGGCATGGTGGCGGAACTGGAAGAGGCGCGCGCGATGGGCGAGCTGGTGAAGCAGGGCTGGCGGCCGAAGCGCACGATCGTCTACGCGGCGTGGGACGGCGAAGAGCCATCACTGCTGGGCTCCACCGAGTGGGTGGAAGAGCACATGGCCGACATGCGTGCCAAGGGCGTGTTCTACCTGAACACCGATGGCAACGGCCGCGGCGTGCTCGGTGCGGCCGGCTCACACGCCATGGAGCGGTTCGTGACGGAGGTTGCCGGTGAAGTGAACGATCCGGAAACGAATGTCACCGTGCTGCAGCGTCAGCGCATGTCCGAGGTCATGAATGGGAACGCCGACGCTCGATCGGCTCGCGACCTGCGCATCGAGGCGCTCGGGTCGGGGTCCGATTTCACGCCGTTCCTGCAGCACGCCGGCGTGCCGACGCTCAACATCGGATTCGGCGGCGAGGATGACGGCGGCATCTACCACTCGATCTACGATTCGTTTGCGTGGTACACGCGATTCAGCGATACGTCGTTCGTGTACGGCAAGGCCCTGGCGCAGGTGGCCGGGATGATGGTGATGCGTGTGGCCAGCGCGGATCTGCTGCCGGCGGAGTTCGGAAGCCTGTCTGCCACGGCGCAGCGGTACCTCGGCGAGGTGACCACGCTGCGCGAGACGACCGCGAGGGAGATCGAGGAACTGAATCGCCGTCTCGCCGAAGGGGCGTACACGATCACGAACGATCCGCGGCGACCGTTGCAGGCGCCCGCCGCGCAGGCACCGGCACCTCACCTGAACTTTGCGCCCGTGCAGAACGCCACCGATTCGCTGGCTCGCGTGGCCGAGCGATACGAGAAGGCGTATGGTGGCTTGCAGGGGAGCGCCGCCAGCGCCACCGCGCTGGCGCAGGTGAATGCGCTGCTCCGGCAGAGTGATCAGGTGATGCTGATTCCCGAGGGGCTGCCCAAGCGGCCCTGGTATCAGCATTCGCTGTATGCGCCGGGCTACTACACCGGGTATGGCGTGAAGACGATGCCAGGCGTGCGCGAGGCGATCGAACAGCGGGAGTGGAAGCTGGCGGAAGAACAGATCACCAAGCTGGCCGCGGCGCTGTTGCGCGAGAGTGACCTGATTGCCAGGGCGACGCGGTTGCTGGAACAGGCGACGGGGGCGAAGCCGGTTCCGTGATGCGCATCGACCATCTCGCCGTCTGGACAAGCGACATCGATCGCTGCGTTGCCTTTTACGCGACGTACTTCGGTGCCACCGCCGGTGCCCGCTATCAGAACGCTGCCAAGGGATTCGAATCGTGCTTTCTCTCCTTCAGCAGCGGCGCGCGATTCGAAGTCATGTCGACGATCACCCTGAAACCAGTTGTCATCGAGCCCGGAGCGCAACGCATGGGCCTGACGCACTTCGCGATCGCGGCTGGCTCGGACAGCGCGGTTGATGCGCTGACCGAACGACTCCGGGCGGACGGATTCCCGATCCTGGATGGCCCCCGCCGCACGGGGGACGGGTACTACGAGAGTGTCACGCTCGATCCGGACGGGAACCGGATCGAGATCACTGCGTAGGGTGCCTGCCGCGCCGCAGACCCACGCGTGACTTGGCGCATCAGCGCCCGGTTCATTCCACACTCCTTCGCCCAGTCACACTCATGCCTGTCCAGATGATTCTCGTCGCCGGCCCATATCGTTCGGGTACGGACGACGATCCCGCGCGCATTCAGCAGAATGTCGATGCGATGACCGACATGTCGCTGCGCCTCTTCCGCGCCGGTCATCTGCCTGTGATGGGCGAGTGGTATGCGCTGCCGCTGATCGAACGCGGCGGTTCAACGGGCATCGGTGATCCGGTGTTCACCGAGATCTTTCACCCGATCTCACGCCGGCTGGTGGCCAAGTGTGATGGCTGCCTGCGCATTGGCGGTGCATCGGTTGGAGCCGACGAGATGGTCGAGGTGGCGCGCAGCCATGGCAAGGCGGTGTACCACTCGTTTGACGAGATTCCGCCTGCCTGAGCCAGGCGCCAACCGGCCTGCGGGCCCGGCTGGTGCGATCGACGTGTGGCCGCCTGACGGTCGCACATGGCAGCTTCCGGGGCCAGATTTCTGGCAATCCTGCGCTGGCCCCCGACTTCATCCGGTGTTCCTCATGTGTTCTTCACGTCGTCTTGCGATCGCATGTGCCGTGGGTCTCGTCCTGGGTTCAACGTCCGCCGGTGCGCAGCGCGCCCTGACCGATTCGATGGCCGTCAGCACCGAGTGGCTCGCCGCACACCTCAAGGATCCGAATGTCGTCGTGGTCGAGGTGACGATGAATGACAGCGCCCGCACCGAGCGCATCCCCGGGTCGCGGGCGGTGATGTATCGCCGCCTCACAGTCAGCCGCGACGGCATCAGCACTGAACTGCCCACGGTCGATTCGCTCAAGAACCTTTTTGAAGGGCTGGGCATCTCGGACAACCATCGCGTGGTGGTCTATGCGCACGAAGCGCCCATGGCGACGCGGATGCTGATGACGCTCGACTACCTGGGTCACAGCAAGGTGTCGTATCTCGATGGCGGCTTCGCCAAGTGGGCAGCGGAACGACGCGCGGCTGGCGAGTCGGAGCCGACGGTCACCAAGGGCACGTTCACACCGCGGCCGCGCGCCGGCATGGTGGTGACGGCCGACTGGATCAGCGCCAACATCAGCAAGCCTGGGCTGGCGCTGATCGACACACGCACCGATGGCGAATACAACGGCACCGGTAATCGCAGCGGCATGCCAAGCGCCGGTCACCTCGCCGGCGCGCGTCAACTCGAGTGGCAGTCATTGTTCCAGACCGAGAATCCGCTGCTGCTCAAGGATCGCGCGGAACTGCGCCGCATGTTCGCCGACCGCGTGAAGGACGGCGACTCCGTCGTCACCTATTGCTGGGTGGGATACCGTGCCAGCGCGACCTACTTTGCGGCGCGACTGCTCGGCCTCGACGCGAAGTTCTACGACGGATCGTACCAGGACTGGCAGATGCGCAAGCTCCCGACGACGGCTGGCGCCACGCCGTAAGGCCGTCAGCCGACGCACGAACCGACTTCGGCAGGGCGCGTCACCAAATGTGTGGCGAAACTCGACGTGCCGGTCCGACCATGTGGCGTCGGCCGACTCACGAACCAACCGCGAGTGCGGCGTTGCAGCATTCTCCAACCATGCAAATCATGAAGTTGATTTCGCCCGGGCGCAGGCACGGCCTGGCTGCCGCCTGTCTGCTGTTGCTGCTGTCGCAGCTCGCATGCGCACAGACGGTTCGCATGTCGTTCCCGACCAGCGCACACGCCGGCCCGATCACCGGCCGTGCATTCCTCTTCGTTGCGCGCACCGACAGGACGGAGCCGCGCCGCCAATCGGGTTCGTCGCGTGAGAGCGAGCCGTTCTTCGGGGTGGATGTCGAGGCGCTGCTGCCCGGTGCCACGGTCACCTTCGACCCGACCGTACCCGGGTTTCCGGTGGCGTCACTCGATCGGCTGCCCGCGGGGGAGTACTTCGTGCAGGGGATGATTCTGCCGTATACGCAGTTCAAGCGCTCCGATGGTCACGCGATCTGGGCGCACATGGATGCCGGTGAAGGGCAGCGATTCAACAGCGCGCCAGGCGCACTGGTGAGTGAGGTGCAGAAGGTGCGCATCGACCCGGCGCGCAAGGCGGCGGTGTCGCTGTCGTTGACGAAAGTGTTGCCGCCGGTCACGAAGCCGGACGAGACGGCGTGGGTGAAGCGCATCCGCATCACATCGAAACTCGCCAGTGCTTTCTGGAACCACCCAATGCCACTCGGCGCGGTGGTCCTGCTGCCGAAGGGGTACGACGAGAATCCGACGCGTCGCTATCCGGTGGTGTACACGGTGGGGCATTTCAGTGAACGCGCGCCCTTCGGCTTCACCTTCGAGGGCTGTGACACACCCGAAACGCCCGAAGCCCGCGCCGCGCGGCTGGCGCGCACGGCACGCGAGCCTGGATGCGAATTCCAGAAGGCGTGGACGAGTGGCTCGGTGCCGGAAGTGATCACCGTGTTCATCCAGCACACGACGCCGTTCTACGACGACAGCTACGTGCTCAATTCGGCGAACAACGGCCCGTATGGTGATGCCATCACGCAGGAACTGATTCCGGAGATCGATCGTCGGTTCCGCACCTTCGCCGCGCCGTATGCGCGGGTGCTCACCGGCGGCTCGACGGGCGGGTGGGATGTGCTGGCGCTGCAGATCCACTATCCCGATGTGTTTGGCGGTGCGTGGTCGCTCTATCCCGATCAGCTCGACTTCCGCAACTATCAGTTCGGCAACATCTACGCCGACTCGAATGCGTTCGTGATGAAGGATGGGTCGTGGCTGCCGCGTGAAGTGCCATCGAGCCGCAGCGTTGAGGGCCTCACCGAGCTGACGGTGCGTGAGGAGAATCAGGCCGAGCTGGTGATCGCGTCACATGGCCGTTCCGGTGGGCAGTGGGACGGGTGGGCGGCGGCCTGGGCGCCGGTGGGCAAGGATGGGTATCCAATGTCGCCGTGGGACAAGCGCACGGGGGTGATCGATCGCAGCGTGGCCGATTCGATGCGTGCGCGTGGGTACGATCTGCGTGACTATGTGGAGCGGAACTGGAAGACGATCGGCCCGAAGCTGGTAGGGAAGCTGCACGTCGCGGTGGGTGACATGGACAACTACTTCCTCAACCTCGGCGTGTACCGCTTCGAGACGTTCCTCGAGAGCACGAAGGAGCCGGGGCAGGGGCCGTATTTCGCCGGCACGATCCAATACGGTCGACCGCTCAAGCCGCATGGATGGCAGCCGTGGAGCAATCAGGAGTTGCTGCGGATCATGCAACGGCAGATCGACCGGAACGCGCCGGTGCCGTAACGGCCGCCAGCACCGTTCAGGCAGCTGCGTGACGAGGACCACGGCCTGCAGTCAATGCCATGACCCTTCTCAGGAGCACCCGATCTATCATGCCCGAACGCCGCTGGCTCCCCATGCTCGCCCTCGCCGTCGTGGCACTGCTCATCGTGTCGGGGATCCGTCCGTACGAGCGCTCCACGTGGTGGATGGAAGTGGCACCGATCATCATCGCGCTGCCGATCCTGGTTGCAACTCGCACGCGGTTTCCGCTCACGTCGCTGCTCTACATCCTGATCGCCGCGCACGCTGTGATCCTGCTGGTGGGTGGTGCGTACACTTACGCGCGAGTGCCGATCGGGTTCTGGGTGCAGGAGGCGTTCGACCTGTCACGCAATCCATATGACAAGCTGGGGCACTTTGCGCAGGGCTTCGTGCCAGCGCTGGTGGCGCGCGAGATTTTCGTGCGGCATGGGATCGTGCGACCGGGGCGGTGGCCGGCGGTGTTGTCGGTCGCCTGTGCGCTCAGCGTGAGCCTGATCTATGAACTGATCGAGTGGGGAGCGGCGCTGGCGCTGGGGCAGGGCGCCGAGGCGTTCCTCGGTACGCAGGGAGATCCGTGGGATACGCAGAGCGATATGGGCATGGCCGCGCTCGGTGCGATCGTCGCGACGACGCTGCTGTCACGGATGCACGATCGACAGATGAAGGGACTCGGTCTATACTCAACATGAGTCTTTCCCGCCGCAGACAAAGAATCACACTGCACGAGCACTGATCTGCGAATCCTGCCAATGGACGCCTTGCTGGCGTCTTTCTTCCTGCAGGCGTCCCTGGCGTGTGTGTTTCTGGTTGCACTCTGGGGCATCGCCTTCATCTATCGTCGCCCGCTGCACACAGCGCTGGCGATCGGGTGGAGCGTGTATCTGGTGCACATCCTCGCGTCGCTGACGGCGGCGTGGTTCGGTCGGGCGGCTCCACTGGCTTCCCTCCAGTGGTCGACGGCTACCGTGCAGCTTCTGGCGGTGCTCGGTTCGTGCCTCTGGTGGGTAAGCGTGGTGCAGATTCTGGCCGGCCATGAGTCGAGGGCCGTGGTGTCTCGCCGGTTGCTGATCGGGAGCGCGCTGGTGGCGGCAGTCATGATCGGCGCCAGCCTCGCCGCTGGCCGGATACTTCACCAGCCGGGCTCGGGGCCACTCGGGTGGTTGTACCCGGTTCCATATCTGTTGCTCGCCATCGCGGCCTGGCGTGCGAGTCGGGTCGCAGCGACTCACCGTCGATCGCTGCAATGGCTCTGCATCGGGTTCGTGCTGTTTGCGGTTCGGCTGCTGTTGGTCACGCAGGTCATCCTGCCCGAGGCCATGTTCGCCGATGCGACGCTGCCACGATTGCTGGCTGTGGCGACGACGCAAATCGTGCAGATGGTCGCGGTCGGCGTGATTTCCATCGGTATAGCGGTTGCATACGAACGGACGGCCGTGGCGCAGCAGGCTGCACGGATGCATCAGATCGAACTTCGGCTGCAGCGCAGTGAGCGGCTCGAAATGCTGGGACGGATGGCAGCGGGCATCGCACATGACTTCAACAATGTGCTCGCCGCAATCTCGGCCGGTGCAGAACTCGCGCGCGCATCGGTCGCCGAGCCGGCAGTGGCGTCACACGAACTCGACGAATTGACCGGCTCGATCGGGCGTGCCGTGAGCCTGACGAAACGATTGATGACGTTTGCGAAGACCGGGCCATCGACCGCAGTGAGTGTCATCGGCATGGATGAGACGCTACGAGCTACGGCGAGCATGCTCGAACGTGTCGCCGGGCCGGATCGTACGCTGCGTCTCTTGCCGGACTCCGCTGATGCGCGCGTTGCACTCGACAGAGTGCAGGCGGAACAGATTCTGCTCAATCTCGTCGTCAACGCCCGTGATGCGACGGCGGCCGGTGGCATGATCACGGTTCAGTCGCAGCTCGCCGAGTTACGCGCTGACCGCCGATTGCACGGTGCGGTGCTCCTGGCGGGTCGCTACGTCTGCCTGTCCGTTATCGACACAGGTGCCGGTATTCCGCCGGACCTCCTGTCCAGAGTCTTCGAACCATTCTTCAGCACGAAAGACGCGGAGGGCGGCACAGGCATCGGGCTCGCGACGGTGCAACAGATCGTGCTGTCCGCACACGGCGATATCGAGATATCCAGCACGGTGGGCGTGGGGTCACGATTCGACGTGTACCTGCCGGTGTGTCAATGATCCTCAGTCACTGCCGATGATCGAGATCCCCTGTCGGTCTCAAATGCCGCCGGGGGCTCGGGATTGCCTGTGACTTCCGGCTCCGGCTCGCGCGAGCATCCGATCAGCGCTGCAGCGATCAGGGCCAGCGTGATCTGCTGGCCACGCCGCCGACTGCGTATCGCGCCTCCGGCCCGTGGCGAAACGTGCTCCAGAACGGCATCCTTTCCGTCGCGGCGCAGTGCAATTCCAGAACCGCCACCCTTTCGCATCCGGATCTCCGTTCCATGCCCGTTCACCGACAGCTCGTGCTGGCCCTCTGCCTGACGCCTGGTCTTCTGCTGGCGCAACCACGCCGGCCACGCGTCGCACCGCAGACATACGTGATCGTCCACGGCGCCTGGGGTGGCGGCTGGGACTGGCGTCGTGTCGACTCGGCCCTCACCCGGCGCGGTCATCATGTGTATCGCGTCACGCTCACCGGGCTTGGCGAACGCACGCATCTCGCGAACGCGAACATCGGCCTGACCACACACATCGCAGACGTCGTGAACACGGTACTTTTCGAACAACTGAGCAACGTGATCCTCGTCGGACACAGCTACGGGGGCATGGTGATCACTGGTGCCGCCGACCGTATGCCGGAGCGGATCACGCGCGTCGTGTATGTGGATGCGTTCCTGCCGGATTCCGGCGAAAGCATGGCGACGCTGGCAGGACCGGGATTCAACGCGATGGTGGCATCGAGCACGAAGGAGGGCCTGATCGTTCCCCCCTGGGTACGCGCAGACGAACCGCCACCGAAGGACGTGCCGCATCCGCTGAAGACGATGACCGATACGCTGATGCTCACCAACGGTGCGGCGCGTCAGCTGGCGGCACACTACATCCTGACGATGGACAAAGGCGCGACCACCGATGCGTTCTCGCCCTCGGCGAAACGCGCCGCCGATCGGGGCTGGCCGGTGGATACGTTGATCACCGACCACACCCCGGAACGCTCGGCGGTGCCGGCGCTGGTGCGGCTGTTGCTCCGGTCGCGCAAGTGACGTACCGCTGATCGCGGGCTACGGCCGCACCACCTGCATTTCCACCCGCGACGCCTGCGCCGCGGTGCGCCACACGCGATGTGTCTGCGCGCGGAAGTCGGACTCACCGGCCTCGAAAATGTTCGCCACCCACGTCTGTGGATTGCGATCGATGATCGGGAACCAGGTGCTTTGGACCTGCACCATGATCCGGTGGCCTTTCAGGAACCGGTAACTCTGCGTGTGCAGGTCGATCGTGATCGGCGTGACCGTGTTCGGTGTCAGCGGCTTCGGTGTCTCGAACGACTCGCGGAACCGGCTGCGAAAGACGTCATTGGCGATCATCAGCTGGTAGCCGCGGCGTTTCGGATCGGGGTCGTCTTCCGGCGAGACGTCGATCAGTTTGGCCACCCAGTCGGCGTCCTGCCCGGTGGTGCTGACGAAGAGTTTCGCCGCAATGTCGCCGGCCACCACCACATCCTCGGTGAGTGGCTCGCTCACCCAGCGCAGCACATCGCGGCGATCGTCGAGGAATCGCTGGTCCTGGAGCAGCCAGGTGTACCACTTTGATCCGGTGGACGCATAGGTCGCTTCGATCGGGCGCTTGCGGTACGGTACCGGGTTGGCGGGGTCACTCACGAAGCTGTCGGAAGCAGCGGCAGCCGTCGACGTCGGTGCGTCGAACGAGAGTCGCCCGTTGTCGTGGAAGTAGAGGGCGCGCGTCTGCGCGCCGGGCGCTGGCCAGCTGTCGTAGGCGCGCCACTGATTGCTGCCCGATTCGAAGACGAGCGCTTCCTTCACCGGTGCGGCACCTTGGTCCTTCAAGTGGAACGCGAAGAAGGGGCGCTGCACCTGCTGGCGATAGTACTCGGCGGTGTTCGAGCCGAAGTCGATCGCATCCAGTCGGCGCCCGGGGCCGCCGCCCCATGATCCGTGCGTCCACGGTCCGATCACGATCGTGTTGCGCCTGAGCGAGTCGTGCTTTTCCAAGGTACGGTAGATGGTGACCGGACCGTAGAAGTCCTCCTGATCCCACCAGCCAGCAACGTTGAGCGTCGGGACGGTCACGCGGGTGAGCGATCGATGCATGGACTGGCGCTGCCAGAAGGCATCGTAGTTCGGATGCTGCGCAAAGTCGCGCCACGACGGCAGCACGGTGTCACGCATCACGTTCGCCTGGATGTTCTTCAGCGGTCCGACGCGCAGGTACCAGTCATACGTGTCTTTCGGGTCGAACTTGTATTCGCTGTTCTCGCGGGTGGCCTCGGTCATGTACGCGTACTCGAAGCCGTAGCTGAGCCGGAATGCCCCGTTGTGGTGAAAGTCGTCGCCGAGGAACATGTCGGCGGGCGAGGCCTGCTCGCTGACGGCTTTCAGTGCCGGATGCGGATCGAGCATCGCCATCGCGGCGGTCCATCCGTCGTAGCTCACACCGAGCATGCCGACGCGCCCGTTGTTGCGCTCGACGTTCTTGAGCAGCCAATCGATCGTGTCGTAGGTATCCGTGCCCTCGTCGAGCGCCCTGGTGTCGCCCTGCGCGCGCGCCGGACGCTGCATCATGAACGTGCCTTCGGATCCGAACTTTCCGCGGATGTCGGCGAAGACGAAGATGTAGCCCTCGTCTGCCAGCGCCTTGAAGTAGGCGTTGAAGGTGTTCGCGGCGTTGGCCACGCCGTAAGGCGTTCGCGTCATGATGATGGGGAGCGGCTCGCGCTGATCTTTCGGGACGAAAATCTTCGCATGCAGACGCACGCCGTCGCGGGCCGGCATCATGACGTCGCGGACGTCGAA